>JANOZT010000106.1:0-73042 GCA_031429515.1 Sphingobacteriia bacterium
AACGGGCAATATGCTGGCTATTCTTATGCTATCCCTGTAAATATGGTCAAGAAAATTGTGACAGATATTGTAAAATTCGGAACTGTTCAACGTGCTTACATTGGCATCAGTTATCCTAAAGACAATTTATCTGATGAAGAAAAAAGAGAGATAGAAAAAGAAATTGGAACTACTTTAAAAGAAGGAGAAGGTGTTTATACATTAAGTGTTCCTGAAGGTGGCGCAGCTGCTATTGCAGGGTTAAAGAAAGGCGATTTAATTACAAAAATAAATGGAATAGCAGTAACTAGTGGCGCAGAATTACAAGAGCAAGTGGCCAGATTTAAACCAGGAGATAAAATTACAGTGAACTATAGAAGAGCAGGAAAAGACAATATTGCTAATATTACTTTGAAAAATAAAGCTGGCAATACAGATATAGTTAAAAACAGCAGTGCTGTAGAGAAGTTAGGAGGAGAATTAACCAATCTAGACAAGAAAGTTGCAACTGCCAATGAAGTAACTGGCGGCGTATTAGTAAAAAAAGTGGGTACTGGTTTATTAAGTAAGAGCAGAATGGAAGATGGTTTTGTAATAACTGCAATAAACGGAAAAACCATTAATAACTTAGATGAATTAAAAGAAGCACTAAATGTTATAAAGAACGGCAACATTCGTTTAGATGGATTTTACCCTGGCTTCGAAGGGAAATATACATATCCTTTGAAGGTGACAGAGGATTAAAGTATAGTTAGGCTAGAAAATATAATAAGTAAAGTATATAATAAAAGAATGGCAAACAAAAATTTGAGCCTTTCAAAAATTCCGAAGGGATTTTTGGGCAGCGAGAATTTGTTTGCCATTTGTTATTATTGGATTTTCTCGTAAACAATATACTCTCCCGCTTGCAATTCAAAACTGGCTTTTCTTTCAAAGTGAAACTGCATATGCGAAAATAAATTTCTAAACTTTCCCTTCAACCATTCGTGATCAACGTGAATTTTTAGCCGGTCTTTTTTCGAAACGTTTAATAAAACCAATACAAGATTTTCATCTCTGCGTCGGAAGAATGCCATCAATTCATTGCTATGGTCTGATGGCAATATAAAAGACTCGCCCATAGTGATTGCTTCATTGCTACTTCGCATTTGCGCAAGTGAAGCATAAAAATGGTGAAGTGGTGGCGGATCTTTCCATTCAATAATATCTTTATCAAAAAACTTCAATCGCTTTTGATTGGAAGTTTCTTGCCCACTATATATCATTGGCATACCATGCCAAGTAAAACAAAAGACAGACCATGCTTTGGTAGCAATTCCATACTTTTCTATATCAGTTCCATTCCAACTGTTCTCATCGTGGTTAGAGGTGAAGAATAATTTAATAGCATCTTTAGGATATTGAGAATAGGCGTGTAAAACATTTCTTATTTCATGTAAACTGCTTTGATCCTTTAGATATTTCTCAGTTTCATGCATCCACCACCACGCATAAGTTGAATCGAACACTTGATGGTAATCAACAACTTCGCATTCGGCTAACCAAAACAAAGGTTTTATTATTTCACAACTCATTCTTGCTTGTTGCCAAAAATCCAATGGAACTAAATGTGCCATATCGCATCTAAATCCATCAATATCACATTCATAAACCCAATAACGCATGGCATCAATTAATTCTGCCCTCATGTCTGCTACTTCAAAATTCAAATCAATCACATCGTGCCATCCGTTTTTTTCTGTAAAATCTCCAAGCTCATCTAATCGGTACCAATTCGGATTTTCGATTGTCCAAGGATGATCCCAACCTGTATGATTAGCCACCCAATCGATAATCACTTTCATTCCTAAATGATGGGCTTCTTGAATCAAATTTTTGAAATCGTCTAAACTACCAAACTCCGGATTAATTAAGGTATAGCTGCTACAAGCATAATAACTTCCTAAACTTCCTTGACGGACTTTTTCACTAATAGGAGTAATTGGCATTAACCACAAAATGGATACACCCATTTTTTGTAACCTTGGTAAATGTTTTGCAAAAGACGCGAATGTGCCTTCGGCTGTATATTGTCGAATATTTACTTCATATAAAATACCCGAATTGGCCCATGCAACTTTATTAAAAGAAGTTTTCATTGTTATTGCTATGTTGTAATCAGTAAGATAACATATTATCTTTTGAATAAAGAAAAACACCAACTAAGAGACACTACTACCAATGCGCCAGCTACATTTAACCATAAGAATCCTAAACCAATTATCTGGTATTTATCGAGAAGAAACAAACTGATAACAATTATTTCGCCCAAAACTGCTGCCCAAAAAACAGCATTGCTTTGAATTTTTTTACAATAAAAAGCAACTAAGAAAATACCCAATATTACCCCATAAAATAAAGAGCCTAAAACATTCACCGCTTCTATTAAGCTGCCCATACCAGTAGCAAACTCAGCAGTGATTATGCAGAATATCCCCCAACCAAAAGTGTAATATTTCGAAATTGTATATTCCTTTTCATCTCTTTTTAAATCAGGCACCGCCATGGTGGATTTACTAAATCGTCTATGAAAATCGATCATGGAACAAGATGCTAAAGAATTAAGTGCAGCTGCAATAGAGCCCCATGCTGCTAAAAAAATAATGGCAATTAATAACCCTACCAATCCTTTGGGCAAAAAGTCTACTACAAATCGAAGAAAAATATAATTGGTATCATTGGTATCAGCACCAGGACTCGCTTTTTGTAGCAGTTTTTTATATTCTCCTTTGATTTGATTCAATTCAATAGAACCTCGAGCGATATTATTTTTATTCGGTTGAGAGTTATCAATTAAATATTTCTCACTATTCAATTTTTGTTCTTTAGCTTTTTGTTCAAATTTCCATTTGATAGCTTGCAAAGAATCTTTATATGGAGTTGACATTGCTTTTTCCTCAACCCCTTTATTAAAAAATATTGGTGAAGGATTGAATTGATAGAAAGTAAACAATAATGCTCCTAATAATAGAATTAAAAACTGCATGGGCACTTTTACTAGTCCGTTCATTAATAGTCCTACCCTACTTTCTGTTGTATCTTTTGCAGTTAAGTACCTACCTACTTGTGATTGGTCTGTTCCAAAATAGGAAAGTGCTAAAAAGAATCCTCCAATTACCCCACTAATAATATTGTAACGGTCTTTCCAATCAAATCCATGTTCAGTAAATCCAGATGTAATTATATTCATTTTTCCTGAAGCACCACTAATTTCCAATGCATCAGAAAATCCCATATTAGAAGGCAAATGATGTACAATTAAATAACCTGCGATGAACATGCCAATAAAAATAATCCCCAATTGCAATTGTTGAGTATAAGCTACCGCTTTTGCACCCCCACTCACTGTATAAACAATTAATAACCCACCCATTACTATATTGGTATAAAAAATATCCCAGCCCATTAAAGAGGAAAGAATAATTGATGGAGCGTAAATACTAATTCCGGTAGACAAGCCTCTTGAAATTAAAAATAAGGAAGAAGTAAATACCCTAGTTTTGATATCGAATCGTTGTTCTAAAAATTCGTAAGCGGTAAAAACTTTTAATTTACTGAACAATGGAACAAATGTGATACTAAGTATCACCATAGCAATTGGTAATCCAAAATAGTATTGAACAAAACGCATCCCATCGGTAAAAGCTTGACCTGGCGCTGAAAGAAATGTAATGGCACTAGCTTGAGTACCCATAATGCTGAGTAAAACCAAATACCATGGCATACTCCGATTACTTAAAAAATAACCTTCTAAATTTTTGCTAGTCCGACTTTTATACAAGCCATAAGCAACAATTCCCACAAGGGTAATTATTAATACAATCCAGTCGAGTTGGCTCATTGATAGTATTTAGTTAACCAAATAAAAAAGATAATTAGTACAGCCAAAAAACCTAGTACAAATAAGTACCAGTTTTTCCAAGATTTAAATAAAGGAATTTTTGGTTGCATTTATTTTGATTTAGAATTTACAATTCCACCAGCCAACAAGCCCAATATTAAACCAATAATCAGCCCTATCTTAACATTTTTAATAAAAAAACCTATAGCAACTCCTATTAAGACAATGGAAAAGAATCCTATTTTTCTGCGAGCTTGCATAGTGACTATTTTGAAGAAGGCAGACCGATTATATTGGCTAATAATTTATAAGCACCAAAATTACCTACAGGCAATTGACGAAATAAAACCAAACTTACATAAGTGATATTCCCCTTCCCATATTTAGCTGTAATTAAACTTCCATTAGAAGGCTTCTCACCTAAATCATTCATACTTAGTAAAGCTTCATAAGGCGCTGCAATAGGGTCTGCTTGGTAAGTACTTCGTTCCTGAATCCAACCATCAAAATCTTGATTTGTGATTTTATTAGGGAAATTAAATATAGCATGATTAGGAAGAAGGAAATTCACTTTAGCATTTTCTTCGGTAACTCTAATGCCACTCATACTAAATGGATAAGGACCTACTTTTACTTTCTTCAAACCAACCTGATTACTTTTTAAGTATTGAACTACCAAATGCCCTCCATTGTTTACAAATCTATTCAACACTTCATTTTTGGTTGTTAGCCATTCGTAAATATTAAATGCCCTAATTCCTAATACAATAACGTTGAATTTTTTAAGCTCTGCATCTGTAATATCCCATTCCCCTAAATAAGTAACCGGATATCCTAATTGCTCCAATGCTTCAGGAACCAAATCTCCGGCACCTATAACATATCCCACTTTCTTAGGGCTGACAACTACTTTTTCATCAATCACAGCCACTTTATCTTGATAGAAATAATTGATTGTTGGTATATGATCGTATTTAATCGTTTTCAAAAAATGAGTAACCGAATTTATCTTCCCGTTCAACACATAAGTAATTGCAGCAGAAATAGATTTTGTTTTTACTGAACCAAGAACGGATTTGAGCTCAATCGGAAAAGCATATACCGAACCCTGTTCCACATTTAAAATAGTATCTTTCGAATAAAACTCCTTTTCATTATCATCCTTTAATTGAATAGTAACTGGCAAGTTGCTAGCATTAAAATTGGTTTTGTATTGAAGCAGTAATGAGGTAGGAGATAGTTTTTTATTGCCCACTTGTTCCACATTTGTAAGCAATACTTGTTTATTGAGTGAAATAACCAATGGTGCATTTACAGTAAGCGGTTGATAGACTTCTCCCCTAACAGGATCAACATATTTATATTGCACAGGTCTATTAACAATAAAAGAAATTCCGTTCATGCTGAAAACAAATCTTGCATTGAAAGCAGGATCAGACTCTGCTTTCCCAACCATTTGTTGATCATCAATTACAAAATTCCCTATTCCATCCAAAGGTTTATTCAACCAATAAGGCTGAGAAACCGGTGTAGAAGTAGGAACAATAAAAGATTTATTGAAACTATAATTGTTATTTACTAATGGTTTCAAATTGAAAGTTGAATCATATGATTTATCAGGAGTTGTATTCAATAAAATTTGATCCAATTGAATATTTGCATTACTCCTTTTATTTACAAATAAACTAACATTGAGTTTTTCTCCTGGCACAGCATATTCCACATCTGTGGTTGCTTCCACAAATAACCCACTGCAAGCAATGATCAAATCTTCTACCTCCTGCTTCTTTTTATACCACCAGATTTCATGGTACTCGATCCCTTGAATCAATTGATACAATGAAACCAATGCTTCTACTGATTTTTCAGGATGTTCAAATTGATAGTTTTGAATAATTTGATTGATCTTTTGCTGAACGATAACTCCATCTTTTGGAATGCGTGTCCAGTCGGTGATAATTCCATCCATCAGATCCTTTTTTGCAGAATCTCCAGCCAAAGTGCTGAAATATTCAAAAACAGGACCTTTCCGTCTTGGCCTACCTTCTCCTTGACTTTTATGCATGCTTCTTGCTTCGCCTCCAATTTCACCATAATTTTTTCCAAGCATTGAATTATATATTCCCGCATCAATTTTTAATTGATTATCACTGGTTGTATTTGATCCACCAAAATTAAACGTGTTCCATAACAATCGTTTTGCTTGCCATACACTCACACCTTGCTTTAATTGTTCTGGAAAACGATTGGGATCTGCTGCAGCTACAAAAGCCTCTTGAGATAAAATTGCAGATCCTGAATGATTCCCATGGCCAGCTCTAGCATCGCCGGGGAAACGATTGATAATGATATCAGGCTGAAATTTTCTGATCACCCAAACTACATCTGATAACACTTTTTGTCTGTTCCAAAAACGAAGTGTTTCGTCGAATGTTTTACTAAAACCAAATTCATAAGCGCTGCTAAAATATTGCTCAGCACCATCAATTCTTCTTGCTGCCAACAATTCTTGAGTTCTGATCAATCCAAGTTCAATTCCTTGTTCTGGACCAATTAAATTTTGCCCTCCGTCGCCCCTTGTTAAACTCAAATAGGCTGTTCTAAAGTTTCGTTCTTTTGCCAAATACGGCAAAAAGCTATTGTTCTCATCATCGGGATGCGCTGCCAAATAAAGCACCGATCCCAATACATTCAACTTTTTAAGTTGAGCATAAATTTCTGTGCTATTATATACTGGTGGTGTTTGCCCAAAAACAGGCGAGAAAAAAACAGTAATTGCAATTAATAAAATTACAATTATATTAATTTTGAACATAGCGTTGTTTTATCCTTGGAATGAAGTTATACATGAATGATCAAATCATATGGCCGTTCATCAAATATTAAATTGATGAATCATTATTTTTTTATCAAGAATTGCTTTATCTGTTGATGAACAGCATTACTCAAGGGTACATTTGGCATTCTCAAATAATTTTCGATTAAGCCCTGCTCTACCATAAAAGCTTTTACACCTGCAGGATTATTTTCGGCAAACATTAGATCGTAGGCTTCTATTAATTGATCATTTAGTAGTTTGGCTGCAACGTAATTTTGAGACAAGCAATTTCTTACCATATCGGAAAACAATTTCGGATACGCATTTGCAGCAACACTAATTACTCCTTCCATTCCACAAGCCATTTGTGGAAGCGCTAATGCATCGTCTCCACTTACTACTAAGAAGTCTTTAGGCATATAACGGAGTATTTGCATGCACTGGGCCATATCTCCACTTGCTTCTTTAATTCCGATAATATTTTCAATATCATTGGCTAAACGCAATGTAGTATAAGCACTCATATTTCTTCCCGTTCTACCAGGAACATTATACAACATTATTGGCTTGGGTGAAGCGGCAGCCACCATTTTGTAATGCTGATAGATGCCTTCTTGAGATGGTTTATTATAATAAGGAGAAGCACTTAATACTGCTGCAGCTTTATCGAGAGGAAAATGAGATAGATCATGAATTAGATCTGCAGTATCATTCCCACCAATACCTACAACAACAGGTACTCTGCTAGCTACTCTTTCATAAGTATAATGAAGTATATCTATTTTTTCTGGATTGTTTAAAACAGGAGTTTCTCCTGTAGTACCTAAACTAACCAAGTATTCAACTCCACCATCAATCATCGCATCAATAACAGTACCTAATGCATCAAAGTGGATGGTATTGTTTTTTGTAAATGGTGTAATCAATGCAACACCTGTTCCTCTTAATTGTTTTTGTATGGTCATATCCCCCCGTTTATTTTTTCCCCCGTTAATAATCATTTTATACTGTGGTTTCTTCCCAGAATCCCATCTTACCATATTTCTCTATACGGTCATTGGTTCTTTCTTGTGGTGATTTATGTTTTACTTCATCTAAAGCTTTTTGAATTTGGATTTTTAAGATATCAGCAGCAGCCTGATAATCCCAATGAGCACCACCGGCGGGTTCAAGAACAATTTCATCTACCAATCCAAAACCTTTCATATCAGTTGCAGTTAATTTTAGTTGTTCTGCAGCAATTTCTTTTTTATCCCAGTTTCGCCATAAAATAGAACTACAACTCTCCGGTGAAATCACTGTATACCATGTATTTTCCATCATCAATACTTTATCTCCAACTCCAATACCTAAAGCACCACCACTAGCTCCTTCTCCAATAATTATAATGATCACTGGTACTTTCAATCGAATCATTTCGTAGATATTGCGAGCAATAGCCTCTCCTTGGCCCCTCTCCTCTGCTTCTAGCCCCGGAAAAGCACCTGGGGTATCAATCATAGCAATTACAGGCTTGTTGAATTTTTCAGCCAATTTCATTAGTCTGAGCGCCTTTCTATAGCCTTCAGGATTAGCCATACCGAAATTGCGCATTTGACGCATTTTAGTATTGACTCCTTTCTGTTGCCCAATTACCATAATTGTTTCACCATTTAATTGAGCAAAGCCGCCAACCATTGCTTTATCATCCTTCACATTGCGGTCTCCATGTAATTCTACAAAATTGGTGAACATATTCTCAATATACTTTAAAGTATATGGCCTATCAGGATGTCTACTCAACTGAACCCTTTGCCATGGGGTGAGTTGAGCTGTAATTTCAGTACGCTTTTGAAGGATCGATTCTTCTAATTGAATCAAGGTAGAAGAATAATCTATTTTAGGATTCTTCTCTGCAAGCTTCTTAGTATCATCGATCTGTTCGTATAATTCCTTGATAGGCTTTTCAAAATCGAGGAATTGTCTATTTGGGTATTGAGGCATTTTTGAACAATTAAGTCGGTAAAAATAGGGATTGCATTTTTTTTGGAAAAGATTTGTTTGAAAAAGGTGTTTACCCTTATCTTTGCCGTCCGAAAAACACCCCCTTGGGGTTTTTTAGAGGAAACGGATCGGTAGTTCAGTTGGTTAGAATGCCGCCCTGTCACGGCGGAGGTCGCGGGTTCGAGTCCCGTCCGGTCCGCAACTGAATATGAAAAACCCACGAAAATCGTGGGTTTTCTATTTTTTTACTGTTTTCCTACCACAAACACTGGCGTTTCTGTTGCAGTAATAAGCAATTTTCCTTGGGTAGTTGACTGTTGCTGCGATTTCATTTCATTAAATCCAGGATTGGGTGAATAAAGTACCCCTTTCACACTTTTACCTAAATCCAACAAATAGGTCCCTGAACCTGATTTTTCATCTGGAATATAAATAGCATACATGGAATTACCTTTTTCATCGAGGTATTGATCTACAATTGGGTCTGGATAAAGGTTTTTATAAAATCGAAAATTCCCAAACTGTTGAATAACCTGAAATATAAAATCAGCTGCTGGTCTACGAGTATTATTTCCATTAATCAATCCGCTTGTTGCATATAATTGATTTGATTTAGGACTATCGTCTTCCAATTGATAATAAAATACTTTTTGAATACCTAATCTTGAATATAAAAGAGAAGTTCTTAAAACCCAATCCGCTTGCGTTTGTAATGCAGTTTTATTCCATAAAGGAATTGCTTTATTTGGGCTTGCTTGGTTGATATCAAAACCGGCTTCTGTTATCCAAACAGGCATATCATTTAAATAAAGATGAGCAACTTGAATAAATTCATTGGCAATTTTACTGGCGTCCATTCCAACCATCTGTTTTTCTGGAGCAATGCCCCTTTTTAATTGCTCACTATTGGTATACAAATGATAATTAATAATATCCCAACAAACATCTATTGAACCATCCTTATTAAATCCCCTGAATTCTTTACACCAATCAATCATTCCTCTTAAATAATCTGTGTTGGCTAGAGCAACGCCCCCCATAACTACTTTCACATTTTTGTCGGCATTCTTTACTCCTACTCCTTTTCCTAAAGTATTTTTGTGACCATCATAAAAAGCAGAAAGATTAGCTGCATATTCTCGAGCAGTTTGATATGCTTGCCTTCCTTTCCACCATTTGTCTCTTTCATTTTCACATTCAATAAATTGAATTAGCCCCATCCCTATTTTTATAGAATTTACTGGATCATTGGTCCAACGACTTTTTTTGCTTACAGATAATAAAGCAGGATCAATTTGCTTATTAGAGCCATATCTAGCAATAAATTGAAAACCAAGTTTTGCTTGTTCAATATATGCTGATGGTTCTAATAAAGTAGACCCATACTTTGCGGGCACATTTTCGTTATTGCGTAAATGAGCTGGATAAGTATTTATTAACCATTCAGGCAAAGTTTTTATACATGCTAAAACACTTATGCCTGCTGATTTGCATCTCTCATAAATAGCATCATAATTCCAGCCCCCATCAGCTGTTGGATTATAAGTATAACTACCTTGTCTTTCTTCTATCTTTTTCCAATCTAAATAATGCCTAAATCCAGAAAATCCATTAATCATTTGAAATTTTTGTTCATCTATTTTCAAAGGATCGATTGCGCCATTTTGAAAATTCCATTCATATGCATTAATACCAAAAAAATATTTTAAGGGTATTGGCTTTCTAACTAATTGTATAGGAGATGTAGGAGGTATATATTTACCATAGATTTCTATTTCAGTAGGAAAAATATCTCCTGAACGAATCATTAAATATTGCGCATTTTTAGTTGAAACAGATAATGCAAATTGGTTAGCTTTCGAGGGGTCAGGCCCTACCCAAGTTTCGTATTTTGAGCCAGAAAATTTTGCAATAGGAGTTCTTTTCCAATTCTTGTCGATCATGTACAAAATAGTTGGAGTTTCATTTACTCCTTTCCAATCATACATTCTAATAGCATTAATTTCAATCGATTCCCCAGGCAATAAAGGATAGTAGGAATCGTAATATCGAAGAAGTTTGCCTTCTCCAGTATGAATATCTTCTTTTAATTCTCCGTCAAATAATTGATATAGTCCATTCGTGCAATTATTTAATTGATACCATCTTTTGGCATCTATTGGAATTTTCTGTTGTAGAGGCATTGCCGATTGACAAAAAATGAAAATTGGCGTCATCAAATAAAACAAACAAATTGAAAGAATACGTAAATGCATACTCATTCGAATTTATAAAATAAAATATGGAATAAAGTACTTGTGATGTACTAATTAAAAAAAAATTTAACAAAATCATTCTCCCTCAATTCTAGTAAGTTTTCTACACTTAAAGGTTTACTTAGAAATTGAGCGACAATAGTATATTTTTTAGCCCTTGCAAAGTCTTCGGGATCTATTGTGGAAGATAAAATAACCACTTTCGTATTTTTTAATTTACTCCCATATTGATCAATATAAGCATCTAGAAATTCCCATCCATTCATTACGGGCATATTGATATCTAATAAAATTAAGTTAGGAGCTTCTTGTTCGGGATTCAAATGATCCACAAAAAGCTTTTCGAAATAAAACAAAGCATCATGTCCATCAACAGCAGTTAATATATTTTCAGCAAAGCCTGTTCGTTTTAATAAAAGCTTTGAAATAGTCAGTGAAATACTATCATCATCAACACAAAGTACTTTATTGATCATATTGTGGTAATACTTAAGCTTAGTATAATCATATAAAGTTATTATTAAAATCCGAGAGTTTTGATTTCAATTTTTATTGCCTTGCTGCCTCATTTTCGTTTGGCCTTTTCCCATAAAACGGATTGCTTAGTAAAAAAATACCGAAGCATACCAGCAATAACTGCATAATTCATTAAGCAGAAATAATAAGGAATAAAGAAAATTTTAATTTTCAGTTTTTGTTTTTCTAAAACCCAACCTAAAAGTGCTGCTATATAGATCAATATTTGACCCAAAAGCATCAATCCATAAATGGATCTAATGCCGATTTGATTTGTCAATATTATATTTAATATCAAAGCGCCAATCATTAAATAAGGAGTCACTACCCATCGCAGTACCCTATGACTAATAAATTCAAAGGTTAAAACTGGATTTTTGAATGGAATAAAAAGTGGCCATAATCTTATGGTAGATTGAATCCCACCTGCTGCAATTCTAATTTTTCTTTTTAATTCTTCATTGGTATTTGCGGATGCTGTTTCAGTAGCAAAAGCTTCTGGCTCATATACAATTCGGTACCCTTTTAATGCAATATTCATTGAAATCATAAAATCATCGAGAATAGTGTCTGGTTCAACAGGCTGGTATAATGACTTACGTATGCTAAATAATTCTCCTGCAGCCCCAACAACTGAATATAATTCAGCATCCCATTGCTTTAGCTTTGATTCATATTTCCAATAGAACCCTTCCCCGGCTGTTGCATCTGACTGGCTTTCTATTTGAACTCGTTTTTCTCCAGCAATTGCACCAACAGTGGGGTCAATATAATGTCTACAAATTTTGATCAGTGCGTTTTTATTAACCATCGTATTCGCATCTGTAAAAACAACAATGTCAGTATTAGTTTCTTTCATTGCTCTATGAACAGCTGCAATTTTACCATTCCTTTGAGTTTGATGCATCCCTTTGATTAATGGATATTTTGCTACAATAGAAGGGGTATCATCTGAAGATCCATCAGTAATAAAGATATATTGAATGCTATCAACCGGATAATCTAGTTGCAATGTATTTAATATTTTTTCTTCAATGATATAAGCTTCATTGTAAGCAGCAACAACTATAGTAACTGTAGGAGTATAATTCGAGAATTCCATTATTTGCTTTCCCCAAAACCTCCTTTTAAAAAAGAGTAGCAAATAAAGTAATAACCCATACCCGATATAAGTATAAAAGATAAAAAAAACAGCTACCCAGAAAAATGATTTCATTGTATATATTATTGCTTAAAACCTAACAAAAGACTGTTTTTGCTTTGTGTAAAATTCCACCAAATTGCTCGAAAAAACTGTTTAAAAAATGATCTATTGCCATTTTTTAAATACTCAAAGCAATTTCTTATCCCTACAAAAAATAGGAAATAAAGATAAAAAATGATTTTTTGATTCCAAGCTGTATTTCTCCTTATAAATAAAATCCTATTTCGATTCATGAAATACTCTTTCAATGCAGTTTTTTTACCTACAGAAATGGATTCCTTATGATATATACTTGCTTTTGTATTAACCCATACTTCAAAACCGGCTCTTTTTATACTTTCACACCAATCTAATTCTTCATAGTATAGGAAAAAGCCCTCAAACATCAACCCTGCTTTTTCAACCACTGAACGCTTAACCATCATAGCAGCACCATGCGCATAACCAGTTTGGCCTTCAAATGTATCATATTGCCCATGATCGTTTTCATATTGACCAATGCAAGCATTTCTGCCAGTAAAATAATTCATACTAGTGTAACCTGCATATTGTAAGATATTGGGTTGGTCAAAGTACAGGAGTTTAGGAGATACGATTCCTACTTTAGGATGTTTCAATAAAGTACTCATTAAATGCTCAATTAAATTGGCAGTAAATACTGTGTCATTGTTCACCAAAAACAGCAAATCTCCTTTTGCGACTTTAATTCCAAGATTATTGCCACCAGCAAAGCCCAAATTTTGTTGGGATCTTATAAAAATAAAATTGGGGTACTTCTCTTGCCATTTTGGAACAGGATCAAGAGTACTTCCATTATCTACAACGATAACTTCTATAGCAGAAAAATGATTGAATTGAATGATGGAATCCAATAAATCGTCTGTTACATGGCTATGATTGAAATTTACAGTTATGATAGAAACCATATTCATTTTGTGAAATAAACTGATAAGTGTTGTAATTTATTTAAATTAGCTCAGAAAGTAAAAAATTGATTGAATATGGGGATGGAACAACCTTCTTTTACAGAATTAGATAAACTATTTCAGGATTTTCTGAATGAATTACAAAAAAAATCTATCCCGGATAACAAAATAAAGGAAATAGAGCGAAAAATGCATGAAGCATTAAAGCTAAAGAACAATGAAAAAGAACAACTAAATCCTCTACATTACGATAATGACAGATTGATTCACATAAACATGAATAAATTAAATAAAAGCACTAATATGCTTAAATCTGCTCATATAAAACATAGTGCAATACGATGGGCTTCCGGACTAACCTTATTTTTTGCGGGCTTATTATTTATAACAATTGGATTTACACTAATTGTAACTCCCGCTTCACCAGAATTTGAAATAGCAACAATTTTTTATTTTAATGAATATGATGGCGTTACTGTAATGGACCTGTTTGCTTTAGTGATTATTTTTATGGGCATTTATTTGTTTATTCGTGCATTTATAGAAAGAGACAAAACCAATTGATTATTTTAATATATGTTGATCAATTATATCTAGTATTGTACCGTCAATGACACTATTAAATTTCCTTCCAAAAAATTGATTGGAATTAATTATTTGATGAAAGTCAATAAAAGTAAATGTTTTGGGATTTTTCATACCATCCGACCAATCTATAAATCGAAGATTATTATTAACTATGTCATTTCTAAATGGCGAATTATACAATAAAGTTTGAAATACGATTTCATCTGGAGCCCATGAAAATTTAAAAAAACGAACAAATTCTTTATTATTATTTAATTCCTTTACAACATATTCAATATGTTTTTTTGAAATAGTAAACCATTGCGATCTTCCTTTAATTACCATATTATTAGGAACAATTCGTCTTGGTAATAGTTTATTTAAAAAGTTTTCCAGGAAATATTTCCCTTTGAATTTATAATTAATTAAATGATATCGTGTAACTCTATCCTTTGCTTCTTCCCATTCAGTTTCCACATCTAAACAATGCATGAATGCTTTTCCTTTATTGATAATTAAAAATTGATGGAATTCTTCGATTGGTCGAATTGGATAATCTTGAGCACTTAATAAATTTAAATAATCAAAATTTGGTTCTTCAAGCAATATTTGTTCAAAACTGAATTGTTCTGCATGTATCATTGAATACCCAGCCCATTTAATATTAACACGTTTATTAATAAAGCGAACATTGGGATATGAGTTAAAATGATTAACAAAAATATTCAGATCAGTCTTAAGATCAATATGCAAATAAACAATAGAGTCAGTATGATCTAGTTTATTTACCAATCTAGCTAATTGTTCTATACTAGTTGGATCATGTGCTAATATGAGATGTATTAATTTCAATCCTGTTGTTTGAATTTAATTGCTTTACGTAATAATTTACGCACTTGTATATAACCAAATATAAAAATATTTTTTAATTTAAATTTTACATGCTTATTTAAATAATAATACCCGAAAAAAATGCCAATACACAGTGGAAATAAAGTACCTAGTGCAACTCCGTAAATATTTCCAAATAACAATATGCCCACAAAATCTCCAACTATATTCATTAATAACATCAAAAGTACCTTGATGAAATTAATACGTGGTTGATGTATAATATCTAGGCTTACTCCGATGAACCTATCAATCGGATAAAAGACTGCAAAAATCATCATAATTCTGTACACATTTGCCGCCTCAGTATGGATGTATTTGCCTCCACCCAATAGACCAACTCCAAAATCAGCTAATAAAATTGCAATAATTGCTACTGGAACAAAAGCCACAGTTAATGTTCCAGCATATTTTTGTAAAATATATCCTACTTCTTTCAGATTATTTCGATTGTATGCTTTTGCAAGTGAAGACATCCCAGTTGATATAGTGCTACGAAGCGGAATTTCGATAAGCTCCATGAGTCTTACTGGTATATTATAAATAGCTAAAACAGCTGGCCCTAACAAAAAAGTAATAATAAATGTATCAGAACTCCTTAAAAGATTGGCGCTAATAGTTGTTCCAACGCTGTATTTACCATAGTGATAAATTTCTTTAATGCAATCTTTTGTGCGATTTACAATACTAGTAATTTGTGTCCAACCTAATAATAAAGTAACAATACTCACTAAGGAATTTACGATAAAATTTATTAGTAAAAGATTTTGCAGACTTGCTTTATGAAAAAAGACCAATAATATAACGCCCAGAATAAAAGAACCTTGATTGATGACTCTCAAAAACAACAATCTATCAAATCGTTGATCAGCTTGTAAAATCCAGGAAGCAATACTTGCAGGTAAGGTTGCTAAAAAAGTAATACCAAACCATTGAATTGTAATGATGAATGCAGGGTTTTCAAAAAACCCTACAAAAGGAAAAATGAATAAATTAATAGCTCCTAAAATCAATGTAATTAAAATGGCCAAATACCAAATAGAGCCTAAAACTGTTCTAGACCTATTTTGATCAGTCCCTGTGTAAAATGTAATAAGTGCAATTTGAAGAAACCCTGTTCTAAAAGTATCTAACAATACAAATAATGTTTGGTAAAAAAACCAATACCCTATATCCACTTTTGTAAGTGCTCTGAATAAAATGGCCAAGGTAAGCATTGCTAACCCTGCCATCGCCCCATTTCCTGCTAAAGAGAGGAAATGTTTATTATTTACTTTAGCCATGAATTTGGCAATCATACTTCTATTTTAAAGTATCGAAAAAAAAGCGATTTTACTTTATTCAATACATTTGATAATTTCTTATAATGTCGCATTATCTCACTCACTTCTGGTTCTCCCTTCCACTTAGTTTTTTCTAAATAATTAACAAATAATTGTTTGAATAACATATTCCCTTTATACGATTTATAAATGGGCTTCCTTTTTACAAAATGAATAAGATAAGGCATCTTTTCATTATCTAAGCTAAAATAATTCCATAATGGATCAAATTCTTTCCAACGTTCTGCAAGTATAACATTTAATCCATATTGATCAGGAAAATTAGCATATTCCTTATTTTGTTCTATACATTCAATTACTTTTTTTGTTACATCAAATTCTCTCCAAGCTTTACAATTAATCATTAACAGTCCAGTATTAAAATACTTAGAATTGGGAGTTAGACCTAATTGTTTGTAATTTTTTATACCGCCCCAATTATTCGAAAATGTATGCACATGTTGATCCAAAACAGCTCCAACAATATTTTCCCCGATTTCAATTTCAAATAATTCAGCAATATCCCTGCAAACAATCATATCTACATCGAGGTATAAAATATGCTCTATGAAATCTGGAATAAAAAGTGGGATAAATAATCTCGCATGAATATTTCTTGGAAAAGTTGTCCAATCAACAGGTACTTTGTAATCGGATGTAATAATTTCTTCCATTTCATACCAAAAAATGGATGTCATTGATTTGTTTATCGAGTTCTCTAACTTATTTACATTCAGTCGACTTATTTTTTCTGATATGACATACAAATCTATGGGTAATCCAGCCCTATTATTTTGCTCAATGGATTTTATTAAAGCTGCCAACAATATGATGTAATGATTATCGACAGCTACAATTATTGGCAAACGTTTGGGTCTATTAGTCATTATCTTTTATTGGAAACCTTAGTAATTGAACTATAAATTGCTTCTACACTGTTCTCCCAAGAATGTGTATTTGCGAATTCTTTCCTGTCTTTTGCCTTTTCTTCACTATTCTCCATTAAAGCCAATTTAATGAGATCTATAAAATCACTTCCATTATCACCAAGGTATGTATAGTTATTGAAAACAGACTGCATAAAGGCAGTTTTTGTAGCAACAACTGGTTTGCCCATAGCTAAATATTCATCAATCTTTCTTGGATAATTTCCAATTGTTACTTGGCTAATCAATTGAGGATTAATACAAACATCAAATGAATGAATATAATTAGGCAACAAATGATTTGGCTTTGATCCGAGGAAATAAACATTAGAAAAAGAATGTAATTGACTATTGCTAAAGGTATCATCTTCAGGTCCAACCAATACAATGCTCCATTTTGGATTATTTATTGCAATATGAATTAGTATTTCTATATCCAATCTTAAAACCAATAACGCACCGACATATCCTATAATTGGCCTTGGAATATTATCAAAATCATTAGAAACTTGAAACACATTATGGTCAGAAAAAATACTCAAATCGCATCCTTGACCAACATAAAAAGAATTAGGATTAAATTGTTTACAATAATCTGCCAAATAAGTTGAATTAGCAACACAAACATCAGATTTAGAAATAAGTAATGGTTCTAATTTTTCGCCATGTTTCTTCCAATAGTCAACAGCTAACATGTAATCTCTACAATAATAAACACTAATGCTTGGCTGAAGCAATTCTTTTAAATAAAAACAACGGAAGATATCATTATCATTGAATAAAATAAAATCTTTGAACTCAAGTTCAACTATAGCAGCTTTAATACTCCTAGCTAATATTTTATTATTCTGTTTATTAAAAAATTCAAAAATACTTTGAAAGCCAATCCAATTAATTGATTCAATCATCCGATCAGGAAATAAATTCCAAATATTATTCTCCACTTTTATCAATCCATTTTCCAATCCTCGGATAACGTTGATTCGTTTTTGAATTTTTTGATCTTTCTTATTACGAATTAAAGTAAACCGATCTAATGGAGAATTGACGTAGAGCACCCTATTGTATTTACTAAATTCTATGGCAATATTTTTACAATTGCTACCAATTTCAACATCCCATGGTTGCTGACCAACAATTACTATATCTCTACCTGAAATCATTAGTTGAAATTAAAGCATGTTCATCGATTTTATTAGCCAAATCTAAACGATAGGTTACTTCTATTAAAGCTGTTACTAAAAAGAAATAAACATTTGAAGGGAATTGCACCAATGCTTCTTGTGGGTAATTACCAATATTCAATGCAAAAACAATTAAGACCATTGCTAAGCAATACGATTTTAAAGTAGGGTCCTTTATAGCAAAATAATGATGTATACCAACTCTTAATATTGTGAACATTAATAAACAAAATAAAAACAGACCAATCCAACCCATCTCTACTGCTATCCTAACATAACCGCTATCTGGTGGAAATTTGGCCAACATAGAATTAGGTGAAAACCTTCTTCCCCATGTTCCAGTTGCACCCAAACCTCCACCTATAGGATGTGATAAAATGAATGGTTGGATTCGCTTTTGATTTCGTTTTCTAACATTAAAAGAAGCATCTTCAGTTGGCCTAAATGCAGACTGAAAACGATAAATAGTAGGATTCGAGGTTGGCATAAAGATTACAGCAGCAAATAACAAACCAAATAAAACAGACACAAAAATAACTTTTTTGTTAAACTTTAAAATAGCAAATAATACCATTGCTGCAGGTATTAGTACATAAGCACCTCTTGTACCTGAATACAACATCGAAAACAAACAAATGAGCCCAATGATCCACAAAATCCATTTTTGGATTTTTTTTACAGGCCCAGTTGCTAATCCGATACATAATAAACTACTAATTACCATATTATAAGAAAAAGCAACAGGATCACTAAAAATGGAAAACTTTCTCCATTGACCTCCGATAAATAATAATCCTGCAATTTCAGGATCGGAATAAAGATATTTATTCTCAAAATCAGTAAACCCAATAAACTGTTGCTTTAATCCATATAGTGCAGCAAATAATGAAAGTGAAATCCATAATTTAAACACAATTTTAATAAAAGCTTTTGTTTGAATATTATATAAAAAAACAAAATACATTAGCATAATGACAGCCACAGACCTTACAGTATATACCCATGCAAGTTTAGATTCTGCAGCCGGATTGATTACTTCTAATAGATTAAACAAAATCCATATAAGAATCATTGTGCTTATGGGTCCTTTAAGGATTTTCCAATCCATTCTTTGTTTTTGCTTTATAAAAAAACCAATGATTAATAGTAATTGCATAAAATCCATAACTGTTCCGAATGGATAATCTCCTAAATCCAATCTGAAAATAAACATGATGAAATAAGCACTAAATAAAAAAACGATTATTCCAAACTTAGGGTATATAATAAATCCATAAATAATTGGCAAGCCCAATATTGTCAGAAGAATTAGTATCCCAGAAACAACCCCAAATTGAGTAATTAAAAAAGCAAAAAAAATAGAGCAAGACAAAACAAAAAGAAATCCTCCGAGACTTTTGGATCTAGAAGAAAATGAATATTGTTTAAATCTTTCTTTAAAAGTAAATTTTGAAGTATAAGTCTTATCGGATGATATAATTATTGACTCTTTCATCATAAAAATAACAATTTGATGAAAAAGTAAAATACACTTAGAAATGATAAAACAACTGCCACTTTTTGAATACTCTTTTCTAAGAGTTGTTTTTCAAATGCTTGTTGTTCTTCAGTTGATCTTTTGGGTATCGTAGAATCTACTTTCAAATATTAAAATTTATATTCTTGAATTTTTCTAAATACGTTTCTCGTCCTGCTCAATTATATGTTTTGTTGCTACTGAATGTTTATTAGCATTTTTGACTTTCATCAAAGAAACCAATTGAAAAAAAACAAATCTTGGAATCCCTATTAAAGATTTATAAATATTCTTATCGGCACCGTTGATAAGTAAAGCAATAAAAAATCCAGCCATGAATGTTAAAACAGCAAAAGCCCAAATTATTGCTGCCACTGGATTAATAATTAAATTTATTCCAAGAAATATTAATGATAAAATAATGAAAATAAATAAAGGAGGTCGTAATAATACTAGACCAAATAACAATTGATTCCAACTTAGCTTTATAATTCCCTTATAAATGAAGCTAAATCCAAATGAAAAATATTTAAACCAGGTATTAATCCATCTTGCTCTTTGCTTAACTAATTGGTCAGATTTAGCCGTTTTTTCATCATAAACAATTGCATTTTTTGCAAAAGCAATTTGAATATTTTGATCAACTATTTGTTTTTGTAATACTTTATCAAATCCAGCTCCAATAATGTCTAAATGGCCTAAACAATCTTTGTATAATTGAACAGTAAAAGCCATTCCTGAGCCGGAAAGCGTTGCAGAAGATCCAATATTAAACAAGACTTCTCCATCGTAAAAATGGTAATAGATATCTCTTGCTGCATCTAAATTTGCATACATAGTATTCAAATTCTTAGCACCACGTAATCCTTGTACTGCTAAATAGCCTTTATTAAAAAAAATATTCAATTCATTAATGAACTCGGGATGCACTAAGTTATCACTATCAATTATTGTTAACCTTTCATGAGATCTTTTAAAATGACTAATTGCATAAAAATGAGAACGTGTATTACTGGCCAAAGTTTGTTCAGGTCTAAGTAATTCAACTCTGCTATCATCAAAGTGCAAATTTGAAATATCACATTTATCAGCCACAATATAAACGATGTAATTGCTATAATTGATACTTAATATAGACTGAACAACACTTTCTAGTAAATCCGTTTGTTCGTAAGCAGTAACAATAATTGCATAATCAGACTCATTAGTTGCTAATTTAATAGGAAGTCTTTTTTTGATCTTTTTAACAATAAAATAAATGATTAAAAAAAATATTGGCATCACTAAGTTAATCCCAATATAGAATTGAAATATATACCATATACAATTGAAAATTTTGGTTATGACCATTTTGCTTAATTCTATTTAGGCATACTTTCTAATCGATTATAATGAACCTTATTTAAAACCCAACCTGCAAAACGATCTCCTATTGATTGAATAAATCGAATATTCACTTTTGCATTTGGTTTAATCGATTTTCCAGAAGCATATACTCCTAAAACTTTATCTGTCACTACAATCCATTCGCGTGCTTTATTCATTCGATCTAATGAAGGAGATTCTACAATAATAACATCAAAAACATCTCTTAAATAGGTAAACTTTGGCTTTACAATTGTTTCATCACATAATTCAAATAAAGATTCATCGCTTCCCCTATTTCCCATAATACTAACTTTCCCATCTCTCATTACATCGGAAATTGAAATACTATTACTCAAATAGTCTTCTAAATAATGAGTAGTACCACTGATATTTGTAATTGTTGGTTCATCAAAATTTCCATCGATCAATAACACTTTTTTGTTTACCATTGAAAGTGCGTAAGCCAACCCTAAGGCAATGAGCGATTTGCCTTCCCCATTATTTAAGCTAGTAACCACAAGCATTTTTTGATTTCCCATAGCTCTTTCAACTTCAAATCGAAGGGAGCGTAAAAGATGCTTAAATGCAATTGCATTTCGATTAGTCTCTTCCCCTCTCGAAAGGCTAGAAAGATCTAATAATGTTGTATTGATCGAAGGCAAAAATGATAATACAGGAATGCCAGTTTGATTTGCTAAATCTTGAGCATTAATAATAGCATGATCTAGATAGAAAACAACAAAAAGTGAAACTAAACAAAAGACAAAACTTACAATACCACTTAAAATTACTAATAATAATTTTTTGGAAGGAAGAGCTGGTCCTGGCATAGCCATTTCAATTTGATGAAGCTGCATGCCTAAACTTGTTTCATAAGTAGTCTTATTGAACTTATTCAAAATCTCTAAATACTCTTTCCCTGCAACATCAACTGCTCCTTCATAATTTTGAATGAGTGCTTCATGAGGAACTAATAAATCAAACTTCTTATTCAATCTTTCAATTTCTTGATTTATTGAATTAATACTTCCCAATGCCAGATCTTTTGAAACCTCTAAAGTAATTCTTTGAGTAACCAATGTTTGTTTATTAGACAATGGGCTTACTAAAAGTTTATCAGTAGATTGTAAAATCTGCAGCTCTAATAGCGCTCTTAAAGAATCTTGTTTTAATTTTACACGAGAATCATAATTACTTTTTATTAAATCCGCTGTAACAGTTTGTAATTGACTTCTTGTATCTATTATAGCCAGATTTACTGCCACTGTTGTGCTTTCTAAATATTTTCTATCTCTTGGGTCAAACTTTTTGTCAATTCCACTGATTGCACTTTCAAATGAAGCTACGTCCTTGTTGGCCATTTGTAACCTTGTTTCATAATCTGTAATTTGAGCATATAAACTTTTTGCTTGTTCATTCAAATTCAAAATGCGGTTCTTGATTTTATAATCTCTTAGTTGCCGCATTTTATTGTTCATCGAATCATACTTTACTTTCATTAAAGTATCTAAAAAATTAACTGCTCTTAACTGATTAGTCCTTATGTAATTTCCATAATAGTCTAAGAATTCTTTACATAAAGCGTTAACAATAAATGCGGATAAAAAAGTGTTTTCAGACTCCATTTCAATATCAATAAAATCACTATTATTGACTCTATATAGTGAAATTTTCTTTTGAAGTGTTTTCTCATCATAGCCCATTGAAATGAGTAATTGATTTAATCCTTCTTGGTCTTTGTCCCATAAAGACAATGGCTCTTTTGTTTTGAGCCTTTCTGTAAAAACTTCTATTGCATGAGCCCTTGCACTTGGGCCAATTTCCTTAATTAACTTACTTGGTGATCTAAATGGTTTTTTACTTGTAAGGTCATGTAAAATTAACTGGAACGAAACTTGGTCATAAATTGTTTTAAGATGAAACACTTCTAATAAGTTACTAAATTGCTGAGTTATTCTTGATTCTTGAGAAAAATCAGATGTGGTAAGTAACTGTGTGGATTGATCAACAATCCCCGTAGAAATTCTTGCATGAGAATTATATGAATCCGGAAGCTTTCGAACTAAATAATACGTAACAAATACTGTGATTATTGGAACAATCACTAGGATATACTTACGTTTGTATACGAGTTTAAAAAATTTATTTAATTCCATTTATTTAACCTCTTCTAACTTTATGCCTACTAATTCTTCCAAACTACTCTTAGCTATTAAAACAGCAGCTTCTGCTTCAATGATATCTTGTTTTTGTTTGGCTAATTGAACCAAAGCTGTATTATAATTCTCAAAAGTAGCTTCTCCTCTTTCAAACTTATATTTAACCTGCTTATAAAGTGCTTCTACATCAATTAGTACTTGATTTCGAACTCTTAATGAAGTAACTGCCTGCATGTACCTAAAATATCTTGTCTTTACATCTGTTTCAATAGTCAACATATATTCATCTGCAGCCAGTTTAGCTATAGCCAATTCCTCCTTACTCGTTTTCACTACAATGGGTTTTTGAATAATTGAAGCGATATTGATAAACAATCCAATCTGGATACCAGTCAAAGTTTGATTCGTAAGAGTTACAGATGTATTTGGAGAGTAAAAAGCAGAAAAAGTAAAGAAATCAAACCAAGAGAGCCGTGATTTTTGTAGATTCATATAGGCAATATTGACTCTTCGGTCATAACTTTTTACTCTAGGATAATTTTGTTTAGCTGTAAAAATCAATTTTTCTAAAAAAGGGTACGATAATTCTTGTATAAGAGTACCGTTTTGGGAATGACCGTTTAAACTAAATTGAAGAAAAATCAAAAGGCTCAAACTAAATGTGAGTATTTTGATGCGGTAACGAAAAAAAGGAAATATAGAAATTCTATTAAAAAGCATATAAATTTTTATAGGTACCGATCCGATCTCTTGCAATAATAAAAAAAAGGATTATTTTTATCTAAAGCAATGATATTCACGCAAATTAAAGATAATAATAAAAAAAATAAAAGGGGCTTGGTTATCCCCTAACTATACACATTAACATATTTTCTATCCCATGTCATTAAAAGAAAAAATAAAATCAAGCCCAAGGTTAAAAAAATGGGTTCATTGGCTCATGGTTCCTTCTAATGAGGCCAGACCAAGAGCATGGGTGCGGCTATTTGTAAACCCATTTTTTCACGAAAAGGGGAAAAGGGCTATCATTAGATGGAGAACTCGTTTGGATGTGCTTCCTTTTAATCAATTTAGCTTGGGCAATGATTCAATTATAGAAGATTTTAGTACTATAAACAATGGAATGGGCGATGTTATAATTGGACAGAATAGTTTAATTGGCATGGCAAATGTAATTATCGGACCCATTCAAATTGGGAATAATGTAATTTTTGCCCAGAATATCGTTGCCAGTGCATTAAACCATGAATATAGGGACATCAATCTTCCCATTAATCAACAAAAAACAATTACAAAACCAATTATTATTGAGGATGATTGTTGGATAGCTGCAAACGCAGTTATTACTTCAGGTGTAACTATAGGCAAACATAGTGTGGTTGCTGCAGGGGCCGTCGTAACTAAAAGTTTTCCACCCTATTCGATAGTTGCGGGTAATCCTGCAAAACTGATCAAACAATATAACTTTGAGATAAAAGAATGGATAAAGCTATAATTCTACACTGTTTCTGACTGAAATAAAGCAGGAATGGTTCTTAGAATAAGTTTAATATCATTGAAGAAATGATGATTTTCTGCGTATTTATTATCTAACAACAATCGCTCTTCTTCCGACATTTCTCCTTTCCCTCTTTTCTCAACCTGCCAAAGGCCTGTAATTCCTGCTGGAGCCATAAAGCGCATAGCATATTTATCTGTTGTCAATTTTTCGGCTTCGTATAATGGTAAAGGTCTATTTCCTACAATACTCATATCTCCGATAATTACATTCCATAATTGAGGTAATTCATCAATACTAGTATTTCGTATGAATTTTCCAACTTTGGTTATTCTTGGATCGTCTTTCAATTTAAAAAATGCAGATCCAGCTTTTGATTTTTTATTGTCATTATACTGCTTCTCGCACCATAGATTGGTATCTGAATACATGGGAAATCGGCAGCTTGTACCAGCCGCTTTACACTCATCGCATAAATAATCAGTTGTTTTAATTTCAACATCATTAGACGTTGAAGCATACTGATTTAAATGTTTCAATTCTTTGAGTCGTTTGTCTGCATTTACGAACATCGATCTGAATTTATAGAATTTAAAAGTTTTATATCCTGCGCCAACTCTTAAAGCATAATAAAATAGTGGCCCTTTAGATTCTAATCTTAATAAAATACAAACAATGATTAATAAAGGTGACAAAAGTATCAATGCAATACCAGCAAAGAAAATATCAAAAACACGTTTAATAAATGGTGTTTTATATTTACGAAAATCTTCTATTACAGAAGTTTGCTTTAATATTTCCCAGTTATCAATTAAAAGATTTAGCCTTAATTCAACATTGTCTTTTTTTATCGGAAGCTTAAAAACATCTGAAATTCCCGATTTTAATGCAAGCTTAGCTGTGCTTTCACTTAACTGCTGACTTACCAAAAAGAAGGGAATGTTTTTATGTTTTTTTAGTCTGATCAATTCCAATAAGGCTATTCCTTCTGGGCCTAATACTTCACTTTGGGAAACAATTGCAGCAACATTAGAATGGTCAAGATCCCATTTGGTAAACAACTCTGTTACAGAATTAAATGAAACTACTTTCTTATGGCCAAAGTCACTAGATGTGAAAATTTCAGTAATTGTTTCATCACAACCAATGAGTGCAATAACTTTATTTTGAACTGTCATTGAATCATTCATTCTTTCCTGTATTATTTGCTGATTCTTCTTAATACAACTTTTAATCTAGCTTCTAATTCTTTGGGATTAAATGGTTTAACCAAATAATCATCTGCACCAGCTTCTAAGCATTTGATAATCATTTCAGAACTTTCTTCACCTGAAAGTATTACGATGGGTATCTTTTTAAAAATATCACTTGCTTTCAACTGTTTGGTAAGATCGAGGCCGCCCATTACTGGCGTATTTAGATCGCTAATAATCAAATCAGGCATATTACCTTGTTGTAAAAATGCCATTGCATCTAGACCATCTTTGAAAATCTCTACTTCATAGAGGGTTCCCAAATACTTTTTAAGAATTAACTGCATAGTCATTTCATCTTCAACCACCACTATTTTGATCAATTCAGAATCCGAAAAAGCCATGATACAGTTTTATGTTGATTAATAAGGTTCTAGTCTATAAAATTCAAATTTATTCATTTTTAAGCAGAAAGTCGATGAATCATTTGCTTTTTGGTAGATTTTAGAAGAAATCCCAATTAATTCATCTAATCATATAACTTTATGGTTGTTCGAAAAAATGAATTAGATACCCAAAATGAGACCAATTGCAATTCCAAAATACATTAATGAAATCTATTCTGTAGATCCTAATGATCAATCGTTGATTCAAAAAATTCAACTTGGTTATACTCAATTATCAAAAGGAGATCCAGTTATTTCAATAGTAATCCCAGCATATAATGAAGAAAAAAATATACTTCAAACGCTTTTATCTTTAAGCAATAATATTACTCAATGGCCAATAGAAATTATAGTTGTAAATAATAATTCTAAGGATAAAACAGCCGAATTAGTTGTAGCAACGGGAATCTATTGTATTAATGAATTGAAACAAGGAATTACTGAGGCAAGAAATGCCGGGTTGGCAATTGCGAAAGGAAAAATTATTTTAAATGCAGATGCAGATTCTGTCTATCCCAATGACTGGGTAGAATTGATGGCCAGCCCATTAATAAATGACATAAAAATTGCTTCAGTGTATGGAAGATTTTCATTTATTCCAATTGGGAATACTGGGAGAATAACTTATTTTTTTTATGAATATTTTGCTGATCTAATGAGGTGGATCAATAAATTATTTAGAGATGAGGCAATGAATGCCTATGGTTTCAATTCCGGATTTAGAAGAGAACAAGGTTTAGCTGTTGATGGATTCAATCATCCTCCAGGAACGAACGAAGATGGCTGGTTAGCATTAAAACTAAGAGAAAAAGGGTTCGGAAAATTACACTACGTTACCAATATCAATGCCCTTGTTTGGACGACAGACCGAAGAATTCAAATTGATGGAGGTCTTTTGAAAGGAACTATTAAAAGACTCAAAAGAATGATTGGGCTTTAAATCATTAATTGATAAAATATATGGCTCTTTTAAACTATTGGTTGTAAATTGACGACCCGGTTAATACACTATATATATGAAAGCGATTCTTTGCAAAGAATTTGGTTTGCCTGAAACATTGGTATTGGAAGATTTACAACTCTCCACACCAACAGAAAAAGAAGTTTTAATTGAAATTTATGCTTGTGGGGTCAATTTCCCAGATGCATTAATTATTCAAAATAAATATCAATTCAAACCGAATCTTCCATTTTCTCCTGGTGGAGAAGTGGCAGGAATAGTAAAGTCCGTTGGCTCAAAAGTCACTAATTTTAAAGCTGGAGATAAAGTATTGGCTTTAAGTATTTGGGGAGGCTTTGCAGAAGAAGTGCTTGTTGACGCTTCTAAGGTATTCCCGATGCCAGCACAAATGCCATTTATCACAGCAGCTTCCTCTTTATATACATTCGGCACATCTTATCATGCATTGAAAGATCGTGGACAATTAAAAAAAGGAGAAACCATTTTAATATTGGGAGCAGCGGGTGGTGTAGGAATAGCCGCTGTGGAGTTAGCCAAATTAATGGGAGCTACTGTAATTGCAGGAGCATCATCTGAAGAAAAATTAGCACTTTGCAAATTGAAAGGAGCGGATTATTGTATCAATTATTCTGTTCAAGATTTAAAATCTGCACTCAAAGAAATTACTCAAGGCAAAGGAGTAGATATTGTTTACGACCCCATTGGCGGAACCCTTGCAGAACCTGCATTAAGATCAATGGCTTGGAACGGAAGATATTTGGTGGTTGGTTTTGCATCTGGAGAAATTCCACAACTTCCATTTAACCTTGCTCTGTTAAAAGGCTGTGCTGTTGTAGGTGTATTCTGGGGAAGTTTTGCAGAAAGAGAACCAGCCAATAGTTTAAAAAATTTTGGCGAATTGCTTTACTGGATGAGTAAAGGTAAAATTGCTCAGCCCATTCATAAGATTTATTCCTTGGAAGAATCCCCTACTGCAATAAGCGATTTAATGGAAAGAAAAGTATTGGGTAAAGCAGTAGTTCAAGTTAGAGAAGAACTCATTATTGAAAAAATTCAAGCAACTGAAGCCCCTAAAAAGATTGAACAAAATTCAACTGAACCAGGTGCAATTCAAAAAATAAACATTAATGGTATTGCTGACATTAAAAACCATATTGGCGAAACAGCAGGCCCTACCAAATGGTTAAAAGTAACACAAAACATGATCAATGAGTTTGCAGCTGCAACACTCGATTTTCAATGGGTACATATTGACACAGAGAAAGCAAAACAATTTTTACCGGGAGGAAAAACAATTGCACATGGTTACCTCACCATGTCATTGGCTTCTCATTTTTTTTATGATATTATTTCCATTGAAAACGTAACAACTTTTTTTAATTATGGTATTAATAAAGCGAGATTCATTTCTCCTGTACCTGTTGATAGTGAAATTCGTCTAATAGCAAAACTGAACAGCGTAGAAGAACAACCCAATGGATCTGTAAAACTATTTTTAGGATGTACTATTGAAATTAAAGGTGCTGAAAAGCCAGCATATGTTGCAGAATTAATTAGTGTAATATTTTAATAAACTATATGCGTTTAAAAAATAAAATTGCCATTATAACTGGAGGAGCAGCTGGTATTGGCGCAGCAACAGCAGAACTATTTGCCAAAGAAGGTGCTACTGTTTTTATTTGGGATCAAACCGATCAAGGTGAGGCATTTGCTTCAGACTTAAGGAGCAAGCATCTAGAAGTTTATTTTACAAAATTGTCTGTAACAGATAAACCTGCTATAGAAAGTGCTGTAAATGAAATTATTAAAACACATGCTAGAATAGATATACTCATCAATAATGCAGGAATTACAAAAGATAAAACCCTTTTGAAAATGCAGGAAGAAGAGTGGGACAAAGTTTTAGCAGTAAATCTTACTGGCGTATTTAATTGCACTCAGATTGTAGCTCAGCATATGAAAAACCAACAATACGGTAGAATTGTTTCTGCATCTTCAAATGTTGGATTAAGAGGCAACTATGGACAAACTAATTATGTTGCCACTAAATCTGCTATAATAGGAATGTCAAAAGTATGGGCATTAGAATTAGGCAGATTCGGAATCACAGCAAATTGTATTGCTCCAGGATTTATAGAAACAAAAATGACAGATGCCATTCCTGATGAAGTAAAACAAAAGCTTATTCCGATGATACCAGCTGGACATTGGGGGAAACCAATAGATATTGCATATGGATATTTATATTTAGCATCAGATGAAGCTTCTTTTGTAAATGGAATTTGTTTAACCATTGATGGAGGCTCCGCCCGCTAACTCTTAATTCATAATTCTTAATTCTTAATTCTTTATGGCCCGTTATACCAACATGGATTTTCTACGATTTTTATTATTTGAAGTACATCCTATTAAAGATTTATTTCAATTCGAGCGATTTGCTCATATAGACGAAGAGCAAGCTTGGATGATGATCGAATCTGCCAAATTATTAGCAGATCAAGAAATGGCTCCTTTCTTTAAAGATATGGATGAACACCCAGTAAAATATGATGGCAAAGGGAATGTATTAACTCATCCTTGTTTGAAAAGAATAATAACTGAGTCTGCTGCACAGGGATGGATAGGCGCTAGTGCCAGTTTTGAACATGGAGGCATGCAATTACCAGAAATGATTTTCAGTACTGCTCATCATGTTTTTCAAGCAGCCAATAATGGTGTTGAGGGATATTTAGGCTTGTCAGCAGGCGCAGCTGGATTAATAACAAGCTTTGGAAATATTGAACAAATTGGCACTTATGTTCCTAAAATTTTTGCGGGCGAATGGCAAGGCACCATGGCATTAACTGAACCACAAGCAGGCAGTTCACTTTCAGATATTACAACAAGTGCAAAACCTTTAAATGGTGAAACTTATTCAATCAAAGGTCAAAAAATATTCATCTCTGGTGGACAACACGAAGCTTGTTCTAATTTTATTCATTTAACATTAGCAAGAATTGAAGGAGCACCATTAGGGGTAAAAGGTATTTCTCTCTTTATAGTACCAAAATTTAGGGTTAAAGAAGGAGGAGATTTAGAATACAATGATGTGTATTGTGCAGGTGATTTTCAAAAAATGGGGCAGAAAGGCTATGCCACTACTCATTTATCATTTGGTGACAATAATGATTGTATAGGCTATTTAGTGGGTGAACCACACAAAGGTTTATCATATATGTTTCAAATGATGAATGGCGCAAGAATAAGTGTAGGCATGTGTGCAGCATCAGTAGCAATGGCAGCTTACCAAGCTTCATTACAATATTGTTTGGAAAGACCACAAGGAAGAATTGCTGGGGAAAAAGACCCTTCAAAAGAACCTAGCTTGATCATTCATCACGCTGACGTACAAAGAATGCTTTTTACACAAAAAGCCATAGCAGAGGGAGCACTTTCATTAGGGATCGAGTGTAATAAATTATACGATCTATCGCATGTTGCAACAGGAGATGAAAAACACAATTATTGGCTGTTAATGGAAATTTTAACTCCAATAGTAAAAACATATTCTTCTGAACATGGAAGTAGGTCAGCTGCACTTGCCATTCAAACATTGGGTGGATACGGGTTTACAACAGATTTCCCTGTTCAACAGCATTATAGAGATTTAAAAATAATGTCATTGTATGAAGGCACAACTGGAATTCAAGCAATTGATTTATTAGGAAGAAAAGTAACCATGGAAAAAGGGAATGCCTTGCATCTGCTTGCTGCTACTATTCAGGCAACTATTGCTGAGGCTTCTCAAGATGAATTATTGAAAGACGCAGCTGATCAGTTGGCAAATGAAATGAAGAGAATTGAAAAAGTGTTAACCAAATTATACAGTTATTCAATAGAAGGCAAAATAGAGCGATATTTATCCGATGCTACTGTTTTCTTAGAAATGATGAGCTTTATTGTAATTGGATGGCAGTGGTTAAAAATGAGTATATCCGCTTCAAAAAAATTAAATACCCCAGGCCTTTCTGAAACTGAAAGGCATTTTTACCAAGGTAAGATTCAAACTTTGGCATTTTATTGTAAATATGAATTACCCCTTATTTCCGCTTATGCAAACACATTGATGAATGAGAAAGAATTGACCAATATCAAGGACTTTTCCATTTTTGATTAAAATAGACGGCTAAAGGCAGATCGAATTATTTATCTTTACCAATTAATCAATTTTTATGCTAAAAGTAGGCGTTTTTGGAGTGGGTCATTTAGGAAAATTTCACCTTAATAATTGGAAGGAAATTGAGGGTATTAAATTGGTTGGATTTTTTGACCCAAATAATGATAACGCTAAAGAAGTTGTTGAAAAATATGGCTTGAAAAGATTCATGGATGAAGAAAAGTTGATTGACGCTTGCGATATAATCGATGTAATTACTCCAACTAATCAACATTTCGACATCTGCATGCAAGCCATCAGAAAAGGCAAACATGTATTTGTAGAAAAACCAATAACCCATACCATTCAAGAAGGTAGAGACTTGATGAATATGGTAAGAGAAGCCAATGTTAAATTACAAGTGGGTCATGTAGAAAGATTTAATCCTGCTTACTTGGCAATTAAAGACATGAGTTTAAACCCAATGTTTATTGAGGTACATCGCCTTGCACAATTTAATCCTAGAGGAACAGAAGTAAGTGTTATTCTAGATTTAATGATACATGATATTGATATTATTTTAAGTTTAGTAAAAAGTGATGTAAAAAGCATCGCAGCAAGTGGAGTTGCTGTGATGACCGAAACACCTGATATTGCCAACGTGCGAATAGAGTTTAATAATGGATGTGTTGCCAATTTAACGAGTAGCAGAATAAGCATGAAAAAAATGCGTAAGATGCGACTTTTTCAAAAAGACGCTTATATTGGCATTGACTTTTTAGAGAAGAAAACAGAAATCATTAAACTGAAACAACCAGAAGATAATAATGTTTTTTCTTTTGATATTGAAACTCCAAACGGCAAAAAATCAATAGCCATTGCAACTCCTCAAATAGCCCCTTTAAATGCAATTAAACTAGAATTAACTTCATTTATAGACGCAATTGTAAATAATAAACCTACAGTTGTTAGTGAAATTGATGGATTTCTAGCAATGGAAGTTGCCCACCAAATTTTGGATAAGATAAGCAGCACCAGCATTCTAGTTAATTCCTAATTAGATGCTGCCGAAAAAGAAAAATATCTTGTTTTATGTAATCAATGATTATTTTTTCTCTGTAATCGCTGTATTATTTTTCAATCGGTATTACGATTATCTAAACATTTCCATCCATTCTATCATTAGTCTACCAATATTTTGGCTTCTACTATATTTTTTTGCAGGCACTTATAATGGTTCATTATTCGACAAATCTAGATTAAGTGAATTGACCAACACTTTTCTATTAACACTTTTCGGGTGCCTGATATTGTATTTTTTTCCAGGCATAAGCAGCATACATTCTGTAGGTCAGTTTTTTTCTGTTCTTATAATCCAATTTGTAAGCATCTTTTCAGGAAGATTGATGATATTGTTTTATGCTAAAAGTTCCATCACAAAAGGCACTGTGTATTTCAACACGTTGATTATAGGCAATAATTCAAAGTCAATAAAAATATTGGAAGTACTTAAAAAAAATTATAGGTATTTAGGTTTCAGGCCAATTGGATTTATACCTATCCAACAATCAGAATTTAAAAATGGATTATCAAAGTGGATTCCCCAACTTGGGCTTATCAATGAGATCAATACAATAGTGAATGAGAAAGACATCCAAGTAGTCATTTTATCGATAGACAAGAGCGAGAAAGCGCTAATAGAAAGTTTAGTATTTCAGTTAACAGAAAAAGAAGTAACCATAAAAATTGTTCCAGACACATTGGATATACTTGCAGGATCAATCAAAACAAGCAATATTCTTGGTGCAATTTTACTCGACATACAAACCTCAGCCCTATCTCCCAAAGAAGCACATTTTAAAAGGTTGATTGATGTTGTATTTTCCTTATTTGGTATTATTTTATTGAGCCCCATTTTATTATTGATTTTTTTAAAAACACTCCTTAGCTCAAAAGGAGGGGCATTTTATTTACAAGAAAGGATCGGTTTTAAAGGAAAGCCATTCACCATATTTAAGTTTAGAAGCATGTTTGTGGATGCCGAAAAAGATGGCCCAGCATTATCAAGTGACAACGATAGTAGAATTACACCATGGGGGAAAACCATGCGAAAATGGCGATTAGACGAACTTCCCCAGTTATGGAATATATTAATCGGAGATATGAGTCTAGTGGGCCCAAGGCCAGAGAGGCAAGTTTACATCCAATTATTAGTAAAAAATTCTCCTTATTATCGTTATCTTTTAAAAGCAAAACCTGGATTAACTTCTTGGGGCATGGTACAATTTGGATATGCATCATCCATTGATGAAATGATTGAGCGGATGCAATATGATTTAATGTATATAGAAAACGCATCTTTGCTATTAGACTTTAAAATAATGATGCATACTTTAAGAATTATCTTATCTGGAAAAGGAAAATGATACACATTGAAAAAAAATAGTATCCATATCATTCCTTCAGCTGAAATTGACTCTACTAAATGGAATGAAAAAATAGAAATTGAAGAGAACGGATTAATTTATTCAACAACCACTTATTTAAATACCCTGACAAATGATTGGTGCGGCGTGGTCGTTAATGATTATGAAGTAATAGCCGCAGTTCCGTTTCGAAAAAAAGGATTCATCCAATACTGCTACACTCCCAACTTTATTCAACAACTTGGATTAATTGGACCAGTTAATAAAGAAACAGCAAAAGAAATCATTGCAACAATTAAGAAAAAATTTCGCTACGGTAGCATGCAATTTAATTTTTTAAACAACCCGACATTATTGTTCGATACCTATGTTGAAAAAACAAATTTTATTTTACAATTGAACAAATCATTTGAGGAGATCTCAATGGAATATAGAAAAGACCTTAAAGGAAATCTCGAAAAATGTAAATATCAACTTTTAGTGTATATAAAATCAATCAATTGTGAAACCGCAATTGAATTATATAAAGGCCAGTATGGCATTAAGATGAAGAACGTCAATAATAGTGATTATCAAATGCTCATTCAGTATTGCAAAAAAAATATCCAAAAAAAAGAACAATGTTTCACAAGGGCTATTGTTAATGCGGACGATGAAATTTTGGCAATAGCCTTGTTGTTTAAAGATGAAAAGCGTTTGTACAATATTGCCAATACCGTTACTCCAAAAGGTAGAGCATTATTCGCCAATCATTTATTACTAAGTAATATTATCGAGGAATTCTCCAAGCAAGAATTGCTTTTTGATTTTGAAGGTTCAATGATTCCAGGCATTGCAGCATTTTATTCAGCATTTGGGGCAACACAAGAAGCTTATTTCACCCATCATTACAACAATTTACCTTTCCCTTTATCTATTATTGGCTAGTTTCTTTCTTCTAAAATCTTTTGGGCAATAAGCATATCCATTGGCCTTGTGATTTTTATATTCTGATAATCGCCTTCAATCAAATGAACAATATTACCCATTGCTTCAACAACGGTTGCTTCATCAGTGAAACTATCTTGATATGCTTGCTCAAATGCAGGTATAATTAATTCACTTTTAAATGTTTGAGGAGTTTGAATAATTCGCAATTTCGACCGATCAAAGGGCTTATTCCCATCCTCCATTTCTATTCTAACACTATCTGTTGAAGCTACTGCAGGTATAGCAGAACCTTTTTGAATGGCTTGTTCAAAACAACGATTGATTAAATCGGGTTGAATTAAACACCTAACCGCATCATGAACAAAGACTATCGAAGGTTCTTTAACATGGGCCAACCCATTTTTTACTGAATGAAATCTAGTATTACCACCGGCAGTAATGATCACTTTATTAGCAATTTGCATTTGATTGATCAACTCAGCTGCTGAATTGATAAAATCGGCTGGAACCACTAAAACAAAATTAAATTCTTGATCAGCTGTTAAAAAAGCGGTTAAAGTATGCCACAAAACCGGCTTATTATTCAGCAATAAAAACTGTTTGGGAATTTCCGTACCCATTCGATTTCCCTTACCACCTGCAGTAATTATGGCTATTTTTTTAATCATCGTTTAACTATAAATGGCAACAGTATTGACTCCTCGATTATTCTTCATACCTCGATACATTCCAGCACTATTAAAAATCATGGCAGCATTACCATGAGCATCAACTCCAATCATCCCCCCTTCCCCATTCATTTCAACTAACTTTACTTTTACTACTTGATGCATCGCTTCCTCTAAACTATACCCTTTGTATTCCATCAAACAACTTACATCGTATGCTGCTACACTTTGAATGAAAATCTCGCCATGGCCAGTACAACTGATACCACAAGTCTTGTTATTGGCATAAGTACCCGCACCAATAATAGGGCTATCTCCAATTCTACCATATTTTTTGTTGGTCATTCCTCCAGTGGAAGTAGCCGCTGCAATATTCCCATTCATATCACAAGCAACAGCACCAACAGTTCCAAATTTTTTATCGCGCATTAATTCTTCCAATTGGTGATTAGTATGATCCAATGAATAATTATCAGAGTCACGTATAGCTTTCCACTGATCATATCTAAACTGAGAGAAGAAATATTCATCAGGCTCTAATTTTACGCCCTGCTTGATAGCAAAATCATTTGCTCCTTTCCCACTCAAAAAAACATGGTTGCTATTGCGCATTACTTCCGCAGCTAACTCTATTGGATTTCTTACACTCCTAACACCCGCAACTGCTCCGGCGGAAAGAGTAGAGCCGTCCATGATTGCAGCATCCATCTCTTGAACACCTTTTTTAGTGAAAACAGATCCTCTACCAGCATTGAACAATACATTGTCTTCTAAAACAACCAATGCCGCTTTAACTGCATTTACCGCTGTTCCACCTTGCTCAAGTACTGCATAACTAATATCCAAAGCTTGCTGTAAGCCTTCAGAATAAGCTTGCTCCAATTCGGGTGTCATGTCTTCTTTTAAAATTGTTCCAGCCCCTCCATGAATAGCGATAGTAAAATTGCTCATTGGTATATATTTAGACTACGAAAGTAAAAATTTTATACCCGAAAAAATTCGAATATAAAAGCCATTTCTTTAGAAAGGTTTGAATTGAACAGTCAAAAGGTTCGAAAGCATTCATTACACTTTATGTGCCAACAATAAATTACACTCAGACAAGAGTTTTTGCTTATTGATTGCAGCCGTTCCTACTTCTTCGCAAACTAAACCTCCTGCAATATTGGCCATTTCAGCGGCTAATAACATATTTTTGGTGCTTGCATATACCAAAGAAGCAACAGCAATAACTGTATCGCCAGCACCGCTTACATCTGCAATATTTCGGATATGCGTTGGTATAATCGACATTTCATCACCCATTTGATAATAAACCCCTTTTTCAGATAAAGTAATAAATGAAATGAGGTGATTTAATTCTTTTTTCAATGCACTATGAATAGCCTTTAAACTTTCAAGGTTTATTTGATCGTATAATAAATGAAGTCCTTCTTTTACTTCCTTTAAATTGGGCTTAAACAAAGTCACATTTTTATATGCAAGAAAGTTTTTTCGCTTAGGGTCAACAGCGGTAATAATTTTCTTTTCCAAACATATAGCAGTAATTGTTTCAATTACTTTTTTGGTAAGTACTCCTTTATTATAATCTTCGAAAATTAATACTTGAGGACTATTGGCATTTATGTAATTTGAAACTGCATCAATCAATTTGTCTTCTAATGCTGAATCGATATCAGATATTATTTCTGCATCTAATCGCATCATTTGCTGATTACGACTCATTACACGCATTTTGTTCGTGGTTACTCTTTTGGGAGAAGATATGATATTGTCAACATCAATATTATTTTCTTTCAACATCAAAAGCAATTGATCTCCATCTGCATCCTTACCAATTACTGAGATAATAGCAGTTGATGCTCCCAAGGAAGCCGTATTTAAAGCAACATTTGCAGCGCCCCCAACACGCAATTCTTTTTTATTCAATGCAACAATTGGAACAGGTGCTTCAGGAGAAATTCTATCCACCTGCCCCCACCAATAAGTGTCTAACATAACATCTCCAACAATCAATATGGTTGATTTACTGAAGTTGGCAAATAATTGATCAAAATTCATTCACTTATTTTTTTGAATTACGAACAGCAATAAAATAAAGTGGTATTCCTATTAAAGTAATAATGAGTCCAGGCCATGTAAACTCTGGCTTATACACTATTAATAAAATACAAAAACTAATTCCCATAAGAATATAAATAGCAGGAAGAACAGGATAGCCAATTGCTTTATATGGTCTTTCTGCATTTGGTTGTTTCTTTCTCAGAATAAAAATTCCAATAATAGTCAACACATAAAATATTACCACAATGAATGAAACCATATCCAACAAATCACCATATTTTCCACTCAAGCAAAGCAGTGAAGCAACTACACATTGTGCCCATAAAGCCCATTCCGGAACTCCATTATTATTTAATACTCCAGCTTTCTTGAAAAACAAACCGTCTTGCGCCATTGTATAATAAACCCGAGCTCCAGCAAGGATCAATCCATTATTGCATCCAAACGTTGATATCATAATCATTGCAGCAATAACATAAGTTCCTATTTCTCCGAATATGACGTTAGAAGCCGCAACTGCTACCCTATCAGATTTTGCAAAAGCAATTTCATTTATTGGCAGTACCCCAAGATACATGAAGTTAGCAGATACATAAATGATGGTTACAATCAATGTTCCAAGAAATAAACTTAATCCAATATTTTTTTGAGGATTTTTAATTTCACCTGCAATAAAAGTGACATTATTCCAGGCATCACTGCTAAAAATAGATCCAACCATTGATGCAGCAATTGCACCAACAGCGGCAGCTCCTAATAATGGCATGATGATAGTAGTATCAAAATTAATACCAGTACTAGCAGTGTTGGATAGCTTTTGCATATGCCATGCATTGGACCAATTCGCATTCCACACTTCCGATTTCATCATTATGAATCCAAATATAATTAAGCCAAATAATGACAATAATTTTGTAACAGTAAAAGTAGTTTGGATAAGCTTTCCTCCATTTACACCTTTGGTATTGATGAATGTTAAAAGGATAACCATTAGTATAGATACTATCTGCGCGTTATAAATGTGCAAACTGCCAATACTCAACAAAATATTGCTGTCAGTTAATTCTAAAGAAGGAAAAAAATAACCTGCAAATTTACAAAATGCAACTCCCACAGCGGCTATTGTTCCAGTTTGTATAACAGCAAAAAAACTCCAGCCATATAAAAAACCAGTAAGCGGATTGTAAGATTCTTTGAGATAAACATATTGACCACCAGCTTTGGGAAACATGGCACTCAATTCGCCATAACTCAATGCAGCACTCAGTGTCATAAAACCAGTAATTAACCAAACAACAATTAACCATCCAGCACTTCCCACATTACGAGTAATATCTGCACTCACAATAAAAATACCAGACCCGATCATACTTCCTGCTACAATCATCGTTGCATCGAAGAGTCCGAGTGAGGGTTTAAATGAATTGGTGTTTTCCATAAAAAATCCCGCTCTTTTGGGAGCGGGAATGAAGATAATAAATATGATTGATGAATTATTGCTTCTTAGGATACAACTTATTCAATCCTTTTGTCAAATCATAGGTAATATTATAAGTACTGTCTTTTAAATACATAAATTCAGGAGCACTTGAAAAAATGTAAGCATACCCCTTGTCTTTATTATACTCTTTCAAATAATCTTCAATTTTCTTTTTTACATCCTGCAATTTTTTGAAACTTTCGTCCTGCATTTCCTGAGCCATCATTTGCTCTTTACCTTGATAGGTCTTTTCCATTTGAACCAACTCTTGCTGCTTATTGGCTAATTCTGCTTGAGAAAGGCTTTGGGCAGACCTTTGAAGATCTTGATACTTATTAGTGAAAATTGTTTTTAACTCATTTAACTGCCTACTATTGGCCTGATCTTTTACTTGTAACGTAGCTCTGATTTCTTTAAAATATTCAAAATTATTTTGAATAGAATCAGATTCAAAATAAGCAATTTTAAAATTACCAGCACTAACTGCTTTTGAACCTCCTTCAACACCATTAGCCGATTTTCTTGGGGAGAACTGAAGATAAAACAATACCGCAACTGCCAAAGCGAGTACAATATTCATTCCAACTGCAACATTTTTCATTATACTATTTTTATGAAAGGTTATTTAGTAAAAAAGTAGGAAGCTAGGCTTCCTACTTTTAATATTGATTGAATTGGGTCAACTACTCTTCATCATCAAAGCTCATTGCTTCTTTAGTAGTAGCCAATACTTCATATTCTTCTTTACTTCCTACGATCATGTTTTCAAATTCTTTTTGACCAGAACCTGCAGGAATTAAATGTCCGGTAATTACATTTTCTTTCAAACCTAACATTGCATCTGTCTTACCCTGAATAGCAGCTTGACTCAACACTTTGGTAGTTTCTTGGAATGAAGCAGCTGAAATCCAGCTTTGTACACCCAATGAAGCTTTTGTAATACCTAATAAAACTGGAGTTGCTGTAGCTGGTTTTGCATCTCTAACTTCAACCAATTGCTTGTCGCTTCTACGTAGGATGGAGTTTTCTTCTCTCAAATCACGTAAAGTTATAATCATACCTGGCTTCATCTTAGCGCTTTCACCACCATTAGTAACTACTTTCTTATCGTAAATTCTATCGTTCTCTTCTATAAAGTCGAAGCGATCTTCTAAATCCTCTTCTAAGAACTTAGTATCTCCAGCATCTACTATTTCAACTTTCTTCATCATTTGGCGAACGATTACTTCAACGTGCTTATCATTGATTCTCACACCTTGTAATCTATACACTTCCTGAATTTCATTTACTACATATTCTTGAACTGCAAATGGTCCTTTGATAGTTAAGATATCTGCCGGTGCAATTTGACCATCAGACATTGGAGTTCCTGCTTTTACAAAATCTCCATCCTGAACAAGGATCTGACGTGTAAGAGGTACCAAATATTTCTTAGTCAAACCGTCACGAGATTCAACAATGATCTCACGATTACCGCGCTTTACGTTACCGAATGATACAACTCCGTCAATTTCACAAACAATCGCAGGGTTACCAGGATTACGTGCTTCAAAGAGTTCAGTTACACGTGGAAGACCTCCAGTAATATCTCTCAACTTACCTAAAATACGAGGAATTTTCACTAAGACCTGACCCGCTTTAACATCATCACCTTCTTCAACACCAATATGTGAACCTACTGGTAAGTTGTATTGTTTGATGTCTTTTCCTTCAACAATAATTGTTGGAATTTTGGTTTTGTCTTTTGTTTCGATAACTACTTTTTCGCGGTGACCAGTTTGTTCATCGGCCTCATCACGGTAAGTAATACCATCCAAAATATTTTCGAATTTAATAACTCCATTAGTTTCAGCAACAATTACGTTGTTGAATGGATCCCAAGTACAAATAACATCGCCCTTCTTTACTTGAGCGCCATCTTTTACATTCAAAGTAGATCCGTAAGGAACGTTATTGGTAATCATTAAGCGATCGTTCTTCACATCCATGATTCTCACTTCTCCCGTACGACCTATAACCAATTTGGTTTTAGTGCCTTCGTTGTTCAATGCATCTACTGTTCTCAAGCCATCAAACTGAATAGTACCATCAAACTTAGCATTCAATGTAGATTCAATATTTGAAGAACCTGCAACACCACCTACGTGGAAAGTACGCAAAGTCAACTGAGTACCTGGCTCACCAATTGACTGAGCAGCAATGATACCTACCGCATCTCCTCTTTGTGCAAGATATCCTGTAGCCAAGTTTTTACCATAACACTTCACACAAACACCACGTTTGCTTTCGCAAGTTAATACAGAACGAATTTCAACAGTTTCGATTCCAACTTCTTCAATGAATTTAGCAACATCAGAAGAAATTTCTTCACCTGCTACAATAATCAATTCTTCTGTTATCGGATGATATACATTATGTAATGAAGTTCTTCCTTCAATTCTATCTGATAATGGTTCAATAACATCTTCGTTGTCTTTTAATGCAGTAGTTGCATTACCACGAAGGGTTCCGCAATCTTCTTCAGAAATTACAACGTCTTGAGATACATCCACCAAACGACGAGTTAGGTAACCGGCATCAGCTGTTTTTAATGCAGTATCGGCCAATCCTTTACGAGCACCATGGGTAGAAATAAAGTAATCCAATACATTCAGTCCACCTTTAAAGTTAGACAAGATCGGATTTTCAATTACTTCAGAACCAGAGCTACCACTCTTACGGGGTTTTGCCATCAATCCACGAATTCCTACCAACTGTTTTACCTGAGTTTTACTACCACGGGCTCCAGAATCCAACATCATGAATACAGAGTTGAAACCTTGTTTGTCGATGGTCATTTCACGAATCAATGATTCAGTGATCTTCATATCTACACGACCCCATATATCAATAACTTGGTTGTAACGCTCGTTATTGGTAATTAATCCCATATTATAATTTTCCCAAACTTCCTCAACTTCTACTTTAGCGCTATCCAATAATTGATTCCTGATTTCAGGAACGATCAAATCGTTAACACTAAATGATAAACCACCACGGAATGCCATACGGAAACCGAGTGTTTTAATTTCATCCAGAAATTTAGCAGTTTTAGGAACATCAGTGATCTTAATAATATCTCCAATGATTTCTCTCAAACTTTTCTTAGTAAGTAATGCATTCACAAAACCTACTTCTACTGGAACGTGTTGATTAAACAACACTCTACCTACAGTAGTTTCAATTAATTTCTTAGATAAAACACCTTTCTCACGAACAGTTGTTTTTACTTTGATATTTGCATGTAAATCAGCAACGCCTTCATTGTAGGCAATGATCACTTCATCCATACTATAGAAAGACATTCCCTGACCTTTGATGGTTTCAGTTTCAGTAGTTTTCTTTCCTTTGGTAATATAGTACAGTCCCAATACCATGTCCTGAGAAGGAAGGGTAATTGGAGTGCCATTTTGTGGATTCAGAATGTTGTGAGAAGAAAGCATCAATAATTGTGCTTCTAATACAGCTGCATTGCTCAACGGTACGTGTACCGCCATTTGGTCACCATCAAAATCCGCATTGAATGAAGAAGTTACCAAAGGGTGTAATTGTATCGCTTTACCTTCAACTAATTTAGGTTGAAAAGCCTGAATAGATAAACGGTGCAATGTTGGGGCACGGTTTAATAACACCGGGTGACCCTTTAAAATATTTTCAAGAATATCCCAAATAACAGCTTCTTTACGATCTACTAATTTCTTGGCAGACTTCACTGTTTTTACAATACCTCTTTCAATTAATTTTCTAATAACAAATGGCTTGAACAATTCAGCAGCCATATCTTTAGGCAATCCACACTCATGAATTTTTAACTCAGGTCCTACAACAATTACAGAACGACCAGAATAATCCACACGCTTACCTAATAAGTTCTGACGGAAACGACCTTGCTTACCTTTCAATACATCAGATAATGATTTCAACGCTCTTCCACCTTCAGCTTTTACTGCATTCGATTTACGAGAGTTATCAAATAAGCTATCGATCGCTTCTTGTAACATACGTTTTTCATTACGCAAGATTACTTCTGGCGCTTTGATTTCTAACAAACGCTTTAAACGGTTGTTACGAATAATTACACGACGATATAAATCATTCAAATCAGAAGAGGCAAAACGGCCACCATCCAATGGAACCAATGGACGTAATTCTGGAGGAATAACTGGAATATATTGCATTACCATCCACTCAGGTTGATTGGTAATTCTTGTGCTTGCATCACGGAAAGATTCTACAACGCTCAAACGCTTTAAAGCATCTGCCTTACGTTGTTGAGAAGTTTCAGTTGCCGCTGCATTACGCAAAGAAAAACTCAACTCATCTAAGTCAATTCTTTCCAACAATCCATGAACCGCTTCAGCACCCATTTTGGCGATGAATTTATTCGGATCTTCATCAGATAGATGTTGATTGTCTTTAGGAATATTGTCTAGAATGTCTAAGTATTCTTCTTCGGTTAACAAATCACCCATTCCTAGGTTCTCTTTGATACCGCCTTGCAATACAACATAACGCTCATAGTAAATGATCGTTTCCAATTTCTTGGAACTCATACCTAAGAGATAACCAATTTTATTAGGTAAACTCTTGAAGTACCAGATATGAACAACGGGAACTACTAATTTGATATGTCCCATGCGCTCACGACGAACTTTCTTTTCAGTCACTTCAACACCGCAACGGTCACATACGATTCCTTTATAACGGATACGCTTATACTTTCCGCAAGCACACTCGTAATCCTTTACTGGTCCAAAAATTCTTTCGCAGAACAAACCATCACGTTCAGGCTTGTAGGTACGATAGTTAATGGTTTCAGGTTTTAATACTTCACCAAAACTTCTTTCCAAAATACTGTCTGGCGATGCCAAACTAATAGTGATTTGCGAAAAAGTAGGTCTTTGTTTGTTTTCTCTTTTGATTGCCATATCGATGTTGAGAATTTGAATTGATTTATTAATCGAACTTAAGATCAAGTCCTAAGCCTCTTAGTTCATGTACCAATACGTTGAATGATTCAGGTACTCCTGCTTTTGGAATATTATCACCTTTAACGATTGCTTCATAGGTTTTTGCACGACCGATGATATCATCCGATTTAAGGGTTAATAATTCTTGCAAGATATTTGCTGCACCATACGCTTCCAATGCCCACACTTCCATCTCACCGAAACGCTGACCACCAAACTGAGCTTTACCTCCCAATGGTTGTTGAGTAATTAAGCTATACGGTCCGATTGAACGGGCGTGCATCTTATCATCAACCATGTGGTGTAACTTGATCATATAGATAACACCTACTGTAGCTTTCTGGTGGAAACGTTCTCCTGTTTCTCCATCATATAAGTAAGTATGGCCATTTCTTGGAATACCTGCATCCACACAATATTGTTCAATCTGATCGGTAGAAGCACCATCAAAGATTGGAGTTGCAAAACGTAGTCCTAGTCGCTTACCAGTCCATCCTAAAATGGTTTCGTAAATCTGACCAAGGTTCATACGAGAAGGTACACCCAATGGATTCAATACGATGTCTACCGGAGTACCATCTTCCATAAACGGCATGTCTTCTGCTCGAACAATTTTTGCAACAATACCTTTGTTACCATGGCGTCCTGCCATCTTATCTCCTACTTTCAACTTACGTTTAACCGCTAAGTAAACTTTTGCTAATTTCAATACACCTGCAGGTAATTCATCTCCAATAGAGATATTGAATTTTTCGCGTTTGTATCTACCTAATTCTTCGTTAAACTTAATGCTATAGTTGTGTAACAAAGTGTTGATCTGGTCATCTGTTTTTGCATCAGCAGTCCAACCCAATGGATTTACATTTTGGTAATCGATGGTAGCTAAATTCTTTTGATTGAATTTTGCACCTTTACCAATAAGCATTTCACCAAAGTTGTTGCTTACACCAGTTGAAGCTTTGTCTTTCAAAAGAGTCTGTAACTTATCAAGCAACAATTCTTTGATAGACTCTACATTTTGCTGATGTACTTTTTCCACTTTTTCTAACAAAGCTTTTTCACGAATTTTACCGTTCTTATCTTTCTTAGCGCGTTGGAATAATTTTTTATCGATTACAACACCTTCAGTTCCGTTAGGCGCTTTCAAAGAAGCATCTTTTGCATCACCTGCTTTGTCTCCAAAGATGGCACGCAATAATTTTTCTTCAGGAGTTGGATCAGATTCTCCTTTAGGAGTGATCTTTCCGATCAAGATATCACCTTCTTTGATGGTAGCACCAATTCTGATGATTCCGTTTTCGTCCAAATCTTTTGTAGCTTCTTCCGAAACGTTTGGTATATCTGGAGTCAATTCTTCTTCACCTAATTTAGTGTCGCGAACTTCCAATTCATATTCATCAATGTGAACAGAAGTAAATAAATCTTCACGTACTACTTTTTCACTGATTACGATCGCATCTTCAAAGTTGTATCCTTTCCAGGGCATGAATGCAACTTGTAGGTTACGACCTAATGCTAGTTCTCCATCTTTAGTAGCATATCCTTCCGTTAAGAAATCACCTTTCTTCACTTTCTGACCCTTCTTTACAGCAGGGTTAAGATTGATACAAGTAGCTTGGTTGGTTTTGATGAATTTAGTCAGCTTGTACACTTGTAAATCATCATTGAAACTTACCAAACGATCAAGATCATTTCTATCGTAACGAACATGAATTTCATTAGCATCTACAAACTCAACAATACCATTACCATCTGCATGAATTTGAATACGTGCATCACGAGCAGCTTTACCTTCCAAACCTGTACCAACAATTGGCACTTCTGGAACGATCAAAGGAACAGCCTGACGTTGCATGTTAGATCCCATCAAAGCACGGTTGGCATCATCATGTTCTAAGAAAGGAATTAGAGAAGCACTCAATCCAACAATTTGGTTAGGTGCAACGTCCATGTATTCCACTTCTTCTTTATCTAATATTGGGAAATCGCCAGTTTGACGAGATACCACTTTATCTTCTGTAAATTGTCCTTTATCATTTAAAGGAGAATTACTTTGGGCAATTTTAGCTGAATCTTCTTCTTCTGCGCTTAAGAATGTCAATTCTTTCATGTCTACTTTACCATCAACTACTTTACGGTATGGAGTTTCGATGAAACCCATATCATTGATAGCAGCGTGAACGCAAAGTGTAGAGATCAAACCAATGTTTGGTCCTTCAGGAGTTTCAATAGTGCATAAACGACCGTAGTGAGAATAGTGTACGTCACGTACTTCAAATCCTGCACGCTCTCTACTTAAACCTCCGGGTCCTAATGCGGAGATACGACGCTTGTGCGTGATCTCACTTAAAGGATTTGTTTGGTCTAAGAATTGAGACAATTGAGATGTACCAAAGAATGAATTGATCACAGAACTTAACGTTCTTGCATTGATCAAATCAACTGGAGTAAATACTTCATTGTCACGAACGTTCATACGCTCTCTGATGGTACGGGCCATACGAGCCAAACCAACACCGAACTGAGCATATAATTGCTCACCAACGGTACGAACACGACGATTGCTCAAATGATCAATATCATCAATCTCGGCTTTTGCATTGGTTAAACGCACCAAGTATTTGATGATCTCAATGATATCTTGTTTGGTCAATACCTTTTTGGTTAAAGGATATTCAAGACCTAGTTTTCTGTTGATTTTATAACGACCAACTTCTCCTAGATCATAACGCTTATCACTGAAGAATAATTTATCGATAATACCACGAGCAGTTTCATTATCTGGGGCATCAGCTCCACGCAATTGGCGATAGATATGCTGAACCGCTTCTAGTTCACTGTTAGAAGTATCTTTATTTAATGTGTTGTATATGATAGCGTAATCACCACCAACGTCTTCTTTTTGAATAAAGACACTCTTCACTTCCATTTCAATAATGGTAGCGATCGCTTCTTCGTCCAAAACAGTATCGCGCTCCATCACAATTTCATTACGCTCAATGCTCACTACTTCACCAGTATCTTCATCCACAAAATCTTCAACCCATGTTCTTAAAACACGAGCAGCCAATTTGCGGCCAACCTGGTTAGCCAATGATTTTTTATCGGCTTTCACTTCATCAGCCATTCCGAATAATTCAAGAATGTCTTTATCCGTTTCAAAACCAATAGAACGCAACAATGTTGTTACCGGGAATTTCTTCTTACGGTCGATGTAAGCATACATCACGTTGTTGATATCAGTAGCAAATTCCATCCATGCTCCTTTGAAAGGAATTACACGTGCAGAATAGATCTTGGTACCATTCGGGTGAACAGACTGGCCAAAAAATACACCTGGAGAACGGTGAAGCTGGGATACTACTACCCTTTCAGCACCATTAATCACAAATGTACCACGTGGGGTCATGTAAGGAATATTTCCTAAGAAAACGTCCTGTACTATGGTTTGGAAATCTACGTGCTCTTCATCGTTACAACTTAAACGCAGTTTAGCTTTTAAAGGCACTGCATAAGTTAAACCACGTTCCATACACTCATCAATAGTGTAGCGTGGCGGATCGATGAAATAGTCCAAGAATTCGAGTACGAAGATGTTACGCGTGTCTGTGATAGGAAAATTTTCCTTAAACACACGAAACAGCCCTTCAACATTACGTTTGTCGGGCGTAGTCTCTAACTGAAAAAACTCTTGAAAAGATTCTAACTGGATGTCGAGGAGGTCAGGGGCATCAGCCAAATGTTTAGTTTTACCGAAGCCGACCCTGTTGTTCAATGTAGTTGTAGACATATTTATGTAAAACCGGTTTTGATACGATAAAATATTGGGGAGAACTGTTTCATTCTCTTAACGTACAATCGGCGCATTCATCATTCAAACGCAATGATAAAAATGTCCACCCGCTAAAAAGCCCAAAATTAAGGATGGCAAAGTTAGGGAATGTAATAGAATTGCAAAAACAAATTTTGCGCCAAACTAGATTTTGGGGATAAATCTTTGCCAAATACCCCTATTTCAGCCAAAATAATGTGAAAATTAAAAAAGCCGCTCCGAAAAATCGAAGCGGCTGTATTTTTTGATGCTTCAAATTACTTTACTTCAACCTCAGCACCTGCTTCTTTCAACTTAGCAACTAAATCATCAGCTTCTGCTTTAGAAACACCTTCTTTTATTGCTTTTGGAGCTCCGTCAACAAGATCTTTAGCTTCTTTCAAACCTAAGCCAGTTAATTCTTTTACGATTTTAACTACGCCTAATTTGCTTGGGCCACCGCTAACTAAGATAACATCAAAAGATGTTTTCTCTTCTGCAGCTGCAGCTCCACCGCCATCTCCACCTGCGCTTACTACTACTGCAGCAGCTGCTGGTTCGATACCGTAATCAGCTTTCAATACATCTGCTAATTCTTGAACTTCTTTTACTGTTAAGCTTACTAATGTTTCAGCTAATACTTTTACGTCTGCCATGTGTTTAAATTTTTTCCGTCTTCATTTTCTTTGATGAATCCGACGGAGGGTTTAAAAAAATTTTGCCATTATTTTCCCTCAGGCCTGGGTTATTGAGAATTATGAAAGAAGAAATAAGAATTAAGAAATACATTTCATCTTTCATCTTTCATCTTTCTACTTTCTACTTTCTACTTTCTACTTTCTGTTTTCTACTCAGCGACAGCTGAAGCTTGCTTCTCGTGGTGGTGCAATAAAGCAGCCAATACACGTTTAGCAGGCGATTGCAACAATCCAAGTACTTCTCCAATTAATTCATTCTTAGTCTTAATTTGAGTAAGTGCTTTCAAGTTCGTATCTCCAGTGTAAATATCACCATTGATGAAAGCTGCTTTTAAAGTTGGCTTTTCACCATTGCTTTTCTTGCGGAAAGAGCTGATGATCAAAGCTGGTTCTTTAGGATTTTCAGAAAACATCAATGCAGTTACATTGTGCAATGAATCATAGATACCTGAATATTTTTCAGCATCCAATGATTCCAAAGCCTTGCGAATCAAGGTATTTTTGGCCACTTTCATTTCAACTTTTTTGTCGAAACAAGTTCTGCGCAAATTAGAAACCTGCGCTACAGATAGGGCTTCAGTATCGGTAATATAGAAGTTGTTGTACTGAGTGAATTTCGCTTTCAGTACTTCAATCACTTCATTTTTTTGATCTTTAGTCATAACTAATTTTTTTTAAAACCCGGGTCATTTTCCACAATGCGGAATCGCCAGGATTAGTTCATTAATGATTTAGTGTCTAAGGTAATGCCAGGGCTCATTGTACTTGCCATGCTAGCTCCTCTTAGGTAAATTCCTTTCGCAGAAGATGGCTTTAATTTAATGATCGCGTTGATTAACTCAGTACTGTTTTCTGCAATTTTATCAGGAGAGAAAGAGATACGTCCTACAGAAGCGTGAACTATACCAGCTTTATCTACTTTAAATGCAATCTTTCCGCCTTTTACTTCATTAACAGCTGCCGCAACATCATTTGTTACAGTACCTGTTTTTGGATTTGGCATCAAGTTACGAGGTCCAAGAACCTTACCTAGTTTACCAATTTTTGGCATTACAGATGGAGTTGCGATGATCACATCAACATCTACCCATCCACTTTCTATTTTGGCAATGAATTCATCTAAACCAACAAAATCAGCACCTGCTTCTTTTGCAGCTGCTTCTTTATCTGGAGTACATAAAACCAATACTTTCTTTGTTCTACCAGTACCATGAGGTAATGATACAGTACCACGAACTTGTTGGTCTGCTTTTTTAGGATCTACACCCAAACGGATATGTAAATCTACAGAGCTATCAAATTTGGTACAATTAATTTCTTTTACAAGAGTAGAAGCTTCTTTAAGGGAATAAACCTTTGACTTATCCACCTTGGTAACTGCTACTTTTCTTTTTTTAGTAAGTGACATTTTTTGTTAGTTAATTAGGTGAATAAATTAGTTTTCCCAAGGAGCTTTTCCATCAACAGTTAATCCCATACTGCGTGCAGTACCGGCTACCATGCTCATAGCGCTGTTTAAAGTAAATGCGTTTAAGTCAGCCATCTTGTCTTTGGCGATAGCCTCAACCTGATCCCAACTTACTTTACCTACTTTAACACGATTGCTCTCTTTAGAACCTTTTTGAATTTTTGCAGCTTCCATTAATTGAACTGCAGCTGGAGCTGTTTTAATGATAAAGTCGAAAGATTTATCAGAATAAACAGTAATTAAAACAGGAACAACTTTTCCCATTTTATCTTGAGTTCTAGCATTAAACTGCTTACAGAACTCCATAATGTTAACACCCTTAGAACCGAGTGCTGGGCCTACCGGAGGCGCAGGATTGGCTTGACCACCTTTTACCTGCAGCTTCACAAAGCCTGAGATTTCTTTTGCCATTTTATTTGATTTAATTGGTAATAGCGTTCCGAATTAATCGAAACTCCCAAATTCAATCGCCCTTTCGAAAAAGAACTTTTGGGGCGGCAAAGGTAAGGAAAAGAATTATGAAATATGAATTATGAAAGAAGAAATTTGAATTACGAGATAAGAAAGATGAATTATGAAAGAAGAATTATGAGATATGAGATATAAATTAAGAGATATGAGATATAAATTATAGGTTAAAAAGCATTGAGCGCGTCAATAACTTGAGTGATATCCGACTCGGTGTGGCAGCTGGAGCAAGGCAAACTTAGGGTAGTTGCGTGAATTTCTTCAGAAATAGGGAAAGATTGCTTCTTAATGAGGCCTTCAAGCGCTTTTTGATGACTTGGGGAAACTGGATAATGAATTTCTGAACCAATTCCCTTTCCAAACAAATAAGCCTTTAATTCGTCCCTTTTCGGGTGACGAATATTGAAAATATGATATACGTCGTAGAAATCAGCATCTACTTTAGGCAAAACAAAACTGTCTTTCAAATTGTCTAAATACAACCGAGCAAATTGTCTTTTTTGAAGGTTGATTTCATCCAAATAAGGCAACTTAATACTTAGAAACAAGGCCTGTAATTCATCTAATCGGCTGTTAAAGCCAACAATATCATTGTAATATTTTTTTTGAGAACCATAGTTCCTCAATTTTTTAAGGCTTTCATTATGATGTTCATTATTGGTCAATATTGCACCTGCGTCTCCAAAAGCTCCTAAATTTTTGCTCGGATAAAAACTGAATCCGCTCATAATTCCAAATGTTCCCACCATTTTCCCTTTATACATTGCTCCATGAGCTTGCGCACAATCTTCAATAATATGCAGATCATTTTTTTGAGCTATTGCTATAATCGGATCCATTGCACAACATTTGCCATATAAGTGAACAACCAAGATGGCTTTTGTTTTTGGGTTTATTGCTGCTTCAATTTTTAAAGGATCGATATTGTAGGTAACAATATCTGGCTCCACTAATACCGGAATATGTCCGGCATGAATAATTCCTAAAATTGATGCTATATAAGTATTAGAGGGAACAATTACTTCAGATCCTTTAGGAAGATCCAATGCTACTAATGAAAGTGTTAATGCATCCAAACCGTTGGCAACTCCAACACAAAATTGCATTTTATTATATGCTGCAAAATTTGCTTCGAATTCTTTTACTCCATCCCCTAAAATATACCAACCCTTATCAAGAAAATGATCAACAGCGGTCTTCAACTGCAAAGTGTATTTTTCATTTACTTTATAAAGATTATCGTAAGGAATCATTATTTCGCTGGATAAGGTTCGTAAATATAATCTGAAGAATCGAAGGTAGTTGAAGCAAAAACCAACAAGATTGCATCTTTTGAAAATCCATACATTTTATGCCAATCCTTTGTCTCTAAAATTAAACATTTAGTGGGGCTATCTAATAAAAAGGTTTCCTCCTTTTCTCCATCGTTATTAGAAATGGAACATTGACCATGTATACAGATTGCGGCCTGAACTGTTTCATAGTGGCGATGTCCACCACGTATTGATTCATCAATATTATAAATATAGAAAACACGTTTTATTTTAAAGGGAAGCAATCTTTCCGCATTATCCAAAACGGTAAGCTCTCCACGCGAATCTTTGAAATTTACTAGATTAATTATACGTGCCATTATTATTAATTAATGTTGATTTGTTGTTTGTTTTCTCTTTGACCTATTAACGCATCGAGTTGATCTAATATTTCTGAATCTTCATTTAAGTTAAATTTACGAGCAAAAATCCTATCGCTTTTCATAATATCTTCCAAATCTTCTAACCCAAGCCATTTGGGATGATCTGTATGTGGTGCATGCTGATAATAGTGGCAATTTTCATTGATTACCTTATCTGCAAATGGTGAACTAAGTATTTCTGTTTGAAAAAGAAATTCATCTGGCGCCCAAGTAAATTTATAAAAGTGTTTTGCTTTTTTATTCCTATCGACCTTTTCTAAAACATAGTTAAGTGCATCAAGTGATAAACACCAAAACATAGAATCGCCATAAAATTGAATTCCATTTAGTGATTTTCTTTTAGGAAGCACTATGTTCATCAATTTCTCTACAAAATATCTTCCAGGAAAAGAAAAATTGTCCATATAATAACGTGAAACTCTTTCCATTCCTTCTGGCCATTCATTTTGAAAATCGCGGTATTTTAATAATAGCTTTCCCTTTCTGGCTTCATAAAAAATTTTCATTTCAGCTACCCTAGCAATTGGATAATCTTGACCACTTAACAATGTAACAAAATCGTATTGTTTATTAGTATTTAGTATTTCTTGAATTGAATTAAATTCAGCTTGAATGGTACTAAACCCAGCCCAGTTTACTTTAATCCTATTTTTAATCAGATAAACATTGGGTAATTGAGTAAGAAATTCGTGGCTGAGTATTGGTAATTTGGCATCAACATGAATATAGAAATCAAAGTCAGGATCAATCATTCTTTGGATCATTCTATACGTCTGTTGAGGATCTGTATAAGTAATAATTAAATGCGCAATTCGCATAATCAATAATGGTGATTTTAAATCTTCTAATTAAAGCTTCAATTTAAGTTTATAAGTTCAATAAATTAAAATAATATTAAAATTATATTAAAATAATATTAAAATAATAAATTTTTTATTTTATTACCATAACAAAAAAAGCCATAGATTTCCTATGGCTTTCAATAAATTATTAATCAAGTATTATCCTAATTTTTCGACCTGCATATAATTGAGTTCTACTGGAGTTGAACGACCGAATATTTTCACAGTCACTTTCAATTTCTTCTTTTCATCATTTACATCTTCAATTACACCGTTGAAATCGTTGAATGGACCTTCGATAATTTTGATGGTTTCTCCAACAATGAAAGGTTCGCTCATGGTTACGCCCTGATCGTTCATTTCATCTACCTTACCCAACATTTTATTGACTTCTGCTTTACGAAGGCTAATAATATTTCCTTTTGATCCTTTGCCGTCCGTTAAAAAGTGCATTACGTTACTGATGTTACTGATATGTTGAACCATATCATCATTCAGTTTGCCATCTAACACTTCCATCATCACATATCCAGGGAAATAGTTTTTTTCGCGCATTACTTTTTTACCATTCTGCACTTTGTACACTTTCTCCATTGGTAAAAAAATCTGCTTGATAACTTCTTGCCATCCACTGCGGATAATGTCTTTATCCAAATACTCTTTTACCTTTCTCTCTTTACCACTAACTACTCTCAACACATACCATTTGGTATCTGGCAGAGTGGCTACTGGAACTTCTGTTGCTATAACTACTTCTTCCATGAGTGTCTTACTTAAATAATGAGTAAATCAACTTTAATAATTGGTTGCTTGAAAAATCCATCACCCATACCATAGCAGTTATAATTACAGTTGCTACCAATACAATGACGGTGCTTTGTTGCAATTGCATCCATGTTGGCCAAGTTACTTTCTCCATCAGCTCATGGTAGCTCTCTTTAAAATACAATGCTATTTTGTTCATGTCCTTGATATTAATCTGTTTGCACGGGCACTAGGATTCGAACCCAGATCAAAGGTTTTGGAGACCCGTATGCTACCATTGCACCATGCCCGTATAAAACAAAGTACTTAGGGGTTAGCTAAGTACTTTGTGTTATGTAAAGATATATAAACTTTTCCATCTCCCCTTCAGGGGTTAGGTGTTTATTTTACGATTTCAGTAACCTGACCAGCACCTACTGTTCTACCACCCTCACGGATAGCGAATTTCAATCCTTTTTCCATAGCGATTGGCTGAATCAATTTAACGCTTAAGCCAATGTTATCACCAGGCATTACCATTTCTGTTCCTTCTGGTAAAGTAACTTCTCCAGTTACATCAGTAGTACGGAAATAGAACTGAGGACGGTACTTATTAAAGAATGGTGTGTGACGTCCACCTTCATCCTTGCTCAATACATACACTTCACCTTTGAAATCGGTGTGTGGAGTAATTGAACCTGGCTTACAAATTACCATACCACGACGGATATCTTTTTTCTCAATACCGCGTAATAATAAACCTGCATTATCTCCAGCTTGACCTTCATCTAATAATTTCTTGAACATTTCAACACCAGTACAAGTTGATACTAAAGGAGCATCCATCAATCCAACGATTTCAACAGCTTCACCCACTTTAATGATACCACGCTCAATACGGCCAGTTGCCACAGTTCCGCGACCTGTGATAGAGAATACATCCTCCACAGACATCAAGAAAGGCATATCAATAGGACGCATAGGCAATGGAATGTAAGAATCCACAGCTTCCATCAATTCTTCGATTTTTGCAACCCATTTTGGATCTTCAGCCATTGCACCAGTTGCAGAACCTTGAATTATAGGAGTGTTATCTCCATCAAAACCGTTCTTAGATAAGATCTCACGGATTTCCATTTCAACCAATTCCAATAATTCAGGATCGTCAACTAAGTCAACTTTATTCATGAAAACAACCATGCTAGGAACACCTACCTGGCGAGCCAACAAGATATGCTCTCTAGTTTGAGGCATAGGACCATCAGTTGCAGCAACTACCAAGATAGCGCCATCCATTTGTGCAGCACCCGTAATCATATTTTTCACATAGTCAGCGTGACCAGGACAGTCAACGTGTGCATAGTGACGATTAGCAGTTTGATACTCAACGTGAGCAGTATTAATGGTAATACCACGCTCTCTTTCTTCAGGAGCTCCATCAATTTCATCATATTTTCTAGCAACGTTTCCCATTCCTTTTTTAGAAAGGATCATGGTAATTGCAGCAGTTAAAGTAGTTTTACCATGGTCAACGTGACCAATGGTACCTACGTTTACGTGAGGTTTTTCCCTCTTAAAGGTCTCTTTTGCCATTTTTATCGGTTTTTAGTTGTGTTTAAAAAATTATTGGTCTTTTAAGACCATATTGTTCGTTTTATGCTTTTGTTTCTTTTCAGAAACTTTTTTTCGATTTTGTAACTCCAGTGCGATCGATACTTTGATTGCATTCAAGTTGTTCTTTGAGCCGTTAGTGAGAATCGAACTCACGACCTCTTCCCTACCAAGGAAGTGCTCTACCACTGAGCTACAACGGCAGGGCCAAATTGAGCGGAAGACGAGGGTCGAACTCGCGACCTATAGCTTGGAAGGCTATCGCTCTACCAATTGAGCTACTTCCGCTTTTGTTACCATTTAAAAGAACTATCTACTTTTCAGTAGATCAGTGGGCAGAGTAGGGTTCGAACCTACGTACACGTGAGTGAACAGATTTACAGTCTGTCGCCTTTAACCACTCGGCCATCTGCCCATTACTAGTTACTGGTTATTAGTTATTGGTGTTGATAGCGCAATAATTAACTTCCTTAATTCCAGAGCCGAAGATGGGACTCGAACCCGCGACCTGCTGATTACAAATCAGCTGCTCTACCAACTGAGCTACTTCGGCAAAAAAAAGACCTTCCCCTTTTTTTGGGATGGCAAAGGTAATGGAAAACTTTATTTGGCAAAATTTTGAAATGGTTTTTTTCCACCGTTTAGCAAACATTTGGTGATATCTGCCCAAAATATTGATTTTATTGAGTTTTGAGAGGGACCAAAAACAAAAAAGCCCCGAATTTTCGGGGCTAAATCTTAGGCTGCTAATTTTTCTTTTCTTTTTTTAACCTGATTAATGGTTGATTCTAAGGCGTGATCAAAAGATTCTTCAAATGATTTTGAAGACGCTTTTACAAAAAACTCATGTTTTGGAACATGAACTCTAATTTCAGCAATTTTGTCTTTAATGTTGTGTACCACATTATCCAGCTTTAAAAACACATCCACTTTTAATATCGAATCGTGGAATGTAGGAAGTTTCTGTAGTTTCTTAGTTACATACTCAACTAATTTTTCATCTGCATCAAAGTGAACTGTTTGAATGTTAACGTTCATAAATGGTTGCTTTAATCTGTGAAACAATATAATTTAAAAGAGCTTTCCGACGCAAAACAAGCGCTGAACCTTGCTTATTATTGGACTGTCAAGTTAAACAAATTTTTATAATCCAAAAAGTAATTGAGTTAATTTTTTGAAAAATTTAAGCCTTTGGGTGGGCTTTTTTAAACACATCTTTCAATTTTTCAATGGTATTATGTGTATAAACTTGTGTAGCTGCTAAACTACTATGGCCCAGCAGCTCTTTTACTGCATTTAAATCGGCCCCATTATTCATCAAATGGGTAGCAAAACTATGGCGGAGAATATGCGGACTTTTCTTTTTGATAGTAGTTACCTCGGAAAGCTTAGCCTTAATGAAACTATAAACCGATCTTGGTTGTAATGGCTTTCCAGATTCAGCAACAAATAAATGTTCGGAAAGCCTTGCATTAGTAGGTTTCTCTGCTATATATTTTTGGAGTTGCTCTATTAAATCTTTGTTAATAGGAATGATACGTTCTTTGTTGCCTTTACCTAATACTTTTACTTGTTGATGTGATGCATCTAACTGCAATTCTTTCAATTGTATAAGTTCACTCAAACGCATACCAGTGCTGTAAAAAAGTAAAATCACCAATCTTTCAGTTCTACCTTTCCAATCGTCTGAAAAGGGCATGTGTTGAAACAAATGATCCATATCTATTTGTTCAACAAATTGGGGCAACCGTTTACTGATCTTAGGAGCAATAATGGTTCCCATGGGGCTTTTTATCAATGCCCCCGTTTTCAATTGATATTTATAATATGATTTTAGAGAAGATATTTTTCGATTGATCGTTTTAGAACTGATCTCTTCTTCCTTTAATTCCGCTAGCCAACTTCTTACCATTGATGCGCTGATCATTTCCAAATCGGGCGAATCGAATTGACTGACTAAATATTGAAAAAATTGTTCTAAATCGTTTTGATATGAAATGATCGTATGCCTAGAATATCGCTTCTCAAATTTTAGATAGTCGAGAAATTGATCGATTGAAGGGTATTGTAGTATGGGCATAAAAAAAGTAGTCTATGGTAAAACGTACCAAGACTACTCAATCGTATGAAGACGGGAAATATATTATTACTAACTATAATCCCAGTTTGTTTAACCTTCTAACTTTCCGCTCGCTAATTGCTGCTTGTAGATTGCTTTTAACACTTGACCACGACGTACAATAGACGGTTTGATAAATGCTTGACGCTCTCTTAATTGCAACAAAGTCTTACTTTTCTCGAATTTCTTCTTGTACTTTTTAAGTGCTTTGTCGATGTTTTCGCAGTCTTTTGAATCGATAACTAACATAATTGATATACCTCCTCAGGCGTTTTTTAGGAACGCGAAGATAGTAATAGGAGATTAATTGACAAAATTTTTTAAAGAAAAACGAATACCTAAATAAAAACCATTGGACAGACTAATTGGCCTAAGGCTTATTTTTGCCGAATGTTTACAGGAATTATAGAAACATTGGGTTTGGTGAAGGATATTGTTCATTCAGGAAGCAATATTACTTATTTAATTAGCTCTTCTATTGGTCAGGAGCTTAAAATAGACCAAAGTTTGGCCCATGATGGGGTTTGTTTAACGGTTGAATCAATCAATAATGACTTACACCAGGTAACCGCCATTGCAGAAACGATCAGCAAAACCAATTTGACCGGATTGAAAATTGGTTCGACCATTAATTTAGAACGCTGTATGCTTATGAATGGTCGATTGGATGGACATATTGTTCAGGGGCATGTAGATTGTACCGCTATTTGTATTGAAAGGATCGATAAAAATGGAAGCTGGGAGTTTCAATTTGAATTCCCCACTGAATTTGCCCATTTAGTAATTGAGAAAGGATCCATTGCAGTAAATGGAACAAGTTTAACATGTTTTGCTATTACAAATAATAGCTTTAAAGTGGCAATTATTCCTTACACCTATGAACATACAAGCATTCAAAATGTGCAAGCTGGTTCGCTTGTAAACATTGAATTCGATATCCTCGGAAAATATGTGCAGCGGAATATTGAATTAGGAAGAAGTTGACACCGTTTGCTCATGCAGATTAAATAAGCTCCTTGCTTAGTTTCGAAATCCACTAAAAATAAAGAAGCTCCTTGGGAAGTATTTCAAATCAAGCCTCTGCTAATTGCCGTTTAGCAATTTTTGAATGAGGCGTTAGCAATGAAATTTGTTTGAGCCCGATTTATCGGGCGAGTTATTTCATTGTAGCCGAATGAGAAAAATTGTAGGCAAGAAGCAGCAGTGAAGATTTGGAAACTTCACATGGAGCTTCTTTGAATTACAAGAGAAGTTCACTTGAACTTCACATGCCGCAATGATTAACTGCTTCAGCATATGATTTAAACTTGTTTTCCTTTCAAAGCCCCGCTCACAGCGGCATCCATGGCTCTTTCAGCAAATGGTCTGCTGATTTCGTTGAGCTCTTCAATTTTAGTTTGAATCAAATTCTTGTCATTCATCGTTAGTGCCATTTGCAAATTTTGCATTGCTGAAGCTGTGGCAATTAATTCTTCTTTGGTAAGTAGTGAAGTATTTTTTGCAATGAATTTTTCTGTTACAGATAATATTTGCTCTCCTTCTGTTCTTGCCTCTACCAATGCACGTGTTACCATGTCTTCTTTAGCATTGGTGATGCTATCCATCAACATTGCTTCTACCTCTTCATCGGTTAAACCATATTGGGGTTTTACTTCAATGGTTTGTTCAACACCACTGCGCAATTCTTTTGCAGTAACCGATAATATTCCATCGGCATTAATTAAAAAACTAACTTCTACTTTGGGCATTCCTGCTGGCATTCCAGGGATTCCAGTAAAATTAAATTCCGCCAATTTTCTATTGTGTTGAACTAAATCTCTCTCGCCTTGAAATACTGAGATACGCATAGACCCTTGTCCATCTTTTTGTGTTGTATACTGTCTTCCGGCTTTATTGGGAATCTTTGCATTTCTAGGTATTAGTACATCCATCAACCCTCCCATGGTTTCAATTCCTAAACTCAAAGGAGTGATATCAAGCAATAAAAAATCTTTATTATTACCTGCTAATATATCTGCCTGAATGGCGGCACCTAGCGCAACCACTTCATCCGGATTTACCGAATCATTCACTGTTTGTTTAAAAAATTCACCGATCGAATTCTTTACTAATGGAACTCTAGTACTTCCGCCAACCATTATTACACTATCAATTTGTTCTACCCCCAAACCAGCATCTGCTAAGGCTTTGGAGCATGAATCAATAGTTCTATTAATTAATGGAGTGATGATATTATTGAATTGATCGACAGTTATAGTTAATTTTTTATCATCCCAATTGCCTTCAAAACTTTCAATTGTACTCAACGTTTTTTTGGCTTCTTCTGCTAATAACCGCAATGATTGTAATTGAGATTTATCTTGATTGATCTCATGAAAAGGAATACCGATTTGTTCCAGCCAAAATTCCATGATGGTTCTATCTAAATCATCTCCACCCAAATAAGTGTCTCCATTGGTACTCAACACTTCAAAAATGCCACCTGCAATTTTTAAAATAGAAATATCAAAAGTGCCACCACCTAGATCGTAGACCGCAATCGTTTTTTCTTCTTCCTTATTCAAGCCAATTCCGTAAGCTAAACTTGCAGCAGTAGGTTCGTTAACAATACGCAAGACATCCAACCCAGCGAGCTTTCCTGCATCTCTGGTAGCTTGTCTTTGTGCATCATTAAAATAAGCAGGCACAGTAATCACTGCTTTAGAAACCGGTGTTTTTAAAATATGTTCCGCTCGATTTTTTAACTCTTTTAAAATAAAAGAAGACAATTCAATTGGCGAATAAAATTGATTACCTACCTGCACTTTAACCAACCTGTCTGCATCGTCGTCAATTACTTTATAGGTAAAGAAATCTGCATTTGCTTTTAGATCGTTGAAGCTTTTTCCCATTAATCTTTTGGCAGAAAAAATAGTATTGGCCGGATCGGATTCTAAATAATTTTTGGCCAATTCACCCACTTCTGCATTGCCTAGTGCATCAAAATGCACTACACTAGGAACCAAACTACTTGAATTAAATTCTTTTAACGCAGTGGGTTGTTTGCTTTCCGGATGAATGATGGCCACCAAACTATTGGTAGTTCCTAAATCAATGCCAACAATTATTTCAGCCTGTTGAAGGCTTCCTGTTGCTATATTAATCCCAATCTTTGCCATATAAATGCTTGCTACTTGCTGAAGCGCAAATGTATAACAATCAATAGCCCGAGTAGTTTCGATTTAGGAAATGAATGACCTTAACCTTCAACTACCTTGGTTTTACTCGCATAATCATGCAATGGGCCATCTAAAAAAGGGCCGAAGAATAAATCAATCACCGTAAGTCGCAATAGAGATCGCCAAAAAATAATCAAAATGGAGGGTTTGCTGTCAGAAAGGGTTACCACTTTGGTTTGAGTAAGCCATTTGGCGGGTGATCTAGAAAAAAGGGATTCAAACAAAAAATAATACAGCCAAGTAGTTCCAAAGAAAAACCAACCGAAATTAAGTGGCGGATAGCCCCAGTACATTACGTACCAATTCCACCATCTGCGCAAAAGCATGGCCAATATGGTAATTAAAATAGTATCGATAAAGAAATTCAATGCCCTTGTTCCATCTCCAACTTTCCGCATAATCGTTTCGATTTTATGCAAAACTAAGGCTTTGCATGCTGCCATCATCTTTTGTACATTTGCACAAAATCTTGCTGAATGAGTTTAGTTGCCGAATTAACATGGAGGGGAATGATTCAGGATATAATGCCTGGAACAGAAGCATTATTGGAAAAAGAAATGGTTTCGGGCTATATAGGGTTTGATCCAACATCAGACAGTTTGCATATTGGAAGTTTGGTGCCCATTTTATTGCTAGTGCATTTACAAAATGCAGGGCATAAACCTTATGCATTGGTTGGTGGCGCTACAGGTATGGTGGGAGATCCGAGCGGCAAAAGCGAAGAGAGAAATTTATTGAGCGAAGAAGTGTTACAATTCAATCAGGAAGGTGTACGCAAACAACTGTCAAAATTTTTAGATTTCAAAGCCGACAAAATCAATAAAGCAGAAATGGTGAATAACTACGACTGGTTTAAAGATTTTAGTTTCCTGAATTTCATTCGCGATGTAGGCAAACACATTACGGTGAATTATATGATGAGTAAAGACAGTGTGAAAAAAAGATTGGAAGGAGAAACCGGAATGAGCTTTACTGAGTTTACTTATCAGCTGGTACAGGGCTATGATTTTTATTGGCTCTACCAAAATAAAAATTGCAAATTACAAATGGGTGGAAGTGATCAGTGGGGCAATATTGTAACTGGTACAGAACTCATTCGCAGAAAAACAGGTGGCGAAGCATTTGCATTTACTTGCCCCTTAATTACCAAGACCGATGGCGGAAAATTTGGTAAGACAGAAAAAGGAAATATTTGGTTGGATTCAGAGAAAACATCGCCTTATCAGTTTTATCAATTCTGGTTAAACGCAAGTGATGAAGATGCTGTTAAATGGATCAAAATATTTACGCTACTACCAAAAGAAGTTATAGAATTATTAATTGCCGAACATCAAGCTGCTCCACACGAAAGAGCATTGCAAAAAAAACTAGCAGAAGAAATTACTTGCTTTGTGCATAGCAGAGCAGATTATGAATTTGCAGTAAAAGCATCAGAAATATTATTTGGAAATGCGGCCACCGATGTTTTGAATAGTTTAAATGAAAAGCAGTTGCTACAAGTGATGGATGGGGTTCCAACCGCAGCAATTCAACGTTCAAAGCTCAACGGTGGTTATGATATCATTAATTTTCTAACTGACACAGCAATTTTTCCTAGTAAAGGTGAAGCAAAAAAAATGTTACAAGCTGGAGGGATAGCAATTAATAAAGCAAAGATCTCCGCTGATAAAACAACTATCGAATTAACTGATTTGTTGCAGAATAAATACATTCTAGTACAAAAAGGAAAAAAGAATTATAACTTAGTAATTGTAAACTAACTCATAAAAAAAACAAAAAATGAAACTTATTAAATACTTGCTTGTATTGATCATTGTAATTATTTTTTCTAATGGAACAAACGCTCAATTCAAACTTGTAAAAGACTCAGTTACCTTTATCAATGACATGGAATATGGTTATACAATTACAAACATTCAATCTAAAGAGGATTATGAGCGATATGAAGTTCGCTTTTTCATTACTAATATAGGTTGTACAAAATACATTTCAAAAAGAACCAACATTTCATTTAATAGCCGTGCAGCGAACATTATTGCCGACTTTAGTTGCATTAATGCAACTGGCAAAAGATTAACTAACAAAGGCAAAACTTTAACTGCCAGGGATTGGAATTACACAATCAATGAAAGCATTAGTAAAGAATTATTAGGCAAATCTCTTCAGCTAGGTTACATTATTGGGAAAGGCGAAACCGTTTCAGGAACTGAAATTATACTCACTCCAAAAGGAGAATTTCCAATAGTTCAAGTAAGTCCGGTGCCATTTAGAGAAATAAACAATTAACTTATTTCACTTGCTTGAGTGTTTTCCAGATTTCTTCTGCAACAAATTGATTTCCTGCAGCATTAAGATGCACTCTGTCTGAAGTAAGAAACCCTTTTTCTTCATTATTTGGATTGTTGGCAATTAAATAATTGACAAATGAAGTGCGTAAATCTACGCATGGGATTTGGTTTGTTTTAGCATAATAACGCAGCCAATTACTGTACATATTTAATTCTCCATCTTGTTCATTGGACATGTCTTTTCTTTCGCCAATAACAGATGGAGTGCAAACAACAATTTTAATACCAGCAGCTTGTAATTTTTTTACAATGGCTTCGTAGAATTGGGCATATTTTACAAATTCTGTTCCTGAACCATTGAGTCGTTTGTGCCAGATATCGTTGATGCCAATATAGATGACTACTATTTCTGGATTTTGTTTCAGAACATCTTCTTCTAATCGCAAATACAAATCGGTTACCTTGTTTCCACTTATTCCAGCACCAATAAATTCATATTGATCTGCAACAGCTTCTTTCTGCAAAGTCGTTTCCATCAATCGTAGATACCCTCCAGGCCCCGCTCCCATTTGGGTGATTGAATCACCAAAAAAAATCACTTTTCTTTTCTTGGTATAATTAAACGCCATCAAAAACATAGAGGCAATAAAAACGGCAAACAAAATTAATTTTCCAGACATATTAATTATTTCTTCTTTCTTCTTTCATCTTTCTTCTTTCATCTTTCATCTTTCTTCTTTAGTAAATGTCCGTCATAACAGGCGTTGTAGCGGCGCCCATCAATTCTACAAAAGTTCTTTCATTTACTAAGTAGCCATTTCCTTTTGCACAAAAATGTACTTTTAAATTTTCTATACTGAGTGGATTACCTTCAGGTATATCCGCCATATTGCTGTGTTTGATATCATGACCGTCTACAATAATTACTAACCCGCTTCCAATGGCTTCCATTTGATTGCCATTTGTAATTAACATGCCAGTATCTTCTCCTAAACCAATTCCAATGCAAGAAGGATTTGCAGATACTGCTTGAGCTAAACGAGCAAAACGACCGCGCTTCTCAAAATGAGAATCAAAGATCACGTTATCCATAAATCCTAAACCAGTGGTGATTTTCACTTCTCCTTTTAAATGAGCACGTGTTGCATTTCCTTCGTAAATCATCGTATTACTCATGGCCATTGCACCAGCCGATGTCCCAGCCACTACAAAGCTTTCTTTATCATAACGATCATGAATAATTTTCAAAAATCGGGTACCTCCGAATATGGCAGTGAGCCTCAATTGATTGCCCCCAGTAAACATCACTGAATCGCATTTGGCTATTCGATCGATGTATTCTTGCTTTTGGGCATCTTCTCTATTTCTGATATGTATTACCCCAACATCGGTACAACCTATTTTACCAAAAGCATCTAAATAGTTCTCACCTACTTCATAAGGTATGGTAGATGCCGTTGTAACCACTTCAATACAAGCGTTTGGACCACCAGATTCCTCCACTATCCTTCTTAAAATACCTAATTCAAAAAAATTAAGATTATTTCGAAATATTTCCCCTTTTTCCAAGTCTGTGCCTTTGTCTTCGGCGCCACCTATGGCAATTAATTTTCCTTTTGGAATACTCATGCTTACAAATTCGATACAAAACAAAAATAAGCCTTTTGAATTGCCCATCAATCCCAAAAAAAATGATATATTCATCCTCCTACACAAAGTGTATTAAATGTGTACAAATGAAATTCCCAAACAACCAGCAATTTTTATGAAAATTGAAGAAACCAAAATACTAAGAGGCCCCAATTATTGGAGTATTCGCAGAACCAAGCTCATTCAGATGAAATTGGATTTACAAGAAATGGAGCAGCGTCCTACAAATACTATTGACGGGTTCTTAGACCGATTGAAAGCATTATTTCCTTCTATGTATTCTCATCGCTGTAGTGTTGGAGCGCCTGGTGGCTTTTTTCAAAGAGTGGAAGAAGGCACTTGGATGGGGCATGTTATTGAACATATAGCACTAGAATTACAAACCCTTGCAGGAATGGACACTGGATTTGGTAGAACCAGAGGTACAGGAGAACTAGGAAAATATTTTGTAGTATTCAGTTATATAGAAGAAGATGCAGGTGTTTATGCTGGAAAAGCTGCTGTAAGAATTACTGAAGCACTTGCAAGTAATACTCCTTACGATTTAACAGATGATATTCAAAGCTTACGTGAAATAAGGGAGGATACACGCCTTGGACCTTCCACTGGTTGTATTGTTGATGAAGCCGCTAAAAGAGGAATCCCCCATCTTCGATTAAATAAACATAGTTTGGTTCAATTGGGCTATGGAATCCACCAAAAAAGAATCAGGGCAACTATTGCTTCAACAACAGGAAATATTGCTGTTGATATTGCTTGTGATAAAGAGGAAACCAAAAATTTATTAGAAGCTGCTGAAATTCCAGTTCCAAGAGGCACTGTTGTAAGAACTGAAATTGGCTTACAGGAAGCGGTTGATAAATTTGGCTACCCGTTGGTAATTAAACCCATCGATGGTAATCATGGAAAAGGCAATACTACCAATATAATCAATTGGGAACAAGCATTGAAAGCATTCGAAGCTGCTAAAGTTTACGGACGTTCAGTAATTGTAGAAAGATTTATTACTGGTTTCGATTTTAGAATTTTAGTGATCAATTATAAATTTATTTGTGCTGCACTTCGCACACCAGCATCGGTTGTTGGTGATGGCATACATTCTATTCAATGGCTAATTGATGAGACCAACAAAGATCCGCGCAGAGGGTATGGGCATGAAAAAGTACTAACACAAATTACGGTGGATGGAAGTACCATGAAAATGTTGGAAGACATTGGTTATACTTTAGATACTATTCCTACAAAAGGAGAATTGGTGTTGTTAAAAACAACTGCCAACCTTTCTACTGGAGGAACTTCAACTGATATTACCGACGAAGTACATCCTGCCAATGTGGTCATGTGCGAACGCATTGCAAAAATTATTGGATTGGATATTTGCGGTATCGATATCATGGCAGAAGATTTACATACTCCTGTAAATGAAAACGGTGGAGCCATCTTAGAAGTGAATGCTGCACCAGGTTTCAGAATGCATATTGAACCTGCAGAAGGTTTGCCACGCAACGTTGCAGAACCAGTAATAGACATGCTCTTTCCTGATAGAAGCAATGGGCGTATTCCCATTATTGCCATTACTGGAACCAACGGAAAAACAACTACAACTCGTTTAACTGCACATATTTCAAAAAGTGCTGGGAAAAAAGTGGGCTACACTACTAGTGATGGTGTATACATTCAAAATCAATTATTGATGAAGGGAGATTGCACAGGACCGCTTTCATCTCAGTTTGTATTGAAAGATCCAACTGTAGATTTTGCTGTATTGGAATGTGCAAGAGGTGGCATATTAAAAAATGGATTGGCTTTTCAATATTGTGATGTTGCGATAGTTACTAATGTTGCAGAAGACCATATTGGTTTAGGTGGTATCAATAGTGTAGAACAAATGGCCAGAGTGAAAGCCGTTGTTCCTGAAACTGTATTTCCGCATGGCTATGCAGTATTGAATGCGGATGATGATTTGGTCTATGCCATGAAGAAAGACCTTAAATGCAATATTGCTTTGTTCAGTATGGACGAAAATAATCCTAGAATTCAAAGCCATTGCAAAGCTGGCGGATTAGCGACTGTTTTTGAAAATGGATTTGTGAGCATTTTAAAAGGCACTTGGAAAATTAGGGTAATGAATGTGAAAGATATTCCACTCACTTTCGAAGGAAAAGCAGTGCACAATATTGCGAATTGTTTGCCTAGTGTGATGGCTACTTATTTATTCAAAAGCATTACAATAGAAGATATCAGAAGTGGTTTGCAAACTTTTATCTCCAGCAGCAATACCACGCCTGGTAGATTGAATTTCTTTCATTTTAAGCATTTTACTTTTTTAGCTGATTTTGCCCATAACCCTCATGGCTTGAGATTACTCGGCGATTTTGTCAATAAATTAGACTACCCCTATAAAGTAGGTGTGATCAGCGGAACCGGCGATCGTAGGGATGAAGATATTAGAGAACTTGGGGTGATATCTGCTAAATATTTTGATGAAATCATTATAAGATGCGATAAAAATTTGCGTGGTAGAACAGCTGAGGAAATCATCGCATTATTGCAAGAAGGAGTGAATTCGGTAAACCCTGATTTGCCTCAAACGGTGATTGCCAATGAAAACCTTGCTTTAGAACATATTTATGCCAATTATAAACCAGGGGCTTTGTATACCATTATGTGCGATGTGGTAGCTGGGGCGCTCGATAAGATTAAAGAACTGAAGGAAAGGGATGATAATATTTAAAACGAAGTATTAAACCCTATACTTCCAACAATATTGTAAACGGCAGTATTATCTGTACCTTTTCTGTTTTGATGCATGAGGTTAAATTGAAAGCTGCTCTTTCCTAGATTGTAGCTTGCATTAATTCTATTGTTTAAAATATTGTATTCGGTACCCCCTCCTGAGTTGGTAATTTTATTGGTAGAAACAGAAAGATTTACATTCATCTTTTGTTTTAACATTTTGGCTCCCATTGCAAGGGTTGGACCATAAACACTGCTATTGATTCCTCCAATGGTATTGAGATTATAACTGTATATAAGATTAAAATTAATGCTTTGTGGCACTAACAAAAGTGAATATGCTGCAGTACCGTTGTAAATTTTCGCGCCTGCCAATTCCTGCACAACTCCACCTTGTATATTGTTGGCATTTTGGTAACTTAAATTCACGTTTAAATTTTGGTTGGTACTATTATCGTTCTTTAAACCAAAATTCATGTTCAAATTCATACTTTCCGAAATTTGTTTAAAATTGAGCGTATCAAGATTGGGTGTATTGACGATGGTAGTGAGACTTTGGAATTGTGGTTTTACATACATAAATGTTTTGAAATTGGAATAACTAAAGCTCGAAACAAATTTTGTGCTAGGCATATAATTGATATTAAATGACCCAATAAATCTATTGTTAGAAGCAGACTTCGTGCCGTTAATATCGTCTCTTTGTGAACCAATATTTCCGGAAACGGTTAATTTATTGTTCATGAATATCTGTGAAAAATTAAATGTTGCATTCTCTAAATCATTGGCAAAAAAGTAGGTTCCTAGGGTTTGATACCCAGGGTCAATCCGTTCATAACTTACTCCCAAAACTGTTCGCTTAATGTTATAAGTAAACTGCATTTTAAGCGCTTTATTAAATGATGTAGCGCTTTTGATCGGAAAATACAAACGCCTGATATTATCTAAAGTACTTTTCTCTATATCTTCAGATTTAGCATTAGTTGTAAAAATACTTGTAGCAATTTCGCCAGATATTTGAATTCCTTTTGCAGGTCTTACAATAGCAGTATAACTGGTGGCTAGATTTTGTTTAGGAAATACCAATAAACTATCTGGTGCATATTGTAATGAATTTATTTTATCCTTTGCACTAAACACAGTAACCCCCAATGCATATTTTTCCCTTTCATAATCTAGTTTGGCACCATAACCCCAGCGCTCATAAGTAGCAGAATTAAAACTCGGATTAGTTGAATCATATTCTACCGCCTTTTGTAATCGACCATACATCATACTTAATTTAACTCGTCCTGGTGGTGTTAAATCTAATCCAAGCCCACGAAATAAATGCCCATTCAAAGTGTAAGGCGAAAAACTCATATTCACATCGCCAATATGTGCAGTGACCCATTTATAAGTTGGGTGCAGGCTTAACCTATTAGGGGGCGTAGGAAAATTATACCCTGCACCAATATTGGTAAGTGAAAAAGCAAAGGGAAGATTTACCTGCTTAAATAATTGCACATTAATATTACCTCCAATAACCCAGTTAAAGGGGTCTCTTCCGGTTAGATCTGAGCCAAGCGAATAAACAGAATTTACATTTAATCCTCCAGAAAGTTTAAATAAATTATTCTTTTTGAATCCATCTTTCATGCTGCTTATATTGTTCAAATCCACATTTTGAGCAGAAACACTTGATACAACAAAAAGAAATGCTAAAGTTAAAATAAAATCAGAAAATTGCAATGATGAAAAGGGTTTCATCCAATTACAATATTTGAATAATTTTGTGTTCTTATTGTGTTTGTTTAGATACATATTTCTTGTTTGTATGTATAGGCGAATCAATAACTTAGTTTTTCCTATTTTCTTTTTACTGCTTTGGCGATACTTTTTATACCTTCTCTTCCATCTATATCTGTAATACTAATTTCATAGATATAGGTGGTATTTTTCTGTGCTGTTTTATCAATAAATAAGAAAGTGTTTGCATTAACTGAACCTATTTTAACAGCAGGTTGTTCTGGTAATAGTTTTCTATAAATATTGTATGATTTTCTATCGGTATATTCCATGGCTGCCCATTCCAGTTCAATGCCTTCTTCAATATTTCTTGCAGTAAAATCAGCTAAAATTGCTACTGGTTCTTTTTCTAATTTGTATTCTTTAACAGAACTGTATTCACTGGTATCTCCTCTTGTATTAATACTGGCAATACTGTATTGATAAGTAATTCCGGCTACAATAGTAGAATCGAAAGCGGTTGTGGTTTCTATGCGTTCTTTGGTTAAAAAACTAAAACCCTTGTTGCCCACTGTGGTTTTTTTAATGGCGAATCCTACAATGGCATCATCTTGCTTGCGAACATCGCTCCACTCCATTAATAATTTATCGTTGGAGAAATAAAAATGAAGGTCGTTGGGTGAAACTGTTTCAATTTTTCTGTTTGGAACAATATCTACCATATTGCTATTAACACTTACATCTTCCCGTAAATTCTGCGTAACAACGGTATAGTAATACTTACTCCTGCCACTTAGCGTTGAAGATGTATCAATATAATTTTTTGTTTTAAGTGGCCCACCAACAATGGCCATATTATTAGGGGATGTACCTCTATAAATAAAATAGCCAAAAAAACCTGGCACGCTATCATAATTCCACTTTAAGGCAATATTGGGACCTACATTTTCTACTATCAAATCTCGAGGTGCTAATGGCTTGGAAAAAATAGTGTACATACCCAAACTTTGCGCTGGAAGTTCTTGTTTTAAATTAGTTTGTGGCAGATATAAGGCTTTTACATTGTATGTATAGCTGATCCCCACTTTTAAACGATAGTCTGTGTACAATGAATCTTTAGCACTTAATATAGCAACCGTATCAACAGTAAAGCCATCTGTTTTAGTTATTTCTACGCCTGCTATATAAGGTTGTTGGGGTAATTTTTTCCAGTTAATTTCAACTCCATCCAACACTTCTTTAGTTTTAATACCTAATATAATTGGCAAGCGTTTTTTATCAATCGCATAAGAAGTACTGGTATCGGAATTAGGCCCAATATTCTGTACTTCATCTTCTAATTGTAAATAACAGCTTACCACTTCATCTGGTACTGTTTTTTTATAATAAAAAAAACTAAGTGTATCTCCTGTACTATTAGGATTGCCGAATAACATATCTGGCAATACTGACCAGCCCTGTGTATTATAAGAAAATATTTTTGCCCTTACCATATTTAATTCAAAGGGTAACAATTTAACAAGGCTTTTAAAACTTTTTTTACCCGAAATTAATTTATTGGCATCTTCTTTCGATTTAAGGGGAAGGGGTAATTTCCAACTAATACTAATAAAACTATCTGTAGCAATAATATTGACCGTTCTCGGTTTAAGTTGATTTAATGCTTCATTACCCGATTTGGTTTCTACAAAAGTATACCCCCAAGGTTCTTCGGTTTTGTTTTTATCTACACGGGTTAAAACATACATGTATTTTTCCCCTTCTTTTACCTCTTTATCCAAATACATATGACCCATTGCAATTTTAACGGCATTGCTCAAATAATTAAACCCATATGCCCGTGGGTTTGATTTTGTTTTAAAATAATTCAACAAATCTGCATTGGATCTTATCTTAAAATCTGATTTTAAAGCAGCAATTTCATTAGCAGAAAATAGTTTATTTAAGTCCCCATTATTCTGAATCACTCTAGCCATTCCAATTTTTTTATTATCCAATTGATTTGAATCTGCTCCATCTTGCATTACCGTTCTTCTTTCAATAACAAAATAATCGGTACTGGCCAGTTTTGTTGAATCATTCATCATATCTGACAAGAGATCATACATATAAACATAATTCCCGTTGGGCGAACTGATTGAAGGGATGTATCGCTGATTACCTGCAGGAGATTGTGCAAAAACGTTGGTTACAAAAACCATCAATAAAAATAATATCCCACCAAATTGCTTATTCATTTTCATTTTTTTGCTGTTACTTTAATTTAAACTAAAAGTCCATTTAGGGCTGCCATTTTGTTTATAAGAAAAAGCTGCACTTTTATCAATACAAACTTTTACACCAAAGCCGCCAAAAATTTTGTAATCATTACAATCACAAGTTCGTCCCATTGCGAGATACCCACTGGCTGCTACACTACCAGCAATATTCCAACCATCTGTATCATTCCTTCCACCTTCTAAATTCAAAGAAAAAGCAGCCCCTCCACTCATATTAGCTTGATTGCCAAGAACACTAAATACTGCAGAAAAGCTTGCGTTGGCTGCAATACTGAGTTTCGCTAAAAAACTACTGGTAGAATAATTATAGTAAAACTTAATTTGCCCACTCGCACCATAGCTATAATTCACATTAAAACTTACAACACCACCTGCTATACTACTAGCCCAAGCTCCACTAGTTTGAGGTATAGTAGCTTGAATATTCAAATAAATCCCATCAAAACTAGTTTGATTGGTATTGCGTGCATAGGATGGAATTAGATCAAAAGCAGTTTTTGCAGCTTGTGTTACATTGGCTTCATTTCTATCAAAGTTAATACCCAATGCTATTTCGGCATTTCCTCTTGCTATATCTCCGAGATCTAGAGTTGCATTGATACCCAAGAAAAATGCAGGATTACCATCTGCTTTTACTTGACCAAACATTACCCCATTTACCTGGCAATCTACCCCTTTGATAATGTTCTTTTTTTCTAAATCAGCTCTAACTTCTAAAAAATTTCTACAAAAATCAACCGTTGCATCAATTTTTCCCCATAAGGAATCTTTTAAAAATAATCTGGCACTACCTCTTAATATGGGCTTGATACCACACTGTTCTCCTTCAAATAAAATCCCCAAAGTATCTACACTTAAATAGGTAGCTCCTGTTGTAGGTTTAGTAGGCGACAAACCACATTCGCCTTTTAAGTAAACCATAAATCTGCTTCCAATAGATTCATAAATAAATCCACCACCTCCACTGTACCAAGAAACTGGCCCTGTTTTAACACCATTCAGTGGCACACTAATGCTTGCTTGCATATAAGTGCTTGTATTCCTGATTTTATAATAGCCGAAACTTGCCTTAAAAGTTTTAGCTGCCATAGTGAGCGAGCCGCTTCCATTAAAGCCAATAGAATCTCCTTCTAATTTTAAAGTGATTTTAACGTCTTCTCCAAATCGCATTTTTTGCAATTCCACATAATTTGTTAGATACTGCACTTCATTTTCTAACATAACATGTTTATTGTCAGAGTCATATAGCATATATCTTATAAGTTCTGATAGCTCCAATGTTACTCTTTCAGCATTTTTAGATTTGGAACGAATTAAATAAACAATACTATTTAACACATTAAAAATAAAATGAGGACTTATTTGAGATCTTAAAAACGAAA
>JANOZT010000107.1:0-22949 GCA_031429515.1 Sphingobacteriia bacterium
CAATCAATCCTCGACAAAATTTTCCAACCCTTCTTTACCACCAAACCAACGGGCCAAGGAACAGGATTGGGATTGAGTTTGAGTTATGATATTGTGAAAGCCCATGGGGGTGAAATAAAAGTAGTTACAAAAGAATCAACAGGAATTGCCGGCGAAGAAACGGGAACTGAGTTTAGCATCATACTTCCTGTATAATACTAAACCCAGCAATCGTCTTTTTTAGTTTTTCCAAACTGCTCCAATACCAGCTTCCCAACAAAGCTTATTCAAAGCTGGAATATCAACAGTAGTGAAAGCATCTGCTTTAGCTTTTAATTGTGCCCACTCTGCATTCATTTCTTTCATTCTATTCAAGGCAGGTTGTGTTACAACAGGTAAATCGTGTTGCATTTGATTGATCATGAATAAATAATTAGCAGTAAACTTGTTGGGGAAATTTTCTGCATCGTCATAAGCTTTTGTTTTACGTTGTACCATGTCTTCGTCCCAGGCTTTCATTTTTTTAACTAATGCTTCGCCAATAGATTTTACATTTTTATTTTTATCGTCGGCTGAAATATTTTTTAACATCGCTTCTATTTGCTCTCTTTTGCTATCCATAGAAGTCACCATAGTATGCATTGTAGACAATTCCGTTTCAACGCTGTTCAATGTTTGGTGATACATTTCATAATCAGTGGCAGTGAAATTGTATAACGGGTTTGCTAAAATTTCTGCTGTTGTTGTTTGTTTTTGATTGCCTGCTTCTAGCGTAAATGTATATTTTCCAAGCGATGCTTTATGAGCTCTATAACCTGCTTCTACATATACATTGGTAACACCTTTCATAGTAGGGTATAACATATTCCATACAAAACGATTCAAGCCTTTAGATTTATTCAATGTTGGATCAGCAGGTGGAGCACCATCATATTTTTTATAGTTTTTATCTGCAGCCGAGCTGAATTTATTTACTAAATTTCCTTTACTATCAGTGATAGTTAAAACCACATCAACAGAATCTTTCAAAGTAGGTAATTGATAGTACAACACAATACCAGATGCAGCATTTACACCCCTGAATTTATTAGCGCCTTTAAAGTCTTCATCAGATTCATCTAAATCGGAATAGCTATTGGTAATATAATTTGGACTTGGTTGAAATATAGCAAAGCTGCTGTCCTTTTTATATTGACGGATCATGCTCAAATCATCTAAAACCCAAAATGATCTACCAGATGTAGCAGCAATTAAATTACCCTGATGAATTTTTAAATCGGTGATAGGCGTTAATGGTAAATTTAATTGAAAAGGTTTCCAATTTTTTCCGCCGTTCCAAGAAATGTACACGCCTGTTTCTGTTCCTGCAAATAAGAGATCTTTAATTACTTGGTCTTCACGAACAACTCTGGTGAAAGCCCCTTCAGGAATACCAGCATCTATTTTAGTCCATGTTTTTCCATAGTCGGTTGTTTTATACAAACCTGGTTTATGGTCGTTGAATTTATAACGAGTTGTTGCAATATATGCGGTTGCATTATCAAAAGGAGAAACTTCAATGGCATTGATCAAACACTCCGCTAATCCAGCAGGAGTAATATTCTTCCAGGTTTTTCCTCCATCTCTTGTTAATGAAACCACACCATCATCACTACCCGTATAGATCACTCCTTTTTCATTCGGGTGTTCAATCACATAACTCAATGTGCCATAATTTTCAGCACCCACAGCTTCATTCGTAAATGGCACACCAGGTTTTCCTTGTTTTTCTTTTTCATTGCGTGTAAGGTCAGGAGAAACTTCCGCCCATGATTTACCCATATCCGTAGATTTCAATAAAAGTTGGCTCCCATGATAAAAAGTACCGGGCTCGTGTTTGCTCCAAATAATTGGCGCATTCCAATTGTATCGGTACTTCATGTCTTTGGCATCCATACTCAGGTATTGAATAGGCGCTGCCATTACATTGTAGGATGTTTTTGTTTTAGTGTCGAGTACTTCAATGGTTCCTTGATAGCTTCCACCCATTACATATCTAGGATCATCAGGGTTGAATGCCAAGAAAGCACTTTCACCTCCTGCAGAACTGGTCCAATCTGTGGCGCCAATGCCACCCCCTGATAATACACGGCTAGCAATGCTTACAGAAGAATTATCCTGTTGCCCACCATATATGCGGTATGGGAATTGATTGTCTACATTGATGCGATAAAACTGAGCAGTAGGCATATTCTGTTGAGAACTCCAAGATTTTCCTTTGTTGAAAGAAATGCACGCACCTCCATCATCGGAGATGATCATATTGTTCGCGTTGGTAGGATTGATCCAAAGATTGTGATGATCTCCATGCATGGTACTCATATTACTCCAGGTTTTTCCTCCATCGGTTGATTTTAATGCAGGAGCGCTCATAACATATAGGGTATTGTCGTTTTGTGGGTCGGTAAACAATTCAATATAATACCAGGCTCTTTGAATGAGGCGATGGTCGTTGGTTACCTGGTTCCAGTTTTTACCAGCATCGTTGGAAACATAGAGCCCGCCTGCTTCTTTATCGAAATCACTTTCTATAAGAGCATATACTTTTTCGGAATTAGATCTACAAACCGCAATGGACATCTTGCCCATTTCTTTTGGTAAACCATCCTGCATTTTTTCCCAATGTTCGCCACCGTCGGTAGATTTATACAATCCGCTACCAGGCCCGCCACTGATCACTTTCCAAGGAAGCCGACCATGTTCCCACATTGCAGCATAGATGATGCGCGGGTTGTTCATGTCCATCGAAATTTCAGCACAACCGGTTTTATCATCAATGTATAAAACCTTTTTCCAGGTAGTACCCCCATCGGTAGATTTATAAATACCCCTTTCGGCTGATTTACTATACAATGGTCCTTGAACCGCCACCAATAGGATGTTTGGATCTTTGGGATCAACCACAATACGGGCAATATGTTGGGTAAGATCAAGCCCTATTTTCTTCCAAGTTTTACCAGCATCAGTACTTTTATACATTCCATCTCCATGGTGCGTCATTACACCACGAACGGCATGTTCGCCCATTCCAACATAAACCACATTGGGGTCCGATTCTGCAACTGTAATGGCACCAACAGAACCAGTTTTAAAATACCCATCTGAAATATTGTTCCAAGAAATTCCCATGTCTTCGGTTTTCCATAATCCACCACCCGTAGTACCCATATAATAAGTGTTGATATTGCCTACTACTCCTGTTGATGTTACAGAGCGCCCTCCTCTGAAAGGCCCGATACTACGCCATTTCAGGGGTTTGAAGTAATTATTGAATTCATTGTTGGCAGAATCTTTATTTGATTGTGCGCTTGCATTAAAACTGAGCACCCCAATAGATACAGCAATAAGTATTGATTTAATCATATAAAAGCGATTTATACTGAAATATAAATCATAAATTAGAGACGCTTATAATTTGACCACCATTTATTTTAACCATATGAGAAAAAACAGCAAACACTGTAGACTGGTCCTATTTTTTTTATTCATCGCCATTGTTCCATTGGCCGCACAGGAAACTTTTTTGATTACAACAGACACCAATGCATCTGTGAAACTCAGTAGAAAAAATTGGTTGATATGGAATGATACTTTGGGCAAAACAGATTTCAAAACTGTATCTAGCCCAGCAATGGCAAATCAATTTCAAGTAATTGATACTACAAAGTCCTTTGATTTTTCAATAAAAAGAATTTGGTTCAAATTGAAATTGAAAAATGGATTGAATAAAAAAGTGGAGATCGGCTTGAGTTCAATTGGAAACTATACCGATATCTATTTTGCCGACTCTACACTTCAATGGAAGCATTTAAAAACAGGAATTAGATATTCTCAAAAGGACAGGGATGGTTATAAGTTGCTTAATATGGCAACAATTACAATTGAGCCCAATCAGGAAATAAGCCTCTTTATTAATAAGCATAGTACTTACTTTAGGTTGGGTCCAATTAAAGATCTGACCATCAATTTTATGGATGCTTATCTTGAGAAAGAGTATGGCATAAAAAATAGGCTTTTAGATAATTCTGTATTTGAATATATTATTGTTGGTTTTTTATTGGGAATGATACTCATCACCTGTATTGTTAATCTTACTTTTTATAGAGCAATAAAAGAAAAAGAATACCTCTATTATTCTTTGTTTTTAATTTTTGCTGGGTTGCAATCTTTGGGAAGTTTTTATGATTTCATTTTTGGAATTCATAACTTTTTTATTGAAATTTTTGGCCTATTTTCTTTAGCACTTATGTTCTATTATCTAATGCGCTTTATTCAATATTTTTTTAGAACTAAAGCGTATTTGCCTAAATGGAATAAACTCTTAAATGTTTTTGCATACTTCATATTAATAGTTTTTATTGTTCAGTTCATCCTTGGTCTAAGTTCTTTAAACATTTATTGGTTCGATCGAATTGGTGATATCATAAGTACTCAGTTATACATTTTCATGGACCTGATCTTTATTACCATCTTATTAATCTTATTTAGCAAAAAAGTAAAAGCAAATCTAAAAATATTAGCAATGCTGCCTTTGATGTTTTTGTTTGGTCCAGTTTACTCCTTAATACAAATCTTTTTTTTAGCTGATAAATATTATCAATTAAAAACACCTCAATTTGCGAATTTGCTCAATGATTGGAATTCATTGTTTACATTAATAGGAATATTGTGGATGATACTATTTTTCTCCTGGTTATTGTTTAAACGCTATGAAACCGTTCAGCAAAAATTAGCGGAAGAAATCATTGATAAAGAAAGATTGGAGAAACAAAAAGAAGCAGAAAAAAATCTACTCATCTCACAACAAAATGAGCTACTTGAAATTCAGGTGAAAGATAGAACGAAAGCCCTACAAGAATCAATTGATGATTTAAAATCTACACAATCTCAATTGGTTCAATCAGAAAAAATGGCTTCGCTAGGTGAACTCACTGCAGGCATTGCTCATGAAATTCAAAACCCACTCAACTTCGTCAATAATTTTTCAGAAGTGAATGAAGAGTTGCTTGCTGAAATGAAAGTAGAATTGGATAAAGGCAATATGGAAGAGGCAAAAGCTTTAGCCACAGATGCGATTGAGAACCAACAGAAAATTTTGCATCATGGAAAAAGAGCAGATTCCATTGTAAAAGGAATGTTGCAACATAGCCGAAGTACCAACGGCGTAAAAGAACCAACTGATATAAATGCTTTGGCAGATGAATATTTAAGATTGGCGTATCATGGTCTTCGCGCAAAAGACAAATCTTTCAACGCGAGTATGAAAACTGATTTTGATGAAAGTATCGGCAACATCAATATTGTTCAGCAGGATATTGGTCGCGTAGTGCTAAACCTAATTACAAATGCTTTCTATGCAGTAAACACCCCCCAGCCCCCTAAAGGGGGTGCTTCAAAAGTCTCTGAAATTTATGAGCCAACTGTTTGGGTAACCACAAAATTAATTACTCCCCCTTCAGAGCTTGTCCCGACTGGTCGGGAGGGTCGGAGTATTCAAATAAAAGTATCTGATAATGGGGGTGGAATCCCTCCAAAAATTCTAGACAAAATATTTCAACCCTTCTTCACCACCAAACCTACTGGGCAAGGAACAGGATTGGGGTTGAGTTTGAGTTATGATATTGTAAAGGCGCATGGGGGAGAGTTGAAAGTGGAAACGAAGGAAGGAGAGGGATCAACATTTGTTATTCAATTACCAATTTTTTAAAAATTATTTATGGATCAATTTATTACTGTTACAGAAACTATTTCTATTGAAATAAATAAAAAAATTGATGATTTAAATACCCGGGCATGGGAGGTGCATATTACACAACCTAAACTGGGACTTGAGTTAAGCAGTGAAGCCAAAAAACTTTCTGAAGAATATTCCTATCAGAAAGGATTGGCCTTTTCAATTCTCAATATGGGTGTGAGCCATCGTTTTCTCTCAAACCTGGAAACAGCCCTGACATATTCATTACAGGCTCTGGACATGTTCATTCGATTTGGTGAAAAAAGCGGGGAGGCACAGGCCTACATCTCTATTGGTGCTATCTATTATTATATGGGAGATTATGAAAGAGGGCTGGATTATTTTTTAAAAGGATTACAGCAAAATGAAGAAATTGGAAACAAGGAAGCACAGGCCTATGCTCTTAATGGTGCCGGATATATTTACAGTACGCTTGGCGATAATAAAAAAGGGATTGAATTTCTTCAAAGAGCTTTATTATTAAGCAAAGAGATTAGCGTATCACAGGATCTTCAACCCAGAGTTCTTGATAGTTTGGCTACTGTCTATCTTAATGATGAGCAAATGGACAAGGCATATGAAACCTATCTTGAGTGTCTCCAATTAAGTGAACAATCTTCCCAAAAAGTTATGAAGGGTGATGCTCTTTTTGGAATTGGTCATCTTTTTCTAAGACAAAACCGACTAAATGATTCAAAAAAATATCTTTTACAAAGCCTTTCTAATAGTAGGGAAGTTGGGTATAAAGTAAATGAAGCGGATAGCTTACTGCATTTGGGAAAATTAGCTTTGCTGCAGGATGATCCAGAACAAGCAAAAGAGTATATACTAGAATCACTTAAAGTTGCTGAAGAAATTAAAGCAAAAGCTATTATTTATAAGGCACATGAAGCATTGGCTGAGCTATATGAAAGTAAGGAAGAAATTCAGTCCTTTGTAAAACACTACAAACTTTATCATAAATATAAATCTGAGGTTTTTAAAGAGGAACAGGAAACTAAACAAAAGTACCTGAACATTCAATATGAAATGGAAAAGCTACAGAAGGAAGCAGAGATCAACCAGCTGACCAATGTAGTGATGAAAGAAAAGAATGCTGAATTAGAAAAGAAAACTGAAGAGTTGGAGCAATCCTATAATACAGTTTCAGTTTTAAGCGAAATTGGAAAAGAAATCACCTCAACACTTAATCTAGATACAATTTTAAATACTGTATACGAAAAGGTTAATGAGATGATGGATGCTAGCATTTTTGGTATTGGAATTTATAATAGCGAAAATGAAACAATCAGCTATCGCCTTGCTATTGAAAAAGGAGTTCGTTATCAACCATATCAACGAACGATGGAGAATAAAAATCAATTCCCGGTATGGTGTATAGAAAACCAAAAAGAAATTTTTATCAATGATGTAAGAAAAGAATATTCAAATTATATAGGCCAGTATATAGAAGAAACAGGAACACTCGAAGATGGAACTCTTTCGACTTTACCACTTTCATTTATTTACCTACCATTAATGATAAAAGAAAAAGTTTTTGGTCTCATTACAGTTCAATCATATAATAAAGACGCTTATAGTCATCATCATTTAGATATTCTTAAAACACTTGCATCATATACATCCGCCGCCTTATATAATGCAGGGTCGTATGAAACACTTCAAAATATACTCAACGAATTGAAATTAACTCAGGAACAACTAGTTCAATCCGAAAAAATGGCATCTCTCGGAGAACTCACAGCAGGCATCGCTCACGAAATTCAAAACCCTTTGAACTTCGTAAATAATTTTTCGGAAGTTAATACGGAGTTGATTAAAGAATTAAAAGATGAAGTAATTAAGGGCAACTTAGAGGAAGTATCTGCACTCGCCAATGATATAGAATCTAATTCTGAAAAAATAAACCACCACGGCAAACGTGCAGGTGATATTGTAAAAGGCATGCTTCAACATAGCAGAAGCAGCAGCGGCGTAAAAGAACCAGCTGATATCAATGCATTAGCAGATGAATATTTAAGATTAGCCTATCATGGTCTTCGCGCAAAAGACAAGTCATTTAATGCAACTATGAAAACCGATTTTGATGAAAGTATCGGTAAGATCAATATTATTTCTCAGGATATTGGTAGAGTGATTTTGAATTTGATTACGAATGCATTTTATGTGGTGAATGAAAAAAAGAAATCCGGAATCGAAAACTTCGAACCAACAGTTAAAGTAACTACAAAGAAAGACGGCAGCAAAGTATTGATTTCTGTAAATGACAATGGGGCTGGCATCCCTCCAAAAATTCTTGACAAAATATTTCAACCATTCTTCACGACAAAGCCAACAGGCCAGGGAACAGGTTTAGGTTTGAGTTTGAGTTATGATATTGTAAAGGCGCATGGGGGAGAATTGAAAGTGGAGACGAAAGAGGGAGAGGGCAGTGAGTTTACAATAATACTTCCAGCATAACTTTAAAGTAGATAATAATTTCATAGATGAAATCAGTAAAAACAAAACCAAATTATAATCAACTACTTGCTAGTATAGGTCTTACTATTGATAAGGCAAGGCAAAATGCGGTAAAGGCCATCAATACTGAATTAGTAAAAGCCAATTGGGAAATCGGCAGACATATTATAGAATTTGAACAACAGGGGAATGAAAGGGCTGAGTACGGAACCGACCTGCTGGCAAGGCTTTCAAAAGATTTAAAACAATTATATGGAAAGGGATTTGGCAGGCGCAACATTCTCGATATGAGGCGTTTTTATCTTGCCTATCAAAAATGGCAGACAGTGTCTGCCAAATTGAGTTGGAGCCATTACATATCTCTAATTAGTATTAGCGATGAAGTTGCAAGAAAGTTTTATGAAAAACAGGCAATTAATCAAAATCTATCTGTGAGAGAACTTGACCGACAAGTTAATTCTGCTTTGTTTGAAAGATTGGCACTGAGTAAGGATAAAAAGGGAGTATTACAGCTTTCCGAAAAGGGACACATTATTACACAACCACATGAAGCAGTAAAAGACCCGTATGTTCTTGATTTTTTAAAAATACCGCAAAGCCACAGGATGACTGAAAAGCATCTTGAACAAAAGATAATTGATAAACTGCAGCAGTTTTTATTAGAACTGGGTAAAGGATTTGCATTTGTAGCCAGGCAATTTAGAATTTCACTCCGCAACAAACACTATTCGGTTGACCTGGTTTTTTATCACCGTATTTTAAAATGCTTTGTTTTGATTGATTTAAAAACCAAGAAAGTAAATCATGGTGATATTGGTCAAATGAATCTTTATCTCAACTATTTCAAAGCAGAAGAAAATGTAGAAAGTGATAGTGAGCCTATTGGTATTATTCTGAGCGCTGAAAAAGATGAAGTGATGGTAGAGTATGCCATGGGCGGCATCTCAAACAAAATATTTGTATCAAAATATCAGCTGTACCTGCCCGATAAAAAGCAGCTACAGAAAAAAATTAAATCGATTATACATGAGAAGTGAAACGAAAGAAGGCGAAGGCTCCACATTCACTATTCAATTACCTCTCTAATAAAATTATACTTAATGAAATTTTTAAAAATCATATTCTGTCTTTTCTTGCCTATTTTTTCTTTTTCGCAGGTGAATCCACTATATCTCGAGCCCACAAAAAAGCAAGCAGATAGTTTAAGGATTGAGTTGAAAAAAGAAATAAGTGATACGCTTCGAATGGCTGCGTATAGGGAATTGGCCCTTTTCTATTTAGATATCAATTCTGATAGTGCTATGTATTTTATAGAAAAAGATTTACCACTAGCAAAGAAATTGAATTTGAAGTTATGGGAAGCCGATGCTTATGATCTAATGGGGCTTATAACAAGAAATACGGGCAATTATGTACAATCTTTAAAATCTTTTAATGCAGCATTAGCAATAGCAGAAAATACTGATTGCGAAAAAAATATTTGGAATATCTCAAAATTTACGATAGGTCAATTACCTCAATTTGCACGTTTAAGTTTGTTAGCCACTATTCAGAGTGATGCTTCTGGACTATATGACATAACAGAAAACTATGACAATCAGCTCAAAGTAATTCAAAATTGTTTAAAAAATGGGTTTAGTATAAATGATAAAACAATTCTTTCACAAGGTTTTAGAGGCTTAGGTCAAATATACTTTAGGCAGAATCAATTGGATTCGGCATTAGCTTCCTACAAAAGATCTATTTACTATAGTAAAGAAGTACGGTATAATAAATATTCGGGTAGCTCCTTTCTACGAATAGGTGATATTTATTTAAAACAACGATTACCAAAACTGGCATTGGAAAATTATTTAACTGCCTTAAAATTTGATATTGAACAAAATAATTATGCTGGATTAGGACAAGATCATGTTGCAATAGCTGTTTATTATAATACCATTGGTAATAATGATTCAGCGCTTTATTATGCTAAAAGGGGTTTAGCTATATCCAAGAATACGGGTAGTGTAAATGGTTCTATTGACGCTTATAGTATTTTGGTAACTATTTATAAGAGCCAAGAAAAGCTAGATAGTGCAATTATGTACCTGCAGCTTGTAACGCTTGTTAAAGACTCTTTGACAAGCTTTACAAAGATAAAGCAGCTACAGAATATTGGATTTGATGAACAGCTACGGTTACAGGAATTGGAAAAAAACAGAATTGAAACGGAATCTAAAATCAGGACTTATGGTATGCTTACAGGTCTCTTAGTGCTGAGCATTATCGGTTTTATTCTTTATCGAAACAATCGCCAAAAGCAACAAGCAAATATCGTTTTGCAAGAACAGAAAGATAGAGTTGAAAGTACTTTGCATGAATTAAAATCCACCCAGGCCCAATTAATTCAATCAGAGAAGATGGCATCACTCGGAGAACTTACTGCGGGCATTGCCCATGAAATTCAGAATCCTTTGAACTTCGTGAATAACTTTAGTGAAGTGAATACTGAGTTAATAGATGAGATGCAACAAGAATTAAAAGCTGGAAAGATTGATGATGCGATATCAATTTCAAATGACATTAAAGAGAACGAACAAAAAATAAATCACCATGGCAAACGTGCAGGAGATATTGTAAAAGGTATGCTGCAACACAGCCGAAGCAGCAGCAGTGTAAAAGAACTAACAGATATCAATGCACTAGCAGATGAATATTTACGCCTGGCATATCATGGTTTAAGAGCAAAAGACAAATCTTTCAACGCCACCATGAAAACGGATTTTGATGAAAGCATTGGCAACATCAATATTGTTCCACAGGATATTGGGAGAGTAATTTTGAATTTGATTACGAATGCGTTTTATGCTGTGACCCCCCAACCCTCCACCCCCCAACCCCCTAAAGGGGGAGTTTCTTACGAGCCAACTGTTAGCATATCAACAAGCTCGATTCAGCCCCCTTCAGGGGGTCGGATTGTTCAAATAAAAGTATCTGACAATGGGGGTGGCATCCCTCTAAAAATTCTCGACAAAATATTCCAACCTTTCTTCACTACCAAACCAACAGGGCAAGGAACAGGGTTGGGATTGAGTTTGAGTTATGATATTGTAAAATCGCATGGAGGAGAACTCAAAGTGGAAACGAAGGAAGGAGAAGGAACAATCTTTATTATTCAATTACCAGTATAAACTTCTGTTATGAATAAAGTGCATCAATTAATTGCAGCGGTAGGTATTGCTCGCAATAATTATATATCAATTATTCAAAACCTGACTCAGGAAAAAGCCATGTATAAAGAAGTAGACAATGTTTGGAATATAGTTGATATCACTGAACATCTTTTTTGGGCAGAGCAGGGTGGAATTTTTGGCATGTGGAAAACCCTGCATGCTATTAGAGAAGGTAAAATGGAAAAAACTGTCGAGTCTATTCACAAAGACATGCCCATACAAACGCTGATCGATTTAACATGGAAAGAAAAAGAAGAAGTGCCTGCTGTTGCAGCACCGAGAATGGGTGGCATACTTGCTTTTTGGCAATATTCATTATCTAGTTTGCAACCAGTTCTAGAAGCATTTGGTAATGATTTGCAAGAAGATGAATTAAAGATACAAGCGCACCCTCATCCCATTTCAGGTGCAATGGATTTTCAACAAAGACTGGAGTTTTTGGCATTCCATATTGATAGGCACGCTAATCAAGTGAATCAGATCATAAACGCAATAGCTTAATTAAGGAATCAAAACTTTCAAAAAGCAAAACATGAATCAAAACGAAATGCATGTTCACAAAATTGAAAAGGAGTTAGCAAAAAGAAATGCAGAGTTGACTTTGCTAAGTAGCATTCAAAATGCATTGATTGCACAAAAGGATATGCAATTTATTTTCAATTTAGTGGGAGATCAATTGAATGCAATGTTTGAAGGCTATGTTGTTTCGATAGCTACATTCGATCAAGAGACTGGAACAGAATATTTTCAATATCATTTTGAAGAGGGCAAGAAAAGTATTCCAGAGCCTCGCCCGTACAATCAAATTAGGCAATTACTAATTGATACACATCAACAAGTAGTGGTGAATGAAAAAGCAGAAAATTTTGTAAATGAATTGATTGGTGCTAATTATTTTATTGAGGCAGATATTGTAATACCCAAGTCATTCTTCTTTGTTCCATTAATGGTAGATGATATTGTTAGAGGGTATATGAGTTTGAAGCATTATCAACAAGAAACGGTTTTTGATGAAGAGTCGATTCGATTGCTCAATACGATTGCAGGAAGTATCAGCGTGACTTTACAAAATGAAAGATTAATACATATTGAAAAACGCAATGCGGCTGAGCAAAAAGCTTTATTGGATACCATGGCCGATTTGTCGAGCAAATTGGAATTGAATCAATTGTTAGCAGCGGTTTTAGAAAGAGCGGTTTTTATATTGAATGTGTTTGGCGGGGAATTGGCCATCTATCACGAAGAATTAAAAGAATTAGAAATTGTTGCCAGCAATAATCTAGGAATGAATTCTGGTGGTGTGCATTTGAAACATGGTGAAGGTGCGATGGGTAGAGTTGCCGAAACAAAAAAAGCTTTGATCATTCCCGATTATCAAGATTGGGAAGGTCGGTCCGATAAATATACCAAAACAACTGTCCACAGTGTACTGGTTGTTCCTTTATTGGTGGGTGAACAATTAGTAGGAGTTCTTGCAGTAGTTCATTTAGATAAGCAAAATCATTTTAGTGATGAAGATTTAAGCTTGTTGAATTTATTTGCACCGTTAGCTGCAACTGCCATTGATAATGCAAGATTATTTGAAGCAGAACGAAAAAGAGCCGATGAGCAAAAAGCACTATTAGAAACCATGCAAGACTTGTCAGGGAAATTAGAGTTGAAAACATTATTGCAATCGGTTGTAAAACGTTCTGTTGAACTATTACAAGTAACTGGCGGAGAATTAGCCATCTATCATCCAGAAGAAAAAAAATTAGAAATAGTTGCCAGTTTAAATTTAGGAATGGACTCCTTGGGTCTTCGATTAGAATTAGGAGAAGGTGCAATGGGAACTGCGGCTGCAAATAAAGAAACACTGATCATACCCGACTATCAAACCTGGGCAAGTAAATCCGCAAAATATTCAAAAACAAAAGTGCATAGTGTGATGGTAGTACCCCTTATAATCAAAGATCAATTAGTGGGAACACTTTGCAGCGTTCATTTAGATAAGAGCAGAGAGTTCAATCAAAAAGATGTTCAATTATTAAATCTATTTGCGCCATTGGCTGCAACAGCAATTGACAATGCAAGATTGTTTGAAGCAGAAAGAAAAAGGGCAGATGAACAAAAAGCATTATTAGAAACCATGCAAGATTTGTCGGGAAAATTAGAGTTGAAAATATTGTTGCAATCGGTTGTAAAACGTTCTGTTGAATTATTGCAAGTAACTGGCGGAGAGTTAGCCATCTATCATCCTGAAGAAAAAAAATTAGAAATTGTTGCCAGTTTAAATTTAGGAATGGACTCCTTAGGTCTTCGATTAGAATTAGGAGAAGGCGCAATGGGAACTGCGGCTGAAAATAAAGAAACACTGATCATACCCGACTATCAAACTTGGGCAAGCAAATCTACTAAGTACACAAAAACAAAAGTACATAGTGTAATGGTAGTGCCGTTGATGATTAAAGATCAGTTGGTGGGTGCTTTATGTAGTGTTCATTTAGATAAGAGTAGAGAGTTTAATCAAAAAGATGTTCAGTTATTAAATCTATTTGCACCATTGGCTGCAACAGCAATTGACAATGCAAGATTGTTTGAAAAGACCAATAAATTATTGGAAGAAGCCGAGCAGAGAACCGCGGAATTAAAAAACACCCAACATCAATTGATACAACAAGAAAAATTAGCATCACTCGGTGAACTCACTGCAGGCATTGCACACGAAATTCAAAACCCGTTGAACTTCGTGAATAATTTTTCGGAAGTAAGTTCGGAATTGATAGATGAAATGAATGAGGAAATGACCAAAGGTAATTTGGAAGATGCAACCGCAATTGCAGCCGATCTAAAAAGTAACTTAGAAAAAATCAACCATCATGGCAAACGTGCCGATGCTATTGTAAAAGGAATGTTGCAACATAGTAGAAGTAGTAGTGGTGTAAACGAACCTACCGATATCAATGCACTAACAGAAGAATATGTTCGATTATGCTATCATGGCCTGCGTGCAAAAGACAATACTTTTAATGCCACCATGAAAACTGATTTTGATAAATCAATTGGTAAGATCAATATCATTCCGCAGGATATTGGTAGAGTAGTTTTGAATTTGATTACGAATGCGTTCTATGTTGTGAATGAAAAAGCGAAAACCCCCCAACCCTCCACCCCCCTTCCCCCTAAAGGGGGAGTTTCTTACGAGCCAACTGTTAGCATATCAACAAGCTCGATTCAGCCCCCTTCAGGGGGTCGGAGAATTCAAATAAAAGTGTCTGACAATGGGGGTGGCATCCCTCAAAAAATTCTCGACAAAATATTTCAACCCTTCTTCACCACCAAGCCAACTGGGCAGGGAACAGGATTAGGATTGAGTTTGAGTTATGATATTGTAAAAGCGCATGGGGGAGAGTTGAAGGTGGAAACGAAGGAGGGTGAAGGAACAACTTTTATTATTCAAATACCACAGTCAGAAAACAAATATTGAAAGATGATGAAAATTAGTATAATACTCTGTTTATTTTATTTTGTTGCCATTATGCATGCCGAGGGACAATCTTATTTGCCACCAGTGTACGAGATCAAATCCGATACCGGACTTACGAAACTTGGGGATGCTTTCTGGCAAATGCTGGAAGACAGTGCGGGAGTTTACACCATCGGGGAAGTTATGAAATCACCATTTCAGGAAAAATTTCATACCAACCCATCAAAGGTAAAAGGCTGGAGGTATGCTCCTGTTCTCAATTACTGGCAAAGGGCGCGGTTAAAGAACAGTACGGGTAAGGATATCAAAATTGTTTTTACCACATTCCATCTGCAGGAAGACCTATTTGTAATTTATCCGGATGGAAAACAGGAACATAGTATAACTGGTTGGTTTGTACCTGAAAACAAAAAAGATAGGCCATTCCACACTAAGAATGCAATTGATCTGAAGATCAGCAATGGCCAAGAACTTACGATTTATAAAAAGGCAAAGATTGATATCAGGCGAAAGTTGATTAATTATTCCTTTTCTTTTTACGGCTATGAAGATTTTATTCAGAATGCCTATGTTTTGGAACCTAAGTTTTCAGGCGATACCAGAGGAGCGTTTGTTGCCGGCATGTTGATACTGGCTTTTTTTATCAACTTGTTTTTTTTCAGTATCGTAAGGGAAAAAATCTATATCTATTATGCAATTTTTCTCTTATTTGAAGGGCTTTGGTATTTGGGTCAGAGTACACCTTACTTCTCAACAATAAATCCGGCGTCTTATCAGTACCTGGATTATATGCTATTAAATGGAGCCTGCTTCTTTGCAATTACTCAATTTGTAAGGCATTTCCTTAAAACCTTTCAATACCATCCCTACTTAGACAAAGCCATTATTGTTTTAATTGTTGCCCATTTGTTATATTTCAACAGCCTTATTTTCATAGACTTCTTCAATTCTTATGAGTGGAGGGGTGTGTCAGAGTTGGTACAAGGAATCATATTTGGTCTATTGATGCTGAGTTTACTGCTGGCCTTTTTGTTACCTCAAAAAGAAAGGGATAAATTCACTACGCTGTCCTTAATAGCTGCACTTCCCGCCTTTTTGGTTTGGGCCTGCCTTTATACATTGAACAGTGTTGGCAGGTTTATTTATCTCCGCAATCCAGGTATTCAACTACCGAAGTCTATCCAAATGACTATGTCCAATACAAACTTTATTGAAATGGTTTGCGTTGCATGGTTTGTACTCTTGTTTTCATGGATACTTCTCCAGAAATATGCCTTGTTACGCAAACAGCTAACGCTTCAGGCCCTCGATAGAGAAAGAGAGAAAAGTGAACTAATGAAGGGGCAAAAGATTATTCTTGAAGAGCAGGTAGAAGTCCGCACTACAGCACTAAAAAAATCAATAGAAGACCTGAAATCTACTCAATCCCAACTCATCCAATCTGAGAAAATGGCATCATTGGGTCAGCTCACTGCTGGAATTGCACACGAAATTCAAAACCCATTGAATTTTGTAAATAATTTTTCGGAAGTGAGTACAGAGTTGGTAAAAGAAATGGTGGAGGAAGTTGATAAAGGAAATAAAGCAGAAGTAAAAGCCATTGCCAATGATGTTGTTCAAAACTTAGAAAAAATAAATCATCATGGACAGCGTGCGTCAGATATTGTAAAAGGAATGTTGCAACATAGTCGCAGTAGCAATGGTCTAAAAGAGCCAACTGATATTAATGCATTGACAGATGAATATTTAAGATTGGCTTATCATGGATTAAGGGCAAAAGATAAAGAATTCAACGCTACGATGAAAACTGATTTTGATGAAAGCATTGGCAACATCAACATAATTCCACAGGATATTGGCAGAGTTGTTTTGAATTTGATTACGAATGCTTTTTATGTAGTGAATGAAAAAACGAAGCAAGGTATTACCGGATACGAACCAACTGTTTTCGTCAGCACAAAAAAAGAAGGAAATAAAGTTTTCGTTAGCGTGAAGGACAACGGCAACGGCATCCCTTCAAAAATTCTAGATAAAATATTTCAACCATTCTTCACCACCAAACCAACCGGACAGGGAACAGGATTAGGATTGAGTTTGAGTTATGATATTGTAAAAGTACATGGTGGAGATATAAAAGCAGAAACGATTGAGGGCGAGGGAAGTGAATTTATTGTTGAATTACCATTAAACAAATAGGATAATGAAAAAAATTGTTGGTCTTTTCCTTTTATGCTTTTTGTCACAGCAGGTCTTTGCACAGAGCAAACACCAATCCATGATTGACAGTCTAAAGCAGGAACTTTCCATGAGCAATATTGATACAACCACCGTCCTTACAATGGTAGAACTGGCTGACCAATATAAGTTCTCAAATGTTGACTCTGCTTTGTTTTATACACAGAAGGCTCTTGTGGTATCAAGAAAAATAAAATTCCCCGAAGGGGAATATAAATCCCTTTTTATAATGGGATATGCACTTTCGATGGCAGGTAATAGCCCAAGGGCTTTGGAATTGGAGTTGAAGGCCTTACGGATCTCTGAGAAATACAATTTTACAATTGGCCGTGGGCAAATACTTAATAGGCTCGGCATAATATACAGGTCAGCAGGAGATTTTTCCTCATCACTGTTTTATCATAAACAGTCCATGCAGCTGTTCAACTCATCTCATAATTACAATATGGCGGTACCGGCAGAAGTATATCTTGGGATGGCTTATTACAGATTGAATGAACTAGACTCTGCTTTATTTTATAGCCTCAAGGCTGACAAAAAAATTAAACAATATGGTGCTGAGACAATGAGTTGTCCCAATTTAATTACGCTGGGGAGGATTCAATTAAATAAAGGTAATGTACAGTCTGCACTCCATTATTTTCAGCAAAGCCTATCGGCTGGTTATTTAATTGATCAATATTTTTTTACCAGTACAGCAAACGTTGAAATTGCAGAGATATATCAACAGACTGGGCAACGTGATTCTTGTAGCTATTATGCACAAAGGGCGCTTGATGATGCGCAAAAAAATGGCAGTGGTCTTATAATTGCCGAGGTCAGTATTTTTTTGTCTTCGCTATACGAAAAAAACAACCTGGGACTTGCACTTGGTTACCACAAAATGGCAGTGGCAGCTTTAAAGAAAATTAACAAACTAGACAATCTAAATGCCATTCAGAACCTTATGGCATTTGACGAAGAAGAGCGGCAATTCGAAATAGCAACTTCACAGGCTGCCTATCAAAATCAGGTTAGACAATATGCATTACTAACTGGTTTAGGTGTGTTCCTTTTGATTGCGTTTTTTCTATACCGTAACAACAAGCAAAAACAAAAAGCCAATCAAGTATTGGAAAAAACATTAATAGAATTAAAATCCACCCAGGCCCAATTAATTCAATCCGAAAAAATGGCTTCGCTCGGAGAACTCACTGCAGGTATTGCACATGAAATTCAAAACCCGTTGAACTTCGTCAATAATTTTTCGGAAGTGAATACAGAGTTGATTGATGAGATGCAACAAGAAATGGATAAAGGCAATTTAGCTGAAGCAAAAGAAATTTCAAACGACATTAAAGAGAACGAACAAAAAATAAATCACCACGGCAAACGAGCAGGCGATATTGTAAAAGGAATGTTGCAACACAGTCGCAGCAGTAGTGGAGTAAAAGAACCAACAGATATCAATGCATTAGCAGATGAATATTTACGATTGGCTTATCATGGACTAAGGGCAAAGGATAAAGATTTTAATGCCACTATGAAAACAGATTTTGATGAAAGCATTGGTAACATCAATATCATACCACAGGAAATAGGTAGAGTGATTTTGAATTTGATTAACAATGCATTTTATGCTGTGAACCCCCAGCCCCCTAAAGGGGGTGCATTAAACGCATCTCAAAATCGTGAACCTACAGTTTGGGTTAGTACAAAATTAATTACTCCCCCTTTAGGGGGTGAGGGGGGTCGAAGGGTTTTAATTTCTGTACGTGACAATGGGGGTGGCATCCCTCCAAAAATCCTAGATAAAATATTTCAACCTTTCTTCACAACCAAACCAACTTGCCAAGGCACTGGTTTAGGATTGAGCTTGAGTTATGATATTGTGAAAGCAAACGGGGGAGAGTTGAAAGTGGAAACAAAAGAGGGCGAAGGGTCGGAGTTTATTATTTCACTACCTATTGTCTGAATCCTTTGATTAAAAGCTATGTTATTATAAAAACAGATATTATTTCTTTAATTATTAAAATTATCGGATATTTATTACATGATTCAACGTTCATTATACCCCATTCTACTCAAACACATTCCTGAAAAAGAGTGTACTATACTTATTGGCGCCCGCCAAACAGGTAAGTCAACCCTATTAAAACAACTGCAGAATGCACTTATTAAAAAGGGTGAAACGGTGGTGTTACTCAACCTTGAGCGAAAGGATATTTTACTTGAACTCAATCAAAGTCCAGAAAACATTCTCCGCTACTTTCCTTCAAAAGAAACAAGACACTATCTGCTGGTTGACGAAATACAATACCTGCAAGACCCCACCAATTTCTTAAAGCTATTGTACGACGAGTATGCGCCCAACCTCAAGATAATTGCCACTGGCAGTAGTGCCTTTTATATAGATCGTCAGTTTAAAGACTCTCTGGCAGGTAGAAAAAAGATTTTTGAATTGCCTACACTTGATTTTGAAGAGTTTCTGCTTTTTAAAAATCAAGAAACACTTTTAAGGGAATTTAAATCTCTAAAACAAGGAACCAAACATAAATCAACATCAGAACAACAATTATGGACTGCCCTAGATGAATACATTAACTACGGTGGCTATCCTGCCATTGTGCTTGAAAATAAAGTAGCTGCAAAAATTGAGCGACTTCGGGAAATACGCGACTCGTTTGTAAAGAGAGATATATTAGAAGCTGGCATTACCGATGAAACGAAGTTTTACAAACTAATGATTTTGTTAGCATCGCAAATCGGAAGCCTGGTAAACATTAATGAGTTGGCCAACACCTTAGGACTTACTCATGCAGCCACCGAAAACTATTTATATGTTTTACGCAAATGTTTTCATATAGAATTAGTGAAACCATTTTTTTCTAATGTGAGAAAAGAATTGGTGAAAATGCCAAAAATTTATTTTAATGATCTTGGACTGCGGAATGTGTTGGTAAATTATTTTTCACCTATTGAGCAGCGAGCAGATAAAGGCCCGTTGCTTGAAAATTATGTTTATAGAAGTTTATCGGATCAGCAAAGTAGAGACAGCATTAAGTTCTGGCGCACAGCAGATGGCAACGAAGTTGATTTTGTGTTAGAAGAAAACAATAAGCAAGGTAAAGCCATAGAAGTAAAATTCAATGAAGTGGAAGCCAACCCTAAGAAGTATAAAAAATTTACAGAAATATATCCTGATTATCCGATTCAGTTTTTTAGCTGGCGCGGAAAAAATCTTTTTATATGATAACTAGTATCAATATATATCGCAATATGAAAATTTTTTTCAGTACCTGTTTTCTTTTATTGTCGCTAAGCGTAAAGGCTCAAACATTTCCAAAAAGATATGTAGACAGCCTTACCACTGTTGCATTATCGCATAAATGTAACCACCCACTAGTGTTAAACCGGGATAGTGTATTACAACTTTTATGGAAAGCCCCTTTACCTGCCGATAGGATTGCAATGTTTTATGATATTGTGGCTCACTATGATGAATTAAGCCCTGCGCGTTCATTGTATTACCATGAGCTGATTCTGCAGGGTGCACGAAAAAGAAAAGATCAAGTACTGGAAGCAGCAGTAATGGCAGAACTCGGTTATATCACTACAATCAACGGCAACACCACAGAAGGATTGAAAATGTTATACCAGTCTTTGGAAAAAGCAGAAACCACCGGTAATGCGCAAGCCATTGGCATTGTTTATAATAATTTGGGCAATTGTTACCCTAATAATAAAAAATTAAGCAGAGAATATTGGACAAAGGCACTGGCCTATGCACGTGCCAGCAATGATTACTTATTTGTTTGTTTTGATTTAGGCAATCTGGGTGCAATGTTTGCTAAGGATGGGAAAAGGGATTCTGCATTAGCATACTATCTGGAATCATATCGCCTGGCCGTAGCGAAAAATCTGGAATTTATAATACCCAGAAATTTATTGTCTTTAAGCTCTTTGGATACAATAGACAATCGCTTGCAGTATTACCGGCAGGCAAGTTTAATGCCTGCTGTGATCCGCAATAAGGATGTAAGAAACTCTGTTGTATCTGTTTCTGCCCGTTATTATTTAAGTAAGAAAAAGATGGATTCTGCTTTCTACTTTGCCACACGATTTTATGAATTTGCCAAAACAGACTATTTGATAACGCAAATCAGTGCCACAGATCTACTTGTGGCGTATTACTCGACTGTAGGTAAGGCCGATAGCACATTGAAGTATGTTCTGATTAATAACAAATTAAAAGATAGTTTATCTGGAAATAAAGTGATGGAACAAGCACAGAGTATGGCCTATACTGATATGCAAAGAGAAAAAGAGTTGATAGCTGAGAAATCAGCTTTTCAAAATCGGATGATATTATTTTTTATAAGTGCAGTTGCAATCTTTTTATTGGGGCTAGCTTTTATATTCTGGCGCAGTAAAAGAAAGGAAGAGCAAGCAAAAAAAATGGTTCAACAGCAAAAGGATCAATTAGAGCAAACAATCGATCAATTAAAATCCACCCAATCTCAACTCATTCAATCCGAAAAAATGGCTTCATTGGGAGAGCTAACAGCAGGTATAGCTCATGAAATTCAAAATCCGTTAAACTTTGTAAATAATTTTAGTGAAGTTAGTGGTGAGTTGATTAGTGAAATGGTTGAAGAAGTTGATAAAGGAAATTTTGATGAGGTGAAAGCCATTGCAGATGATGTAAAACAAAATCTCGAAAAAATCAATCATCATGGTCAGCGTGCAGCTGATATTGTAAAAGGCATGCTCCAACATAGTCGCAGCAGCAGCGGCTTAAAAGAATCCACCAATATCAATTCATTATCAGATGAATATTTAAGATTGGCTTATCATGGCTTGAGAGCAAAGGATAAGGATTTCAATGCAACAATGAAAACTGATTATGATGAAAGCGTTGGAATGATAAATGTTATTCCGCAAGATATAGGTAGAGTTATTTTGAATTTAATCAATAACGCATTTTATGCAGTAAACGACAATAAAAAACATCAGCACGAAGGGTATGAACCAATAGTTTCGGTTAGTACAAAAAGCGTTGGCGATACCATTTTAATCAAAGTTCAAGATAATGGAAATGGTGTTCCGCAGAAAGTATTGGACAAAATCTTCCAACCCTTCTTCACAACCAAACCAACTGGGCAAGGAACTGGATTAGGATTGAGCTTGAGTTATGATATTGTGAAAGGGCATGGAGGGGAATTGAAGGTTGAAACGAAAGACGGGGAAGGCAGTAGTTTTATTATTGTGCTACCCAAATAATGAATGATTAAACGACATATATGAATCGTACAAAACAACAAGAACTTAAAATTGCTTATCAGCGTGTAATGGAGGTAACGCTTTTAGACTTAAAAGCCCCTTTACGTTGGATAGATGATTATGTAGCAGAAAATGCTTGTGGTTATGGAACAGCAGCTGATGAAAAATTCAATTCAAGAGATGAATTTCGTTGGGTGATTATTAATTCCCGTAAACAGTCGAAAAACATTTCATTAAAAGCAAAAATTATTACCAAATATAAACCTAGTTTTTTTGGAGAATATACAGCTGCTTTCCGGGATCAAATTATAGTTAACATAGGAAAAAATAAACAAGCACATGTTCTTCAATTGTTAGTTGGAACAACCTATAGTTATATTGATAATAAATGGCAGTTGATTTCATTGAATGCTTCTCTTCCTGACGATAACACTAGCTCTACAGATACGTTTCATATAGCCGATAACGAAAAAAAACTAAGGGCTTTAGAACAAACTATAGAAGAAAGAACGGCAGAAATACTGGAGAAAAACAAAGAATTACAAATTGAAACGGCACT
>JANOZT010000108.1:0-3205 GCA_031429515.1 Sphingobacteriia bacterium
ACTTCATTGTCTACTTCAACACTATCAAATTCTGTTCTTCCTAAATACCTTCCTGCTTCTTTTTTATCGATCAATACTTTAAATACTTGTCCGATCTTAGCTTGATTTTTTTCATAGCTAATTTCCTGTTGCACTTCCATAATAGATTGTGCACGTTCCGCTTTAACTTCAGCAGGTATATTGTCTACCAATTCATGAGCACTGGTATTTTCTTCGTGACTATAACTGAATATGCCCACTCTATCAAAACGATGTTCCTGTAAAAATGATTTGAGTTCTTCAACATCTTCTTCGGTTTCACCAGGAAATCCGGCAATTAAAGTAGTACGTAAACAAATGCCAGGTACTTTTTCGCGAATTTGTTGAATCAGCACACCCATTTCTTCGCGAGTAATATTCCGATGCATTGCATCGAGCATATTATTACTTGCATGTTGCAATGGCATGTCTAAGTATTTACAAATATTATCTCGCTCCTGCATCACTTCTAAAATTTCCAATGGAAATTTACTAGGATACGCATAGTGCAATCGAATCCATTCTAGTCCTTTTATATCTGCTAATGCATGCAATAAACGAGGCAGGTCTCTTTTCTTATAAATATCTAATCCATAATAAGTTAACTCCTGTGCAATGAGCATGATTTCTTTAACTCCTTTCTTTACCAATGCTTCTGCTTCTTCAACCAAAGATTCAACTGTTCTGCTTACATGTTTCCCACGCATGAGAGGTATTGCACAAAACGAACAAGTTCTATTACATCCTTCACTAATTTTTAAATATGCATAATGCTTCGGCGTGCTCAACATTCTTTCACCTATCAGTTCGGCTTTATAATCTGCTTCGAACTGTTTCAAAATAAGAGGCAATTCTAGCGTTCCAAACCAAGCATCTACTTCTGGCATTTCTGTTTCTAAATCTCCGCGATATCTTTCGCTAAGGCAACCAGTTACATATACTTTGTCTAATTTACCCCTGCGCTTTAATTCTAGTTGATCCAAAATAGTATTGATGCTTTCTTCTTTGGCTTTATCAATAAAACCACATGTATTTACTACTACTATATTATGGTCTAATTTAGCGTTCTCGTGCACTACTGCAATATCATTGGCAGCGAGTTGACCGCTCAATACTTCGCTATCTACTAAGTTCTTGCTGCAACCCAGTGTAATGATGTTTACTTTGTCTTTTTGGAGTGTTTTTGCCTTCATGAATGGGCAAAATTAAGGGATTGACTTTTAATCGCTTCCTGATTATTAAAAATGGAAAAAAGCTATTTCTGATCTAGACCCTAATCTGATGGGCATAATACTGGTACCAATACCTTTGGATACATACATAGGAATGGCTGTTTTATACCATCCTTTTGTATACACTCCACTTCCTTTTGGCATGTAAGGACGGAAGCCTAATAGATTCACCTGACCGCCATGTGTATGGCCAGACAAGATCAGGTCTGGATGAATACTCGGATCGAGCTGTTGTATAATTTGATCGGTATATTGAGGACAATGATTTAAAATAATATGGTGATCGGTTTTGGCATAAGTAAGCATAGCTACTTGAATATCTGGTTTACCTCCAACTAAATCATCTACTCCCGTTATGCAAAAAGTTTTTCCTTTCAGGGTATATTGTTGTGATTGATTGATGAGTAAAGTACAATTGTACTTTTTATACAATTGATTGAGTTCAATAAAATTTACATTCGACCAATACTCCCAATTCCCTACAATTGCTGCTTTAGGAATGGACTGTTCTAATAAGGCTAAAAAACTTTCTAGTACGGGCAATTTTTCTGCACGATCAATTGAATCTCCAGTAAACACGATCAAGTCGGGTGTGGATTGATTCACTTTGATGGCAAGTTGTTCAAGCGCATAACCCACTGAATGAATATGCAAATCGGAAATCTGTACAATGCTGATATTATTCAAACCTGGTTTTGCAGCACCAATATAAAACTCATTGGTCTCTATAAAAAACTGTTCTGCCCAAAATGCATCTATCAAAACAAGTCCTGTTGCAAGGCCAGCTCCTCTCTTAATAAATTTTCTTCTCGACAATTTCATTCTATAAAAGTATTATCCTAAGAAATTGATTGGTGCAGTGGGTGTATAAAAAGGAAGTATATACTTAATGTTATCAGTAACATTCATTCGCTTGGTCAATATTTCGTGCAAGATGGTTCTGTAATCGGTGGTTACAGCAAGGTCTACCCCATTATCCAAATTCTCTGTTTTCAATCCTTTCCAGTTGCCATACATTTTTCCGCCTTTTACATTACCGCCCAATGCAAGCATTGCATTTCCAAATCCATGATCGGTTCCAATACTCTTATTTGATTTTACCCTTCTACCGAATTCACTCATTACTAAAACGGTGACCCTGTTATGGTATTTATTTACATCATTGTAAAATGCATGCAAATTTTGGCTCAAACTTTTTACCAAATCAGGAAAACGATATGCTTGGTATTCATGTGTATCCCATCCCCCATAATCTACAGTAGATACATGTACACCAATATCGAGCTTAATCAATTGCGCCAAGTTTTTCATGCTCTTCCCAAAATCATCTTCCTTGTAATTGGCCGATCCCTCTGGTTTATAAGGAATAGCTTCTCCATTTCCACGGCGAGGAATTTTTTTCTGCAACATATCGATGGTATAAAATGTTTGCAAAGCCGTTTTGCCTAATTGAGATTGATCGTTATAAGATTTACGAATTAAATTATTGAAATTGCCATCTGCTTGCAAAGCAAAATCATTGATGCCATTGATAGAAACAGCAGTAGGACTTCCCCATAAAGACAAAGGCATGCTGGAGCCTGCTGCGATCGCGCTAAAATTGGATTTATCGGAAATGGAATTTAGATACCTGGCCAACCAGCCTTCTGTAATATTTTTTTTAGATTGAATGCCTTTCTCGATCATGTCTTGAGCATCAAAATGACTTCTTGTTCCATTGGTCAATCCACAAGAATGAATAATGGCCATTTGATCTGAATCGTATAATTCTTTGAGATGTGTTGCTGCTGCATGCAATCTAAAATCTACCTCTCCTAAGCCATTTTTTAATTTGATCCCTCCATTGTCTCCACTCTCGGTTACTCTTAATGCAGGCTCACGGTCTGCAAAATAATGCGGGTCATTCACTGGCGCAATTAATTGAAGCCCATCGCATCCACCTCTCAAAAAAACCA
>JANOZT010000109.1:0-4579 GCA_031429515.1 Sphingobacteriia bacterium
GGGGTATTCGATATTAAATTGAGAAAAGGCAATAACACCAAGCGTGAGTATACATTTTCTGCAAGTACCATTGGTATAGATGCTGCCACCGAAGGTTATTTTAAAAAAGGATATGGTGGATCTTATTTGATCAATTACCGATATGGCTTTTTAACCTTAATGCAACAATTGGGTTTAAACATTGGACAAGCAGCTACTTCTTTTCAAGACCTTTCATTTCATATTCATTTACCCACCAAAAAAATGGGCACTTTTTCCATTTTTGGTTTTGGCGGATCAAGTGAGCAAAAAGAAGTAGCGGCAACAGATTCAATTACTTGGACCAACAATTCTTCAAAAAGAACTGGAAGATTGGATGCAAGCAAAACGGGCATGATAGGATTTGCACATACTATTTCATTGGGTAAGAAAACATTGCTTAAAACTATTTATAGTGCCAATGGTTATCAATACAACGAGCAAAACAATAAATTGGATAAATTCAATGGCCCCTTGATTTATACTAGAAATAATGCGTTTAAAGAAATTAATGGAATATGGTCTGTGGTGGCAACGCATAAATTCAATAGTCATCATTTGCTAAAACTGGGTGCTTATACAAGTGCTAAAGGATTTGATTTGACTCAGCGAGAATCGGTGAATAATGTATTGAAAGACAAAGTAAAATCAGAAGGGGATACTCGACTAACCAATTATTTTGCACAATGGAAATGGAGCCCGAATAATCGTTTTAGTTTTTTAATTGGATTACATGGACAACAGTTTGCCTTGAGTAATTCTTCCGTAATCGAACCAAGAGTAGGGATGAAGTTGATAACAGGAAAAAATCAATTTCTGTCTATGGGCATTGGGTTACATTCGCAAATTCAACCCTTGGGTAATTATTTCGCCAGAATAAAAGTGGGTACAGATACTGTACAACCGAATAAAAACTTGAATTATAGTAGAGCTGCTCATTATGTTTTAGGATATTCTGTTCAATTAGCTCCTAATTGGAACTTAAAAACTGAAGTATATTATCAATGGTTGTATTCAGTTCCGGTTTCGGCATTGGCAAAAACCAGTTTCAGCATGATCAATCAAGATGATGATTATGCTATTGAAGCATTGAATAATAAAGGCAATGGAAAAAATTATGGTTTAGAAATTACATTGGAGCGTTATTGGAATGATCAGTTTTATTTACTCAGCTCTTTAAGTTTATACGAGTCTAAATACCTGCCTTCCGATAAAATTTGGCGTAATACACGTTTTAATTCTAACAGTACCTTTACTTTTTTAATGGGTAAGGAATGGAATCTAAAAGGAAAACATACATCCACCTTCAGTGTAGATTTAAAAATGGTATATGCGGGTGGTGTTAGAGTAACACCCATTGATTTACCCAAATCAATTGCTCAGAAATCAACTGTACTCGATAACTCAAGAGTGTATGAAGACAAATTGAATAAAATATTTCGTGTCGATTTTCAAACCGAATGGAAAGTACAATACGGTAAAAAAACAGGAAGCCTTATTTTAGGCGTACAAAATTTACTCAACCGAAAAAATCCAGTAAGTCAATCATACGATCCAGTAACCAAACAAATTAAATACGGTTATTTGTTAGGGTTGATTCCAGTAATAGGCTATAAGGTTGATTTTTAATTTAACCTATCATTTTAGGTTATAGGCTTTTAGTTTCTCATTGGCTAATAATGTATCTAATGATTTCAATTCTTTCTGCAATTCAGCAGAGAGTTCTGCATATACTTTATATGCGCCATCAGTTGGTTTGCCTTCTCCAGTTTCTATACTTCTTTCTAAAGAAGCCAATCTATTATTTAATTTAATAGGGAAATTCAATGGGTCTTGAGAACTTTGGTTCCTTACTTGGTATATATTTTCTTCAATTGCACTTAATTGATCAACAATCATTTTATTTGATTCTATTACACCGGCTTTAGTCATTTTTTCTTTGATAGACCGAATGGTAATCACCGCATCATTTGCTTTTCCAACTTGTTGATGTACCATCATTGCTAATTTAAATCTTTCTTCGGTATCAGCTAAAGTAACGCCTTTGATTCTTGGATCTAGTTTAATATCGAAAGATTGCGTCATAGTTTTACCATTAGCAGTTAATCTAACTTGGTATTTTCCTGGTGTTGCCAATGGACCTCGAACGGACCCACTCCATAAAATCATACCCTTGAAAGAACTCGCATCAGGATAGCGAAGATTCCACTCAAAACGATTCAATCCAATTTTTACACTTGGAGGATTGGGTTTTCTAAAATCTTCGTCATCTTCAGCAGCAATTTCTGTTTTAGGTTTATTTGTTGTTCCTATAAATGTTTGAATTACCTTATTCTGTGCATTGAGTACTTCAATTTTAATATCGCTCGTATCTTTTAAAGTATATTGAAAAACTGCATTTTGAACATTTCTTACGGCATAGTATGGTTTAAATAAATGCACCAATTTGCTACTTTCAGAATCTGTATATTCTCTAATTGGTGATATATCATCTAACACATAAATGGATCTTCCATGTGTACCAATTACCAGATCTTTTTCTGTAACTGCTATATCTGCCACTTGCAGATCAGGCAAATTCAATTGAAGTGGTTGCCATTTTTCTCCATCATTAAATGATACCCAAATACCATGTTCGGTTCCTGCATAGAGTAAACCCTTGCGTGTAATATCTTCTCTAATGCTATGTACATAATCATCAGTACGAATACCCGTAATAATTTTTTTCCAATGCTTACCAAAATCACTGGTCTTCCAAATATATGGACTGCGATCGTCCATTTGATATCGCTTTGCTGCAATATAAGCAGTGCCTGCATTGTATTTAGATGCTTCTATGATACTCACTCTAGTATTTTTTGGCAAATCAGTAGGTGTAATATTCTCCCAAGTTTTTCCGCCATTTTTGGTGATATGAATTAATCCATCATCTGAGCCAGCCCATAAAATATTTGCATCTTGTTTAGAAGGTGCTAATGCAAAAACAGTTGCATAAATTTCAGGGCCATTCATATCTCTAGTGATTACTCCACCACTCGTGCCCAATGAACTCGTATCAGCATAAGTTAGATCAGGACTAATTTTTTGCCATGTTTGTCCTTCATTGATAGTCATCCAAACATGTTGAGAGCATACATATAATCTTTTTGGATCTACAGGAGAGAATACAATCGGATAAGTCCACTGCCATCTTTCAGGTAACGTTTTAGCTTCTTCTCCAGAAAAAAATCTTGGATATACTTGTACATCTCTATACTGACCTGTTGCCCTATTGAAACGAGTTAATAATGCACCTTGGCTTCCTGCATAAAAAATATCTGGGTTCTTTGGATCTTGTGCAATGTATCCACTTTCTCCTCCACCAACAGCATATGCATATCCAATGCCTGGTTTTGTTGAATTAGTTCTTACGGACATATGATTCCATCCTTCGCTAGGAACAGCGATAGTACTATTGTCTTGTTGAGCTCCTGCAACTTGATAAGGGAAATCAATTGTAGTAGTAATATGGTACAATTGAGCAGTTGGAAAATCTTCATCCGTCCAACTCATGCCTCCATTAATTGAAACAGTGCCTCCGCCATCATTTGCTTCTGCCATACGCATCGGGTCTGTCGGGTCGATCCATAAATCGTGATTATCTCCATGTGGTACTCTAATGTTTTGTTTAAAACTTACTCCACCATCAACTGATTTATAAAAATCTACGTTTAATCCATAGATAGCATCTTTGTTAAGCGGATCTGCAACAATGCGAGAATAATAAAAAGCTCTTTGACGCAATTTTCGTTCGTTGTTGACCATTTTCCAATTGTTGCCACCATCATCAGAACGATACAATCCGCCATCATTAGCTTCTACAATTGCCCAAACTCGATTGGGATCTACAGGTGAAACTGTAACGCCAATTTTACCAACAGGCCCCTTTGACATTCCAGGATTTTTAGTGAGCTCTGTCCAGCTTTTTCCACCATCCGTTGATTTAAATAATCCTGAAATTCCAACATCTGCCCACATTTTATAAGGTGTTCTATACACTTCCCAAATAGTTGCATAAATATTTTCAGGATTTTTTGGATCGATCACTAAATCTGCGGCACCGGCTTTATCTCCTTTATACAAAACCTTATTCCAAGTTTTTCCACCATCCATTGTTTTAAAAACACCACGCTCTTCATTGGGGCCAAATGCATGCCCTAAAACAGATACGTAAACAATATCTGGATTGGTTGGATGTATACGTACCCGAGATATTGATTGAGTATTTTTAAGTCCAATATTTTTCCAGGTCTTTCCAGCATCAGTTGATTTGTAAACGCCATCTCCTTGCATGATATTACCACGAAACTCTGTTTCACCAGTACCTATATACACAATGTCTGGATTGGATTCTGAAACAGCAACTGCTCCAACTGAAGAACTAGTAATTTGCCCATCTGTTACTGGCTTCCAATTCAAACCACCATCGGTGGTTTTCCATAATCCACCACCAACAGCCCCAAAATAATATTCCAATTTTCTTTTTGAACTACCAGCAATGCCTAAAGATCTTCCACCACGA
>JANOZT010000110.1:0-30469 GCA_031429515.1 Sphingobacteriia bacterium
ACTGGTAAATATTCCAGAGAACATTTTCATTTGCATCCGGAAGAATATAATTGTTTATTCAATCAATATTTGGCCCATTCTGATATTTTAATGAATGGTATTTATTGGACCAATGAAATGCCTCGCTTATTTACTTTGGAAGAATTCAAAAGCCCTCAATTCAAGATCCAAACTATTGCAGATATTACCGACGATAAAAATGGGAGTGTGCCTTGTAATCTGGGTGATGGTACTATAGAAGATCCAGTATATGGGATCAATAAAATCACTGGAGAAAAAATGCCTGCTTACATCAAAGATGGAGTTGATATTATGGCTGTGGGCAATTTGCCGAATGAATTGCCAAGAGATGCAAGCCGGTATTTTGGAGAACAGCTCATTAAATATATTTTAAATGATATTCGGCAAGGTGGATCTGAATTAATTCAAAACGCAACAATTTTAGACAATGGAAAACTCACTCCCAAATTTGAGTACCTAAGCGAATATGCTTACAATTGATAATTGAATCAAGTTCAATTATTTCAATAAGTTTTTTACTTCGTTCAATTTCATCAATGCTTCTACAGGTGTTAATTGATTGATATCAATGGAGGATAACATGGTTCTGATATCATTAAAAGTTTCAGAATGAGCATCGAAAATAGACAATTGCAGTTTCGGAGCATTAAGTTGGTTCATTCCATCTGTAATTAGTTCCTTACCTTCTTCCTTAACATGTTGTTGTTCTAATTGTTTTAGAATTTCATTAGCCCTATCAATCAAACTATTGGGCATGCCCGCCATTTTAGCTACTTGTATACCAAAACTATGCGTGCTTCCACCCGGAGCCATTTTGCGTAAGAAAATGATCTTATTGGCTACTTCTTTATGAGTGATGTGGAAGTTTTTTACTCGTGGAAGAATTTCTCCTAATTCATTGAGCTCATGATAATGTGTAGCAAAAAGTGTTTTAGGCGCAAATGCAGTTTCATGTATAAATTCAACCATACTCCAAGCAATAGATATACCATCATAGGTGGCGGTGCCTCTTCCAATTTCATCTAATAAAATCAAACTCCTTGCAGACATATTGTTAATAATGCTTGCAGTTTCATTCATCTCCACCATAAAAGTAGATTCGCCTCCACTTAAATTATCGGAAGCACCCACTCTAGTAAAAATCTTATCTGTTAAAGGAATGCTTGCTGAAGCAGCTGGAACAAAGCTTCCCATATGTGCCATTAGAGTTATCAATGCAGTTTGACGCAGCACTGCACTCTTACCACTCATATTCGGCCCTGTGAGAATAATTACTTGTTGATTTGCCGGGTCTAAAACAATGTCATTCACAACATAAACATCATCTGCCGCTAAATGTTGCTCAATCACAGGATGTCTTCCTTCGGATATTGCTAATCTTAATCCTTCATGTAATGCGGGCTTTTTGTAATTGAATTTTTTTGCATTGTTCGCAAAACAAATCAAGCAATCTAATGTGCCTAATAAATGCCCATTCACTTGAATGGGGGCAATGAATTCTTGAAGTGTAATTATAAGTTGATTATAGATGTCTAATTCAATGCTGAGAATTTTATCTTCTGCTCCAATGATTTTCTCTTCATACTCTTTTAATTCTGGAGTAATATATCTTTCCGCATTACTTAATGTTTGTTTCCTGATCCAATCTGTAGGTACTTTGGATTTATGAGAATTGGTTACTTCTAAATAATAACCAAATACATTGTTGAAACTAATTTTAAGGGAATTGATTCCAGTTCTTTCAGCTTCTCTTTGTTGAATTTCAATTAAATATTCTTTTCCTCCAGTAGCGATTTTTCTTAACTGGTCAAGCTCTTCATTAATTCCGTTTTGAATCATGCCTCCTTTATTGGTCATTACAGGAGGTGTTTCTATGATGGTAGCTTTTATTTTTTCTACTATATCGATACACTCATTCAATGCTGTTCCTAAATTCAATAAATAAGTATTCTTGCAGTTTGACAAAGCCGTTTTAATAATGCTGGTTTGTTCTAAACCCTTTGCCAAATGCATAATTTCTCTTGGATTGATTTTTTTCAAAGAAATTTTGCTGACCAATCTTTCAACGTCTCCACAAATTTTAATTGATTGAGCTAGATCATTTTGCAATTCTGTGTGTAGTAATAAATGTTCAACAGCATCTAATCGTTCATTGATTTTTGAAATGTCTTTAAGTGGAAAGATCATCCATCTTTTAAACATTCTTGCTCCCATAGGGCTAACTGTCTGATCCAACACTTGTAATAAACTAGTATGTTGATCGATGCCGGTTGGAAGTAATTCTAAATTACGAATCGTGAAACGATCCATCCATAAAAAGTCATCTCTTTCTATTCGTTGGATACCAGTGATATGTTGCAGGTTCGGATGTTCTGTTTCCTTAAGGTAATACAATATTGCTCCCGCTGCAGTGATTGATTCAGAAAGGCCTTCGATACCAAATCCTTTTAATGAATGTGTTTGAAAATGTTTCAATAAACTTTCTGTAGCAAAAGCTTCATCAAAGATCCAAGACTCCATAGTATAAGTATAAAACTTGGTACCATAGCTTTCTTTAAATTGCTTTTGATAACTCTTTTGAAAAATAATTTCAGCTGGTTGTAAACTCTGCAATAACTTATCTATGTATTCTTGATTGCCCTGTGCAACAAAAAATTCACCAGTTGAAATATCTAGTAATGCTATTCCTGTTTCTTTGTCGGTATAATGAATAGCTGCTAAAAAATTATTGGTTTTGTATTCTAATAATTTATCGTTGGTAGCTACTCCTGGAGTAACCATTTCGGTAACACCTCTTTTTACAATTCCTTTTACATTCTTGGGATCTTCCAACTGATCGCAAATGGCTACCCTATATCCAGCTTTTACCAATTTGTGTAAATAAGTATCAACTGAATGGTGCGGAAATCCTGCCAATTCACTGGATGCCGCTGCTCCATTATTGCGCTTCGTTAATGTAATACCTAAAACCTTGGATGCAATGATTGCATCTTCTCCAAATGTCTCATAAAAATCACCTACTCTAAATAACAGAACAGCATCGGGATATTTTTGTTTAATAGCCCGATGCTGTTGCATTAGTGGTGTATCGTTGCCTTTAGCCATGGGCAACAAATATAAGGATGCCAATGAGCCGTAACAGTACTGCTCTCTTATTGTGGAAAAGTATCTATTATAGGATAGTCTATCTTGGTGTAACGACTCTTGGTTTAGGCATTTCTTTTCTAGGCAATTTGCCATCTCTTTGAGCAGCATTGTAAACAAATGATGCTACAATGGTTGCCATTTGTTTCAAATCGGCTTCGATCAAATGATCATACACATCCATATTGCTATGGTGCGTTCTTGTGTCATATTCTATTGGATCTTGAATGAATTGAAAACCTGGTAAGCCAACGCCATCAAAGGATTGATGATCTGTTCCTCCAGTATTGCTGATGGTAACTGTTGAAGCACCTAGATCTTGAAATGGAGCCAGCCATTGGCTAAAAATGTTCCTACAGGCTTCATTTCCTTGTAAATAAATTCCTCTGATCTTCCCAGTGCCATTATCAATATTGAAATAGCCAGAAAACTTTTCATGTGCTGGAGTGGTTTGCATAGTTGCAGGGTCTGCAAAATTATTTTTTACATATCCTCTCGAACCCAACAGGCCTTGTTCTTCTCCACTCCATAAACCGATGCGGATGGTTCTCTTTGTTTCTACTCCCAATGTTTTTAAAATTCGCATCACTTCCATCATTACAGAAGAACCAGAAGCATTGTCTGTTGCTCCAGTTCCTGTTTGCCAAGAATCTAAATGTGCACCGATCATTACCACTTCATCTTTTAATAGAGGATCTGTGCCAGGAATTTCTGCAATTACATTATAGCCTTGTAAATCTTTTGCATAAAATTTTGTTTTTACTTCGGCGTCCATTTTTACAGGTGAGCCTGATTTTAATAATCGTAAAATGGTATTAAAATCTTCAATACCTATTGCCATATCCAATATGTTTTCCGGGTCAGATCCTTTGTACGCGCCCCCACCTTGAGCAAATATGGTTCCATCATGGCTTCTCACTCCACCAGAACTGATCATTCCAATTGCACCTTCCGATTTGGCCATTTCTTTTAATAATACACCAATTCTTTGAGCGCCTCCACCTCTTTGTTGTGCAAATGCTTGTTGTTGTCTGCGTTGTTGAGCAGTATCAACTGGTCTAATTGGGGCCATTTGGGCTGCCGCCATTTTACCCAGTTCATCTTCAGAATAACGAACTGCATCTGGTTTGAATGTATGATTATAAGCTACTGTTTGATCCATCATGATCAATTTACCTTTTAATTGGCCACGGTATTTTTCCAGATCAGTAGTGTCTTTTGCACTGATCAATATTATTTCAGCTGATCTTAATCCTTTGGTTCCACTTGTCCATGTTTTAGGGTATGCTAACAAAGGTTTATAGTAGGGAGCTGTTATTGCTAAATAACTTTTTTCCAATTCCCAACCTTTACCAAATTCTCCCCAAGGGTCAATCGTTGCCTTTTGTAAGCCCCATCCAGCCATGGTTTCTTTGGCATAATTAGCAGCTCTGAAATACCCTGGTGAATTGGTCAATCTATTGCCACTTTTATCGGTCAGGTTGAAAGCAATTTCCATCACTTTTGAATTCTCTAATCCTTCTTTTCTGATTTTTTGAATCATATTGAGGTCTATTTTTTCCTCTTGTGAAAAACTAAGAAATGGACTGGCTAAAGCCAATGCGAGTAGATAGCTGGTTGCTTTTTGCATAATTATTTGTTTAAATGATGGGAGTTAAATTAGCATATTTGTATAACAAATTGAAAAAGATTATTTAATCGGATGGATTTAACTTTGCAGCATGCGAAAGTGGACAATGGATGAATTGGGAAGAAAATCGATCGCCGACTTTAAACAAGCCGGTAAAACCCCCATTATTGTGGTTTTGGATAATATCAGGAGCATGCACAATGTGGGCAGTATTTTTAGAACAGCAGACGCTTTTTTGATAGAATCGATCTATATATGCGGATATACACCCCAGCCTCCTCACAGAGATATTAATAAAACAGCATTAGGAGCTACTGAAACAGTAGCATGGAAGTACTTTCCTAAAACCATTGATGCTGTTAGCCAATTAAAAGAAGAGGGTTATTACATTTATGCTGTTGAACAAGCCGAAGGAAGTATTTCTTTAGAAAAGGGAGATTTTCAACACTCAAAAAAAGCTTTGATTTTTGGCAATGAAGTAGAGGGTGTAAACGATGAAGTATTAGATGCTTCAGATGCTTGTATTGAAATTCCTCAATTGGGTTCCAAACATTCTTTGAATGTTTCAGTGTCTGTTGGAATAGTTTTGTGGAAATTGATAGAAACATCAATTAAAAAATAATTTCATTTTTAAATTTTTTTCTTTGCCTAGTATTAAAAATTATTTAAGTCTCGTAAAATTTTCTCATACCATTTTTGCAATGCCATTCGCTATGATTGGTTTTTTTATTGCAGTTCCAATGGCCCATGGGTCTATGAATGCATTGTGGAGTTCTACACTTGGTAAGAAACTTTTATTGGTGATAATTTGTATGATGACTGCTCGAAGTGCTGCCATGGCATTCAATCGTTATCTCGATCGTCATTTTGATGCTAAAAATCCCAGAACGGCCATTCGCGAAATTCCTGCTGGAATTTTATCTGCTGAAAGTGCATTGCTTTTTGTGATTGTTAATTGTTTGATGTTTGTTACTGCAACTTATTTTATTAATTCGATTTGCTTTTATCTTTCTCCAGTGGCATTGTTCGTAATTCTGTTTTATAGTTTCACCAAAAGATTTACTGCGCTGTGCCATTTGGTGCTTGGCATTGGGTTGTCTTTAGCGCCTATTGGAGCTTATTTGGCCGTTACAGGATATTTCAATTGGTTGCCCATTTTGTTTTCGATGGCTGTCATTTTTTGGGTAAGCGGATTTGATATCATCTATGCTATGCAAGATGTAGATTTTGATCAGTCCGAACATTTGTATTCTATTCCAAGTATGCTTGGGAAAGCTCGAGGATTAAGGGTTTCTGAGTTATTACATGTTTTAAGTAGCGTTTGTATTATTGTTGCAGGTTTTGCAGGAAATTTTCATTGGTTGTATTGGATAGGAGTGATTGTATTTATAGGCATGCTTATATATCAGCACTTATTAGTAAAGCCCAACGACCTGAGTAAAGTAAATATCGCTTTCATGACTGCGAATGGAATTGCAAGCGTTGTATTTGGAATTATCGTAATCACGGCAGTATTCTTACAATTCGGTTGGTAAAAAAAATAAAATGGCTAGAATTATTTGTATTGATTATGGTGGAAAAAGAACTGGATTAGCTGTAACTGATCCTTTTAAAATGATTGCAACAGCCTTAACTACTGTTTCATCAAAGGAATTAATTCCATTTTTAGAAAATTATTTTAAATTGGAAGAAGTAGAATTGATACTGATAGGAGAGCCACTCAATTTAGACGATTCTGCCACCCATGCAACGCCGCTGGTTGCAGCTGCAATTAAAAAACTTGCCAAAGCTTTTCCGCAAATTCCCATTCAAAAAGTAGATGAACGATATACTTCTAAAATGGCCGTTCGGGCAATGATTGATATGGGCATGAAAAAAAAGGATCGAAGAGATAAAGCCAATATCGATCAAATAGCTGCTACCATTATGCTTCAGGAGTATTTACAACAGATTGGTTAGCCCATTTTGTTATTGTAGTGGTTTGGACTTAGTTTTGCTGATTCATCCAATTAAAATATAATGATTCTTTCTATTGTTGCATATGGTGCTCCAGTTCTCAGAAAAGTGAGTAAACCAATTGATGCCTCCTATCCAAATTTTGACGCTTTTTTGGCCGATATGTGGGAAACCATGTATTCTAGTAATGGCGTTGGCTTGGCAGCTCCACAGGTAAATAAAGACATTCGATTATTTGTAGTAGACAGTGAGCAAATTTTCGAAAACATGGATGAAGAAGAAAAAAAAGTGTACGATGATGGCCCTGGCATAAAGAAAGTTTTTATCAATGCCGAAATCATTGAAACTCATGGTGAAGATTGGGCATACAATGAAGGCTGCTTGAGTATTCCAAAGATCAGGGAAGATATCATGCGTGCAGAACGTGTAACACTTCATTACATGGATGAACAATTCAATGAATTCACAGAAACATTTTCTGGTATAACAGCTCGAGTAATTTTACATGAATACGATCATATCGAAGGGAAATTATTCATCGATTATTTAAAACCCTTACGAAAGAAAATGTTGCAGAGTAAATTGAATGATATCAGTAAGGGTAAAATTAAAGTTGATTATAAAATGAGTTTTGCTAAATGATCAAATTCCTATTTGCCATTTTATTTATTGTAACAAGCATTGAATTAATTGCTCAAGATACCACTGTAATTATAGATGAAAAACGATTTACATTAGCAGAAGTAGTTGTTCGCAATAATTTCGATTATAAACATTTGCTGGAACAAATAAAAGAAGATACAACTTTCTATAAAGCTTTCAGAAACCTACGCATATTGGGTTATAGCTCTTATAACGATATTCAAATGCTCGATAAAAAAGGTGTTGTTAAAGCTTCTTTATACAGTAAAACCATACAAAACAGAGTAGGTGGTTGCAGAACCATGGATGTGCTAGAAGAAAAGATCACTGGAGATTTTTATGACGACAATAAAAATTATAATTATACAACCCCAGAGTTATATGCTTCTTTATTTTTTACAAAAGGAACTATTTGTGGAGAAAATAATATTGTAAAAGGAAAGAACACTACCACTACTAATAAGAAAGGAATTGAAAAGCACAAAGAGCAATTAAAAATGTTGTTCTTTAATCCGGGTAAAAAAATTAGCGGCATACCTTTTATTGGCGATAAATTGGATTTATACGATAATAATGCACATAAATTGTATGAGTATAAATTAGATATTCAGGAGTATAAGGGTGCACTCTGTTATGTTTTTAGCATCAAACCAAAAGAAGATCTAGGATTCATAAAAAATGATCAAATTGTAGTAGATCAAATGGAAACTTGGTTCGATATGAAATCCATGGAAGTATTAGCGCGCAATTATTCACTCAGTTATAAAGCAGGTGTATATGATTTTGATGTGAGTATGAATGTGGAGATGACCAGGGTAGGAAATTTGATTGTTCCAAAAATTCTGCGATACAGGGGTAATTGGGATGTGATATTGAAAAAGCGTGAACGGGCTATTTTTACCGCAACGCTTTTCGATTTTAAGCAATAGTATTTTACGAAAGGGCAAAAAAAACAGAAGGCACTCGAAAGTGCCTTCTGAATAGGGCAGGGATTAAAATCTGCTTATAAACCTAATTTTCGGCCCGTTAGGGTACGGGTTTTCTTATCACTCATGTTGACATCTGCCAACTTAACTACTAATTTAACTTCGGCAATATTGCCTGTAGGACCTGATGAAGCTCTGTACAATCCTTTGTCATAAGGAACTTCTACAGTTCCATTGTCCCAATTGTTTCCAGATATCACATATCGATCATCACCCTCTGCTGGAACAAATAAGAATGAATTGCCATTTTCGAAACTCACCCTGATTCCGTTTAAATCAGCCGATTCTACTATACCTGGTGTATATGCTGGTATAATGATTTCATTGATTTTTTTACCGTTGATGAATTTGACAGTTCCTGAAGAAACTTCAGCTTTGGTACTGTCCATATTTCTGGTAAGAATCATTTTCCCATCAATATAAAATTGTACACGCTTGGTATCAACATTATAAGCTGCAAGCTTCATTTGGAGCTCTCTAGAGAAAGCAACAAATTGACTTTTGTCTATTGTTGGAGTAGCGGGTGTGTAGGCGTTGTTTGCATTAGCGTTGTTTTGGGGGGTACTGCTCTTTAAGTATCCCTTTGAACTAGAACTGTGTTTTCCGCTTGAACAGCTGGATAATACAATTACAATTGCTAATACAATGCCTGTTTTTAAACGAGACATAGTTTTCATTTTTTTTGTACGGATCGAACAACAATCAATTTAAAAAGCGTCAATTACATATACCTACAGATTCAACTGTTAGGCTGGTCGCGCATAGTGGATTGGACAAGCTTACGGAGATTCAGGGTATTGGATTATCAACACATTAAAATTCGTCATTTTATTAATACAGTGGATTAAATACTTTATTTTATGTAATTCAAAACAGCCATAAATTCATTATTAAATGTCTAAAATAAGTATTCTAACTATCTGTATATCAAGTACTTATATCATATTATTTTGATTCTTTTATTTCTGTTAATTATTTTAAAATTCACTACAAGTTTGTATAAGTTATTATTCCTACTAGCTATAATTGCCCATTTTTTGAATGAGTTTATGGATCATTTCGAAGGTAGTTATCAGATTAGACCGTTCTTTTTTTGATAACTGATTATAGCTTCCGGTTATGGTGGTTTTAAACCACTCCCATAAGAGTAGTTCCCATTCTTTTGGGTTGGCAAAATCAAAAAATTGAGTCATCTCTTGTTCTAATGCAGTTGGTTGTTTTTTCATCAATGAAAATTTAGAATAATAAATAGATGCACGCTGTTTTTTGCGACTATATGTATCGGTAATTTGTTTTCTGAGCACCGTTAAATAAAAACAAATTCAGGTATTTGCCGTATTGCTATAACTGTGATTCTTTATTTTCTTCGCAAAACAATGCAGCAATTTCAATGAAACAAATGGTAAAAAAATAAATTCATCTACTTTTTTCTAACGTATTTATACCTAATGAGATTAATGGATCGATTATATCGTTATTTAGCACAACATAATATTAGTGCTTATGCGTTTGAGCATACCTGCGGATTGTCTAATGGATATTTAGGCAAGCAATTGAAAGGAAAAGGAAATATTGGATCTGCAGTAATAGAAAAAATCAAAATGAATTACCCCGATCTAAATATCCACTGGTTGGTTACAGGTCAGGGTTGTATGAAAGCAGATTTATATGATATTCCTCAGTTGGAAGAATTGAATCAGCTGCAGGATGAAAGTAAAACATATATACATGTGCAGGCCACATTGATACAATCATTGCAAAAACAAATTCAACAATTAGAACAAACAATCGCCGATAAAGAATCAATCATTTATTATTTAGAAAAATCAATTCAATGAATAAAAAATCAATTTGTTGGGATAAAAAATAAAGCCCAGCTGATTGTTAGCTGGGCTTTAATACAATTGGTTTATCTATTTAGTAATTATTCTGCATAAGATGAAACTGGCTCACAAGTACATATAAGGTTTCTATCTCCATGTGTATTATTTACCCTTGCAACACTTGGCCAGAATTTATTTTGAGTTACATAATACAATGGAAAAGCTGCTTCCTGTCTTGTATAGCGGTGATTCCATTCGTCTGCACAAATAACTGCCTGCGTATGTGGTGCATTTTTTAATGCATTGTCTATTTTGTCAGCAGTTCCGTTTTCAATTGCTTTTATTTCTTCGTATATACCAATCATAGCATCACAAAAACGATCTAACTCTCCTTTATCTTCGCTTTCTGTTGGCTCGATCATTATTGTTCCTGGTACCGGAAAACTCATTGTAGGAGCGTGGAAACCATAATCGATCAATCGCTTTGCTACATCTTCTACTTCTACTCCTGCGGTTTGTTTAAATGGCCTTAAATCAACAATGAATTCATGAGCACAAGTACCATTCTTAGCAGTATATAAAATAGGATAATACTTTTCCAAACGTGCTTTCATATAATTGGCATTCAAAATAGCATATTCAGTAGCCATACGAATACCATCATAGCCTAGCATTTTGATATAAGCATAACTAATTAATAAAATGCTTGCTGAACCAAATGGAGCTGCACTAACAGCCAATTCATCATTGGTATAACCCATTAAATGTCCTGGTAAAAATGGTGCTAGTTTATCATTTACACAAATAGGCCCCATTCCAGGTCCACCGCCACCATGAGGAATTGCAAATGTTTTATGTAAATTAAGATGACAAACATCTGCGCCGATCATTCCCGGGCTAGTTAATCCAACTTGAGCATTCATATTGGCACCATCCATATATACCAAACCTCCATTTTCGTGAATGATGTTGCAAATATCTTTAATGGTTTCTTCAAATACTCCATGAGTAGATGGATAGGTTACCATTAACCCACCTAAACTTTCTTTGTATTGAATAGCTTTGCTTTGCAAATCTTCAACATCAATATTTCCTGCTTCATCACATTTTACCACTACCACTTTAAAGCCTGCCATTACCGCACTTGCAGGGTTTGTTCCATGTGCACTAATAGGAATCAACACTATATTTCTATGGTGGTCTTTTCTGTGTTGATGATACGCTCTAATGGTTAATAATCCCGCATACTCTCCTTGAGCACCACTATTTGGTTGTAAACTACAAGCGGTAAATCCTGTAACTGCACATAAAAATTGATTGAGTTCTGCAAGTATTTGTTGATAGCCTTCAGTTTGATTCATTGGAACAAATGGATGGAGCCCACCGAATTCTGGCCAGCTAACTGGTATCATTTCTGTTGCTGCATTCAATTTCATAGTACAACTACCTAAACTGATCATGCTGGTATTCAAAGAAAGATCTTTGTTTTCCAATTTCTTGATATAACGCATCATCTGGCTTTCGCTGTGGTGCGTATTAAAAACAGGATGCGCTAAATAGGTACTCGTTCTTGTTAATTCAGCAATAATAGTTGTTGGATTTGCAAGAATTGAATCTATAGTAATTTTTTTGCCTGTACTTTTTTCTGTTACTGTTTCAAATATTTTTAAAATAGTATTGGCATCTTCAATAGAAGTTGTTTCATCAATACTTATTCCAATGGTTCCATCTTCGAAATAACGGAAATTGGTATGGTGTTGTTCGGCAACTGTTTTAGTTTTTGCAGCATCAACTCCACTTATATGAATAGTATCGAAGAAACTTTTATTGTGTTGATTTAAACCAATTTGAGTGAGTGATTGTGCAACTGAATTCGCAATTAAATGAATTCTTTGTGCAATATTTTTCAAGCCTTCTGCTCCATGGTAAACTGCATACATAGCAGCCATATTGGCTAATAATGCTTGAGCAGTGCAAATATTAGAAGTGGCTTTTTCTCTTTTAATGTGTTGCTCTCTGGTTTGTAAAGCCATTCTCAATGCACGGTTGCCTTGAGCATCAATACTTACTCCAATTAATCTTCCTGGCATTCCTCTTTTAAAATCGTCATTGGTTGCGAAGAATGCGGCGTGAGGTCCACCATAGCCCATTGGTACACCAAATCTTTGTGCAGAGCCAATGGCAACATCTGCTCCTAATTCTCCAGGAGGTGTCAATAAAGTTAATGCCAATAAATCGGTAGCCATAATTACATAGGCACCGGCATCATGCACTATATTGATAAATCCGCGATAATCATTTGCCGATCCATTATTCGCAGGATATTGAAGTATTGCACCAAAATAAGTTGAATCTATGGTTGCTGTTAAGTAATCTCCAGTAACAATTTCAATGCCAATAGGAGCAGCTCTGGTTATTAATACCAACTTTGTTTGAGGGAAAATTTGCTCATCTACAAATAATTTAGCCTTAGTAATATTATCCGTTTTATTTGCTTGATGAAATAACATAGCCATTGCTTCAGCTGCTGCAGTTGCTTCATCTAATAAAGAAGCATTGGCCATTGGTAATCCAGTTAAATCAGTTACCATAGTTTGAAAATTCAAGAGGCTTTCTAATCTGCCTTGAGAAATCTCTGCTTGATATGGAGTATATTGGGTATACCATCCTGGATTTTCAAAAATAGTTCTTAGAATAACACTTGGTGTTATCGTGCCATAGTAGCCTTGGCCGATATAATTTTTATACACTTTGTTTTTCGACGCAACTGTTTTTAATTGTTGCAAGTATTCAAATTCACTAATTGCAGCAGGAACTTCCAAATTAGCTTTTATACGAATGCTATCTGGTACGGTTTTGCTGATCAATGATTCAATGTTTTTTTCCTGAATGGTAACTAACATACCATTTAAATCTCTTTCGTTAGGGCCAATATGCCTGTGTTGAAATTGGGTAGATTGTTGCTCAAATAAGTTCATATACTAATTGGTAAATTTAAGTGGCGCAAAGGTATGATGATGTAACAGAATTTGATCGATTTTGTTGAGACTGGGGATAGCTTGTTAAATGCTTATTTGTTCAGATTGTTCCAATTTCCTCAATTGGTTGCTTGTTTTGCGGCTGCCGTCGTGGCTCCAGCCTGGTGGGCCGAATAAATATTTCCATCTGGCTTGCCAGTTGATCCCCTTTTGGGTCATGTCTTTCCAAATAGAAACCCATTCGTGGAATATCACTTTCAAAGGGTTTTGGCTATTAATATTGGTGGTTAAGCCGTATTGTATAAATTGGTATTGCTGGGGAGGTAATTCGGGCTGAAATGTGCCGAAAAACTTGTCCCATACAATTAAAAACATCCCCATATTCTTGTCAAGGTATTTTGGGTTAGAACCATGGTGCACTCGGTGGTGGGAAGGAGTTACAAAAACATATTCCATCCAACCCATTTTATAGATGAGCTCCGTATGAATAAAAATCCCCCAAATTTGAGTGGCTGCATAAATAAACAAAATATCTATTGGCCTAAATCCGAATAATGCCAAAGGAATAAAATAGATGAATCGATAAAGAGGCTGAAATACGGAAGATCTAAACCCAACTGTAAAATTCATTAATTGACTACTATGGTGGGTTACATGTACCGCCCAAAACAATCTTATTTGATGATCAAAACGATGTAGCCAATAATACAAAAAGTCTTCAGCGAGCAATAAAATCAGCCAATAGGTAATGGCTGTTTCAATATGAATAAACGCATGAACATAAAAATATTGCAAAATAACCATATAGATCAACCTGAAGATCAGGTCAATTCCCCCATTCATGATCATTAAATAAGTATTGGTAATGGTATCTTTTAGCGAGTAATTTTTTCGATGTTGTAAATGGGAGAGCAGGATTTCAAGCCCAATGATGAATACATATATGGGGGTTGAAAATAAAATTAGCCACTGTTCTCTGATTGAATCCATAATTTAGCAAATACGCTGGCAAAATTAACTCAAGCAAGCTAATTCTAGTTTAAATTTGATAAAATACATATTGTGGAAGAAGATTTGTTAAACAATTGGGAGAAAAAAAGCAAAGAACACCAAAAACTATATAAAAATTGGTTAAGCAGGGCCGATAAAAACAAAGTATTAAAAGTGCTTCCAGATTTGCATGAAGCAGCATTTGAAAAAATTGATTGCTTACAATGTGCCAATTGTTGTAAAAATTATTCTCCCCGATTTAAAACTCCTGATATCAAAAGAATCAGTAAGCATGTAAATATGAAGGAAAGTGTTTTCATAGATACTTACCTTTCATTGGATTCTGATGGAGATTATGTAGCGAAATCAACTCCCTGCCCATTCTTAGGCGACGATAATTTTTGCACCATTTATGATAAAAGACCTTCTGATTGTCATAGATTCCCTTACACCGACGAAGATGTATTATTGAAAAGACCAGTGATCACTTTGAAGAATTCCAGTTTTTGCCCAGCAGTTTACTTTGTTTTAGAAAAACTTATTAAACTTTAGCGGTAAGTTCATCGTAAGCAGCTGTTAAAGTTCTTTCAGGGCTATTGGTTCTTTTAATTACTCCTGGTATGTCGGTTGTTTTAATGATTTGTTCTTTTGTTTTTCCTTCTTTAATGGAAGTAGTTACAAATGCTAAGATTTGTTGCAAATATTCTTCAAAAACAGTGATATCGGATTTGGTTCCCGTCACTTTTTCAGGGTCAGCTGCATGCCCGAAAATGAAGAGGGTGTCATTGTCGAACGTTGATTTTGTTTTTTGAAGCACTTCAATCCAATGTTGAATAGATGCACCTGAAGATCTATCTACCACTGGATTTAGTAGATTGAACATCAAGTCTCCCATATGCGCAATATTCGAGTGTTGAAAATGAATGATAGCATCTCCATTGGTATGTGCATTGCCAAAATGATGCGCTTTTATTTTTTCTTTTCCTAGTTTTTGTTTCCATGTATCTTTAAATACAATATCCTGAAAAAGCTGTTTCTCTACTGTTTTAGCTTGGTCTGCCACTCTTTTATAATTGGCCAAGCAATTTTCATGGCCTACAACATGTTCCGCTATATCTTTAAACGCAATATTTCCACCTGTATGATCTCCATGATGGTGGGTGTTTATTAAATACTTGAATGGCATATCCTTCATTTGTTTCAATGCATCTATCAAATGCTTAGAAGTATCTGCAAACTGAGAATCAACCACAGCAAATCCTTCTTTAGACTGGCAGAAGCCAATAGTGCCACCTCTTTCAGTAAAAATGCCTACATCTCCTCTGAGCATTTTTATCTTGTAAGTAGGCTGCTGTAAAATAGTGGCCAGTAGATCTTTAGACGACATTGCAGTAGCAGCAATACTGAAAATACTGTTTTTTAAAAATGTGCTTCTTTTCATATTTTTAGTATTCCATTTTTCTTAATGATGGCGCTTTGACCCAAGTGAATGCTACTACTAATATAGTCATACATCCTCCAAAAACAACAGAAGGAATAACGCCCAATAATTTTGCAGCCATACCACTTTCAAATTGCCCTAATTCATTGCTGCTATTAATGAACATAGAATTAACGCTCATTACTCTACCGCGCATATGATCGGGTGTTCTCATTTGCACAATGGTGCCCCTCACAATCATACTAATCCCATCCAAAACTCCACTAATGACCAATACTGCAAATGATAACCAGAATAATTTGGATAAAGCAAAAATGATGATACAAACACCAAAGCCACCAACTGCTAAAAGTAATTTTTTACCCTGTCCTTTGTGAATAGGGAAGAAAGTGAGCAATACAATAATCAGTATTGAACCAATATCTGCTGCTGCATTCAACCAACCAAAACCAATCGGGCCCACTTGCAAAATATCTTTTGCAAATACGGGGATCATGGCAACAGCACCTCCAAAAAATACGGCGAATAAATCGAGTGATAAAGCGCCCAATAGTTCTTTGGTTTGATAAACATATACCAAACCTTCTTTTACACTATCTAGCCCCGTTTTTTCACCTTTTACATTTAATGCAGGTTTAGGTTTTATTTGATACATATAGGTTAGTCCCACTAATATCATAAAACAAATGATCACTAAGGAATTGGTATTTCCAATCAAGGCAATTAAAAATCCAACCGTTGCATGGCCTATAACCGAAGCAGAGAGCCATATTCCTTGATTCCAAGTGGTTGCATTTTGTAAAATATTTTTTGGCACAATAGCCGCTACCATGGTTCCAAAAGTAGGGCCAGTAAAAGCACGAATAATGCCGGTAAAAAAAATGATGATGTAAATACCAAATGCAATCCAATGATTGCTGATTTGCGAACTAGTGTATTTACTAGAAAGTAATAACAATAGAATGGCACAAGCAAAATAAAATCCAACTCCTTTTAATAATAATTTTCTCTTTTCACTAATGTCAATTACATAGCCTGCATACAATGACAACGATACTGCTGGAATCACTTCTGCTAATCCTATCAAACCTATAGCAAATGGTTCATTCGTTAATTCGTAGATCCACCATCCAACTAAAGTGCCCAACATTCTAAGGCCCATGATAAATGAAAAACGTCCAATCATTAAATGCCGAAATTCTGCTATTCTCATAGCAGCAAATGGATCTGATTTTTGTTGAATTATATTCATGGCAAAGTGAAATAATGTTGACCATCTTCATAGTCATTATTTAATGCATCCATGATTACTTTTAGATGAGATTCATTGTTCACAAAATCTGCATTGCTTGCATCTATAAAAAGGGTTTTTATTTTATGCTGCTTTATATAATTGGTATAGGTTTCTTGAATATTAAATAAATACTCATCTGAAATAGATTGTTCAAATGTCCGATTTCTTTTTTTGATGTTTTGTTGAAGTTTATTTACAGGGGCATGTAAATAAATAAGTATATCTGGAAACACCAATTGTTGGTGAATAATATCAAATAGTTTTTGATACAACCTGAATTCTTCTTCAGGAAGGTTCACTTTTGCAAAAAGCAGGCATTTGGTAAACAAATAGTCAGATACTGTAACTGTTTGAAACAATTCTTTGGTATGAACCATGTCTTTCAACTGCTTGTATCTTTCGGCCATAAAAAACAACTCCAACGGAAAAGCAAAATGTTGTGGGTTTTCGTAAAATTTAGGAAGAAAAGGGTTTTCAGCAAATTCTTCCAAAATCAAACGGGCATTCAGTTTTTCGGCCAATAAATTAGCCAATGTGGTTTTTCCTGCTCCAATATTCCCTTCAATTGTAATAAAATGATGCTTCATGTAGTATAGTCTTGTCAAAAATAGCCGTAGCTAAACAGCTAAATCGATTTTTTTTTGCACATTGCTTGTATCTGTACAATCAAATAAAAGGGTTGAAATTGTTTTTTGTAAAACCGGATGAATCAATTCTGGGGCAATTTCATTTAAAGGAGTTAGAGCAAATCTTCTAAGAGGTAGTGCAGGATGAGGTATTTGCAATGTTGGCGAGTTTATTATCAGCTGATTGTACATCAAAATATCCAGATCTATAATGCGTGGACCTAATTTTACAGTTCTAACTCTTCCTATCAATTCTTCGATTTTCAATAAATGATTCATTAATTCTTCAGGCAAAAGCGCTGTTTTGATAGCAATTACCTGATTCAAGAAGGCGGGCTGTTCGAGCAATCCCCATGGCTCAGTTTCATAAATAGCTGATTGCTGAACGATCTTACCGCATCTTTGTTCTAGTAAAGAGATGGCTTTTTGGAGATATTCTAATCGCTCACCCATATTGCTACCTGTAAGTAAATAAGCAGTATCCATAATTGGTGGTATAGTGTTGTTCAAATATCTTTATTAATTAATTGATAAAAACATATTTATGAGAGGTTTTTTTAAAATAGTATTCGCTACCTTATTGGCAATGATTCTATTTACCGTAATTGGTATTTTTATATTGATAGGAATTGCAACAAGCGCTGCTTCTTCTGAAAAGCCAACCATTGGCACTAAAGCAGTTTTGGTGTTGAATTTTGATGTTCCATTTAAGGAGCAATACGAAGAAGATCCTTTAAAAAGTATATTTAGAAAAACTTCGGAAGATTTACCATCTCTTCATGAAGTTATTCGAATAATCAATCACGCTAAGTCCGATTCTTCTATAAGAGGATTATTCCTGCAATGTGCAGGCAATGCCAATGGATTTGGAGCAAGTGAGGAATTAAGAAAAGCCATCGTTGCATTTAAAAAAACTGGTAAGTATGTAATGGCTCATGGGGAAGTAATTTCTCAGAAAGGATATTATTTAGGGAGTGCTGCTGATGCTATTTATTGCAATCCACAAGGTGGATTGGATTGGGTTGGATTTTCTTCCAATTTATTTTTTCTGAAAGGAATGCTAGATAGACTTGAAATTCAGCCTCAAATATTTTATGCGGGAAAATTTAAAAGTGCTACGGAGCCTTTGAGAGAAACAAAAATGACCGATGCCAATAAAGTACAAACAAGTGTATGGCTAGGTGAACTGTATACACATTTTATTGAAGTAGTAGCTAGTGCTAGAAAAAAAGATACTGCAGAATTAAGAAGATTAGCCAATACAGGAGCCATTCAATCGGCTTATGATGCACAAAAAAACGGATTAGTTGATGGGCTTAAATACGATGATGAGATCAAATCAATCTGGTTGAAAAAATTGTCGATGGATGAAAAAGAGAAAATAAATTTTGTTGCCCTAGGCGATTATAAAGCTGCTATTAATTTTAAACCATCGGGTGATAATAAAGTAGCGCTTGTTTATGCAGATGGCGATATTGTTTCTGGATATGGAGAAAATGAGCAAGTTGGAAGTGATAATTTTAAAAACGTTTTGCGAAAAATTCGTTTAGATAAAGATATTAAAGCCGTTGTATTTAGAGTAAATTCTCCAGGGGGTAGCGCGTTAGCTAGTGAAGTAATTTGGAGAGAAATCAGTATGCTCAGAAAAGAGAAACCGGTAATCGTAAGTATGGGGAATGTGGCTGCTTCTGGAGGGTATTATATTGCTTGCAATGCTGATTCTGTTTTTGCAAATGCGAATACCATAACTGGTTCTATTGGCGTATTTAGTATTGTGCCTAATATGCAGTCTTTTTTCAAAAACAAATTAGGGGTAACTTTTGATGGTGTTAAAACAGCAACATATGCCGATATGGGCGGTATAGATAAGCCATTAAGTGAAGCAGAAAAAAGATTTTTCCAAGCGTCTGTCGATTCCATTTACCATACATTCAAAACAAGGGTTGCGAATGGACGGAAGAAATCAATAGAAGCTGTAGATAGTGTTGCTCAGGGTAGGGTTTGGACTGGTACGCATGCTATCACTGTAGGTTTAGTAGATCGTATTGGAACTTTACAAGATGCAATTGATTGTGCTGTTAAAATGGCAAAAATTGGAAAAACTGATTATAAATTGAGGGAGTTCCCAGAAAAAAAATCTTTACTAGATCAAATCATGAATGATTATAAAAAAACGATTAGTAATAATATAATTAGTTCTCAATTTGATGCAGATGAGATCAAGATCATGAAATCCATCAAACAAATCAAAGAATTGAATGGTGTTCCACAAGCTAAAATGCCATTTCAATTTACTATACATTAATTGATAGTTTAATCGATATGCAAAAAAAATACAGCCAGTTAAGGGCGATGTTGGCAATTACCAAAGGAAGTCTAAAAAGCATTTTTAGAAGTCCTTCTGCAGTTGTATTTAGCATTGCTTTTCCACTCATTTTTATTTTGGTTTTTGGATTTATTGGAAGTGGGGGAAGGGTTTCATTGAGTGTAGCATTTACTAAAAATTCAGATACATTAAATCCTATTTACAATGTATTGAAATCGGTAGCAGGTTTTAAAATTGTCAATAAATCTGACGCTCAGCTTAACGAAGATTTAGAAAAAGGAAGGCTTACTGCGATAATTGATATTCAACCTTCAGCTGTTGCAACATCACCATATACTATTACATTAACCAGTTCTGAGGCGGTAAATCCTCAAAATTTACAAGTGTTACAATCTATACTCAATGCAGTTATTGGAGGGATTAATCAACAAAAATTTGCTGCTACACCAACTATTGCTGTGATTAATAAAGATGTAAAAAAAGTGCCTGGTAGAGTGTATAGAACCATTGATTTTATTCTGCCGGGGCAATTGGGGTTCTCTTTATTAAGTGCAGGTGTATTTGGTGTTGCGTTTTTGTTTTTTAATCTTAGGCAACAGCTTGTATTGAAACGGTTTTACGCAACTCCTATAAAACGATCTTATATTGTTTTAGGGGAAGCAATCAGTAGGGTGATATTTCAAATGCTTACTGCAATTGTTATTATTAGTGTAGGGCATTTTGCTTTTAATTTCACGTTAGTGAATGGCTTAATTACATTCTTAGACATTATGGTCTTAAGTTTTATTGCTTTGATCTTATTTATGGGTTTTGGTTTTATAGTAAGTAGTGTAGCCAAAACAGAGAGCGTAATTCCACCTTTTGCCAATATCATTACATTACCACAGTTTTTATTGGCGGGTACTTTTTTCCCAATTGAATCTTTTCCATCTTGGTTACAACCAATTTGTAAAGTGTTGCCATTAACTCATTTCAATAATGCCATGCGCAATATTGCATTTGAAGGAGCAGGTTTGTTGGATTGCACCAAGGAATTGGGCATAATGGGAATTTGGATCGTATTGGTTTATGCAGTTGCTTTCAAAACTTTTAAATGGGAATAATATGCGATTAATCAAATTGGGTTTAATCAGCATTGTTGTATTGTTTTTATTAGCTACAGTAATTGGGTTATTGTTCCCGTCTACAGTATTAGTGTCTAGAGCAATAGATATAAAGTCTTACAAAGCCCCAGTGTTTGATAATGTAAAAGATTTACGAAAATGGAATAATTGGGTTGATGGTATGAATAATCCAATTGTAAAAATGATCGATTCATCTGAAGCTATGCTTGGAAATACAAAGGTGAAAATTGTTTCAATTACAGATTCAACAGTAATATCAGAATGGATAAGTGAAACTGCGGCTAAACAAATAAGTACTATCCGTTTAATTGGGGATAGCAGTCGAAAAATGACCGTAGTACAATGGCAATTTGTGCAGCAAGTAAAATGGTATCCTTGGGAAAGATTTAGTTCGATGATGAACGATCGGATAATCGGTACTTTACTTGAAAAAAACCTCAATCAGTTAAAAACTATATCGGAACAGTAAGGCATTAAAAAGCCCCATTCAATTGAATGAGGCTTTTATTGGGGGAATAATTGTTATGCTTTATTAATTGGTTGGATCTGGAGGTGTGTTTGGATTATTATCTCTTTCTCTTGTAGGATAAGGGAAGAAATTTCTTTTTCTTTCTGAAGCAGGTCTGCCCAATCTTCTACTATCTTCTAAGCGCATTCCACTCATACATAATTCAATACAACGTTGACGAAATATTTCATTGGTTAATGATGTGGCATCAACAGTTCCTGTATATGCTAATGTACTAGCACCAATTCCTAAAGGATCAGCTGCTGCTGTTTTTTGGCGTATGGTATTGATCTCTGTTACAGCTGAAGTTAAATTTGGAGCAGCTTGTCTTACATAAGATTCAGCCCTTATTAAATTCATTTCACCCGGCACATAAATAGGAATTGATTGTGTTGTAGCACTAAAGAATCCTCTTATACGATATCTAGGTGCGATTGTTGCATTGATACTTGTATAAAAAGGAATTCTTTGGTCGGTTAAATCTGGTGCTAGGGTTGTTGGCAAACCTAATGTAGAATCCAATATTTGATAAACATTATTGGTTGCCGTTACATTTGTGAAAATTGGATTGGTGGTAACTGCATCAAATGCCATTACCGATCCACCATAGCTGGCAGGAACTGCTAAAGAAGCTGTAATTGCACTAGAAAAATCACCAGCAAATAAACTATAACGTGCAATCAAAGCATTGATGGTATTGGTGAAAAAAGCAGCATTCACAGTTGAAGGCACATTTGAATAGAAGTCTGATCCCGGAGTGCCAGCTGCTAATGCCGTTTGTGCTGCACGTAAAGTGGTTACTGCTCTTTTGTATCCATCAATTCTTGTTTGAAATGTAGCTGCTGTTGATCCAGTTCCTGGTGCAGCTGGAATTTGTTCAAAAAACATGCAAAGATTTCCAATGGCTAATGCTTTATAAATACTTGCATAGGCAATTAATCCTGCTGCATAATTTTTGTCACCTAATTTATTAGCACCTGCTAATACATTATCGGCATCAAAAATTACTTTATTGTTCCAGGTCCACATATTGCCAACGATACCATTTAAATTGTCTACTGAAGCGCCACCAGCAAAAAGGTTGGCTTCATCAGTATTTCCTGCATTCATTAAACGAAATTCATTGGTAAGTGCGCCAGCAGCGGTGATGCCTGTATATACTGCGCTAAGTCTTCCATTGGTGTAAGCGTTTTGCAAACCTACAGCAACGCCTGCTAAGGTTCTTGGAGTAGCAAATGCATCATTGCTATTGATTGCTCCTGGATTAGTGAAGTCTTGCTTACATGCAGCTAAACTTGCACAAGTGAGTAGTATTAAAAATATTTTTTTCATATAATTTATTTATCAATTTTAGAAATTAGCAACAACACCTAATTGGAAAGTTCTTGGAATAGGAACGTTACCAAAGTCAACACCTCTTAGTAAGCTATTCTGTCCAGTTGCATTGGTTTCAGGGTCAAATCCTCTGTATGTATCCCATGAAATCAAGTTTCTACCTGCAAAACTTACGGTTAAATTGCTAAATGTTTTATTCACTTTTCCAAAATTATAAGTAATTGCCAATTCACGCAATTTGGTAAATGTGCCACTTTCTACTCTCCATTCTTCAATGTTATAAACCCCATTTGTTGGGCTGATATAACCTCTTGGTAATTGGCCATTGTGTTCTAATTGGGCAAACTCACTACCATTTCCAACACCTTGTCTTGTTCTGAAATCTGCATTGAATACAGAGTTGCCAGCAACGCGATCTAATTGAAATCCTAATGTCCATTTCTTATAAGTGAAACTATTAATCAACGTAGTTGTATACGTTGGATTAGGAGTTCCTAAATTTCCTCTAAGAATGGTAGAGTTAGCGCCAGTTATAAATGGCAAGCCTGTTGCAGGATCGATGGTTGGAGTTCCAAAAGGTTGGCCATTTGCAATTGGGCCTCTAGCAGTTACCGGAATTCCTGAAGCATTCTTTATTTCATTTCCATTGGCATCTCTTGCGAAGAAAGTAGTATAAAACATAGGTGCATCATATCCAGGAACCAATGCAAATACAGCACCAGTACCTGTAGCGAATGAAATAAATGGCACTCCTAAGTTTTCTACTCTGTTTTGATTTCTATTATAGTTGGCTGTGATCTCCCATTTAAAATCTTTTGTTTTAACAGGAACTGCTGTAACTAAAATTTCAAAACCTTTATTTCTTAATGTTCCAACGTTTTTACTAGCTGTTGGAAAACCAGTGCTTGGTGCGTTGGTAATATTTGGTACCAATAAATCAGTTACCTGTTTATTATAATAGTTAAAAGTAAAAGTCAATCTAGTATCAAGCATTACTAAATCTGTTCCAATTTCCAATTCTTTCTGACGTTCTGGTTTTAAATCGGAACTAATTGTAGTTGATGGAGAAGTTAAACTGGTTCTACCTAAGAAAGGAGATACATTATAAATATTAAATCGATCATAAGCGCCAATACCTGTTAGGTTTCCACTTTCACCATATGCAGCCCTTACTTTCCAAGAGTTCACATATTTAGCCAATGAAGACTTTTGAAAATAATCTGACTCTGAAATAATATAGTTACCACTTACTTTAGGGTAGAAGAAGTTTCTATTGTTTTTATCAAATACACTCGATCCATCAATTCTTCCAGCAACTGTTACAAAGAATTGATTGTCAAATTTAAAGTTTTGTTGTAAGAAAAATCCACGAACAGAACGCTCACTTCTGCCATCTGAATTAGGCAATAAAGTACTACCACCTGTTGCAGTTGAAATGCCAGGTAATAAACCCCTACTTTGGGCTAAGATATACTGTGATCTTTCATATTGCTCTGAGTACCCAAATTGAGTAACTGAAGCCAACTTACTAGTAATTTGAGTTGAATAAGTGAAGTTCAAATCGTGGTTGAAGAAAGTAGAGTTAAAACTTGCAGCACTAGCATACCCATTTTGAGTTGGATCGAGTGTTGCGCCACCGCCATAAAATCCGGGGCTTGCATTATAAGTAAATGGAGGGATATAGGTTGTTCCATTTTGAGCAATATTGTCTAGTCCAGCAGTATAGTCAATCACTAATCCTTTAAGTGGAAATAATTTAAATCCAACATTCGAAATAGTTCTATTGGTTACATTGCGCTGCTTAATGTCATTGATAACCGTTAGCGGGTTCAATCTTCCTCTTTCACCAACTCCCTGTAAATTACCATTGGCATCTCTTGCATAAATATTGTGGAAATTTCCAATAATGGTTATTGAATTGATGGGAGAGAAGAAAGTATTACCATCTGGTTTTTCATTGGTTGCATTATTCGTATAATTGATACCTGCAGTCCATGATAACCATTTGTTTACTTGATTATCTAAATTCAATCTAAATCCAAACCTTTTATTATCTGTACCTCTGATAATACCTTCATTGGCATTGTAATTCAATGAAGCGAAATAACGGAGTTTGTCTTGTCCACCAGTAATTGAAATATTATTATCAGTGCCATATCCAGTTCTGAAAATATCATCTTGATAATCGTAACGAGTTACTGGGGTAGTTGTAGTAGCAAAGGGTGCGGTAATAATATCTTGTGTTAAAGCACCAGTTCCATCAGTAGGTCCTCCAAATTTATTGGCAGCATTACTAAAAGTCAAACGCTTTCTTAAAGAGTTAGAATTTACCCTTGTGCTAAAAGTTACTTTTGGAGCACCAGTACTTCCTCTTTTGGTGAAAATTTGAACTACTCCAGCATTCGCACGGCTTCCGTAAATAGCGGCGGCAGCAGCACCGTTCAACACTTCTATGCGATCGATATCGTTAGGGTTGATATCTACCATTCTGTTTTGACCAACGCTTCCACTTCCATCATAATCAGCACTTGCATTGGTTACTCTAGCGTTGGAGTTATTGATGATTACACCATCAACAATATATAAAGGATCAGAAGAACCAGAGATAGAACTAACCCCTCTTAGTTTTACTGTCATTCCACCTGCTGGGTCACCTGAGTTTTGTGTGATTTGAGCTCCAGCAACTTTTCCTTGTAAAGAAGCAATGGCATTAGAACTCGCTGAATTAGCAATCTGACTAGCTTTTACAGTTCCTACAAAGTTTCCCAATTGCTTTTTGGTAGTTCCTTGAGATGTACCAGTAACAACCACTTCATCTAAACCAGTTGCATCTTCTTTCAAAGAAGCATCAAAAGAAAAATTACCAGTTGCATTACTAATGGTAATTGTTTTTTCGGAAGATTTAAAACCAACAGATGAAATGACTACATCGTATTTGCCATTTTTTAAGTTTACGTTTAGTTGGTAAACACCTTCTGTATTAGATGAGGTACCTGCACCCGTATTTTTTATTTGAACAGAAGCTCCAGGAACAGCTTGTCCTTTACTATCTGTTACTTTACCTTTTATGACCGTTTGGGCATGAAGGCTAAATGTTAAGACCAAACCTGCCAATAAAGCTATTGGTTTAGGGATTGATCTTAAAAGTAGAATCTTGAAATTCATAAGCATGTCGTTTTTTATGGTGAACTTAATCGGATACAATATAGGAAGTCTGCGGTTATTTACAACAATCAGCAGTTTATTTACAAAATTTCGTCAATATCTTGTGGATAATCTCATAAATACCGCATAATTCCGCATTATTTATGCAGTAAGGTGGCATAATATAGATGCAATTGCCCAATGGACGGAGATAAATACCATTTTCTAAACAAAATTGAGTGATCTCTTTTGAAATACTATTAAGGTATTCATCCTTCCCTTGAATCAATTCGAAAGCTAAAATGGTTCCTAGGAAACGTACATTTTTAATACCACTTTGTTTTTTTAGCGATTCAGCAAATTGATTGATTGATTCAACAAGCCAATCTATTTTTTCAATGCAAGTAGGGTTTTCTAATAAATCCAAACTTGCTAGAGCAGCAGTACAAGCCAATGGATTTGCAGTAAAAGAATGCCCATGAAAAAAAGTTTTCATTGCATCGTCTTCCACATAAGCAGCATAAATTTCATTGGTACATGCTGTTGCACCCAAAGCCATGGCGCCACCCGTTAATCCTTTGCTCATGCAAATGATATCTGGTTTTTTATGGAGATAATCAGAGGCAAAGAATTTCCCCGTTCTTCCAAATCCTGTCATCACTTCATCGGCAATACAAATAATTGATTCTCCTTTAACCGTATTCAGTAATTCGTTCATTAAATAAGGATCCGTCATTTTCATTCCACCTGCCCCTTGCACGAGGGGTTCGTAAATAAAAGCAGCAATAGTAGACCCTTCTTTGTGAATAATCGATTTTAGATCGCTGATGTTTTCTGGAGTTGGGGTATCAATAAAAATTACTTCAAATAATAAATCTTTAAATGCCAATGTGAAAACACTTCTGTCGCTCACGCTCATGGCACCAAATGTGTCTCCATGATAACTATTATTAAAAGCCAATATTTTTTTTCTATGATTGTTTCCTTTATTCCACCAATATTGTATGGCCATTTTCAATGCCACTTCTGTGGAAGTAGAACCATTGTCGCTATAAAAAATTCTTGAAAAGTTAGTCGGCAAAATAGCTAATAATCTCTCCGCTAATGCCACAGCAGGTTCATGCGTAAATCCCGCAAAAATGACCTGCTCTAAAGTTAATGCTTGTTCGTAAATTTTTTGGGCAATATAAGGATGCGCATGACCATGTAATGTAACCCACCAACTACTAATAGCATCTATGTATTGATTGCCTTTATCATCGAATAATAAACTTCCTTCTCCTTTTACAATGGGTATAACCGGTGCCCGATTTTTTTGTTGTGTAAATGGGTGCCAAATTACTTTTTCGTCTCTTTGCAGTAAATCCATCTAGCAAATGTAAATGACTGAATTCAATTGATTATTGAACTTGTATAAATTTCAAGTTTCTGGTAATTCCTGTAATTTTTGATCTTTTTAATGGACTATGCTTAAACAGCGTGTCAAATCGTTCTTTACTTAAGTCCAACCATTCCTTATTACTCATATTTAAGATTTCAGGAATTGGGTCGAATAAAGGTTCTTGATGAGGGTTACTAAAACGATTCCATGGGCAAACATCCTGACAAATATCACAACCGAACATCCAATTTTCAAATTTGTCTTTCATTGTTGATGGAATCATTGCGTCTTTGAGCTCAATGGTATAATAACTGATGCATTTACTACCATCAATTACTTTATTTTCTTGAATAGCATCTGTTGGGCAATGATCTATACACTTAGTGCAAGTGCCACAATAGTCTTTAGCAATTGGATCATCATAATTCAATTCAAGGTCCACCACCAAAGTAGCGATGAAAAAAAATGAACCATTTTTTTGATTGATCAGATTGCCGTTTTTACCTATCCAGCCTAAACCACTTTTTAATGCCCAACTTCTTTCTAAAACAGGAGCAGAGTCTACAAAACCTCTTCCATTAATTTGCCCAATTTTTGATTGTAAGTTCAATAGCAGTTGGCGAAGTTGTTGCCGAATGACATCATGATAATCATCTCCCCAAGCATATTTTGCAATTTTTGGAGCACTCATATGCTGAGTTTCAGAGGGGTAATAATTCTTTAATACAGTAATTACTGATTTTGCTCCTGGGAATAGTTTTTGTGGATCAACTCTTAAATCAAAATGATTTTCCATGTATTGCATTGTTCCATGCATTCCTTTGGAAAGCCAATTTTCCAATCGTTTTGCGTCTTCTGATAATAATTGCGCTTTTGCAATTCCGCAATAATCAAATCCTAATTCTTTTGCAGCATTCTTTACAATATGTGTGTATGAATCGATTGGTCCCATCTATTCTGCATGTAGAATATGAAATAAGCGATGCGCTAAAGGAGCAATTAATAGTCCTATATTGGTAATAAAAGCAACCCCACTGAAAAGCGCATAGAATGAGGAAAAAACTTTTCCTCCAAATGTTTTGATCTCAGCAACTGGCCCCATTCCACTTAAAATCATTGATGCATTATGCAATGCATCGATCCAACTCATTGGGCCACCAATTTTATAGCCCACTACGCCAATCAATAAACAACAAAATAAAATGCCTCCAGCCAATAAAGAATTAATATACAGTCTCTTCAAGAAAACTTTTTTACTGGCTACAGGTTCTCTTTTGTGTTCGTAATTATGAAAAAGTAAAGTCGGTTGTGGATTATTATTTTTCATGTAATTATTGTTATTTACAATTGGCAATAATTTGTTGGTCAATTATTTTTTTGATACTCATGTAAACATCTCTTTTTTCTTCACTCAAAATTTCTTTAGTCACAATAATTGATGCATAATTTCTACATTTATCAATCAATGGCCAAGTGCCAAAAAGGCCAGGACTAGATACAATGGTTGATTGCCCATTTTCATCGGTCTCCTGGATCCATTCTCCCAATCCATAATTATAGCCAATTGCAACACTTGGAGCATATTTGATCATTGGGGTTGTTGTTTGTGCTGTTTGCATGAGTTGGATGGATTGTTCGCTTAAAATTCGTTTGCCATTGTAAATGCCTTTATTCAAAATCATGGATAAGAAATTCATATAATCGTTGGCAGAGGAAAGAGCTCCTCCAGAAGGATTCACTACATTGAAACTCGAAAAACTGGTATTCCTCATTTGTAATGGGCGTAAAATCTTTTCTTGCATTGCTTGTTCAAAACCTCTTTTAGTAACAATTTCAACGATCCTTCCTGCGATGTTTAAGCCTATATTACTATATCTAAACTCTAAGCCAGGATTAGCCATGATCTCTTTCTTTGTGGCAAACTCTTCTACTTCTTCTTCTAAACTATTGTACTTATTTCTTTTTAATAGATTGATCAATTTGATTGGTTCAGATTCAATTCCAGTTAAATGAGATAGGCATTGTTTGATGGTGATATACCCCTTACTGTATTTGCTATATATTGGTAGATATTTACTTATTTTATCGTCTAAATTGAGTTTGCCTTCATCTACTAAAACCATCACCAATGCTGCAGTTAACCATTTACTGCAACTCGCAATAGGAACCTGTGTTTTTGTAGTAAATTCTCCTATAGATTTATCGTAAATGATTTTACCATCTCTATAAACCAACAATGAAAAATTACTTCCTAAGTCTTTTTTGGACGCAATTAATTTTTGATCTAGCTCTGTAAAATTATATTGAGCCTGGATACTCTGTAATAATAGCATAGAAACAGCTATCAGACTGACTTTTACGCAGTTTAATGTTGATTTATACGCCATAATTTCCGAATAAATAGTATGGATGAAAATTTGATTATGATATTAAAGTTAAGTCATTTTATGGCTTCTAAAAGTTAAAACAAAGAAGATGAATTTAAATAATTATACCATCAAGGCACAAGAACTAATTCAGTCTGCTCAACAACTGGCATTTAGTAATAATAATCCTTCTATTGAAACGGAACATTTGTTGAAAGGATTATTAGCCGATAAAGATTCTGCTATTTCTTTTTTATTGAAAAAGAACAATGTTAACCCTGTTTTTTTGGAAGGTAAATTGGATGAATTAATATCCAAATTACCAAAGATTCAAACTGGGGAACCCGCTCAATCTGCCGGAAGAGATTTTAATAATGCGTTGCTTAAAGCAAATACAGCATTAAATACTTTTAAAGATGAGTTCATTACTTCAGAGCATTTATTAATTGGCTTGATTCAATTAAATGATGCTACCGCGAAATTATTAAAGTCTGCAGGGTTAACCGAAAAGGGATTAGTAGATGCTATCAAAGAATTACGTAAAGGTGAATCCATTCATTCTGCAACCCAAGAAACACAATTAAATGTGTTGAATAAATATGCCAAAAATCTTAATCAAATGGCCAGAGATGGCAAGTTAGATCCAGTTATTGGAAGAGATGAAGAGATCAGAAGAACTCTGCATATTCTTACAAGACGATCAAAGAACAATCCCATTTTAGTAGGAGAGCCAGGGGTAGGAAAAACAGCCATT
>JANOZT010000111.1:0-8707 GCA_031429515.1 Sphingobacteriia bacterium
ACGAATATTGGAGAAATGCTTTTAGGCCATTATTGCCCGATATACATCATGTTGATTATGGAAGTGATGATTTATTAGCAGCAATTGACAAAAATACAGCTTCCGTTATTTTGGAAACGGTGCAGGCGGAAAGCGGTATTACTGCTCCATCAGCAGAATGGTTGCAAGCAGTTAGAAAAAAATGTGATGAATGCTGTGTGTTATTGATCTTTGATGAAATACAAGCAGGCTTTGGAAGAACGGGCACGCTCTGGGCATTTGAACAATTTGGTGTTGTGCCTGATATACTTTTACTAGGGAAGGCATTAGGAGGTGGAATGCCATTGGGCGCATTTATATCGAGCAACAAAATGATGAGTGCACTTACGCACGATCCAGTACTAGGGCATATTACCACATTTGGTGGACATCCGGTTTCCTGTGCTGCAGGTAAAGCAGCATTGGAAGTTTTAATAGATGAAAATCTGTTGGCATCCATTAAAGAGAAGCAAGCTTTTTTATTAAATTATTTAAAACATCCATCAATTATTCAAACCAATTGTTTTGGATTATGGATGTCGCTTCAATTTAAATCACCTGAAATAGCGCAATCGATTATTCATCGATGCGTAAGTAACGGAATGGTTACTGATTGGTTTTTATTCGCACCCGATCGTTTGAGAATCGCTCCACCATTGACTGTTAGTATGGAGCAGTTGAAGGATTTATCCGATATTATTTTGAGAAGTATTGATGCATAGTAGCATAAATACTTCTCAAAAAATAAATTAGTTTGTAATACTTTTAGAATTTTTCTTTGGATACAGAAAAAAACTAATTACAAGCTATCACGGTAAATCGAAAAAATGATTTGCCGATTTGAATAAGAATTAATTTCAATAAATTTATGGCTCCATGCAATATTATAGATTACTTCATATTCTAGTTCTAAACTAAGATTTTTTAAACTTTTTAATTCTTTTTCATTAGAAATCGCAGATTCTCTTAGTATTGTAACAGAGTAATAATTAGCATTAATTGGTCTTTTCAATTTTTTTAAAAACTCAAATATTATTACTGAATCTTTTGATTTGCTCGTAAAGTTTTCAGCTAAATAATAATCATATACATTGAAACTTTTTTGATTATTATACAAATTAGTTGAATCAACAAAATGCAAATTATTTATTAGTTTCATTTTTACTTGCTTCGATTTGGAGCAAGAAATCATAATAAATATTGTGAAAAAAGTAATAGTATTTTTCATGAATTAGAAATTTCCACTTAAAGTTACAGGAATTGATACTGTTGTGTGCAAAGGTGGATATCCCCTAACATGTTGTAATATCCACCAAGCGCCTGTTGCTTTTCCAATTATTGGAAAGTTTTTAAATTTGTTGTAATCATCTTTATCAATTCCAAACCAATCTTGTATAGTGATAATAAACGTCCCAGTCCATTTTCTATTTTCAATAATGAGATTTGTTATTTCAACATTAGTCTGATCAGTATCATGTAGAAATGTTGATAAACCATTAAATAAATTAAGTTTAGGAATTATACTTATAGTTTCCCCAAATACATTGAATCTGAATACATGGTCATATGAAGGCCTTTTGTTTTGATCAATTCTGATATCCGAAACGTTACTTATATCACCATTATTTTGTGTAAGGTTTTGTGAAAATAGGCTTGCAAAATTTTGCTTAAAATTTTTGAACTCTGAACTCTCTTTTACTGCATTTGTTAAATCAGGATGACTATATATGCCACCTGTTTTAGTTTTATATTTAATTAGAATATCTTTTGCTACATTTCTGCAGCCCAATCTTGAAAAAAATACTATATTATCTTTTAAATAGCCTAAAAGTTCTTGATCACTTAAATCTTCATTGTTTCTTTCATATAATGCTCCTGAAAAGGGATTTACCCAACTATCAATTTTTTTGATAAATGAGGAATTTCCATTTGTTCCAAATGTAGTATCTTCTGACCTAGTAAGTGATCTTTTTACAGTAGATGCAATTGTACGTTTAGGAATATTTCCTGGTCTTGGTAATCCTCCCAAATCTGTTGTTTCATAGCCTAAATCTATAAATGGATCATCTTGAGGTGCTTGTAACGGAACACCATCGCCTATATAAAGATTATTTGGATCATTGTAGTCCAAATTTTTCATTAAGGGAACATATCCTAAATCCTCATCATAAATAAATCCACTACCATCAGGCTGGGTCAATACATTACCAGGAACTTCGTTGTAAGCGCCTACGCCAAATAATGTTACCCATTCTAAAGTAGATACGTTGATATAGCTATTTACCGGATAAACAGTTGGAAACATTGTACCTAAATCAATATAAACAGTTCCACCACCTGGTGTTGGCTCCGGATCAGGCTCAATAGTATCAGTCAAATCACCGTTTCCTCCACTTGAAGCTCCAGGTCCATAACAATCCCATCCTCCAGTCCAGTTTCCACTATCATCTTTGTTCTTCTTTGGGATTGCGAATAAATATTTTCCAATACAATAAAGTACTGCCCCAAACCTTGAGCCGTTGTATTCCGCTGGTTCGCTGTTTGATCTAATTTGGCTCCTACCCAAATCGTTGACTTTGGCCATTTCAATTCGTTTGGTGCTTCGTTTTACACCTTGTTCATAGTAAACACTTTTATATGTCAATGTTTGCAAATCTATCCATTCGTAATATCCAGTGAAAGGTCCATTTAAAATCGGTCCATCCATTATTTGTACTCTTCTAAAAAATGTACCTGATATAGATTTATTTTTTGAAAGAAAAATTTCTCCACCTCCATTTTTAAGCGGAACCCTGATCACATACTGTCCATCAATAAAAGTTTTAGTGGCATTGGCAAAATCTGGTGCAGGCCCATCTGAAAACTTTATTTTATAATCCCGAAACCAGTCAAAAACTTCTGCAGTAGAAATATTTTCCTTTTGTTGATTATTTACAGAAAATCCAAATTGTTTTTTACAGGAAGACAATGCTAGAAACAAAATAATTATTGCAATTGAAAAATGGTTAGGCTTCAAAATCCTAAATAATTTGTTCTGTGTGTGAGGGGGGGGGGGTAAATGTAGGTTTTAAATTAAAGATTTGCATATAGGCTTATATTTATATGTCAATAGTATAAATAAAAACGATACTACAAGGACCACTACAAAAAATACGGTGAAATAACGGCAACTACTATCAAACAATAACCAATAACTAAACACAAACATCATCCATCCTGCAAAATCTTCCATACAAAGCTTCGTAAATCGGAATGATATTTTTGATATCAAATAGCAATGCTTGTTGATAAGCTGCTTCTTTCATTTTATTCAATAAAACATCATCGCTTAATAAATCGATGGCGTATTTACTCATTGCTGCAACATCTCCTACATTGGCCATATAGCCTGTTTCTCCTTGAATATTAATTTCACTTAATCCGCCTGCATTGGTGCTAATTACTACTGATCTGGCAGCCATAGCTTCTAAGGCGGCTAATCCAAAACTCTCGTATTCCGATGGCAATAAAAATACATCGCTCACTGCTAAAATATCTTCAATCTGTTCTTGCTTTCCTAAAAAGCGTACGTGTTCATCAATTCCTAATTCTCTTGCTAATTCTTCACAGGCAGGTCTTTCGGGGCCATCACCTACCATTAATAATTTCGCAGAAAGCTTTTTTTGTACGGCTGCAAATATTTCTATTACATCAGTAACTCTTTTTACTTTTCTGAAATTAGATGCATGCATCAATATTTTTTCTCCATTGGGTGCAATCACTTTTCTAAATGGATCAATAGGTTTTTTGTTGAATCTGCTAACATCAACAAAATTATAGATCACTTCAATTTCTTTTTCAATAGCAAAAGAATGGTAGGTTTCGTCTCTTAAATTTTTGGATACAGCTGTAATTGCATCACTTTGATTGATGGAAAAAGTAACTACAGGTTCATAGGTTTTGTCTTTACCAACCAATGTAATATCTGTTCCGTGTAAAGTGGTAATTACTGGAATATTTCTGCCATTTTTTTGTTTCACAATTTGTTTGGCCATGTATGCAGCAGATGCATGTGGTATGGCATAATGCACATGTAATAAATCTAAATCATGATTAATGATCACATCCACCATGGTACTTGCCAATGCAACTTCATAAGGAGGATAATCAAATAAGGGATAGGTAGGAACCCTTACTTCGTGATAAAAAATATTGGCATTGAAAATATTAAGACGAACAGGTTGCTGATAAGTAATAAAATGAACATGATGTCCTTCATCGGCTAGGGCTTTGCCCAATTCGGTAGCCAATACACCACTACCGCCAAAAGTAGGATAACACACAATTCCAATTCGCATAATGAAGTTTTTAACTGTATTAGATGCAAATATCAACTAATTTCTGAAATCACTGATTTTCAATAGATAGACGGCACGAAAGCAACAATTTATTAACTTTAGTCAATGAAAAAATTATTTCTATTATTATTAGCGCCTTTATGCTTGAGCGCACAATCTTCAGATGATGCCCTTTTCATAAAAAAAATAGCGGATGATGTGCTTCAAAATGGAAAAGCACACGATTTGTTGCGTCAACTTACCAAAGATATTGGAGGCCGATTAGCTGGCTCACCACAATTTACCAAAGCGGTTGAATGGGGTGAATTATCTATGAAAAATTTGGGTGCTGATCGCGTTTTTTTGCAAGAATGCATGATGCCGAATTGGAACAGAGGTGGAAAAGATGAGGCATCAATTATTTCAGTAAATGGTAAAAAAACGAATAGGGCATTAGATGTATTGGCTCTTGGAAATTCTTTAGGTTCTGGCGGAAAAGCAGTCACAGCAAAAGTAATAGCGGTTGCCAATTATGCAGAATTAGAAGCAAAAAAAGACCTCATCAAAGGGAATATTGTGTATTACAATTATAAATTTGATCCAACCAATATTGAGCCTGGTACTTCTTATGGACAAGCCGGTCAATACCGTAGAAGCGGAGCAAGCAGGGCAGCAAAATATGGCGCGATCGGTGTAATGATCAGATCACTTACAGAAGCTACCGACAATAATCCGCATACTGGTGGAATGGCTTATAATGATTCTTTCCCAAAGATTCCTGCCATTGCTTTAGGTGGATATGATGCTGATTATGTTTGGAACTTAAGCAAAAAATCTAGTTTTGAAGTTTCCTTTAAAACCAATGGTCGATTTTTACCAGATGCAAAAGGGCATAATGTTATTGCAGAATTAAAAGGCACTGAATTCCCTGATCAATATATTACTATTGGCGGTCATTTAGATAGCTGGGATGTTAATGAAGGTGCACATGATGATGGAGCAGGTGTGGTGCATACAATGGAAGTATTAAGGGTATTAAAAGCATTGGGGTACAAGCCAAAACATACAATTCGTTTCGTTTTATTTGCCAACGAAGAAAATGGTTTAAAAGGCGGATCAAAATATGCCGAAGAAGCCAAAGCCAAAAATGAAAAACATCTGTTTGCTTTAGAAAGTGATGCAGGTGGATTTACACCAAGAGGTTTTGGATTTACCATTAAAGAAGAAAAATTAAAAAAGATGCAAGCCTGGTTGCCTCTTTTATTTCCTTATGGAACTACTTATTTAAGAATGGGAGGCGGTGGAGCAGATATTGGCCCATTGAATAAGGCTTTAGGTACTGCATTGGCAGGTTTTGATCCAGACGATCAACGATATTTTGATATCCATCATGCACGTTCTGATGTATTTGAAAATGTAAATAAAAGAGAGCTATTATTAGGCGCTATTAATATGGCTGGATTAATTTACCTTGTAGACAAATACGGGTTATAAAAATTAGTATGAAAAAATTTTTGTGGAGTTTCAGTACCATTTTAATCTTGGCTTTAGCTGGATTTTTTTATTGGAAGTTTTATTTTGTGTATGCTGAAGGTACCAAAGCTGGGCAGCTCAATACTTTCCAGGAGAAAGGATTTTTATTTAAAACCAATGAAGGTAAAATTATTCAAAGTGGATTTCGTGCAAATGTGCAGAGTAATGAATTTACTTTTAGTGTAACAGACAAAAAAGTAGCAGCCATTCTTAGTAAGAACTCTGGCAGAGAAGTAAACTTGCATTACAAAAGATTCTTAGGTGCATTGCCTTGGAGAGGAGTTGAATCTTATATTGTTGATAGTGTATTAGAAGTAAGAGGTGCTGTGGAGGAAACAATCATCAAGCCCAAATAAGCTAGCTACAAAGCAATTAGGCCTGTATTAAAAAAATCGTAGGTATTTTATGTAAATCTGGTAATTGTTTATTCCAATCACTTACTGTTTTAGTTTGAATTTTTTCAGATGGTCCGGTGATATCTACGCCAATGCAAATTTTTGTGGTGGGTTTACATGCTTGAATGATGTCATTCAATAGTTGATTATTTCTATAAGGAGTTTCAATAAAAATATGGGTCGTTTTTTTGATCGCTGATTCGGCTTCCAACTCTTTTATTTTTTTCTTTCTTTCCAATCCATCAATTGGTAAATAACCATGAAAATGAAAATTTTGTCCATTCATTCCACTAGCCATCAACGCCAATAAAATGGAACTAGGACCAACTAATGGTTCAATGCTGATTTGATTGGTCTGAGCGAGTTCAATCAATAGCTGTCCTGGATCTGCAATGCCAGGGCATCCTGCATCACTCACAATGCCAATATTTTTTCCTGCATTCAACGCTGCTAAAAAACTAAACTTGACCGATTCTTCAGCTTTATGAATAGCGTACCATTCATAATCGTCAATGACCATTTCCTTCCATATTTTTTTAAAAAATCGTCGCGTATTTTTTTCGGTTTCTACAAAAAAAACCTGACAATCTTTTATTGATTCAATTACATATGCTGGGATGGTTTGTATAGCGTCTTCCTGTAAAACCGAAGGAATTAAATATAGTTTTCCTTTACTCATATGGATTGATTAACGGCTTGTTTTTGGTTGATCGGGTACACACTCAATGTTGCTGCAACAACAGCGTAGGATGGTGCTAAAATCCAACCAATGATCGGAATAAAATGCATTAAATAAAACACCATACCATTGCCAATAGCCAATCCTTTGTGTGCACCAATAAAGAAAATACTTTCTGCGGCAGATTTGTTTTTTCTTTCCATACTATAATCGAGCATAGAGAATCCGTAATAATAACAATCAATGGTGATGGCTAAAATAGGGGTTAACCAACCAACTACAGGAATCAAACTAAAAATCACAATGCTTACCGCATATACTGATTGCCATAAACTATTTCTTCCCGCTAATTGAATACCTCTAATAATATCTTTAATTAATTGGGAAAAGCTAAAGGGAAAATCTTTCCCTTCCATAATAGCTTCTGTTTTTTCACTCAAATAAGCAAAAACGGGGGAGCCGATAATCAGGAATAAATATTTAAACAAAGAGAAATAGAATAACATCAGCACAAACCAAAGAATTAATCCTCCCATGGTAAAAATAAATCCCATGAAGCCGCTATTCTCTTTATCGAGCCAACTTTTCAATCCGGTTTTTAAAGCAATCCATTCGATGAAATTGCTAGATGTGCTGCTAAAAAGATACATTCCGAGAATAAAAAGAATAGTATAAATGATTCCTGGAATAACTATCCATTTCCATAATTTATGCTTCCTGATAAATCGGTGGGCCTGAAAATAAGCTTGTATTGCTATGATAATCTCTTTGAGCAAGTTGGGGGATTTCCGCTAAGATAATAAAACTACCGTCATTAAAATTTAGGGCAGTTCACTGGCCTGTCTGTGGAAGGTCTTCTTATGTAAATCAGCGATACTTCAATGCCGCCTCTATTTTGTGTGGCAGTTCTAATCAATTGCGCGTTATAATCGTAAGAAATGCCTAATCGATAATCTCCAAATTCTAATCCTGCATAGGGTATGATCGCATCGTTTAATCGCAACCAAGTTCCAACATATAAACTGGTAGATTTAATATCATATGGATTTGTATTGAGTTGTACAGCACCACCAATCATTGTTTCTGAATAACCACCTTGGAACATTTGTAAAGCACTTAAATGCAATGAAGTTGTTTCTCCAATAGGAAAATATCCACCTGCATGAAAATTGACTCTTGAGGTTAAGTTATAAGCTGCTCCTGTAAATTTTTGTACCGGACGATTAATATGATACATACTCAAGCCGAAATAAAAATTATTGCGATCATTGGTACTGCCATTGTACAAAAGCCCTGCATTAAAATCTACATAATTGGCGTTTAAAGTACTCGAGCTAAATACTTCAGATGTTACTCCAGTAAAACCAGCAGTGGTTAATTGATCCTCGAAAGTAAGTAAGCTGGTATTCACCAACATATTGGCATAAGTTACTTGAAATCCTGCACTTAATTGATGTTGCCCATCTTCGTCCAATCCTTTGTGGTAAGCAGTAGAAGCGGAAAAATAATTGAACTTAACGGCACCTGCTGCACTATTGTCATTATAGGCCATTGCACCAAAACCCCACATATCATTATCGGCAATTTTATTTTGAAATGCCTTGAAGTCAACAGAAGCAGTTGCAGTAGTGAATGCATTATTGAGTGTTGGCCATTGATTGCGGTAGTTTCCCGAAATGCGATAAGTGCCAAAAAACTTTCCTGTAAATGCGGGATTAAGCGTTAGAGGTGATGAGAAGAATTGAGAGAAATGTGGATCCTGCGCA
>JANOZT010000112.1:0-35799 GCA_031429515.1 Sphingobacteriia bacterium
GTACATTCGTGAAAAACCTTTCTGCATCAATATATGCAACTCCTCTCTGATAGCTCTATTTGCATGTTGTTTAAACCCAACCAGTATAATTACTTTAGTTCCTTCTTTTAATTGGGAAATAGCATTCATTACATCGGCTACATCATCTTTTTTTACAGGCTTTCCCGTAACTGGCGAAATAGTTTTGCCAATACGGGCATACATCAAACGCAAGTAATCATAAATCTCGGTCATACTTCCAACCGTACTTCTGGGAGTACGTGTTATTACTTTTTGTTCTATGGCAATAGCCGGACATAGCCCTTTAATATAATCTACATCAGGCTTTACCATCCTCGCCATGAACTGACGGGCATAAGCACTCAAACTTTCCGCATAGCGCCTTTGGCCTTCTGCAAATAAAGTGTCAATGGTTAAAGAAGACTTTCCACTACCGGATACACCAGTAACTACAATAAGTTTATTCCTAGGAAAATTGACAGAAACATTCTTGAGGTTATGCGTTCGAGCACCAGTTACCACAATATCTCCATTTAATGTATTGGCAATAAGTGATGTTTCCGGTGCTTTTTTAGTTTTCATATTGAAATGTCCTAGCGGTACAAAAGTAACAGAATATTGCAGCTTTAGTTGAGCAAATGATGAATAAGTATCAAAAAATCAATGATTTAGAATGTGCATAACCTCAGTAACCGAAAACATGATTTCCACAAAGTATTTGTGAATGTAAAAGAATTCTAATTTGTTCTCGATTTAAAGATCGTTATCCAATATCCTGATTTTTTGAACATCCTAACTCAAAAACCTTAACTATGAGAACAATGGACCATGCGTCTGATAATGAGTTGATAAGGGCCTTTCAAGATGGCGATACCGATGCCTTTGAAACACTCATCTATCGTTACAAAGACAAGATTTTTTCCTCTATTCTATTTTTCGTGAAAGACACTTATTTAGCTGAAGATTTATTTCAGGATGTGTTTATCAAGATCATAGACACTTTAAAAAACAAACGTTACACTGAAGAAGGAAAATTCTTGCCATGGGCTTTGAGAATTGCACATAACTTATGTGTAGATTATTTCCGTAAGGTAAAACGAACACCAGCCATTAAAACCAGCGACAATAAAGATATTTTTGATGTACTGCAAATTTCCGAAGAAGCTCCAGACGGAAAGATCATGCAAGGTCAAAGTCATGATAGAGTTAGAAAAATGCTCGATCTATTACCAGAAGAACAAAGAGAAATAATCGTCCTTAGGCATTATGCCAATATGAGCTTTAAAGAGATTGCCGAAATCACCAACTGTAGCATTAACACTGCTTTGGGTAGAATGAGGTATGGTCTGATCAATCTTCGGAAAATGATGACCGAAAAACAAATTGCACTTTAACAAAGAACCCCTGTGAGCAACGGGGGTTTTTTATTCATTAGCAGATCTTAAAAGCGAGTTTTGCTTTAATGTATTGATATCATCGATTAATTGTTGCATTTCTAAAGCCAATGTGCCATTGTAAATTCCACGAATCCTTCTTTGTTGATCTACTAAAATAAAATGTTCCGTGTGCAAAAATTCTGTACTGTCTTTACTATATCCAATATCTTCTTCAGCAAAATAAGACATACGAGCAAGCTGATAAATATCGGCTTTATTACCTGTTAAAAAATGCCAATTCGGATTGTTGATTTCATGGAGTGCTTTGTATCTTTTTAAAACATATGGCCGATCAATCCAAGGGGTAACAGAATAGGAAAGTAAAACAAAATTGGAATCGTTTTTTAAATTTTCATTCACCAGCTTCATGTTTTTAGTCATGGTAGGGCAAATACTTCCACAAGAAGTAAAAATAAAATTAGCCACATGTATTTTACCTTTTACTTGCTCCTGTGTTATAATTGTACTGTCTTGGTTTAAAAAAGCAAAGTTAGCTATGGTATGGGTGATACTGCTTTTTACTGCTGCTGTATCTTTTATAAATATTGGTGTAAATTCTGGTGTATTGTAATAAGGCAATTGAATAGCACTACTCTTTTTATCAGCACAATATAAAAAGCAGCAACTACTTAACAACAAAAATACTGTCCGATACATTTTTACAATTTTTAGTTCCTAATAATCCATACCTTTTTCCTGAGATAATTACATAATTAGATTTTATTTTTCCATTATCGTACCAAGACTTTTGTACCCCTTCCTCCTGCCCATTTACAAAATGTGCTATATGTGATATTTTGCCATCAACGCTCCATTCATTCATTTCCCCTTCATAAACATCATCTTTTGCTATATATTCAAAGCGTTTTTTTCCATTCTCCCAATAAGAAATTTGAGGTCCATTTTTCTTACCGGCTTTATACCTTCTGGTTTCCCAAATTTGTTTGTTGGGAAACCATTTTTTTACTTCTCCTTCTAATAATCCATTATAGTATCCTGCAAAAAAAATACTGTCTTTTCCATTCTCAGCCAATTGATATAGATAGCCACTATAGCGTTGATTCAATAAAAATAAAGTATCCTGGTGTAAAACAAATCCTTCAGTTGTACTTGCCAGATAGTTATTCGGTATAGGCTTTTCCGTTTTGTCTATAGTTGTTTTTATTTCTTCTTTACAAGAAAAGATAAAGAGCATTAATGCCAAACAAAGTAGCTTATATTTATTGAGATACTGTTCCTGCTGTACCATAAAAACCATTTCCATTTAAATAAGGCGACTCTGTAGTAAAATGATAATGATAAATTCCATTCGGATACTCTGTAGTTGCATGGGTATGTCCGTGATATACATCCAACATGGTGTTATTTACTGCAACTCCATTTTCAACAGGTCCATAAGCTGGAAATCCATCCAACAAAAAACCGATTAATGCAGAACTACTTGCTTTAACTGTAGTAAGGTATTTTGGCTCTACATGATAATGGTATTGTCCTGATTGTTGAGGGTGTCCCCACCACTGATCAAATCCATTGATTTCGTTGGTTAAAGCCGCATTCATTGCAGCATATTGGTTAAACAAAGGAACTCCATTAATTGCTACACCAATGGGGCCACCAGGAGTTGCGGCATGTGTTGATGAAACCAATGGGTTTACAGGTATTTTAAAAGTAAGGGTTTGAGAAATAATCGCATTGGGGTTTTTGGAAAAAGTATTACCACCAAATGTTGTTCCACTAAAAGCTTCATACAAAGCATTCGTTGTGGCATAATAAGCACTTTTATGATCTGGCATTCCATTGGTTTTGATGGTAATATAAGTACCATCAGATGTAATACTACTTGCTCCATAAATTTTCGAATAAACTGCAGGTACAGTCGCATTGGTGGTTGTTCCTGCTGAAGCTGTATCTGCTGATTTTTTACATGCACTCGAAGCAATTAAAACTGATAAGAGTAAGACATTAATGATTTTCATAAAATGTATTTTAAAAGATGAGATATTCAATTGTTTAACTTGAATAAGTAATGCGCAATTACAGTTAACAAATGATTAGACGAAGAATCAAATAAAAACACTCGCTTGCGTAATTAATTAATTTTGATCAGGTGGAGGTGGGCCTTGCTCTACCGGTGGAGGACCTTGCCCGTCTGGTGGAGGACCTTGTCCCTCTGGCGGAGGACGATGACCCTGTGGAGGTGGCGGGCCTTGTGGCCGACTACGCATTCGCATGATGGCTTCTTGTATAATTTGATCGAACTTGATTTTCTGTGAAGTATCACATATTTTTCTAACTTCTTTGAAATGATTTAAAGTGGTAATATCCAGCATTTTTTCTGCTGAAGCAATTTTATTCCAAACATTGCTAATAGTTGCTTCACTTGCTGTATCATTTTTAACCAATCCAAAAAACTCGTTTTTATATTGCTCTATTTCTTTCCTAATTGGATCGACTGCATTTCGATGTTCATTTCGTAAAGCTTCAAATGCGTTTAGTTGTGTGACAGAAAATTTCAATTCATTGGTTAAAAAATCTCCTCCTTTATTCATTCTGGGAAGGGGAAATTGATTACTATTTTCAGGCAAAGATTGGCGCCACCAAAAAATACCAAAACTGATAATATTGGCAAACAGTAAAATGATGACAATAATATTTAAATTTCGATTCTTAGCTAGTTGATTCATACAAAATAATTTAATAAACAGTAGTAGTGTTTAAGTTGTATTCACTTGAAAAATCATTTACTGTTGATGCTTTATTTGCAACTACAGCTTGAGATTGATGCTTTGTATTGGTTTGCTTGATCAACAAAAAAGCATTCATTGCAAAAATGACTGTTAACACGCCAATAACCAATACAGGCTTAAACTGAAATAGGAAAGAAGGCGAATGTTTTTCCTCCATTATATTCATTTTATGCATCAGTTTAGCATAAAAATAAGGCGAAGGATTGGCCCGTTGTATTCCTTCCACACTTTCTATTATTTCATCTACATTTTTTGAGTAAATTTTTTTCATATTATATAATTATGATTTACTAATCCTTTTTTGCAAATTTATTTTTGCCCGATGCATATATGCTTCCACTGCTTTCACGGTTGTATTCATGATCTCACTGGTTTGCTGATAATTCAGTCCTTCTATTTTTATTAACACAAATGCTACTTTTTGATTTTCTGGTAGAGCTTGTAATGATTTAAATAAAAGAGTTGCATGCTCTTTGTTTTCCATTTGAACACCAGGGTGGTTAAAGTCGGCCAGGTCATCAACAGGCAGGTTGTCTCCACCAAAAATGTTCAATATTTTACCAAATCTCTTTTTAGTTCTTTTCTTTCTTTCCCAATCCAAGGCTTTTGTCGTAGCTATTCTATAAATCCAGGTAGATAATTTGGCATCTTGTCTAAAACTTGCAATACTTATATAAACTTGAATAAATACTTCCTGGCTAATGTCTTCTGCTTCCTGTTCTTGCTGTACTATACTCAAAACAGTATTGAATACTATTTGCTGATAGCTTTCCACCAACTCTTTAAAAGCTGCTTGGTCTTTCGCCTGTAAAGCTTTTATGAGTGCAGTTTCTGTCAAATTATACAGCCTGTTAAATGATTAGATGTGAAATGGAGTAAAAACCTTCACACAATAAGAAAAAAAATCCGCCACCCTGTTTCCGCTAAAATAAGCATAAATCTATTTGACCAGCGATTTTTCGAAACTCATTTTTACTGCGTCTAAATGAGCAATAAATAAGCTAACATCTGGGTCATAGCCATATCTTCTTGCGCTGATTGGCTTGCCTTCAAGATCTAGAAACATATATAAAGGTTGTGAATTACCTCCAAATTGAGTGATCTCATAATCCAAATTGCGATCTCCTTCGGTAATTACCTTATCTCCACCCTTTTTTATATATTGCTCATTTAAAGGCAATTCAGTTGATTCATCTACATATAAACTGACCAAAACAAAGTTCTCGCGCATTCTTTTCAACACTTCAGGATCTTTCCAAACTTCTTTCTCCATTTTTCTGCAATTGGCACAACTATGGCCAGTAAAATCGATCATTATAGGCTTTTTCAATGCCTTTGCAGCAGCTAACCCTTCTTCTAAAGTAAAATAAGCGATAAGGTTATAAGGTACATGCAATTTATCTGTTAACCGTTTTGGAGGTTCTGCTAAATAAATTGTTTTTGAAGTATTTGTAGAACCATTTTGTTGATACTTGAGTAAATCTAAATTGAAATCCTGGGTTTCGTCAGGTGGAATGAATCCACTCAAATGACGCAAAGGAGCTCCCCATAATCCAGGAATTAAATAAACAACAAATGAAAAAGTAGCAATCGCAAAAAATAATCTTGGAACACTCAAATAAGGCAGATCACTGTCGTGTGAAAATTTGATTTTACCGAGCAAATAAATGCCCATCAATCCAAAAACTACGATCCACAATACTAAAAAAATATCTCTATCCAATAAACGCCAATGATAAATTAAATCTACGTTTGATAGGAACTTCAAAGCCAATGCCAATTCTATAAAACCGAAACATACTTTAACTGAATTCAACCATCCTCCACTCTTTGGCAAAGACTGTAACAAAGTGGGGAAAAAAGCAAATAAGGAGAACGGCAATGCCAATCCTGCACCAAAACCCAACATACCAATAACAGGAGCCGATGAAACTCCCCCGCTACTCGCCTGACCTAATAATGTTCCTACAATAGGCCCAGTACAAGAAAATGATACAATGACCAATGTAAGCGCCATAAAAAATATTCCCACTAATCCACCTTTACCGGCTTGTTGATCGGCTTTATTGGCCCAACTATTGGGAAGCTGAATTTCAAAAACACCGAAGAATGAAATGGCAAAAACAAGAAATATGGCAAAGAAAACCAAGTTAGAAATAGCACTTGTAGAAATCTGATACAACACATCATCTCCAAAAATTAATACTAAAATAAATGTAGGAATAGTATAAATCAAGATGATCGATAAAGAATACCAGATTGCATTTCTTAGACCCTCCACTTTTGTTTTACTCCTTTTCAAAAAGAAACTCACAGTTACTGGTATCAATGGAAAAACGCATGGCGTAATTACCGCTATCAATCCAGTTATAAAACACAAAAGAAAAAGCTGCCAAAGGGATTTACCTTCTACATTTCCTGAATCATTTTTATTCAATTCTGTTGAAATCGGTTTGTCTACTTTGGTTCTAAATTCGATTTCACCATTGGGAAAATTATTCCCCGACTTACCTAACCAAATAAACTTTCCTTTGATTATAGCACTATCGGTACTATTGACATGTAAAGGAAAAACAAATTCAACACTATCAGCATATAAGCGATATGTAGAGCTGTTTGAATTATTCTCGGGAACCAATAGTAAAGTTCCGTTTTCTGTTATGGTATCTGAAATTTTTCGATATGAGCTGCTCAAACTATCGAGTTCTAATGAAGAAATAAAGGGATCATCATCCCCTCTTTTTTTCACCGAAAAAACCTGAGTTCCTTTATCCAGATTCACTTTTACCAACAAATGAACAATTGAATCATTCATTCTTTTAGCAATAAAACTAATTTGAACAGGTTGTTTTTCCTGTGCAAAAATCATTATCGAAAAAAACGAAACTAGAATGAATAAACCAAGCCTTTTTTTCATTTAATAATATTGTTCTGCTTATTGTAATTTCAAATCGAAAGTTTTCTTTGTTGGAGGCAAACATTGTGTATCATCACAAACCATAAAATTAACTGTGCCAGTAATATTGGTACTCACCAAACCTTTTACTTTTACCACTTGAGAGTAGACTACTTTTCCGGAATAATAAAATACTTGAACACCAAAGACCTTGTCATTGATCTTTTCCATTTTTCCTGTTTCCTTTATTTTACCTTCTTTAACAATCAATGGATTACTATTAAAACTTATTTTAGTAGGAACAGGACCTCCTGCTGGAGTTGACTGAGAATACATATGCCAAGGCTTAGGTATATCTGCTTTAATAACGATCTCATAAATGCCAGGAGCTCTTTTGTTTGCCATATATGTCCATGAAACAGGATCTTTTACTTGACTATTTGCATTTCCTAAGAAAAACATCGACATTAAAACAAACAGAAAATTTTTCATTGAATAATTGTTAATTGATATTTAATAATTCGAAGACTTTTTTACCATCAATATTATTTAATGATGTTGAAGTGGCTCTTTCCGGATGTGGCATCATTCCAAAAACATTGTTATTATGGTTACGTATGCCAGCAATATTCCTTACAGCTCCATTCGGGTTGGCTATTTCATTGATCTCTCCTAATTCGGTACAATATTTAAAAATCACTTGATTGTTTTTTTCCAAATTATCTAAAGTAGTTTCATCCGCATGAAAACGTCCCTCGCCATGTGCAATAGGAATTTTTAACGCTTCGCCTACCCCGTTTTTGATAAAAACATTTTTACAAATGAATTGCTGATTGGCATTTTGCAATAAAACACCAGGCAATAAACCGCTTTCGCACAATATTTGAAATCCATTGCATACTCCCAAAACCCTTCCTCCTTTATTGGCAAATTCAATAACTGATTGCATCATTGGGCTAAAGCGAGCAATTGCCCCACAACGAAGATAATCTCCATAAGAAAACCCGCCTGGTAACACTATACAATCATCGGTAGAAAAAGCTGATAAATCTTTGTCTTTATGCCAAAGCATGATTACTTCCTTATTAAGATCATTTTGCAAAGCATCCTGCATGTCTCTGTCGCAATTTGAGCCAGGAAAAACTACTACTCCAAATTTCATGGGCTAATTTTATTTTATGTTCAAAGGTACAAATCAACGTTGGAAAGAAACCTTAATTTTTGACCAATTCCCAATTATTATACACAACTGCTATAATCATCAGCCAAAAAAGCAAATTGGGGAAAATTGGGCGTCTTGGATAAGAAAATGCGTTAGAAACAATAGCGGAAACAGGCACTAAGCAGATAAAGCATGCTTGTATTCCTACCCCATTAAATACAAATGGCACCGCAATTAAGCATAAACTCATCAATAAAAGAACCGACCAGTTCTTTCTGATTTGAATCACTAATCTGCTATTAAATTGTTGCCAGTATATAAATCCCGTTAAAAACCCTAAAAGAAAAACAGATAAACTAATGATCAAGCTTTTATTGAAAATTAAAGCTGGCACTTCAAAATGAAATTTTGGTAGATAAAATAGAAAAGTATTTAACTGGTCGGTTATAAATAACCATCCGGCTAAAAAATAATAAGGAATCAATATTCCCATAATTAAGACAAACCACTCTTGTAATTTAAATGGACGTAAAATAGCTAATGCAAAAGCAGTGATTATAATCATTAAAGCAATTGGATGGTAGGCTATTGTTGAAATACCTAATAATATTCCAATATTAAACAGCACTTCTTTAGGGTTTGGTTGATTGTATAACTGAACAATTTTAATCACTAACCATATTAATAAGAAGTTAACCAATAATGCTGGAGTAATATTACACCAAGTAGTAAATAAGCCTGAAAGCAATACATAGGTCATTGCAACGGTATAATTTGATTGCTGGAATAATTTAATTTCATTAAACAAAAAATTCAATCTAGTTGCTTGAATCAATAAAGCCATCATGTAAATGACGAATAAAAAATTACTGTTTATTGTAGAAAAATAATGTTGCATTAAAACAGCCAATAGACCATCATTGGTATTCAACAACATCACTGGTGTATTGACGAAAAAATGAAAATGAACACCAATACTTAACAGTAAAAGAAAAAGTATATTAACAATAGATTTATCTTTAAATAAAAAAACCACAGCTTAATTTTAAAAGTCAACTTTAGCAAAACAGGTATACCCTCTATACATACATGGCATTATGGCTTGCCTTAAACCTATTTGTTTTATATGCCTTGGCATAAAATCATATCCCTTGTCTAAATTTTTGATTGTTGGATTGCGATCTATTTGACCAATTGGTGACATACTTTGATCGGTTAAAACATTACTTCTTTTTTCTTGGAGATTAAATAAGAAATGAACCTGATCACCACTATTTACAATACCATATCCAATATAATTATCTGTATTATCGTCATATTGTGTTTTTCTAATTACATTACTCCACTCCATTTTACCATCAGGTTCAAAGGAAATAATAGCAACATTTTCTGCATAATATCGGTTAACATTATTGCCCATATTATTATTGTTCATTCCATAATTATTGTAAACGCCTCCCCAAGGATAATAGCCTAACCCTCCATTCATTGGATAATAGTTCATTAAGTTATTTGAAAATCCACCTCCATATGGGTTATAGAATGGATTGCCATTCATATAATCCCATCTGTTCAATGTATTTCCTCTATTGGTAACATAAGCAGCTTCTGCTATGATCATAAAGCCTCCATCTTTTCTAAGAACTAAGTTTTTAAGGTAAAAATCATTGAATGCCATTTTTTGTGGACCATCCCCTCTTACATCGGATCGGTATTCTTCAGTAAATGTTGTGGTAGCATTTAAGATCTCTTTATTTCCATCTAAGTCCCATAAAGTATAATACAAACCGTCTACATTGCCCCTTCTTATTTTGCTGAAAAATGAAGTGATAATGCAATGTCCATTTCTATTGTCCACTTTAACTCTAGTATCATCTAAATAGATCTTGTTGATGGGTAGATTATTCAATTTATAATTGATAGCTCCTAACGGTTTTATCAATAAGCTGATTTTATTGATATTATCATTTTGGCTTGTTCCAGATTGTCTTAAACAAACTATATTTCCGTTATTAGCCAAGCCAAATTCACCTAAAAAATCATTTTTTTCAGGCATACTTACCGGCACTCTTACTTTTTCTATTAGGTTAAGTGATTTATCGTACATACAAGAAGTAACTGCATGTTCCTTTTCATTTTTTGTACTGATTTTAAAAGCAACAATTTTCTGTTTATCTTCACTATTAATAAAAGTATAAATTTTACTATCTACATTGTAGTTGATATTTGAAGTGGTATCTAACACAACTGGATCTCCTATTTTTTTGCCATTACCATCAATTTTTACACCCATGGCAAAAACAGTGCTTTTATTCTGAAATTGATATAATAGATAAACAAAATCGGAATATTGTATAAAATCGGTACTCAATACTTTTCCTTTTTCGGTGAGGTAATCCATCTTCACTTTATCTAATAACTTCATATCAGCATCATATACTGCCATTTGGTGTAGATCCCTGGTGTTCTTATAAATGAGAATTTTGCCGTCAATTTTACCTAAAATCTCAAAATTTAAGCTTCGTGCATCATCTTTTTCTGGTTCGGAATAGACCAATTGTTGGGCATTTGCTGAAAAAATGCCCATTAATAATATGCTTAGAAAAAAGATAATTGTGTTTTTCATTATGGGGTAAATCTTTATTATTCAAATGTACGGTAGCTCAGTTTATTTACGGTATTCAATTTACCCATACATTTGTTAAAGCAAATTAAGCATTTAAGCTACAAAGTACTTTCGTGAATAAAAATTTCAACAAAGCAACCTCGGCCGGATTAATCATCGCCCTTGGTATTATTTTCGGCGACATTGGTACATCTCCATTGTACGTTTTAAACGAAATCATTAGTGAAAAAGTCATTTCAGAGAAACTAATTATCGGGGCATTGTCTTGTATAATATGGACTTTGACCCTTCAAACAACTGTGAAATACGTAATCTTAACACTTAAAGCAGATAATAAGGGTGAAGGTGGTATTTTTAGTTTGTATGCATTGGTAAGGCGTAGGAGAAAATGGCTAGTTATCCCAGCAATGCTAGGTGGAGCAGCGCTTTTAGCGGATGGAATTATCACTCCACCAATTACAGTTACCTCTGCAATTGAAGGCTTGCGTCAGCTACCGGCATTGAAAAATATTCAACAGAGCACCATTATTACAATAGTTATTTCTATTATCACTTTATTGTTCGTTGTACAGCAATTTGGTACTGCATCAATCGGTAAGTTTTTTGGACCAATGATGGCTTTATGGTTTACCATGTTAGCGGTTTTAGGTTTATCACATATATTAGATGAGGTCCATGTTTTTAAAGCATTCAACCCTTATTATGCGTTTGATTTATTAACCACTTATCCAAAAGGTTTTTGGTTGTTGGGGGCGGTTTTTCTATGTACAACAGGTGCCGAAGCATTATATAGCGATTTAGGGCATTGCGGAAGGGCCAATATTAGGGTTTCCTGGATTTTCGTAAAAATATGTTTGATATTAAACTATTTGGGGCAAGGTGCATGGTTATTGGCCAATCATAAAAACCAAATTATTCCGCCAGAAGTGATGGCCGATGGATTTAACCCATTTATTGGCATTATGCCACAATGGTTTAAACTAGCTGGTATTATCATTTCCACTTTGGCTGCCATTATTGCTAGTCAGGCTTTGATCTCTGGTTCTTTCACCTTAATTAGTGAAGCCATGAGATTGAACTTATGGCCAAAAATGAAAATCAATTACCCTACCGAAGAAAAAGGACAGTTGTATATTCCTGGTATAAGTTTATTGCTATTTGTAGGATGTATTGGCATTGTATTATACTTTCAAAAATCAGCAAATATGGGAGCCGCATATGGTTTAGCAATCACCATGTGCATGATTAGTACTTCGATTTTATTTGCTAATTATTTAGTTAGTAAAAGAGTTTTTCCTGTTTGGATTTATGTATACCTAATTGTTTATTTGAGTATAGAACTTGCTTTTTTAATTGCCAATTTGCAAAAATTCTTACATGGTGGTTATGTAACATTTATTGTTGGAGGAGCTTTATTTGCAGTAATGTATGTTTGGTTTAGAAGTAGAAAAATAAAAAACCGATACATTGAATTTGTTCGATTGGAGCATTATATCCCAATGATTCAAGAATTGAGTAACGACAAAGTGATTCCAAAATATGCTACCCATTTGGTGTATATGACAAGTGCCAATAATCACAATGAAATTGAGCATAAAATTATTTATTCCATTCTCAATAAGAAACCAAAAAGAGCTGATATATATTGGTTTGTTCATGTAGATGTGATTGATGAACCTTATGTATGCGAATATTCAGTGGAACATATTATCCCGAATGATATTATTCGAGTAGAATTCAGGCTAGGATTTAGAATGGAGCAAAAAATTAATTTGATGTTCAGAAAAGTGGTAGAAGATCTGGTGAAAAATAAAGAAGTGAATATTACTAGCAGATACGAAAGTCTGGAAAAAAATAATATTGTTGGCGACTTTCAATTTATCGTTTTAGAAAAATATTTAAGTCAAGACAACGAACTTCCCATCTTTGAGCGAATTGTAATGAAATTGTATTTCTGGCTCAAAGAAATTAGCCTTAGCGAAGAAAGGGGTTTCGGATTAGATCCAAGTAATGTTACAGTGGAAAAATTTCCACTGATAGTTGCACCAATTTCTAAAATGAATTTGAAAAGAATATTCAACGAAGAGAGCGAATATTTATGATCAGTATTTCCGCAAAAGAGCTAAAAGCCTCATTGTCTGGCTCAGGGTTTTTTTTAATAGATGTTAGAGAGCAACATGAACATGATGCATATAATATAGGCGGACTTTTAATTCCATTGGGTGAAATTGTTTCTAGGATACATGAAATTCCAACTGACCAAAAAGTGGTACTATATTGTAAAAGAGGCATTAGAAGCATGATCGCCATTCAGAAATTACATTTGAAAAATCCTCAACTTGACTTAATCAATTTAACTAGCGGGATGGAAGCTTGGAAAACTTCTTGTTAATCTTACAAAAAATACGGATATTACTGATTGATTTATTGCCATAGCTTGTCTTCAACCATCATATATATTATTCTGGGATACTTGGTTATTGTAATTGTAGCATATCTGTTACAAGAGCGGATGATTTTCAAACCAGAGAAGCTTCCTCAAGATTTCGCGTATAAATATGATGCCCCTTTCGAAGAATTATTTTTTGATATAGAACCGGGTGTACGTATTAATGGACTTCATTTTTATGTGCCTGAACCCAAAGGGCTCATACTTTATTTCCATGGAAATTCGAGAAGCATCAAAGGATGGGCAAAATATGCAAGGGATTTTTTTAGATTTCAGTACGATGTATTATTGGTAGATTATAGAGGTTTTGGAAAAAGTACTGGAAAAAGAGGAGAGAAAGCTATGTTGGCTGATATGCAATTTATTTACGAACGCTTGAAAGAAAAATATGATGAACACCATATACTTGTTTACGGCAGAAGTTTAGGTAGTGGATTTGCTACAAAAATTGCAGCAGATAATAAGCCACGATACCTGATTCTAGATGCACCTTATTATAGCTTCATAAAAGTTGCTGAAAGATTTACTCCATTCATTCCGCATAGACTTACCCTCAGATTTAAGCTCCAGACCGATAAATGGATCAGAAAAGTCAATTGCCATACCTACATTATTCATGGCACTAAAGATTGGTTAATTCCCATTAAACAAAGCGAAGAATTACAGCGATTTAATCCGCATAAAATCACGTTGATTCGAATTCACGGCGGTGGTCATAATAATTTGCCTTCTTTTGACGAATACCACAATTTCATCAGAGATATTCTAAAGTATTGATTGCATCTACCTAATTTCGCTCTGTGAGATCAGCTAAAAAATATACCTGGATAAAAATTGTTGTAGTTGTGTATGCCCTTATTGGAAGTGCATTGTATTTAGTTCAAGACAAATTATTGTTGCATCCAATTGTTGTTCCAAAAGATAGCGTGTATTCATTTAATCAATCTTATAAGGAATCCTTTATTGCTATTGATGAATCCACAGAAATCAATCTAATTCAATTTTCTGCTAATGATTCTATTCCTAAAGGTGTTGTATTGTATTTTCATGGCAACAAAACCAATATCAGTAGGTACGCTCCTTTTGTCAAAAATTTCACTTCAAAAGGGTTTGTTGTTTGGATGATCGACTACCCAGGTTTTGGAAAATCAACCGGTAAATTCTCCGAACCCATTGTTTACGAGTCTGCTTTACAATTGTATAAATTGGCAAGAACCAAATATAGCCCTCAACAGATTATTATTTATGGCAAATCTTTAGGAACAGGAGTTGCTTCTCAATTAGCTTCTATAAGAGATTGTAGGGATTTGATTTTAGAAACACCATATTACGGATTAGCCGATTTAGTGAAGACTTATTTTTGGATCTACCCTGTAGACCAAATGATTCATTATCAATTTCCCACTTATACTTATTTGACAAAAGTTACTGCACCAATTACGATTTTTCATGGCACTGATGATGGAGTGATTCCATTGAGTAATGCTGAAAAATTGAAAAAGACATTGAAGCCTTCTGATCATTTTATTGTGATAGACAAAGGCATTCATAATAATTTGAATGAATTTAAAATAATGCAGGATTCTTTGAGTAGTATTTTACAAAAAAAATAGTACACCGTCAGACGGGGGGGGGTGCCGTCAGACGGGGTACCCAAAAAGACAACCGGTCAGACCATTTATAGTAAAAAAATTATATTTCTTTTAAAAGAACCGCTTTTTTCGACACTGAAAATTGATGTTCAAGTCCCACTTTTAATGCCAAATTTTCCTTTTCATGGCTAACTGGAAAATTAAAACAAACTGGATATTTGTATTCAGCAACATGTTGCAAAATGAGTTCAGGAATGGATTGTCCAAAAGGTCTAGGGTTGTCTTTGATATCAGTAAACCCTCCTACAATTAATCCAGATAAATTCTCCAAATGCCCTGCTCTTTTCAATTGAATAAACATTCGATCAATATTGTAAATGTACTCCCCAATATCTTCTATGAATAAGATCTTACCCTTTGTTTTATAAGCAGATTTTGTACCGCACAAATGGGCTAACAATGCGAGGTTTCCACCAATTAATTGTCCAGTAACTTTTCCCAATTTATTCAATGGATGAGCTGCAGTTTTATAGTTTGCTTTGGTCCCTTTTAATGCTTTTTGTAAAGATTGAACATATATATTTTTATCACCACCATCATTAAATGCATTGGCCATTGGTGAATGAATAGATGCCGATTTTAATTGTGATTGTAGATGAGCTAAAAAAACAGTAACATCGCTAAAGCCAATAATCCATTTTGGATTTTTTTTGAAGGAAGAAAAATCTAAATCATCGATGATTCTGCTCACTCCATAACCGCCTCTGCCACACAGAATAGCATGAATGTTTTTGTCATCTAACATTGCCTGGAATTCATCTCTTCTTGCTGAATCCGTTCCACTAAAATAAGTTTTACTCTTGCTTCCAATTGTTTTGCCAACCATTACTTCATAACCCCAACTTTGAAGGGTTTGAATACAGTTTTGTACTTTATCCAATTCCATGTATCCCGCAGGGCAAGTAAGGCCAATGGTATCTCCTTTTTTTAAGTAAGGTGGTATCTTAATCATATTGCAAACTAATGGATTTCCAGCAATGAAACAGCATCTTGCTCAACTGATAAACGATGAGTAACACCACATTTCAAAGCATAATTATTTTTTTGATGCCCAACCGGGAAATCAAAACAAACTGGAAAATCAAACTGATCTACTTTTTCTTTTACAATTGTAATAATATCTCTGCCGAATGGTGAATCCGGTGTGTCAGGCTTGATACTAGTGAATCCGCCAATGATCAAGCCTTTTAATTTGGCTAATTTACCTGCCCGCAGTAGGTTACAAAACATTCGATCAATATTATACAATGGCTCACTTACATCTTCTAAAAACAAGATTTTTCCTTCGGTATTAATGGAAGAAATTGAGCCACTCATATTCTCCCAAATTTTTAAATTTCCACCTACTAAAACTCCTTCAGTAGATCCGGCTCTATTATTGATATTTGGAACAATTGGATAATAGATAAGCTCCCCTTCCAATGCCTTCTTTACAGAAAGAATGGTATTGATTTGAACTTCATCAGCAGTTGTCCAATCTTTAGGAAAACTGCCACACATTTTTGAATGCAAACTTGCAGTGTTAACTACTTGAAGCAAATGGCTATGCAAGACAGTGATATCGCTAAAACCAATTACCCATTTAGGATTTTTTTTAAACCTTGAAAAGTCAAGCAAATCAACCATCCTAACTGCACCATAACCACCAGTTGCACACATGATTGCTTTAACAGAATCATCATCCATCATTTGTTGAAAATCGGCCGCACGTTCTGCATCAGTTCCTCCGAAAGTAAAATCTCTTTTTCCAATTGTTTGTCCCAATTTAATTTGGTAACCCCAACTTTCCATTTGAATGATCGATTGTTGAATATCTGCCATGGTAGAAAAACCAGAGGGGCAGCAAATACCAATCGTATCTCCTTTTTGCAAATAAGGAGGAATTTTTATGCGATTCCGATTCAAATTATTTTCTGTGGCAGCCAATGATCCTAAAGGGAGCATCCCTAATGATGCTAATTGTAAAAATGATTTTCGTTGCATAAATGAAAAATACAAAAAAGACCAATAAGTTGGGCTATATCGGGCTTTTCGCTACGAATAATCGGTTCTTAGCTTTGCTTTGCTTATTTTTGCGGCTTCCTAGAAATAATTTATGAGTAAAGACCAAGCACCGAAAAGATACTTAATTACAGCTGCACTCCCTTATGCCAATGGATTGAAGCATATTGGCCATTTGGCGGGAGCCTATTTACCTGCAGATACTTATGTGAGGTATTTAAGGGCACAGAAGCGTGATGTTGTATTTGTTTGCGGTAGTGACGAACATGGAACAGCAATACCTATTCAGGCCACTAAAGAAGGCACAACAGCACAAGCCATCATCGATAAATATCATCCAATCATTGAACAAAATTTCAACGACTTAGGTATTTCCTTTGATATATATCATCGAACCAGCGACCCAATACATCATGAAACAGCTAGGGAATTTTTTCAGACATTGAATGATAAAGGAGATTTGATCACCAAAGAATCTGAACAATATTTCGACGAACAAGCACAAAGCTTTTTAGCAGATCGATATATTAAAGGCACTTGCCCTAATTGTGCTTATCCTGCTGCCTACGGCGATCAATGTGAGAATTGCGGAAAGAGCTTAAGTCCTGATGAATTAATTAATCCAGTAAGCACATTAAGTGGCAATACACCAATTAAGAAGTTAACAAAGCATTGGTATCTTCCTTTAGACAGACATGAAGATTTTTTACGCAAATGGATTTTAGAAGAACATTCCAATGATTGGCGTTCTACGGTAGTTGGGCAGTGTAAGAGTTGGATTGATGGTGGATTATTGCCGCGTGCAGTTACCCGCGATTTGGATTGGGGAGTAAAAGTTCCTGAAACCGTTGAAGGTAGTGCAGGTAAAGTATTGTATGTATGGTTCGATGCCCCCATTGGATATATCAGTGCCACCAAACAATGGGCATTGAATAATGATAAAGATTGGAAACCTTATTGGGAGAGTAAAGAAACGAAGCTGGTGCACTTTATTGGCAAAGACAACATTGTATTTCATTGTATCATTTTTCCAGTGATGTTACAATTACATGGAAATATTTTACCCGATAATGTTCCGGCAAATGAATTCATGAATTTAGAAGGCGACAAAATGAGTACCAGCAGAAACTGGAAACTCGAAATGGAAGACTATATCAATGATTTTATCAAACCGGAGAATGGTGGCGCTCAAATGGCTGATGTAATGCGATATTACCTAACACTAATTGCTCCCGAAAGTAAAGACAGTGAATTTACTTGGAAAGGATTTCAGGATGCCAATAATAGCGAACTAGTAAGCATATTCGGCAACTTCATTAATCGCGCATTGGTATTGATGCATAAATTATGTAAAGGAAAAGTTCCTCCTTTGCATGCCGATATGTTGGATGAATTAGATAAAGAAGCCATTGCCAATATTAAAGCCACTAAAGAAAAAGTGGAAAAACTTTTAGAAGAATATAAATTTAGAGATGCTTTATTCGAAGTAATTAATTTGTCAAGAATAGGCAATCAATATATGCAGAAAAAGGAGCCATGGATTGTTGCAAAACAATTAGCAACGAATCCAGAAGCCCAAAAGCTAATTGACAATTGTTTGCATATTTGTTTACAGCTTACTGCGAATTTGGCTATTCTCATTAATCCATTCTTACCATTTACTGCAAAGAAGATTTGTTATTTATTAAAAGTAGTAGATAAAATTTTGGATTGGGAAAATGCAGGCAGCATGAAATTATTGAGCGTTGGATATAGTTTGCGAGCACCAGAATTATTATTCCGCAAAATTGAAGATGAAGAAATTAGTAAACAAGTAGAAAAATTAAAAGCAGCAGCAGTGAATAAAGAACCCATCGTAGCAGCCTCCGACGGTACCCTGCCGAAGGCGGGGTCAGACGGGGGTGCGGTAGCGTCCGCACACGAAGCGTCAGACGTAAAGCCCGAAATTATTTTCGATGATTTTGCTAAAATCGATTTAAAAGTAGGAACCATTGTTGCCGCAGAAAAAGTGGAGAAAGCAGACAAACTCTTGAAACTACAAGTAGACCTTGGTTTTGAAACTAGAACCATTGTATCAGGTATTGCATTGCATTTTAAACCCGAGGAAATTGTTGGCAACCAAGTAACGGTGGTTTGTAATTTAGCACCACGCAAAATGCGCGGAATTGAAAGCAATGGCATGATATTAATGGCAGAAGATGCTGCTGGTAAATTGCATTTTATTAACCCTGAAACGGCTATTGATAATGGATCTGGTGTGAGTTAATCATAACTCACACATTCTTTCAATTCCTTTTCTGTGTAAGCTAGTTTGTATTGCTTCAAAACATCAGCTGGTACACCATTCCATTGATTCGGAACATTGCCCATATAGCCCACATCTTTCACTCCAATTTCAGATGTATAAAATCCTGTAGCTACTAAATCGCGCATGGCAGAAAAGAAAGCAACACCTTGCTTTAGTTCAGGTTTTGCTTTTTCGGGATAGGCGATTGAATCAACCACCGCAATCTGTTGCTTTGCGTCGCAATTAATAAACGCTTTTTCATATAATTTATAGCAATGCAGATCCAACCATTTCAATCCACCACGAATGGGTGTTTGATGCGATGGCATATCTTTTACAATAAACTCAATGAACTCGGGCACTTTGGCATCACTGGCAGATCCGCTCACTTCATCTTTTGGAATAATAATATCCCCTAATACAGTGATAGTGGCCATTTCATGCGCTTCGAAGAATGTTGACTCTTTACTCAGTTTGCCTAAATAATCTTTCTCTTCTTGCATTCTATATTCCAAAGAAGCATCAGCAGAGGTTGCAATAGCTTTCTTATCGGCGTTCTTACAAGCTTCTACCAAAACACCGGCACCAACAGTGCCAATCATTAAGGCCTTGATTGATTTTCTCCTATCCATATTAAATATTTTGTTTTTTCAATTGATCAATGATGTATTCACTTGCGCGCATACTCAAAGCCAATATTGTCCAAGTAATATTTTTATCTGCTTGAGAAACAAACTGAGATCCATCTACACAAAATAATGTTTTGCAATCGTGGGCCTGACTCCATTTATTGAGTGCTGAAGATTTTTTATCATTGCCCATTCGAACTGTTCCTGCTTCGTGAATAATGTTTCCCGGATTGGATAAACCATAATTATTAGAAGCATCATCTTCCGCTCCCCAGGTGATGATAGCTCCCATATTGTGCATGATCTCTTTGAATGTTTCTTTCATGTGCTTCGCTTGATTGATTTCATACTCCGAATTTTTAGCATGAAAACGCAAAACGGGAATGCCATATTTATCTACCACAGTAGGATCTATTTCACAATAGTTATTAATATTCGGAACCGCTTCTCCTCTTCCAGCCATACCTACTCCTGCTCCATAAAAAAAGCGCACATCTTCTTTTAAAGAGGCACCATACCCACCTGCATCTTTTGTTTTTCCGTTCACTTGAAATTTACCATTTTGCCCTTGCATACCCATTCCAAAACCATATGCTGGCTGACTCATTCCACCCCAATATTCTATATGGTATCCACGAGGAAAATCTAATTTTTTATTGTCTTTCCACCAAGGTGTATATATATGCATGCCACCAACACCATCTTCGTTGTAACGCTTTCTACCAAAGAGTTCGGGCAATACACCACCCATGGCAGCACCTGTAGAATCATGTAAATATTTTCCCACTACATTGCTTTCATTGGCTAATCCGTTGGGATGTCTTTTAGATTTTGAATTCAATAATAAACGGGCTGTTTCACAAGTGCTTGCTGCCAATATTACCACACGACCGCTTACTTGATATTCTTGATTATCTAATTTACTTACATAAGAAATTCCAGTTGCTAAACCCGCTTCATTGGTAATTACTTCACGTGCCATTGCTTGTGTAATCACATCTACATTACCTGTATTAATTGCAGGTTTTACTAAAACAGAACCCGAAGAAAAATCGGCGTACGCTTTACAACTTCTATTGCATTGTGCGCAATAAAAACAGGCTCCACGTTCGTCATTTATTTTTTTTGTGAGAATCGATAGTCGAGAAGGAATAACAGGAATACCAATTCCGGTTGCCGCTTTTTTAATCATCAATTCGTGTAAGCGTGGTTTTGGCGGAGGAAGAAAAATTCCATCCGGATCATTTTCCAAACCTTCATTGCTACCAAATACGCCAATGAGTTTATCAATCTTATCGTAATAAGGTTTGATATCTTCATAACCAATGGGCCAGTCATCTCCCAAGCCATCAATGCTTTTTCTTTTAAAATCTTTTGGACCAAAACGCAAAGAAATTCTACCCCAGTGATTGGTTCGGCCTCCCATCATTCTTGCACGCCACCATTCAAATTTCTCACTACCTGGTGATTGAGTATAAGGTTCGCCATCAATTTCCCAACCCCAGAAAGATCCATCAAATTCTCCAAAGGGTCGAAACTTAGAACTAGCACCTCTGCGAGGTGAATCCCATGGATTTTTTAATTGTGCTGAATGTAAGGCTGGATCAAAATCTGCACCTGCTTCGAGTAAACAAACTTTTAAACCAGCCTTCGCCAAAGTGTATGCTGCCATACCTCCACCGGCACCTGATCCTACTATTACTGCATCGTATTTTTTTATTTGCTTTTTGATCTGAAAATCTCCCATAGAATCGACTTTTTAAAGAAGGATGAATATAGTAATTTATCATGACATCCCGGTCAGACCAGTTGCCAGATTTCCTACCCCGTCAGACCATATTTTCAAATGAGGTAGGAAAAATTTGGAGTTATATCAAGTTTTAATTTAGCCATTTTCATATTTAGAATGTTAGTTTCGAAAAGTCCTAGATATTCATTAAAGGAACTATAATCCCAATCTTGTTGATGGTTTACTAATGATGCTTTAACTGGATTAGAATGTATATAGTTGAAACAATTTATTGCATTATCGAGAGATGATGGATCAAGAAATTTAGCTTTTGTTTTTTGTCTAAATACAGACCCTGTTTCTATTTTTTCTTTGTTTAAAATTTGTGCATATACACTCAAAAGCATTCTAAATGAATTACTTAACATAGAGATATTAATGCTTCCAAGCTTGATTTTGGTGGCACTAATCTCATTCGAATAAATTAAGAAATGAAAATGATTGGGCATCAAACAATAGGCAAGAATATCCCCATTGGGTACTATATACTTTTTAGTAAGCTGAAGAAATAACTGATAATGTTGATTTCCAAAAAAGATAGGTTGTTTACGATTTCCTTGATTGTAAACATGGTACAAATTGTCCGGTTGAATTTGCATAAGTCAAATTTTCCGGGTTACAAACAATAGCAAGATAAGTAAAAAAGTCGTTCCTACCGGTCAGACGGGGGGGTACCCCGTCTGACCGGTAGGGGGCCGGTAGAGGGCCAGTTGGGGGTTAAAAAAAACGCCCCGATACTATCGGGACGTCTCTTTCAAATGGCAGGGATTAACTATTGTTACTAACTGCAACCCATACTGGTTCCACAGTTCAAACATTTATAACAAGTTCCGCTACGGATGGTTAAATGACCGCAAGTGCTACAAGAAGGCGAATCGCTTTGCATTCCTTTTGCGTGTGCATTTACAGCATCCATTCCTGCATCTGCTTTAACAGCAGTAGCGCGTTGTAATTTTTGCGATTGAGGAGCCGCAGCTGGAGTAGTATTAGCAGAAGGGGCAGTTACGCGAATGCTACTCAATTCGGGCTTTCCCAAAAAAGTGGCTTCTCCTTCTCCTTCACCGGTATTGCCGATGGTAGGTTTGTCTAACACATGCACCAAATCTGTTCTGTCTAAATATTCATAAGCCAAGGCACGGAATACAAAGTCTACTAAAGAAGTAGTTGTTTTGATATTCGGATGATCCACCATTCCTGATGGCTCGAACTTAGTGAATACAAATTTCTCTACGAATTCTTCTAATGGAACACCGTATTGTAATCCTACAGAGATAGCAATAGCAAAACAGTTCATGAAGCTGCGTAGAGTTGAACCCTCTTTAGCAAGGTCAATGAAAATTTCACCCAAAGTTCCATCCATGTATTCGCCAGTGCGTAAGAAAATTACTTGACCACCAATTTTGGCTTTCTGAGTAAATCCACGACGTTTAGCAGGTAAAGATTTTTTCTCTACTATTCCAGAAAGTTGGCGCTTTAATTTAGTATCAGTTGAAGCAGCCATGCGCTTTTGTACTTCTTCTAATAATTCATCAACAGTTAACTTGCTGAGATCAACAATATTAGATTCAGTAGCGTCTACAGCAGTTTCTTCTGCAACTGCTTCGGTAGATTCACCGGCCTTTTTCTTCTTGTCCGATTTGGTACTCAATGGTTGACTTAACTTAGAGCCATCACGGTATAAAGCATTTGCTTTCAAACCAAGTTCCCAACTCATTTTATAACAATCAGCAATTTCTTCAACTGTTGCTTCATGAGGGAGGTTGATCGTTTTAGAAATAGCACCACTCAAGAAAGGTTGACATGCAGCCATCATACGAATATGACCATAAGCATGAATATATCTTTCTCCTTTTTTGCCACATTTATTAGCGCAATCAAAAACAGATAGATGTTCATCTTTTAACAATGGAGCACCTTCGATAGTCATGGTTCCGCAAACAAAATCGTTGGCAGCATCAATTTCTTCTTCTGTAAATCCAATCGCTTCTAATAAATTGAAACTCCAATCTACATATTCAGCTTCGTTAAATCCTAAACGTTGCATACACTCATCGCCTAAAGTAAAGCGATTGAAGATGAAACCAATTTCGAATGCGGAACGAGCAGCACCATTGAGTTTTTCAATTTCAGCAGGCGTTAATCCTTTAGCTAATAAAGAAGCATTATTGATATATGGTGCATTCTCGAAACTAGCCGTACCTACTGCATATTGTTCAATAGCCAAAGCTTCAGCAGGAGAGTAACCTAAATTTTTTAATGCCTGAGGAACAGACTCATTGATGATTTTAAAATATCCGCCGCCACTTAATTTTTTAAATTTAACTAAGGCAAAATCAGGCTCAACACCAGTTGTATCGCAATCCATTACCAACCCAATTGTTCCTGTTGGCGCAATTACGGTTGTTTGTGCGTTGCGGTAGCCATATTTTTCTCCTAATTGAACTGCATCATCCCAAGCTTTGGTAGCAGATTTCAATAAATAGTCTGGGCAATATTGTGCTTTAATTCCTTGAGGTTTGATCTCGATTCCTGTATATGCATCAGTAGCATCATATGCAGCAGCACGGTGATTGCGCATTACGCGAAGCATGTCTTCTTTATTATCGGCATACTTATCAAAAGTGCCAAGGAAAGAAGCCATTTCAGCGGATGTTTTATAAGCAATACCAGTCATGATGGCCGAGATAGCACCAGCAATACCGCGAGCTTCTTCAGAATCATATGCAATACCACTCACCATTAACATAGAACCAAGATTGGCAAAACCAAGTCCTAATGTTCTGTAATCGTAAGATAATTGAGCAACTTCTTTTGAAGGGAATTGAGCCATCAATACAGATACTTCCAAAACAGTGGTCCACAAACGAGTGGTATATTCAAAACCCTCTACGTCGAAAATATTGGTATCGTTATCGTGGAATTTACGCAAGTTGATAGAAGCCAAATTACATGCTGTATTGTCTAAGAACATGTATTCTGAACAAGGGTTAGAAGCATTGATGCGTCCACCTTGTGGGCAAGTATGCCATTCGTTGATGGTAGTATCATATTGAGTACCAGGGTCAGCACAACGCCAAGCAGCATAGGCAATTTGCTCCCATACTTTAGTTGCAGGAATTTTTTGCATTACACGTCCATCTGTACGGGCTTTTAATTCCCAATCTCCGCCTTCAGCCAACACTTTAAAGAATTCATTTGGTATACGAACAGAGTTATTGGAGTTTTGTCCAGAAACAGTTGCATAAGCTTCCCCTTCATATCCATTATCATAACCAGCTTCTACTAAAGCAGCTACTTTCTTTTCTTCGCCCACTTTCCAGTTGATAAATTCCATCACTTCAGGATGGTCTAAATCCAAGCAAACCATTTTAGCCGCTCTTCTGGTAGTTCCACCACTTTTGATGGCACCAGCTGCACGGTCTCCAATTTTAAGGAAACTCATTAATCCACTAGAAGTGCCGCCACCGCTTAGTTTTTCACCACCACCACGAATTTGAGAGAAGTTGGTTCCCACACCAGAACCGTATTTAAAAATACGGGCTTCACGCGTCCAAAGATCCATGATACCACCTTCATTCACCAAATCATCACTCACGCTAAGGATGAAACAAGCATGAGGCTGAGGACGCTCATATGCATTGGTTGATTTTTTTAATTTACTGTCTTTAGGATCTACATAGTAGTGGCCCTGTGGCTTACCTGTGATGCCATATACTTCATGCAATCCTGTATTAAACCATTGAGGTGAATTAGGCACGCAAGCTTGATTCAAAATGCTATATGCTAATTCATCATAAAAAACTTGTGCATCTTTTTCAGAAGCAAAGTATCCATAACGCTCGCCCCATACACGCCAGCAATGGGCCATACGGTGTGCTACTTGTTTAACACTTGTTTCTCTGCCCAGAGACCCATCCGCCTGAGGCACGCCTGCCTTTCGGAAATATTTCTGTGCTAAGATATCTGTGGCGATCTGGCTCCATTGTTTGGGAACCTCCACATTGTTCATTTCAAATACTTTTTCTCCATTCGGATTTTTGATTACACTGTCGCGATAATCGTAATCGAACATGTCATAAGGGCTTACACCATCTTGGGTGAAGCGGCGGCTGAATTGCAGGCCTTTTGTTGTGCGTGGGTTGGGCATAAAGCAGTTGCGTTTTTAAACTTGTTTTAATGGGTTCCCTTTTAACGGTGCTTTGTTAAGGCGGTTGACGAAAATATCTTTCCATTTTCATAATTCAACATCGTAAATATGCACAGGTTGTGGATAAGGAAGGTGGATAAATACGTACCTCAAATCCTGATTGAATTTGCTCGATTATACACAGGTGTAGAAAAAAATGGGTACAAATTTTTGGTTGATAAAACCCTATATAAATGACTAAAAAAACTTAAACAATACTTTTAGATAGACCTTGAATGATACAAAAAGGCTTTTTGGGTTGAAAATATTGCTGAAAAAGGCTAAATCCCGAATGAAGCACCAAAATCCACCTATAAACGAAAACTTTTCTGCATTTTTGCAAGTATCAGATTTATTCAGGGTATGAAGCAAGCTATATATCATCAATTTACCGAACGCAAGCAATTGGGAAAAAAGTCTTTTGCTGTGTTGATCGATCCAGATAAGGTTGATGCTGCTGCGATAGAACAATTGGTATCATTGGGTGTGGAAGCTAAAGTGGATTATTTTTTTGTAGGAGGGAGCTTGGTTATTTCCAGCCATTTAGATGAATGTATTCAACAGATCAAAGCAGCTTGCAATATTCCGGTAATATTATTTCCAGGCTCACCTTCACAAGTAAGTAAATATGCAGATGCATTATTGTATTTATCGTTGATATCAGGTAGAAACCCAGAACTATTGATTGGCCAACATGTTATTAGTGCCCCTTTTGTAAAAAAGAGTGGTTTAGAAATTATGCCTACAGGCTATATGGTGATTGATGGTGGAGCCCCAACAACAGTGTCTTATATTTCGAATGCAACGCCCATTCCAGCAGATAAAAATGAAATTGCCATGTGCACTGCAATGGCAGGAGAAATGTTGGGAATGAAATTAATTTATATGGATGCCGGAAGTGGCGCAAAACGCCCTATTACCGAGCAAATGATTGAAAAAGTGGCCAAGCATATTGAAGTGCCTTTGATTGTGGGTGGCGGCATTACCGAGCCTGAAAAAGCTTATTTAAATTGCAAAGCTGGAGCTGATGTAATTGTAGTAGGCAATGCAATTGAAAAAGACATCCATTTAATAAAAGAAATCAGCAATGCAGTGCATAGTGTTGCTAGTTTAAAGATTGGATAACAATTTTTTATGCATCCAAGAGTAAAAATCTGTTGTATTAGTTCAATTGATGAAGCAAGAATGGCCATTCATTTTGGCGCATCGGCATTAGGGCTTGTTGCCAATATGCCCAGTGGCCCAGGCATAATTTCTGATGAAGAAATACGATCCATTTCAACAATTATTCCTCCAGGAATAGCAAGTTTTATGCTTACATGCGAAACTTCGGCAGAAGCAATCATTTTACATCATCAACAAACTTCAACAAACACCATTCAAATAGTAGACGAACTGAAAAAAGGAACCTATCAACAAATCAGAGCAGCACTTCCAGCCATTAAATTGGTTCAGGTAATTCATGTGATTGATGAAAGTACAATTGATGAAGCCATACAAATTGCTGAGTCAGTTGATGCATTGTTATTGGACAGTGGTAACCCCAATTTGTCCATTAAAGAATTAGGAGGAACTGGCAGAGTGCATAATTGGACACTCAGTAAAAAGATTGTTGAACAATCAAAAGTTCCAGTGTTTCTAGCAGGTGGAATAAACGCAACCAATGTTCAACAAGCCATTGAACAAGTTCAACCTTTTGGTTTAGACTTATGTAGTGGGGTTAGAACTGATAAAAAATTGGATCCGTATAAATTGGAGCAATTTTTTCATGCCATCTACACACTTTGATTACAATCGTTTTCAACAAAAAATATCTATACCATTTTGTGAGAATTGTGTAAGGTAATCAATGAACAAAAAAAGGTGGTCTATTTCAGACCACCTTCAATATGAAAAATTCCTTAGTTGCAATTACACAAGATCAAAGCGACCTAGATTCATGACTTTATTCCAAGCTGCAACAAAATCATTTACAAATTTAGATCCAGCATCTGCAGATCCATATACTTCTGCCAATGCTCGCAATTCTGAATTAGAACCAAATATCAAGTCAACTCTTGTTGCTGTCCATTTAGTTTCATTGGTCGAACGATCTTTACCTTCAAATGTATCAGATGCCGGAGAAGTAGCTGACCACTTGGTATTATAATCGAGTAAATGAACAAAATAATCATTGGTTAATAAGCCTGCACGTTTAGTGAAAACACCATGTTGAGATTGATCAAAATTGGTATTTAAAACCCGCATTCCTCCAATTAATACGGTCATTTCTGGAGCAGTTAATGTTAAGAGTTGCGCTTTGTCTATCAACATTTCTTCTTCAGAAATAGTGTATTTAGTTTTGGTATAATTACGGAATCCATCAGCATTTGGCTCAAGCACTAGAAATGAAGCAACATCAGTTTGTTCTTGTGTAGCGTCTGTTCTTCCTGCAGTAAATGGAACCACTATATCATTCCCAGCATCTTTTGCGGCTTTCTCAATGGCTGCACATCCACCTAATACAATTAAATCTGCAATTGAAACTTGTTTGCCATTATTTGCTGTTGCATTAAATGAAGTTTGAATACCTTCAATTACTTCAAGCACTTTCGATAATTGCGCAGGTTGATTCACTACCCAATATTTTTGTGGAACAAGCCTAATTCTTGCTCCATTTGCACCACCACGCTTATCAGAACCTCTGAAAGTAGATGCGGATGCCCAGGCTGTTGAAACCAATTCTACAATAGTTAGTCCTGAATTAAGAATAGTAGCTTTTAAATGTGCAATATCTGCTGCATCAATTAATGGATGTTGATTTGCAGGAACTGGATCTTGCCAAATTAATTCTTCGGATGGGACTTCTGCTCCAAGATAGCGGGTAATTGGCCCCATATCACGATGTGTTAACTTAAACCAAGCACGAGCAAATGCATCGGCAAATTGATCTGGGTTTTCAAAAAATCTTTTAGAGATAGGTCCATAAATAGGATCTTCTCTTAAAGCAATATCTGTGGTTAGCATTGTTGGCGCATGCTTTAATGATGCATCGTGTGCATCTGGAACTGTTCCAGCGCCTTTATTTGCTTTGGGTTTCCACTGATGTGCACCAGCAGGGCTCTTGGCCAATTCCCAATCAAATCCAAATAAGTTTTCAAAATAATTATTACTCCACTGAATAGGTGTTTTGGTCCATGCACCTTCTAATCCACTGGTAATGGTATTTACTCCATTTCCAGAACCAAAAGTATTTTTCCATCCAAGCCCTTGTTCTTCAATACTTGCAGCTGCAGGTTCTTTACCTACATATTTTCCCGGATCAGCTGCCCCATGAGTTTTTCCGAATGTATGACCGCCTGCAATTAATGCAACAGTTTCCTCATCGTTCATAGCCATTCTGCCGAATGTTTCTCTGATATCTCTTGCTGAAGCAATCGGATCCGGATTTCCATTAGGCCCTTCAGGATTAACATAAATCAACCCCATTTGAACTGCCGCTAAAGGATTTTCTAAATCTCGATCTCCAGTATAACGTGTATCATCTAACCATTTACCCTCCGGTCCCCAATAAATATCTTCTTCTGGCTCCCACACATCTACTCTTCCACCGGCAAATCCAAAGGTTTTAAAACCCATCGATTCTAATGCACAGTTACCTACAAGAATCATCAAATCTGCCCAAGAAATTTGTTGACCATATTTTTGTTTGATTGGCCAAAGCAGTAATCTGGCCTTGTCTAAATTGGTATTGTCAGGCCAGCTATTCAATGGTGCAAAACGTTGAGTTCCTGAACCTGCTCCTCCTCTACCATCAGCAATTCTGTAGGTACCTGCGCTATGCCATGCCATTCTAATAAAAAAAGGACCGTAATGACCATAATCGGCTGGCCACCAATCCTGTGAAGTAGTCATCAAATCGAAAATATCTTTTTTCAAAGCCGCTAAATCGAGCGATTTAAATGCTGCTGCATAATTAAAATCCCCTCCTAAAGGGTTTGAAAGATCAGCATGTTGACGAAGTATATTTACTTTTAGTTGATTCGGCCACCAGTCAATGTTTCTAGGGCCTGCTCCTGCAGCTTGTTTAACCATTCCACTTGTAAAGGGGCATTTTCCTGAACCGTTGTTATTTTCCATTTTGTGTTGATTTTTACTTGATTTATTTATGGATGCAAATTTACTTAATTAAGGTTTAAAACTATAAATATCTATTCAAGACAAAAAAGACAAAAATGAGTGTGGAAAAAGAAAGTGCGAAAAGAGAAAGTTCATTGCCATCGAGAAATAGATGCAAAAAATAATTAGAATTAATCATTTGCTGTTAGAAAAAATAATAGGCTAAAAGTTGCTTATTTGCCATTGATTAAAGGCAGAAATGAAGCAAAAACAAACTGCTTTCTATCGTATTTTATATAGTGTTTTAATTATATAAAATCAGGCAAAACTATGCTGTTAATTATGTAATTTTTTTTAATCGAGTTGTAACAGTTCTATACAATAATTAAAACAATTTTACACTTTAATAATCAATATAAATATACTGTAAAATAAAAAATCTTTCAGTAATGAAATAACTAGTGATTTTTTTAAAAAGAATCTATCGATGAAAAATTCAAAGCTCCTAACAATAGTAATTTTATTATTGCTCACCTTCCATATAAGTTCTTGTGTAGCAATATCAAGTATGTATGAAACAGGAATAGGATTTGGCATTTTCGTTGTGATATCATTAGTTTTAATATTGGCAATTATTTTATTGAAAGTTTTAAAAACTAAATCTAAAAACACCATGTAATCACCTTGGAAAAGTTATTTAAGTAGCATAGAGTTTCGGAAATGGATAATACTCATTGTGCTCGAATAAAGTAATAAATTTCAGTAAAAAAGATTCTAAAAAGGGTAAATTCTTAATTAATAACATAAATAAAATCAACATGAAAAAAATTAATTTTATAAAAAACACTTTAGTTTATTTAACATTTGGCTTCAGCACTATTTTTATCGTTTCTTGTAGCAATGATCAGAAACCCGAAGACACAAAAGTAGTAGCCGAGGACCATAATGATGCAAAGTTTGACAATAAAAAAAATGAAAAAGATGCTCAATTTTTAGTTAACGCAGCCGAAATTAATTCTGAAGAAATCAGTTTAGGTCAATTAGCTCAGAAAAGCGGCAGAATGTCCCATGTTAAAGAATTAGGTAAAATGATGGAAGATGCTCATACAAAATCAATGACCGATTTAACTGCATTGGCAAAGACTAAAATAATTTCATTGCCTACTTCTCAAACTGATAAAGAAAAAGCTACTTACAAAAAGTTGAATGATAAATCTGGAAATGATTTTGACCTAGCTTATGCCGATTTAATGGTTGATGGTCACAAAGATGCTATTACCCTTTTTGAGAGGGCTTCTACAGAAAGTATAGACCTAGATGTGCGAGCATGGGCAACATCATCACTTCCAGCACTCCGCCATCACTTGGACGAAGCTATTATATGTCAAAAGAAATGTTCAAAAATGCAAACCAATTAACATTGGCTGTAATAGTAACACAAAAAACCTTAGGTGAATCTTAGGTGAAATGGTAGCGACGGTATTTTTACATATGTCATTAAATACGTAACAATAAACAATAATCAAATAACCAGCTTCACTTTATTTCTACTATAGAAAATGGTGAGGCACAAAAAAATCAAATTATGAGTACAGGAAAAGTAGTTTTAGGAACATTGGCAGGAATTGCCATTGGTGCAATTGCAGGAATTTTGTTTGCACCCGAAAAAGGATCAACTACCAGAAAACAGATCATGGACAAAGGCAATGATTATGCTGATGAATTAAATTCAAAGTTCAAAGAATTTACTGATTCTTTGACTGAAAAAATTGAAAACACAAAAAAAGATGCTGAAAATTTGGCCGAAAAGGGAAAAAATAAATTTGATGATTTTAAAAAAGACGCGATGAATACATCATCCAACATTCATCATTCAACATCATAAGAAATTTTTATATTTTTTATCAAATTTTTTCAAATGGCAGACAATGCAACACCTATAGCAACCCTTCTGGAACATGTAGAAGAATTCAGCAAAACAACTGTTGAATTATTTAAGTTAAATGCGATAGATAAAATCGCAGATGTGACGTCATCTCTTATATCAGGGATTGCTATTTTTTTTATTGTTGCATTGTCGCTATTTGTTATATCCATTGGTTTAGCCATGTGGATTGGCGAACTTCTTGGCAATTCTTTCTACGGTTTTTTTATATTGGGCATATTTTATTGCCTACTTGCATTTTTACTCCATATTTTTCGTAAAAGTTTAATTAAGCTCCCTATTAGTAACGCTTTAATAAGGAAATTACAAAAAAAAGAAAGATAAAATGAAAAATGAAACAGAATCATTAAATGATAGAATTATTTATTTAGAGAATAAACTTTCATTGGAGCAGAAATTGATAAAAGAACAATTTCATAATTCGATTGAGCGGTTGAAACCTTTGAACTTAATTAAAAATACATTTCAAGAAATAAGCTCCCCTTCAAAAGTAAAAAATATTTTATTAAAGGTTATCATAGGAATAGGGACGGGGACGCTAACTAAAAAGATTTTGGTTCGTGGGTCTCACAATCCAATCAAACAATTAGTTGGATCAATAATAGAATTTTCAGTAGCCAACAAAATATTTAAAAATGCAGATAATATTATATTAATTGCAGAAAATATATTGCAACGATTTCAAAATCATAGAAAAGAATTAAAAAAATAAATTCTTGATAGACATGCCAAAGTTGGTATATAACGAAAGATTATAACATATCTAGAATTACTCCCTATAATCGCTTTATTTCATAAATTGACTAATTTTCATTACAATTGTGTAGTTCATAATTACTACTAATAAAAAATAGTTAGTTTATAAAAGAAAATAAATGCGATGAAAAAAACAATACAAATTGTATTACTCAAGTTATCTAATCAAACCAATGTTAAACAATTCCTTTTATTTATAGTTTTTATAGTTGGGATTAGTACCTCTTTTAAGAGCAACGCCCAACAGCTTAGATCTCCCAATAACCAACTTGAAATGAATTTCAAATTATTGGAAGACGGAAGCCCTACCTATACCCTTTTCTACAAAAACAAAGCAGTCATTAAAACAAGTAAACTAGGGCTCGAATTAAAAAAAGATCCGACCTCCTTACTCAATAATTTTACCATTCTATCTATTAAAACTGCACAATTGGATGAAACTTGGAAACCAGTTTGGGGAGAACAATCTACTATCAGAAATAATTACAATGAATTAGCTGTTTCATTGAATCAAATAACTTCTAATAGAAATATTATTATACGATTCCGCTTATTTAATGATGGTCTGGGATTTCGATATGAATTTCCTGAACAAAAAAACCTCACTTATTTTACCATTAAAGAAGAGAGAACTCAATTTGCTTTAACAGGAGATCATACTGCATTTTGGATTCCAGGAGATTATGATACCCAAGAATATGACTATACCACTTCAAAATTATCTGAAATCAGAGGCTTATCAGAGAATGCAAAAACAGCCAACCTTTCTCAAACTAGTTTTGCTACTACAGGGGTGCAAACTGCTTTGATGATGAAAACAGCCGAAGGCCTGTTCATCAATCTACATGAAGCAGCTTTAATTAATTATTCTTGCATGCATTTGAATCTAGATGACAAGAATATGATTTTTCAATCTTGGCTAACCCCAGATGCTAAAGGAGATAAAGGTTATATACAAGCCCCATCACATTCTCCATGGAGAACAATTATAGTAAGTGATGACGCAAGGGATATTCTTGCTTCTAAAATAACTTTAAACCTCAACGAACCTTCTAAAATAAAAAATACTGATTGGATTAAACCTACAAAATATGTAGGTGTATGGTGGGAAATGATTACTGGAAAAAGTTCTTGGTCTTATACCAATGATTATCCTACTGTACAATTGGGAGTTACCGATTTTGTAAAATCAAAACCGAATGGAACACATGGTGCCAATAATGCCAATGTAAAAAAGTACATTGACTTTGCCGCAAAACATGGATTTGATGCTGTATTAGTAGAAGGATGGAATATAGGATGGGAAGATTGGTTTGGTCATAGCAAGGATTATGTATTTGATTTTACAACTGCCTATCCAGATTTTGATGTAAGAGCATTACATGATTATGCAAAATCAAAAGGAATTAAAATGATTATGCATCATGAGAGTTCAGGTTCAGTTCGTAATTACGAGAGACATTTAGACAAAGCCTATCAATTTATGAAAAGCAATGGCTATGATGCAGTAAAGAGTGGCTATGTAGGTGATATTTTACCAAGAGGAGAAAACCATTATAGCCAATGGATCGTCAATCATTATCAATATGCCATTGAAAAAGCGGCCGAATATAAAATTATGGTGAATGCACATGAAGCTGTTCGCCCTACAGGAATTAGCAGAACTTATCCCAATTTAATTGGTAACGAATCTGCAAGAGGTACAGAATACCAGGCGTTTGGTGGATCTAAACCCAATCATGTTACTCTATTACCTTTTACTCGCCTAATTGGAGGCCCTATGGATTATACCCCAGGTATTTTTGAAATGGATATCAGTAAAATGAACCCTAACAATAAATCACACGTAAATAGTACATTGGCTAATCAATTGGCTTTGTATGTAACGATGTATAGTCCTTTACAAATGGCAGCAGATTTACCGGAAAATTACAATCGATTTTTAGACGCTTTTCAATTTATAAAAGATGTACCAGTAGATTGGAGTGAGAGTAAATATTTAGAAGCCGAACCAGGTCAATACATAACTGTAGCGCGTAAAGCAAAAAATAAGTCGAACTGGTTTGTAGGTAATGTAAATGGAGAAACGGCTAGAAGCACATCGCTTCATTTCAACTTTTTAGAGAAAGGTAAAAAATACAATGCCATTATTTATGCTGACGCAAAAGATGCACATTATAAAACCAACCCACAAGCATACACCATATCAAAGCAAATTGTAACAAGTGATTCTGTTGTTGAATTAACAAGTGCCCCTGGTGGAGGATTTGCAATCAGTATCATCGAAAGAAAATAAAATATGAGCCCATACATTGTTGTAGCTGGCGCTACTGGAAATTTAGGCGGACAAATAGTAGCTCATTTATTAAAATTAGGAGCAAATGTTGGCGTAATTGTTCGCTTCAATAGTAATACTGAAAAAATAAATGAGTTGGCAAAAAGAGGAGCAACAATTCATCAAATAGAAGAATGGAATGTAGAATCTATCGCTCCTATATGTGCTGGTGCAACCTGTGTAGTTTCTGCATTAGCTGGATTAAAAGATGTTATCATTGATGCACAAACTATTCTCTTAGATGCAGCTGTAAAAGCGGGTGTGCCAAGATTTATTCCATCTGATTATTCTTTAGACTTTACACCATTCAATGAAGGTGAAAACAGAAATCTTGATTGGAGAAGATCTTTTCACCAAATTCTAGAAAAAAGAAATATTGCAGCAACAACTATTTTTAATGGCGCATTTGCCGATATGCTCACTGGTCAAATGCCTTTGATATTATTTAAACAAAAATTGGTACTATATTGGGGAGATGCCAATCATCCGATGTGTTTTACCTCCATCGATAATACAGCTGAATTCACAGCTCATGTAGCGTTAGACAATTCAACGCCACGTTTTTTACATATAGCAGGAGATATTAAAAGCCCTAAAGAATTACAATCGATTATTAGTACTATTTCAGGAAATAGATACAAGATATTTAAAGCCGGTGGATTGGGGTTTTTGAGTATTATGATCAAAATTGTTCGTTTTATGTCGGGTGGCGAAAATGAATTATATCCACCATGGCAAGGAATGCAATACATGCGTAACATGATTGACGAAAGAGCCAGACTTACCAAATTAGATAATGATAGAT
>JANOZT010000113.1:0-3346 GCA_031429515.1 Sphingobacteriia bacterium
AAATTGCCAAGAACGGGAATCTCTTTTTTCCAAGGAACTTTTAATAATGCCTTCATCAAATCCTTTTAAATCGGCATAATCTTTTTTGAAATTTGAATCTGGTTGTAAAATATTTGTTGATGGATATTGATTGATCCAATCGCCTAATCGCATTTGTTTGGCAGGAATTTCAATGAGTTGTGTTCCTTTTAGTTTGCCCGTAATGGCTGTTCCTGTAGCTTGTTGCCACCAACTCTTGGTAATAACATCTTCAAACATCGCATTGAAATGATCCATGCCTACCAATCTAAATTGTTGAGCTACACCATTGATCTTAGGGCTATACACCCTGCCCGTTCTACATACAGTACAATAGGTAACTAAAATGGGCTGTCCATCAATGCTATCTTGAATTTGATGGTGATAGCCTATAATATCAATTGGGTAGGCTTTAGTTTTTCCATTCATCGTTACTCCAATGACTAATTTATTTTTATTGGTTGAATCGATAGCAGCTTCTTTGAATTCAACAATTTTAGCTTGATAAAACATTTTGTCTGCTAAAAAATGGAAATTAAATGCATAAAAAATGACTGCATAAAAAATCAAAGTAATGGCGAGAAAAATTTGTTGTAGTTGCTTACCTTTTTGGAAGTAATAAATACAAGGAACAATAATCATCAAAAGCCCTAAAAGCCTAAGCCAAAGAATATGTTGATGAATAAAGTAAGCAATATCAATGCTATTGATTTGTTGGCTGCCAGGAAAAGGCATTATGAAATATACTTTGGCAATTTCCAAAGCAATTAAATAGACCAGACCAAAAATCAATAGAAATCTTTTTAGCATGCAATTGTTCTAATTAGTCCAAAGATTGATCATTCTACCTGTTGAAGCAGCTGGAATAACAGATGCCGAATCATTATTGATCACCAAAACCCTACCATCTCCTTTTTTATCCCAAAATTGTCCGGCAATAGAAAGATTCATTCCATAATGAATAGCAGTATTTGTAGTTGGAGATTTGATATCGAATAATTTCCAACCCTTTGACTGATTGGACTTTTCGAATACGTGAATGGAAGTTTCGAATTGGCTCATTAACCCAGATAATTGTTCAATTGGGAATTCGGTTTTTTGGAGCAGCGTATCCACTTTACCATCTCTGTTAAAAATAGCTGCTGTATTAAATAAACTGCCTTTATTGATTTTCAATGTACCCTCAGCAGTTCTAGTTGCATTGGGTAATAAAATGGAACCAGCAGCAATAGTAACGTCAAACTCTTTGGCTAATTCACCAAATACTTCCCAGTAAATTTTTCCAGCTTGTTTCGATTTCATAGCTATTGCTGCTTTCATTGATGTATTAGGTGTTTCAGCAGAAAAAAATTCAACGATGAATTTGAATAAATTGGTTCTTACAATGGATTGCATGGCTTCTTCCATCGTTGAAACAGAATATACTTTTTCTTTTTCTTCGTATGCTATGAGTAAACTACCAATCTGTTCTGGTAATAACACCACTGTTTTAGGGTTAATTAACTGTTTACTTTTTGCTTCTACCAAATACGCTCTAATGGTTTCTTTAAAAGTAGGGATATTGGCATAATTGGCAGCAGTTAACTGCGGCTGAATGCCCAAAATATTACCATTTCCTGCATCTGTACCAATTGTTATGATAGACTCTTTTGCAACGGTTGTTTTTACAAATACACTATTTCTGTTGGGAACATCCATTAATATCCAAACATTGTAAATAGCAAAAAAGATTACAAATGCAATGAATAAACGGATAACGATTTTCATGGAACTAAAATTTATGGTTAAGTTACTTATAAATTCTCTAAAAGACTAACTACGCCTTCTCTTTTGAGAATCAGGTAGCCAATCCGATCATTACTTACCCCTTTTTTGAGTTGGTAGCTAAAGATTAGTTGATCATCTTGAACTGCTGTTTCGAAATAACGAAATTGTATGTTCGAGTATTGTTGTAAGGGCGCTCCAATTTCATATAAATGAGTGGAAAGTATAAACAGGGCATTGGGCATTTTGCGAAGCCCCTCAATTACCGTTGTACTACATTTGACGGCATCTTGCTGATTGGTGCCTTTGAATAATTCATCGATCAATATCATCCATTTTTTGCCATCATTGATTCTTTCGATGGTGTTTTTTATTCTTTGAACTTCATTAAAGAAAAAACTTTCCCCTTTGGCAATATTATCGGTTACTTGAATATTACTGATAATGCCATCAAAAAAACTCAATTTCATGGAAGATGCAGGAACACCCATACCCAAATGAGCCAGATATATAGCTATTCCAACTGCTTTAATAAAAGTGCTTTTTCCGGCCATATTGGCCCCGGTAAGGAATAAAAAATTTTCTTTTTGAGATAGGCTTATTGAATAATCAATAGGTTGGGCCAACATAAAATGATAGAGCCCCTCGGTTTCAAAATGTGGTTCCTTCGATTCAATAAATGTTGGTAAATGAAAACCATATTTTTCCCCAGCTTTGGCCAAACTTAAATAGGCATCTAGTTTACTATAGAGTTCTATTAGTTCTGTAATTCCTTTTTTGAAACGAAATCGGATAAAATTAGCATAGATCAATATGGTAGCATTGCTCATGGAGTTTTTATCCTCAACAATCATTTCCTGAACAATTCCGTTGTCTAAATAATGTTTTATTCTTGAAGCAATTGATTCAAGCTGCCCCTTGGTTTCGGAATTGTTGATCAAACCTGCAATCGTATTCATTCCTTTTACAAAATCAATGGCATGTTGAATCGTAAAAACGGTTAAGGAAAAATCTGCCTGATGAAAAAATTGGTACAAAAAACTATTAAAAAATTCAGGAATTTTCGGGTAAGGGTCTACCGGAGATTCATAGAACTTTTCCAATACCATAATGGTACCATTGGTAGGACTTACAGGCCATTGTTCTATAATAGTTGCTAAATGTTGAATCGTTTTTTGAGTTGTTTGTATCGATTCAATAGAATGGAGAGTATTGCCTAATAAATAACGTAAATATTCTCTACCTCCGTTGGTTTGGGTAAAGTTCAAGTGAAAAAATACCGACTGGTCTTCTTCAGGATGAAAAATCGAGAGATCGTTGAGGGTGATTTTATCTATTTGCATTCAGACGTCAACTTGAATAGTACAAAAAATTAATTTCTATCAAAGGAAAGTCGTTCTCCCCATTTAGATTCATCAAATACCCCTTTTCCATAAACCGGGTGTCCATTTACAAAAGTATATTCAATAGTGGCAGGTGATGTGAATCCCTCTAAAGGACTCCAACCACATTTATACAAAATATTCTCTTTTGCAATAGTATAGGGTTGATTCATATCTAACAT
>JANOZT010000114.1:0-74179 GCA_031429515.1 Sphingobacteriia bacterium
AATCAAATGGCCAGAGATGGCAAGTTAGATCCAGTTATTGGAAGAGATGAAGAGATCAGAAGAACTCTGCATATTCTTACAAGACGATCAAAGAACAATCCCATTTTAGTAGGAGAGCCAGGGGTAGGAAAAACAGCCATTGTTGAAGGGTTGGCTATCCGTATTGTAAATGGTGACGTTCCTGAGAATCTTAAATCGAAAATAATTTTCGGTTTAGATATGGGACAATTAATTGCTGGAGCAAAGTACAAAGGAGAATTTGAAGAAAGATTGAAAGGAGTTGTAAAAGAAGTAACAGATAGTGATGGAGAAATTATTTTGTTCATCGATGAAATTCATACATTAATTGGTGCTGGTGGAGGCGAAGGTGCTATGGATGCCGCTAATATTTTAAAGCCAGCTTTGGCAAGAGGTGAATTAAGGGCTATTGGAGCTACTACATTAAACGAATACCAAAAATATTTTGAAAAAGACAAAGCGCTAGAAAGAAGGTTTCAAAAAGTAATGATCAACGAACCTTCAGTTGAAGACGCTATCTCTATATTAAGAGGGTTAAAAGATCGTTATGAAACCCATCATCATGTAAGGATAAAAGATGAAGCGATAATTGCTGCTGTTGAACTATCTAACCGATACATTACAGATCGTTTCTTGCCAGATAAAGCCATAGACCTAATAGATGAAAGCGCAGCAAAATTGCGTCTTGAAATGAATTCGATGCCTGAAGAATTAGATCGATTAGAAAGACAAATCCGTCAATTAGAAATTGAAAGAGAAGCGATCAAAAGAGAAAATGATGAAGGCAAATTAAAAGAACTCAATATAGAGATCAGTAATTTGGCTGTAGAAAGAGATACTTTAAAAGCCAAATGGAAGCAAGAAAAAGATTTAGTTGAAAAAGTACAAAATGCCAAAGCTCAAATAGAGCAATTGAAATTATTGGCAGAACAAGCCGAAAGAAATGGGGAGTATGGTAAAGTAGCAGAAATCAGGTATGGCAAAATTAAAGAGCAAGAAACATTAATTGATTCCTTAACTGAACAGCTTTTAAATAGCGGCGACAAGCGTTTGCTAAAAGAAGAAGTAGATGCAGAAGATATTGCTGCTAATGTGGCGAAAGCAACTGGTATTCCTTTGGCGAGAATGTTACAAAGTGAAAGAGATAAATTATTGCATTTGGAAGATGAATTACATGAAAGAGTAATAGGTCAAGAAGAAGCAATTACCGCAGTATCTGATGCCATTCGAAGAAGTAGGGCTGGGTTACATGACCCTAAAAAGCCTATTGGCTCATTTATTTTTCTCGGTACAACAGGAGTTGGAAAAACAGAATTGGCAAAAGCTTTAGCAGCTTATTTATTTGATGATGAATCGATGATGACGCGCATAGACATGAGTGAGTACCAGGAGAAACATGCAGTTTCTAGATTAGTTGGAGCGCCTCCAGGATATGTTGGGTACGATGAAGGTGGGCAATTGACCGAAGCAGTAAGAAGAAAGCCTTATAGTGTAGTGCTATTAGATGAAATTGAAAAAGCACATCCTGATGTTTGGAACATTTTATTGCAGGTATTAGATGATGGAAGACTTACGGATAATAAAGGACGTGTGGTGAATTTCAAAAACACCATCATTATAATGACCAGTAATTTAGGAAGCCATCTTATTCAAGAAGCATATGAGGGGGTAGCCGATTCGGGGATTGAAGCAGCTGGCGAAAAAGCTAAAGTAGAAGTGATGAATTTACTGCGTCAAACCATCCGACCTGAATTTTTAAATAGAGTAGATGAAATCATTATGTTCAGTCCATTGGCAAAGTCTCAATTAAAAGGGATTGTGCAAATACAATTGAATGACCTTAAAAAATTAGTAGCAGAAAATGGAATTACGATCAACTTTAGCGATTACCTGGTCGACTTCTTAATTGAACAAGGTTATGATCCGCAATTTGGTGCAAGGCCCTTGAAAAGATTGATACAAAAACAATTGGTCAATAGCTTAAGTAAAAGAATATTGGCTGGCGATATAGATAAAAGCAAAGCTGTATTAGCAGATGTTTTTGATGGGTTGGTTGTTTTTAGGAATGAGGAATTGTAATATTTTTTGTTAAAAAATTCACAAGAGGCAACGCATTATTAAACCAATGCATCTTATTGATATCTATTCATTTAATAGATACAATTTCCAAAAATTATAGTGAAAGTAAAATATGCCCATAGTGGGTAATGGTAAACCTTTGCTATAACTAAAGAAAAAAATATGATGTGATGTTTACGCTAAAACCTCCAACCATGAAAAAGAAAAACACCCTCTATTATGTAGCAGCTATGCTAATTATCATTGCTGTGATTGTAAGTTCTTGTACAAAAAATGCATCTTTTGAAACAGCAAATGGAGTTCAAGAAGTATCAATGTATTTAACAGATGCACCAGCTGTTTACGATCAAGTTTTGATCGACTTTAAATCTGTGAAAATATTGGTTGATACCAGTAAGGACACCAGAAAAAAAGACAGTACTAATTGGGAAAGAGTAGGTCAAGATAGAGATAGAAGATGCGCTTCTGGCGACTCTTCCTTAATTTGGGAAGATCTAGGAATTAAAGCAGGCGTGTATGATGTGCTGAAATTAAGAAATGGGCTAGATACAACACTAGCTTCCAAAACAGTGGTAAATGGTGTAATTCGATTAATCAAAATAGAGTTTGGTACTAACAACTCTGTAATGAAAGATAGTATTAGCTATCCTTTACAAATTCCTGTTTGGACCCCTAATTATGTGATCATTAAATTATATGGGCACGAATTTGAAGAGTTTTTAACTCGTAAAAAAAGGTTATGGCTTGATTTCAATATTGCCAATTCTATTGTGCAGGAAAGAAACAATCAGTTTTATCTACGTCCTTGGTTTAAATGCTTTACAGTAAAAACAACTGCAAGTATTGTAGGGAAAGTTACTCCCATGGAAGCAAAACCAATTGTAATGGTATTTAATAATACCGATACATCATATGCACTACCTAACAAAGACGGCTATTTTAAAATCAGGGGATTAAAAGAAGGCACGTATACGGTTTATGTAAACGCCTCTAATGGATATTTCGGAAAAACCATGAATAACATCACTGTAAGCCCTACTAAAGAAGTTTCTTTAGGAATTATTGAGTTAAAAAAATAAGGTTGTTTATAGTGTTTAAAAAAGGGGTGGTTTTAACCGCCCCTTTTTTTGTACTTTTCCGTATGGAAACCAATCAATTTTTATTATACGGTGCAAATGGGTATACCGGAAAGCTCATTGCAAGAATGGCAGCTGATTATGGGTTAATTCCTGTATTAGCTGGTAGAAACTCAGAAGCCATTTCAGTGCTAGCCACTGAATTAAACCTAACTTACCAAGTAATTGATTTGGATAATCACAATGAATTAGTTGACTGTCTCCGCCAATATAAAGTAGTCATTCATGCTGCGGGCCCATTCAAATTTACTTCCAAAAAAATGATTGATGCATGTTTAGCATCTAAAACACATTACCTCGATATTACTGGAGAAATTGCCGTTTTTGAACAAGCAAAAAGGATGAATGAGTTGGGTATTGCTAATGAAATCATGCTCATGCCTGGAGTTGGGTTTGATGTGGTTCCTACAGATTGTATGGCGAAATTATTGAAGGATCAATTGCCCGACGCAACTCATTTGTCATTGGCATTTGCCATGTTAGGAGGAGCAGTTTCTCATGGAACAGCTTCTACTATGGCAGAAGGTATGGGAGATGGAGGTGCAATTAGAGAGAATGGCAAAATAGTTCAAAAGCCATTGGGGCATAAAGGACAATGGATTGATTTTGGGTTGAAAAAATTATTTGTGATGTGCATTCCTTGGGGAGATATATCAACTGCATATACTACAACAGGCATACCTAATATAGAAACATATACAATGGCTTCTCCTAAAACATTTAAAGCATTGAAATGGCAAGCCCTATATAATTGGATGCTTCGTTTGTCTTTTGTAAAAAATATGGCAAAGAAGAAAATCAAATCAAAACCAGCAGGCCCAAGCGATGAGGCAAGGTTGAAAGCCAAAAGCCTTGTTTGGGGAGAGGTTTCGAATGAAGCTGGAAATAAAAAATCTGCAAGGTTAATAGGACCGGAAGGGTATACGATTACTGCAATCAGTAGTTTGATTATTACTAAGAAAGTACTGTTAGGCGATTTCAAGATCGGCTATCAAACACCTGCAGGATGTTATGGCGCAGATCTTGTTATGGAAATTCCCGGTGTATCAAGAGAGTTGTTATAGTATTCATTTAATAATCATATTTGCAATTCAAAATTGTTTCAATGGCATCAAACAAAAAAGCAGCAATAGGATTTATTTTTATTACATTATTAATTGATGTGATTGGCTTTGGTTTGATCATTCCTGTGATTCCGAAATTGATCGAAGATTTATCAGGTAATGCTAGCGTAAGCGATGCTGCTACTTATGGAGGATTATTAACTTTTGCCTATGCTTCCATGCAATTTCTATTTGCTCCTGTATTGGGAAATTTAAGTGATCAATATGGCAGAAGACCAGTTTTATTATTTTCATTATTTGGATTTGGAATAGACTATTTGTTTTTGTCATTTGCGCCATCGATTGGATGGTTATTTGCAGGAAGAATGATCGCAGGAATCACTGGAGCAAGTTTTACCACTGCCACTGCTTATATTGCTGATATCAGTACGCCTGAGAATCGTGCTCAAAATTTTGGGATGATTGGAGCAGCATTTGGATTAGGCTTTATAATTGGCCCAATGTTAGGAGGATTATTGGGTGAGATAGGTCCTAGGATTCCTTTTTTTGTAGCTGCTGGTTTAGCATTAACCAATTGGTTATACGGATATTTTGTTTTGCCAGAATCTTTGGATAAAAGTTTGAGAAGACCTTTTGAATGGAGGAGGGCTAATCCTCTAGGGTCGCTGATTCAATTGAAAAAATATCCTGCAGTTTCTGGGTTGGTAGTTTCGTTTGTGTTGATTTATTTGGCAGCTCACGCAGTTCAAAGCAATTGGAGTTTTTTTACCATTGAAAAATTCAAATGGACTCCAAAAATGATCGGTATTTCATTGGGATTGGTTGGGCTTTTAGTTGGTGGCGTACAAGGCGGATTGGTAAGAATTGTCAACCCCAAATTAGGTAATGAAAAAAGTGTCTATCTTGGATTAGCCTTGTATTCATTGGGTTTACTCTTGTTTGCATTTGCATCTGAATCATGGATGATGTTTGTTTTTTTAGTGCCTTATTGTTTAGGTGGTATAGCAGGGCCAGCATTGCAATCTATCATTTCGGGAAATGTGCCAAAGAATGAACAAGGAGAATTACAGGGGGCCTTAACGAGTTTGATTAGTGCTACATCAATTGTAGGTCCATTGATGATGACTAATTTGTTTTCTTATTTTACCAATTCCTCTGCACCTTTTTATTTCCCAGGAGCTCCATTTTTATTAGGAGCTGTTTTTATGATATTAGCTTCAATTTGGTCTTATAGAGCCCTGCATATTAAGAAGGAGAAATTATAATTTATCTAATTCAGCTAAAATAGTATTCAATGATTTCTTATCGGGACTGATTGAATAAATAGCTGTGTTGCCTATGTCGTTAATGTTTCTAATGCCGTAATAAAAAGCATTTCCGATTTTGGAAATTGTTATAATGTTTAGCTTTGTATTAAGCGGAATATTTAATGCAGCAAAAGATCTTGATGCATAATCTGCTTTTAATTCTATGATCGTTTTTGAGTTTTCTAAAACTGCAAATACCAATGTGTTTTTATTGGTAAAATTGGGTGGTAAAATTGCAGTTAATTTGTTTTTTGGCATGGAACTATCATTGAATCTTCCACATGCGAACCATCTTAAACTCTTAGTCGTGATTTCGTAACCTTTATTGTTGGGACCAGTTCCTGTTTTATACCAAGTGCCTACAGTTGAACCATCATTTACTTTTTGCCAAGTAAACATAGTATCTTTTTGAGGACTAGGCCATGAGTTATATTCCAATCCTTTAAAGACACTCATATTTGGTTGTGGGTTGTTTTCTGTATCTGGAAATTTTATTTTGATATTGCTATATGGTGAAATAGTCAACTCTTGACCATTCTTCGATAATTTTATAAAGAACATCCCACTCATTTCTAGTAATGAGTAATAACTAGTTGTATGTTTTAACGTTTTGATAAAATCTCCTTTTTTGATAAAGTGTTGGAACTCTATTTTAACAAAACCAGTTATAGGAATACCTCCTCCACCTCCTACAATTCCGAATACAGTACTGGGAGAGAAAATTATTTCTACATCATTGGAAAAACGAATGGTATCTGTAGTTCCAACAAGAAATGAATCTATAAATGGAGCGGGTAATGTAGAATCCAAAATCTCATTTATAGGTGCGTTTGTACTTATATTCAGAGCCCAAGCAGTATCATTTAATGCATTGTTTGGATATGCCCTGAAATTATCCGACAAATCTTTGGTACAGGAAGCAAAGCTTGCAATAATTGCCAAAAAAAGTATGTGTCGAATTTTTATCATGCTATATTCTTGAATTATAAGATACACTCGTTATCTATTTTGTTGCTCTACTTATTGTTTAAATTCATTCTTAATCCGATTGATAACCCTCCGACAGAAAAACGTTGATTAAAAGAAGATTGCGGAGTTGTCATATCAGATAAGTTATACCTAAGATAAGGTTCAGCAAAAATGGACGTATTATAATTCAATCTTTTTGTTATACTAATTCCAGTATAGATACCCATGCCAATATTGTTTTTATAACTGATATTGGTTTCTTTGGTGAGCGGTTTTGCATTCAATGTTGTATCTAAAATAACGCCTTGATACCAAGAACTTACATTAAAAATTACTCCTGCATTAATGCCAATTCTTAAATCGTCATTGCCAAATTGGTAACTCACTAAAGCTGGTATATCAAAACTTTTGTATCTATTTTTAACTGTATTGTTTTTGAAACCAATTTGTTGAACTACACTTGTATCGCTTACTGTTACTGTATTTCCATTAGCCAACGTGATGGTTCTTACAGTAACCACTGTAGTAGTTTTTATTTCATTTTCAGAACGATAAGTGAAATGTTCATTAATCTGTGAATATTGTAATCCCGTTTTAATACTGAAATGATCATTGATGGGTTTTATAATTCTAATTCCTGCAGTAAAACTAACTTGTGATTTCTCGCTACTGTCTTTTCTATCCATATAGGCTTTTGAAGCAGAAGTGGATGAAACAGTTTTGAAAGCATAATCTGGGGAAGCATAAATTTCTAAATCCCAATCTGGGTTGCGCATTTTTCTATCCGACGGACAAATCACTACATTCTTAATATTGCTAGTATGGTTAAAGGCGGTGATCTGTTTTTCTTTTGAGTTGAAATTCAATTTGCTTTTGGAGAAACCAATTAATGAGGCTTCCATTTTATTGTACGCAATAAACTCATTGTCCAATGCAGACTCATTTTTGCTTTGATCTAGCTCTGTATTTGAATGAGCGCTATTATTTTTAATTCCCTTTGAATTATTTTCAAGATTATTCAATTCAAATAAATTGTTAGTGTTAGATGGTTTTGTATTTCTAACAGAAATATTGTTTTCAGGATTCGCGTTTGCAATAGCTCTTTTTGAAAAAGCTATTTTATTTTCACTTGATTGAGTTGCTTCAATTATTGGTTCTTTTAATTTTTCTGCTGTTTTTAATTCAATGGTTTCTTTTGAAGCAGATTCATTATCCATTTTTGGAATTAGAGGGGTAATGCTATTTTGATTATTATTCTTATTGCTTTGACTATTGGAATTATTTGATTGATCGGCTATTGTATTTTCAGTTGCTATTTTTTGATAATACAAATAAGCAGATACTGAACCCGCCAAAATCAATAAAAGTATGGATGCAGCAACCATACCGGCTCTAGGTAATAAAAAGAAAACCTTTTTATCTTCATCCTCTTTTGGTTTTATCTTATTCCAGATTTCAGGAGATACAGGTGCTGTGTAATCGAATAATTTTTGTTGAATGAATTGATCGAATTGCTCAGTAGGAGGGTTGATGGTAGGTACGTGAATCTTGTCCCATAAACCCGCAGGTATGGCAGCAGAATAATCTTGCAGCTTCATTTTGGCAATATGGTCGAATTGGTCGTTGTTCATTTAAACTGCAATCTTTTGTAATTGCACAATTTGAGCTTGTAACATCTTTCTTGCTTTTACTAATTGACTTCTACTTGTTCCAGCCTGTATATTTAGCATGTTGGCAATTTCATCATGACTGTATCCTTCAATTACGTTCAAGTTAAATACCATTCTATAGCCTTCTGGTAATTGACTGATCAATTTCAATAGATCATCTTCACCCAAATGCGTAAAAGCTTGAGGGTCAATTTGCGGATTATTAGGGCTATGATCATCAATTTCTTTGAAACTCATTTTCTTGCGTTCCAAATGTCTTATTGCGGTATTTACCACAATTCTTCTTACCCAACCTTCAAAAGAGCCTTCAAATTTGAATTGTGTGATATATTGAAAAACTTTGATAAAGGCATCTTGCAACATGTCTTCCGCCTCCATATTGTCTTGGGCATAGCGCAAACATACTCCCATCATTTTACCAGCATGCTTTTCGAAAAGCATTCGCTGGCAAATAGGTTCTTGCCGAATACAGCCTTTTATCAGTTCGTGTTCCGTCAAAAAAAAGACTTTTAAGGTTGAATTAATAAAAAGATACTAAACTGAGTGCTTTTGTTGCTTATAGAAAACACTAAGATACAAAAAACCCCCTTCGATTGAAAGGGGGTTCTAGATAGTAATAAAATTAGTTATATGGATAAAAACTGCTCATGTATGTAATCTACCACGCTAATAAGGCTTCCGGTTTCTTTAAATACATTCAATTGTCTATCAGCACCAGTTCCTCTTTCAAAAATTTTTGCAACATGATTAATAACATGCCTACTACCTAAATCATCCACAACATCATCCACAAAATCCAATAGTTCATAGATCAGGGCCTTGGTATCCACTTCCGTTTCTTTACCAAAATCAATCAATTTTCCATCAATACCATATCTGCTGGCACGCCATTTATTCTCGTTGATCAATGGTCTTGAATAGATCATGAAATTGAGGTTCTGGCTTCTAAGCTTATAAATTTTAGCACATATTGCTTGAAATAATGCAGCTATAGTCATGGTTTCCATGATGGTCATAGGAACATCACAAATGCGAAATTCAACCGTATTGAAAAAAGGATGAACTCTGAGATCCCACCAAATCTTCTTTGCGTTGTCGATGCAATTTGTTTTAATCAGTAGGTTTACATAATTCTCATATGCCTCATAACTTTCAAAAAAATCTGGAATACCTGTTCTTGGGAACTTGTCAAAAACTTTGGTTCTGAAAGATTTGTAACCCGTATCTCTGGATTCCCAAAAAGGAGAATTGGTACTTAATGCATAAACATGGGGTAGGAAATACCTGGCCGTATTGGCAATATGAACCGCCATTTTGCGGTCTTCCATTCCAACGTGCACATGTAGTCCAAAAATCAAATTACTCCTAGCTGCTTCTTGTAATTCATTCACTATCTGGTTATAGCGAACATGATCTGTAATGAGCTGGGTTTCCCAATGGCTAAAAGGATGAGTGCCCGATGCTCCAACCCAAAGGCCAAGGTCATTGGCTATGGAGGAAATATTGCCTCTTAATGAAGCTACGTCTTCATAAGCCTCATCAATGTCTTTACAGATATCTGTACCAACTTCTACCACTGCCTGGTGCATTTCGGCCTTTACTTTGTCTTTTAATATTTCCTGACCAAGTAATACAATCTTTTGTTCATGACTTTTGAGTTCCCTTGTGGTAGGATCAATAACCATGTACTCTTCTTCAACACCTAGCGTAAAATGTTTATAGTTATTTCCCATTAATATAATTTTTTCCCTGTTGCACTTTTTTTGATGTACTCGCCCCAAGTTAAATTATCGGCACCTTCAACTTGATTTTGTGCTTTTTCAATCGCAAAATTGGCAGCCGTTTCTACTACCCAATCAAAATTTTCTTGTCCAACACTTTTAATATCGGCATCAGGTGCTGGGTTACAAAAATCAATGGCATAAGGAATGCCATCTTTCAATGCCAACTCAACCGTATTAAAATCGTAGCCTAAATATTTGTTGATTTTTAATACAATATCAGTCATCAATTTTAGCCTTTCTTTCGAAGGCTTGAAATCGGCTACATACCTTAAGTGGTGCGGGTTGCGTGGCTCATAAGACATGATGCGCACATGTTTTCCGCCAATGCAATAACAACGATAATATTCTTCGAAAATAATTTCTTCTTGCAACATCATCACCAATTCACCCGTTTCAGCATGCTTCTCAAAAAAATCGTTCATATCGGTTAATTTATAAACGTTTTTCCATCCACCACCCGCAAAAGGTTTCATATAAGCAGGAAATCCAACATACTTAAAAATACTTTCCCAATCGAGCGGATAAGTTAAATTACTAAAGGACAATTCACCCGTATCAGCAGGCAAATCTTTGGATGGAAGTATTACGGTTTTTGGAACTGGCACATCAATCTTTGTAGATAAGCAGTTATTAAAAAATTTTTCATCTGCACTCCACCAAAACGGATTATTCACCACAGCAGTTCCGCAAAGAGCTGCGTTTTTTAAAAAGGCTCTGTAAAAAGGAACATCTTGACTGATACGATCGAGAATTACTGCATAACCACTACTTTCTCCTTGAATTACTTTATCAATTTTAACTGGTTCGGCCATGATGCCGGGTATATTTTTACTATTGATTCTTTCAACGAATGCCATAGGAAAACTTCTTTCCTGGCCAAACAATATTCCAATTTTTTTCATTTGCTAGTTTTAGGTTACACCTAAATTAAGGATTTCCACTTGTAAACTTGAAAAATGTAAATAATTAATTTTTACTTTAAATGAATTCAAATCATTCCCTATTTTTGAACACATGCCTCATACTAAAATTGCTCGATCCAAATCTGTTCAATTTGAACAATACACTATAGATTCAGAATACCTCGAACGAGAAGTGCTCTTTGATGTTTACCTTCCCGAAGGGGCATTACATCTTGATCAATTAAGTCTTTTATTAATTAATGATGGTCAAGACTTAGTACAAATGCCATTTGATGATATTTTAGGCAAACTATTGAACGATAAATTAATTGAACCACTGGTTTGTATTGGTATTCATTGTGGACCAGAACGAAAAATGGAATATGGAACTGCTTATTCAGCAGATTATTTAGGAAGAGGGGTTAAAGCAGGGTTATATACAAAGTTTATTTTTGATGAATTACTTCCTTTTATTCGTAAAAAATTTCATACACCCTCATTTAAAGATAAATCATTTGCAGGGTTTTCTTTAGGAGGATTAAGTGCTTTAGATATTTCTTGGAATCATGCCAGTGAATTTAGAAAAACAGGTATTTTCAGTGGGTCTTTATGGTGGAGAAGAAAGGGATATGACGAAGGGTACAATGAAGAAACTGATCGGATGATGCATATGCAAATTCGAAAAGGAACATTCCATCCATGGTTACAATTTTTTATTGAATGCGGTACATTAGATGAAACTGCGGATAGAAATAATAACGGGATCATCGATGCAATAGATGATGCATTGGATTTAATTGTAGAACTAAAAGCAAAAGGATATACCGATCAACATATTGAATATCTAGAATTAGCTGATGGCAAGCACGATGTAGCCACATGGGCAAAAGCCTTTCCTGCATTTTTACAATGGGGATGGGGGACACAAGAGAAGAGATAAAAGATATGAATTAAGAGATAAGAATTAAGAGATAAGAGTTATGAATTAAGAGTTATGAAATGGTAAAATCTACTTGAGTTAAAGATTCAAGTTTTCAGATTTAAAATTACAGCTCAATCAAGAAACAAGCAACCTTTAGACGAATGGCGCGCTTTGAATTTTCGACAAAAGTATAGCAGGTCAATCAAGAAATAAGCAACCTTTAGACGAATGGCGCGCTTTGAATTTTCGATAGAAAATTCAGCCATTTGGATGTAGTTGCGTTTTCTTGATTGAGCTGCTTGAATAAATTATAAATAATGATGAACACAAAAAAGCCCCTTGAAAAATCAAGGGGCTTTTACTATGTATTAAAGTAAATACTAGAAAATATAACGAATACCAAACTGAGCTTGCCAAACATCACCTAGACCAGTACCTTTTCTGTAAGTTGAATAATTGATACTGTTGTTAACACGGAACATTCTAAATAGAGGTACTCCATTTGCATCAACGTTAGCAGCAATTAATGGGTTAAATGCATTTACTGAGTTTCCAACACCCCAAGCATTGTTTATTAAGTTGCCCATATTGAATATGTCGGCTCTCAATTGAATAGTGTGTCTGTTCTTTCCAATATTACGAAACAATTCTAACTGAGTAGAAAAGTCAAATCTCATAACATATGGCTGTAAGGCGCCATTTCTTTCTGTTACTTTACCACGCATAGAACTTAAGTATTTATCTTGATTGATAAATGCATCAAAAGCATCTCTTTGTTCCTGTACTGATACAGCAGGGGCAGAGCCAGAAGCAGCTTGTGCTATAAAGTTCATTTCAGATTGATTGCGTGGAACGTACATTAAATCGTTTCCAGATAATCCATCTCCGTTCATATCTCCACTATAGGTGTAAGAGTAGCGGCCTTGGTTCTGAGATTGACCGAATAAAGAGAATTGTAATGCAGCGTTTTTGCCTAATTCAATACGATAATTTACATTACCTATAACACGGTTACGGGTTTCGTTATCACTGAAAGCTATATCTGTGCTGTTATTACCACGTACACTTTGAATACCTGTCCATGAACTAAATGCAATTGAACCAGGACTCATGTAATCACGAGCTCTTGTAAAAGTGTAAGCAGCCATGAAGCCTAGACCTTTTGCTTTGGTTGGTTTTTCTATTTTTATAGTTGCAGCTATTGAACCACCTAAAGGACCACTCTCCATTTGAGTTGCATCAGTAATATTAGGATTGATTCTCAAAGCATTTGTTTGAGCTGCGCCAGATAAACCTAAACCCGCAAAACGAGGTCTTCCATCAGGACCATTGAAAAATGCAGTTGCAGGTCTTAAATTGGCATTGTAATAGTTCACATTATTCAAGCTTTGAGTAAAGATGAATTCACCTGTTAGGATAAGATCTTTAAAGATCTTTTGGTCCACAGCAAAGTTAGAACGTATTACTTTAGGGAAACGGAAACTTTCTTCGGTAGTTGCAATTCCATATGAACTTGCTGGTACACCTGGGTTAGGAACAAAGCTAGGATAATTAGCAGGTGTATTAGGGTTAAAAGGATAAGCGGAAGTATTATTAAAACTTACACCACCGTTCAACACTCCATTGTTCCCCATTTGATTACTCACATTAACAAAAGGAGGACGTCCGGTAAATAATCCAAGACCTCCACGAATTTGTGTGGTTTTATCACCTTTTAAATCATAGTTAAATCCAATACGTGGACTAATCATTAATTTAGCACTTGGTAATTGAGAAGTACTCACTTTTATCGATTGGCCCATGTTATCGATAAAGCTATAACCATCTACCTGTGTATTTGTAAAACCCTGACCAATAAAATAAGGCATTTCAAAACGAACTCCATAAGTTACATTGAAATTTGGCTGAAGGTTTAATTCATCCTGAATATAAGCAGCAATATTGGCTGATCTTGTTGTAACTAACCAAGGGGCTCCACCAGGTAGATTACTGAAGTTAGCTCGGTAATTTCTCATGAACACAGGGCTAAATGATTGGTTAGGATTAGATAAATACCCATTTGCAGCAGTGTAGAAATCATTCAAATTATTGAATGTATAAATACCATTGATTAAAGGAGTAAATCCATTGGTGAATTTAAAACTTTCAAATGCTACACCTGCAGTTAATGTATGTTTACCTAAATATGCAGTGAGGTTATCACTAAACTGCCAAGTATCTGTGTTCAATAGATTATTTGGAGTGAAAGGATCATTACCAAAAGATATATAAGTTGAACTCTGTGTTGCTTGAGCAGTCGGTACTATTGAAGTACCTGATGTTGGAATTGATGTTAATGGACTAGCTCCGTCTTGGATATCGACCATTGGGAAATTACCCCCTTTTACAGCTCTGAAATCTCTATTAGCAGTATAACCAAATGTCAATTCATTGCTTATTTTATTACTGAAACGGCTATTTAATTGTCCAATAATACCATAAATATTATTATTTATTTCATAAGCTGCATTAGCTCCAATCAAAGTATTGATACTAGAGCCTCTGTTTCCATTGGTAGAGTTGCTTGAGCTTGCACTTACATCACGTTTTGACAACAATAAATTACCACGGATACTTAATTTGTGCTTGTCATTGATATTCCAATCTAAACGTGCAACTGCTTTATCACTTTTTGTAACAAAAGGATAACCTTGGAAAGCACCTGGATTATAATTGAATTTAGAAGTTAAGAAATTGGTTAAAGCATCTACATCTGCTTGCTTAACTCTCGATATATTTCCGCTAATTGGCGTAGCTCCATTACTTGCATCTGCAACAAAACTAGTTCCTACATCATTTCTTCTTTCACCTTCATAGTTTAGGAAATAGAACAATTTATTTTTGATGATTGCACCACCCATACTTGCGCCAAATTGTTTTACATCAAAAGCAGCAGTTACAACATCTTGTTTACCAGCAGCACCCGCTTTGGTTCCAGTATAACCTTCATTCCTTTGGTTGTAAAAACCTGTACCATGAATGGTATTGGTTCCGCTCTTTGTAACCGCATTAATGCTAGCACCTGTAAATCCTCCATCTCTTACATTATAGGGAGATACATTGATTTGAATTTCTTGTAAGGCATCTAATGAAATAGGAGCAGAGTTGGTTTGACCACCATTCAATGAGCTCAATCCAAATGAGTTATTAAAAATTGAACCATCCAATGTAAAGTTAATTGCTCTATTGTCTTGTCCAACAAATGAATAACCATTTGCTTGAGGAACCAAACGAGTTAAATCATTAATATTACGAGTAAGTGTTGGTAAACTACTAATTAAACGTGAGTTGATATTTGTAGAAGCACCTTTTCTGTCTTTTGAAATCAACGCTGCTTTTTTATTAGCAGCACCAGTTACTGTTACTTCTTGTAATTGAGCATTGTTATCTGATAAAGTTACATCAACTACAGCAGGTTCACCCAATTGAACTGTAACATCATTAATCACTTCAGACTTTAAACCAACATAAGATACAGTGATCTTATAAGGGCCTCCAATACGCAATGCAGGTACAGTATACTTACCAGTTGAGGTAGAAACCGACTTGTATCGAGAACCAGAAGGCTCATGAATAACTTCAATTGAAGCGCCCACTAAAGGCATGTTTTTTGCGTCTTTCACAGAACCGGTAATGGTACCAGTTGTGTTTTGAGCCATTGCAAAGGAAACAGCTAAAACTGCCACCAATAACAATGAAATTTGCTTTAAAATTCTCATATTTTTAGTTTTGATGGCGCAAATATCAAACAAACAATGAAAAGAACCCAATTTCTTGTTAATATAATAATTACATAATACGCACAATCTGGGTATTTCGGCTCAATTTATTCATCATTAATCCTTTTTTCCTATTGAAAATCAATTATTTATGTTCAAACATCAAATGAACAAACTTCTAATTAAATAGGAAGTCTGTTAATAAAAATTTATTTTACAGCCTATTTGAGCTGTCCAAATGCTCGAAAAATGTGGATTTTGAGAAATTTGCTCCATCCATGGCTTGTTGGTCAAATTTTGTGGATTGAAGTTGAATATGGGAATCAATTGGGTGTTGTTAATGAAACCAGCAAAATCAATCAATTTATGCCGGTTCCCAGGAACGTAATAAGATTTGCCCCACCTATCATTCAATAAATTGGCCATATTGAAAATATCTATTGAGAAAGTAATTCCATACCTTCTTTTATTGAGATGAAGATTTGTATAGGTAGTAATGCGACAATCTATTCGATGAATAAAAGGAGTGCTACTGCCATTTCGTTCGGCATAAGTTCCGCGCTTTGAATTTAAATACTCATTTTGATTAATAAATAATTCCAATGCCTCTTTTTGTTGTTCTGCCGTATAATAATATTCGTTAGAAATAATTGGTAGAAAATATTGATTACTTAATTCCTCCCTTGTTGGAATATATAGCAATTCAAATCCAGTTGAGTTTTCATCATCTCTCACCAAACTTTTTTTGCCATATACATAACTGAAACGATTGCCTGAACTTCCATTATAAATCAGTGATAAACTAATTTTACTTTTTTTGTTTATGCTCCATTCTTTAAAGAAATTTATATTGATTCGATGGTCAGGACTATAATCAGAAATAGCTACACCAATATTATTTCTGCCATTAACATGTTCATTTAATCTCCATTGATTGATCAATTGAGAATAATTTCCATCGTATGCTGCAAAAGATTTGCCATAAGCGTAATTGATACTAATGCTACCGACTTCGCTTTCTTTTTTAATTTGGACTCCCAATCGGTAACCAAATCCTTTTTCATTATCAGCATTACTCAATAGTATTACATGATCAAATGGGTTGCTACTATCCGGAAGAATAGGAATTTTTCCATTGTTCTTATTCGTGTATACCCATCGTTCGTCTGGACCTATTAATCGATTGGTTGGGGGCAACACATTTACATTCACAAAATTGATTGCTTGTAAATTACTGTAATACATAGCTTCAAATTGTACCGTCCATTTTTGATTTATAATCTTTGTTATTTGTACACTAGATCTCCAAACACTTGGCATTTGAATTTTACCCGCAACAATATTCAAAACTCCTCTGTTTGCAACTGTTCCAAACTGTTGAGGCATCCATTGTTGGTGAATATTTTTTTGAAATCGGATTTGATTGAGTTGCTGTGGATTGGCTTCGAAGCTACCGTACTGCAATCCGTTATTATTGTAAATTCCTCCCAACCATGCCAATGGCATTCTGCCGTTGAATATTCCTGTACCTATGTTGATGGATGTTTTTAGTTTTGGTAATTGTATGCTCAAATTCATTCGAGGAGAGAAATCGATTGGAATAACAGATTTTTGACCAGCTTTTGCGCCAGATAAATCATAATAATTAGATAATTCCGGTATCATTTTAAATTGAGTAAAACTATCTGTAACTGGATTGGCTAATAATTCTTGAATAGAGATTCTAACTCCACCCATAAATCGAATATTTTTATTGATTTGAATTTGGTCATTCACAAAAAAAGCCGCTTTCAATAATTGGATAACAGTTTCTTTCTGTTGACCTGGTTGGTAAAAATTAATTTGAAAGTCACCCGGTTTTTTATTGAGTAAAAAATCATTGATATTGAAATAAAAATAGCTTCCGAAAGTATTTTGTAAAAATTGATTCTTGATTGTATTCAATTCAATTTCAAAACCTGTACTAATGAATTGTTTTCTTTTTGTGAAGGAAAATCTTTCAATTAAATTGATATTGGTCTGTAGCACATTACTTTGCATAGCGTCTTCATTGCTTCCTAAAAAAATAAGCCCATTGCCATCAAGGATTGAAATATTTGGAAATGGTTTCCCCATTGGGATTGTTTGATCTTTTGAATGCGTATAACTTAAGAGCAAACTATTGCCTTTATTCTTTCTCCATTGGTATTTCCACTCAATTGATCCTGATATATTTTGGTGTTCATAAAATTTCCCATTATTGCTAAAAAATAAATTTTTACTGGTACTCATTCCTGAATTGGATCTATCAGATAACTGAGATCGAATGCTGATGATGATCGTGTTTTTTTTTGATAATAAATAATCCATCTTCATCACCCATTTAAAAGCATTGGTTTGTTGAATATTGATTAATGTTCCAGGATCATAGTTGTAATTAGTTTTGATTGAGTTTATCAATTGTTGGAATTGAAAAGGGTTTTTAGTGTTTCCTTCATAGTTGCTAAAATCAAATCTGTTTTCAATGGATTCTCTCAGAAAATCAACATTGAAAAAATATAATAACCGATTTACTTTTATTGGGCCACTCATTATGAGACCTGTATTGTTGTATAATGCTTGGTTGCCCCGCATGTATCGATATACCGAAGAGAAAGGCTGGTTTTTACCAGACTTCGTGATCATATTAATGGCTGCTCCAGTATATCCGCCTAATGATGCATCATATGGAGAGAGTTGAACTTGTAATTGTTCAATCGATTCAATAGAAACCGGAACATTTCCGGTTTGACCACCATACATTCCATTAGCAGATAAACCAAATACATCATTTTGTAAAGCACCATCTATATATAAAGAATTGTAACGATTGTTTTGACCAGAAAATGAAATAGCTCCATTGGCAGATTCTTTAATAAATGCTTGCGGAAATAGACCGAGTAATTTGGTATAGTCTCCGCCCGAACTTGGAATTTGGGCTATCTGTTTAGCATTGAGTTGAAGTGAATTATGCGCTCTATAATTTTCAATGTTTGATTTAACCAATACAGGTTGCAATAAATTAATGGCCGAACGAAGACTTATTTCAATGGTTTGTATCTTCCCAAGACTCACTTCAATATTGTCTAATTGTACTGTATCGGTATAAGGAGTATAAAAAAGGAGTTGATAGTTTTTATCTGGGATCAAATTGTCAAACTGAAAAAAGCCAAAATCATTGGAGGTGGTAGTTAATTTCATCCCATTGTTTAGATTGGATAAAATGATTTGAACATTCCCTAAGTTTTTTCCATGGAATAGGGATTTACCTTGAATTCCGCCACTGGTAATTTGGGCATTGGCAAAATGTATTGATAGAAGATTCAATAATAAGAATCGAAGTAAATTCATGAAGCATTTTTTTCAATGCTAGCCCAGTTTTTGGTGAGTTCAAAGGGTAGAAATACGTTTAAATGGAAGTTTTTAACGGATTTCGATAATATGGATAAGCTTAGAAATAGTAATTTTGCATTTCAAATGAATTTATGTTAGATAGTATTGAGGCTGCAATTGAAGATATTCAAAATGGGAAATTGGTCATTGTAGTAGATGATGAAGACAGAGAGAATGAAGGTGATTTTATAATTGCAGCTCGATTTGCTACTCCTGAAGTGATCAATTTCATGAGTAAAGAAGCGAGGGGTTTGATATGTGCGGCACTTACCGAAGAAAGATGCGCTGAACTAGAATTATCTCCAATGGTAAGCTCAAATACTTCATTGCATGAAACCGCTTTTACTGTTTCGGTAGATATTATTGGAAATGGAGCAACTACCGGTATTTCAGCACAAGACCGTTCTAAAACCATTCTTGCGTTGATTGACCCTTTAACAAAAGCAAGTGATTTGGGTAGACCAGGCCATATATTCCCATTAAAAGCTAAAAAGGGTGGTGTACTCAGAAGAACCGGGCATACTGAAGCTACAGTAGATCTAGCAAGGTTGGCTGGGTTTGAACCTGCAGGCGTATTAGTAGAAGTGATGAATGAAGATGGTACCATGGCTCGTTTGCCAGAATTACTTTTGATTGCAAAGAAATTTCAACTCAAAATTATTACCATCAAAGACCTGATTGATTTTAGGTTAAAAACTGATTCATTGATTGAAGAATTGGTCAGGGTAAATATGCCTACCAAATTCGGGCAATTTACCTTGGTAGCATTTAAAGAAAAATTGAGCGGTGCGGAACATTTAGCCTTGGTAAAAGGAAGTTGGAAAGAGGGTGAAGCTATCCTTACAAGAGTGCATAGTAGTTGTTTTACGGGCGATATTTTAGGCAGTTTAAGATGCGATTGTGGCGATCAATTACATAAAGCCATGCAAATGGTTGAAGCAGAAGGTAAAGGAGTTATTTTATACATGAATCAAGAGGGTAGAGGAATTGGTTTGATCAACAAACTCAAAGCATATCAATTGCAAGAACAAGGGATGGATACAGTGGAAGCTAACCTGAGTTTGGGTTTTGGAATGGATGAAAGAGATTATGGAGTGGGCGCTCAAATACTAAGACATTTGGGAATTCAAGAGATCAAATTAATGAGCAATAACCCTAGAAAGAGAGCTGGCTTAAAAGGATACGGATTAACGATTGTAGATATTGTGCCCATTGAAGTTCCCTCCAATGAGCACAATGAAAAATACCTTGAAACTAAAAGAGATAAAATGGGTCATACCATTTTAGGAGCCAAATAAGTGATCAATTTTTCTTGATCAATTTCTTGGTTTCGTCTAACTCTTTCTTTAATTCGATGGTGTATAAAGTAAGCTCTTCAATTTTTTTCAACAAGAGCGCATTCATTTTACCTAAGTCCAATCCTTCGGCCATTACCTGTTCTGTTGTTTGAATGCCTGGTAGATGTTTATTGGTTTTAATAAATTCTTCCAGTTTATTCAAAGGCATTAAGGAATACTCTTTATCAAAAACATGGTCGTACCAATCTTTTGAAGTCTTAACTGCCACTTTCACTTTCTCAGTAAGAATCCCTTGTTCAACATATAATTTATAGCCGTCAATCTGTGTATTAACATCTCCGATCTTAACCCTTCCTTCGTAGGAATCTATAGAAAAATATTCTTTTTCTATAGGGTCTGTTCCAGCTTTAAAAGATACTTTGAAAGTTTGAGGGGTTTTTAGACTATTGTCTCCAGAAACTCTTGCTCCAAGCGTCCAATAGCTGATGTTTTTAGGGTTGGTAATGTCACCATTAGAAAACATAATGGATGGTTCATTTTGACCCTTTTCTGCCCATTCATTACTTAGCTTTAATAGTATATTTTTATTTCTACTATTTCCACCATTCTTTTTTATTTCTAACGGAGCAGTTGGGCTCAAAGTTCCAATACCAGAAAAACCAGTTGGCGAAAACATATTTTCCTTATTTCCACTTTTTGTGGGGGCAGTAACACCTTCAGTATCTGATTGAGTTTTGACTTGACCCAAAGTACTTGGTCTTTGTGCTGATACGGTCAACTGTAGGACAAATAGAGCAAATGCTCCAATCAGTAGTTTTTTATTCATCATGCAGCAAAAGTATTATCTATGATTTGAATGACCATGGTCAGACTCTTCTTTATCTTTATCTTTTTCGTATGCTTTAATAATAGCTTTAACCAATTTATGTCTTACCACGTCTTCTTCATTTAGTTCAATGTGTGCAATACCATCGATGTTTTGTAAGATTCTGGTTGATTTCACTAAACCGCTGCGCATATTTCTAGGCAAATCTATTTGAGTAGGATCTCCTGTAATGATGGCTTTGGCATTAGCACCGATACGGGTTAAAAACATTTTTAACTGAAGGTCATTGGTATTTTGGGCTTCATCTAAAATGATAAATGCATTATCCAATGTTCTACCGCGCATATAAGCCAATGGAGCAATTTCTATGGTACGAGTACTCATATAATAACCCAATTTATCTGCAGGAATCATGTCGTCCAGTGCATCGTAAAGGGGTCTTAAATATGGATCGATCTTTTCTTTGAGATCACCTGGTAAAAAACCCAAACTTTCTCCTGCTTCTACTGCAGGGCGTGTAAGTATGATTTTTTTAACCAATTTATTTTTTAGTGCACGAACTGCTAAAGCAACTGCTGTATAGGTTTTACCTGTTCCAGCTGGTCCGATTGCAAATACAATATCATTTTTATCAGCTGCCTGAACCATTCTCTTTTGATTCTGTGTTCTAGCTCTTACTGTTTTTCCGTTAGGTCCAAAAACCAAAATATCGTTGGGGTTTCGGTCTACAAAATTGTCAACCGTTTCGGCATCATCTCCACCCAAAATTTGTTCGAAATACCCTTCGCTTAATTGGCCATTCCTTTGTAGGTATTGCACAATCAAGTCGATTTTTTCTTTTGCTGTTTCAATTTGTTCTGGAGCTCCGCTTAGTTTTAACTGGGTGCCTCTAGAGAGGATTTTTAACAGTGGGAACTTTTTCTTTAATAAGTCTAATTTTCCGTTGTTGACGCCAAAAAACTCGATAGGATTAACGGCTTCAAGGCTAATGATTGTGTCTGTCAAGCTGTTGCTGTTTTTAGTTAAAATAGAATGGATTAGTTTGAAAAAACTTCTTTTTCAAATTTAATCTGTTCATTCTCACTAAACCAATCAATCTTATACACAGGTTGTGGATAGCTTCAAGGAATTAGGAAAGAAGAAAGAAGAAATAAGAGATAAGAAAGAAGAGGTAAGAGAAGAAATAAGAGGTAAGAAAGAAGAAATATGAATTAATAGTTAAGGATTAAGGATTAAGGGTTATGAGATAAGAATTAAGAGTTATGAGATACAGAACTAGAGCGTTGGTGTTTTTGTACCCCTGATTAAAATTCCAAAATTTATCTCTTATCTCTTATCTTTTATATTTTTTCTTTTTTCTTTCTGCTTTCATCTTTCATCTTTCCTTATTAAGGTAAGGATTTGAGTTTAGCAATTGTTTCAGAAGGATTATTAGAACCAAAGACAGTATTGCCTGCTACTAATACATCAGCGCCAGCTTGAATGATTGAAGATGCATTGTCGATTGTTACACCTCCATCAATTTCAATCAATGCTTTTGCATTTTTTTGAACAATCAATTGTTTAAGTTTTTTGATTTTTTCTAAAGTGTGTGGAATGAAATGCTGACCTCCAAATCCTGGATTTACACTCATCAAACAAACCACATCAATATCATCAATAATATCTGCTAATAAATCAACTGAAGTATGTGGGTTAACAGCAACACCTGCTTTCATTCCCAATTGTTTGATCTGTTGAATATTTCTATGTAGATGATTGCATGCTTCTATATGCACCGTTAAAATATCAGCACCTGCATCTTTAAATGCTTGTGTATATTTTTCAGGCTCTTCAATCATCAAATGAACATCGCATGTTTTTGTTGTTGCTTTTCTAATTTGTGCAATGATCGGAATGCCAAAACTAATGTTTGGAACAAATCGGCCATCCATCACATCTAAGTGAAACCAATCTGCTACACTGTTGTTGAGCATATCGCAGTCTTGTTGCAAATGTAAAAAGTTGGCACTTAAAAGAGAAGGGGCAATGAGAGCCATGTAATTATTTTTTTTGTAATTTGATTAATGCTTTGGTTGCTTCTTTCAAATCTGAATCCATTGATTGTGCTTTTTTATACTGCTCTATGGCTGCTGGAATATTGTTGTTTTTTTCGAAACATTTACCCTTCCAGAAATAACCATCAGCATACAATGGATTTATTTGAATGACTGCATCAAAGATAGCTAATGCAGCTGAAATTTGATGATTGTCGAATAAGATAAATCCTTTTTCCATCAATGCTTCTATATATCGATAATTAGTTAAAATGCAAGAGTCTAAGTATAGATTCGCTTTTGTTTGATTATTGATCCTAGCATAATATATCCCTTTTATAAAGTAGTTGTCTGCCTTATGGTCATTGCCAGGAAATAAAATATTGATATTGTCGCAAATAATTAAAGATTCTTTGTCTTTTTGTTCTGCTAATAAATTAGCCAAGGATAGCATGTATTCAGCATTCGGATATATGGAATTGGCAATACGAAAACATTTTTTGGCAGTAGTGGTATCTTTCGCTTTTTGTGCCAACTGGCCTTTCTGAAACCAAAGATCTTGATTTAAGCTGTCTTTTTGGAGGAGTGAACTAAGATGTACAATGGCAGCTTTGTAGTTTTTTATACTGTCTAAATAATCAATGAATTGTTGATGCAGTTCAATGCTATCAGGGTATTTTTTTAATATAGCCTGACTTATTTCAACTTGATCGGTTTGTTCATTTTCGATAAGTGTATTGTTTTTTTCTTTTGATGAGTTGAAACAACCAACAGCAAAAATTACCAATAAAACTGAGATCCAATTTTTCATCTGGCTAAAATAAGCAGATTGACTTGTATTGACATTAATCTGACAATTCAAGACCAATTAGTTGGTATTTTTGCCGCTTAATTAACTTTTCGTATGAAAAAAATCGCTACTTTTTTATTGATTATTGGACTATCTCTGTCTGTAAATGCTCAACACGCAGCCGTTAATGATACTGTTCATTTTGAAGGGGAGAAACACTTTAAGAATATCCAACAATTAACTTTTGGAGGAGACAATGCAGAAGCCTATTGGAGTTTCGATAGTAAACATATTGTATTTCAAAGAACCAACCCTAAAGAAGGAGTCAATTGCGATCAGATTTTTATCGGCAAAATCCCAACAAAATTGGGAGACCCATTTACCTATAAGATGGTTAGTAGTGGAAAGGGCAGAACCACTTGTGCTTATTTTATGCCAGATGGCAAACACATTATTTACGCGTCTACTCATGAAGGAGGAGCAGATTGTCCGCCAGTTCCGGATCGTTCTAAATACGGCAATAAATATATATGGCCATTATACAACACCTATGATATTTATATGTCCGATTTAAATGGAAAGATTGTGAAGAAATTGACCACTGCTAAAGGGTATGATGCTGAAGGAACCCTTTCTTATGATGGTAAAAAAATGATTTATTGTAGCGATAAAGAGGGCGATCTTGATTTATATATTATGGATTTGCAAACTGGAAAAGAAAAGCGAATTACCAACACATTAGGATATGATGGAGGAGCATGGTTCAGCCCCGATGGTAAAAAAATTGTTTGGCGTGCAAGCCGACCTACTTCAGATGCAGAAGTGAAAGAATACAAAGAACTACTGGCAGAAGGGCTAGTAGCACCCACCAATATGGAAGTTTGGGTGGCCAATGCAGACGGTACCGATGCAAGGCAAATCACCAAGTGGGGACAAGCTAATTGGGCGCCTAATTTCACGCATGATAGTAAGAAGATCATTATTTGCAGTAATCATGAGTACAAAAGAGGTTTCCCTTTTAATATGTATATGGTAGACTTGGATGGTAAAAACATGGAAAAGATCAGCAGAGACAAAGGATTTGATGCATTTCCGATGATTAGCCCAGATGGTAAAAAAATCATTTTCGCGTCTAATAGAAATAACGGGGGCACAAGAGATACGAATTTGTTTGTTGCTGATTGGGTAGATTAGAATTATGAATTAAGAGATAAGAATTATGAATTAAGAGATTAGAATTATGAATTAAGAGATAAGAATTATGAGATAAGAGATATTCAGTTAGATTTGTAGAAAATTATCAATATGCAAACAGGACTAATGCACTTACATAATTTATTGCGTTGGGTTATTTTAATACTATTGGTATTATCAATTTTACAAGCTTATGCTGGCTGGACTGGCAAGAAAGTATTTAAAGCGGGCGATAAAAAAACTTGGTTGTTTACAATGATTGCTGCTCATACTTCTTTGTTATTGGGCTTGTACCAAGTAATGTTTGGCCGCTATGGTTTTTTTGTAACTACTTTGCCTGAAGGGTTGTCTGTAATGAAAGATAAATTTTATCGCTTTTATTGGGTAGAACATCCTACAACAATGATATTAGCTATCGTTTTTATTACTTTGGGTTACGGCATGTCTAAAAAGCAGGTATCGGATGAAATCAAATACAAAAAAGCACTTGTTTATTTTATGATTGCTTTATTACTCATATTAGTAGGAGTGCCTTGGCAGTTCAGAGAAATCGTTGGTAGACCTTATTTCCCAGGTATGTAATGGAACATCAAGCTTTTTTCATCACTGAAATAAACTGTTTCATTTCATCTAAAGTTCCTACACTGGCTCTTGCCCATTTCTCCCCAGAATAAGTATCTGATCGTAAGAAAATATTTTGCTTTAACATGTCTTCTGCAAAATTGCCGGGATATTTTCCTAATGGGAAAAACAAAAAGTTAGTATAAGATGGAATGCACTGAATATTCATTTTTTTCAATTCATCATACCCGTATTTTCTAGCTATTTCATTTTTTTGTTTACTTATTTTATGATGATCCGCATCATTTAAGCTTGCCTGTGCTGCAGTCATAGACAAAACACTCATTGCAAACTGGGTTCGAACAAAATAATTGTCACTCATGGTTTTGATATGTGCAGCGCTTGCAATTACAAATCCAATTCTCAAGCCTGCCATCGCATGAATTTTAGAAAAAGTACCAATGACCATCACATTAGGATTCTTTTCAATCAAGCCGATCATCGATTCATTATCAGGGGCATCTAAATAATCTATATAAGCTTCATCTACTGCAACCACAGCATTCTTCGACGCTTCAATGCAAAAACTTTTTAACGATGCAGGCGAAACAATTGTACTAGAAGGATTTGCTGGATTACATATATAAACCAACGAAGTTTCATTGGTAACCGCTTTTTGCATTGCATTCAAATCATGCGCTTTTTCGGCATTGAGTGGTACTTCAATTACTTTAGTGCCTATTTTTTTTGCAGCAGAAGGTAAAATGCCAAAAGTTGGATAAGCAGTAACTAAATTCCCTTTATTATAGACCCTAGGTAATAAGCCCAATGCTTCTCCTGAGCCGGGAGTTAAAAGTATCTGATTTTCTTCTACACCGTATTTTTTGGCTAATTCCTTTTTAAAAGATTGTAAAGAAGCAATATTGTATTGATATCTATGTGACTCACCAATTAATTGAAGTATAGCTTCTTTGGCTTTCGGGGAAATGCCATAAGGGTTTTCATTGGAGCTCAAATTCACCAATCCTTTTTCAGCTCCATAACTTTTAAGAATACCTTCTTCATTTCCCATAACAGGTAACCTGAAACCTAATCCCAAAGTGGCTAATGAACTGTATTTTAACCAATCTCTTCGGTTTACTGATTTTGCCATAATAGTGCTTTTGAAAGCAAAAGATACAATATTTCTTAAATGAAGCCAACTTCACTAATTTTAAATGGTGAATAGACTATATCAAGTATACTTTTCTTAAACCTAATAACCAATAACCCAATATCTCATAATTCATAATTCATAATTCTTAATTCTTAATTCTTTCAAATGCCCCATTATTATTCTTTAGGTACTATTCCACATAAGCGTCATACACAGTTTAGAAAACCTGATGGAACTTTGTATTCCGAACAACTTTTTTCAACAGAAGGATTCAGTAATGATTATTCTTTGTTGTACCACAATCATCCGCCAACGCAAATAATACATACCGATGAACCCTATTCTGTAATGCCTAAAGTGGCTGAAGAAAAAATGTTGAAGCACAGAAGTTTTGAAGGTTTTCAAATAGCGCCAGAAGCTGATTATTTAAAAAGCAGAAAACCTGTTTTAGTTAACAGTGATTGTCATATTGTGTTAGCGGCACCTCAACAAAGTACCACAGGTTATTTTTATAAAAATGCCGATGCGGACGAGCTCATTTTTATTCATGAAGGAAGCGGCAAATTATTAACTCAATATGGCGAATTGATTTTTGGATATGGAGACTATTTAGTAATTCCAAGAGGTACTATCTACCAAATTCATTTTGATACTACTATCAATCGATTATTTATTGTAGAAAGTTTTAGTCCTATCAGATACCCCAAAAGGTATACGAGTAATAACGGGCAATTATTAGAACATGCACCTTACTGCGAAAGAGATATTCGAGGTCCACAAAATCTTCAAACATTTGATGAAAAAGGAGACTTTTTAATTCAAACTAAAAAGAAAGGAGTGATGTATGGATTGCATTATGGAACACACCCTTTTGATGTAGTAGGATGGGATGGATGTTGTTATCCATATGCATTTAGTATTCACGATTTTGAACCTATTACTGGAAGGGTACATCAACCACCACCAGTTCACCAAACATTTGATGCACATAATTTTGTAGTTTGTAGTTTTTGTCCTCGATTGTATGATTATCATCCTAATGCTATTCCCGCACCGTATAACCATAGTAATATCGACAGTGATGAAGTGTTGTATTACGTAGCTGGTGATTTTATGAGTAGAAAGCATGTTACTCAGGGTATGATTACACTTCATCCTGCTGGAATTCCACATGGGCCTCATCCTGGAGCAGTTGAAAAAAGCATTGGAAAAAAAGAGACCTTGGAATTAGCGGTGATGGTGGATACTTTTCATCCTTTACAATTAACTGAAGAAGCTTTAATGATTGAGAATAAAGGGTATACGATGAGTTGGGCTGAATGAAAGAAGAATTAAGAGATAAGAGTTAAGAGATATGAATTAAGAATTATGAGATAAGAATTATGAGATATGAGATAAGAATTATGAGTTTTTCAATAAAAATAGTTACCTTAATTTCTCAAATATTTTAAAATATTCAACTTCTTTTCTATGATTAAATTTAGCGACATCCAAATTGGTGATTACATGATGGGAGAGTTTGAAGGAAAAATGTGGGAAGGAGAAGTGACTCGTTTAAACGGAGATGAGAAACAAGTTTGTTTGCAAACTGAAGTACAGGAATTCTGGTTTTCTACCGATCATTTACATGCTATTGCATTAAATGAAGAAGCCTTACTGAATCTAAAATTCACCAAACAGCCCAATGAAGATGGTTCCATAAAATATTCAAAAGGTTCTTTTAGGATTGTTACTCCCCAAGCAGGTGATTTTTCCTCCATCGAAATGTGGTACCGCGAAGACAAACGCCATCATCCTGACGTTCATTTTGTGCACCAGTTGCAAAATCAATACCACGATATGACTAAAATACACCTTACAAGAGATTCAATGTAAAATATAGATTCAATTTAAATTTTCTATTTTATCCTACCAACGCCCATTTTAGAGCTCGTTCATATTTAATAAATATCGAATATGTGAGGCGTTTTTGAAAGGGGATTACTCCTAAATCAGCCTATTTTAGCTGATTTCAATATATTTTTCCACATTTTAAGGAGTTTTTTCCACTAATTTTTCATATTTCGGTTGTATTCTAATATCTTTGCAGCCCCAAAAATAGTATGTCGAAACAACCGCTGATTAAACAAGATGGAGTTATTCTGGAAGCATTAAGCAATGCTATGTTCAGAGTGAAGTTAGAAAATGGTCATGAAATATTGGCTACTATTTCAGGTAAAATGAGGATGCACTATATCCGAATTCTACCTGGTGACAAAGTGGGAGTGGAGATGAGCCCATATGATTTGAGTAGGGGAAGGATCATATTTAGATATAAGTAGAAGATGTTAGAATTAGGAATTAAGAGAGAAGAATTAAGAGTTAAGGTAATTAGTAATAGAATATAACAGTAAAATAAACCAACAATGAAAGTAAGAGCTTCCATTAAAAAACGTAGTGCCGATTGTAAGATCGTGAAGCGCAAAGGAAAATTATTTGTAATCAACAAAAAAAATCCTCGCTTTAAGCAACGTCAAGGATAATTGAATCATCAACTAAAAGTATAAAACAATAAATATGGCTCGTATTGCCGGTATAGATTTACCAAAAAACAAAAGAGGCGAAATTGGGTTGACCTACATTTTTGGTATTGGTCGTTCTACAGCTCAGTATATCTTAGATAAAGCTGGTATCAGCTATGACAAGAAAGTGAATCAGTGGAATGATGATGAACAAACTGCTATTCGTAATGTAATTAACAATGAGTTTAAAGTGGAAGGTGCTTTACGTAGTGAAGTATCTATGAGCATTAAGCGTTTATTGGATATTGCTTGTTACAGAGGTCTTCGTCATCGTAAAGGTTTACCTGTGCGTGGACAAAGAACTAAAACAAATAGCCGTACTAGAAAAGGTAAGCGTAAAACAGTTGCCGGTAAGAAAAAAGTTGCTAAGAAATAATTAGTTAAAGTCATGACCTTAAAAGGCTCATGACTTTTCACTATAAAATCCTTGGTTTTGGATATCCTGCTAAAGCAGGAAGGAGAAATCAAGGTTCCTGAATTTCAGGATTATTTATTAACCATTCCGATTCAATCGGGAAAAGACTACCTAAAAAGAAAAATGGCAAAACCACAAAAAGCGCAGAACAGTGCAAAAGCTGCTGCCAAAAAAAGAGTTGTAAAAGTAGATGCCACTGGTGAAGTGCGTATTTCAGCAACATTCAACAACATCATTATCAGTTTTACCAACAAAACTGGCCAAGTAATTAGCTGGAGCAGTGCTGGTAAAATGGGTTTCAAAGGATCAAAGAAAAACACACCGTATGCTGCCCAAATGGCTGCTGCAGATGCTGCAAAAGTAGCTGTAGATGCTGGTTTGAAGCGTGTTGATGTATTTGTAAAAGGTCCAGGAGCAGGTCGCGAAGGTGCGATTCGTTCAATCGCTCAGTCTGGTGTTGAAGTTACTTCTATCAAAGACGTAACTCCTATGCCGCACAACGGTTGTCGTCCTCCGAAACAAAGAAGAGTATAACATCCTAAGCCTCAATAGAGGTAGTGGAAGACATATTGAGCCTCAAGGTTTCATTTATTAAAAGGTTGACCGATTTATTTTTTACGATTTTTAACCGATCGGAGCAACGAATTCTAAAAAAATCGAAATGAAAAAAAGCTATGGCACGTTACACAGGTCCTAAGACCAAAATCTCCAGAATTTTCGGCGAACCTATTTTAGGTAATGCCAAATGGTTAGGTAAGAATTCTAACCCTCCCGGACAGCATGGTGCTGCTCGTAAGCGTAAAACTTTGGGTGAATACGCTTTACAGTTAAGAGAAAAACAAAAAGCTAAATACACTTATGGTGTATTGGAGCGCCAATTCCGTAAGACTTTTGAAGAAGCACAACGCTTAAAAGGTGTTACCGGTGAAAACCTTATCAAGTTATTAGAATCACGTTTAGACAACACAGTATTTCGTTTAGGATTAACTGCTAGTCGTCCTGAAGCTCGTCAATTAGTTAACCATAAGCATATTACTGTAAATGGTGAAACAATGAACGTTCCTTCTTATACATGTAAGCCAGGTGATGTAATTGCTTACAGACCAAAAAGTGCAGACAACTCAAGTATTGTTAGCAAAACACGTGGTAAAAATCCTAAGTTCGGTTGGTTAGATTGGAACGATGGAGAAAAGAAAGGAACTTTCATTACAATGCCAGAGCGCGAAAACGTTCCTGAAAATATTAAGGAGCAACTAATTGTTGAATTGTATTCTAAATAATACCATTATTCACCCAAATAAATAAAAAACAAAGTTCTAATATGGCAATATTAAGCTTCCAAAAGCCGGACAAAATAGTTTTACAAAAAGCAAATGAATTTGCTGGACAATTTGAATTTCGCCCGCTTGAGCCGGGTTTTGGTTTAACCATCGGTAATGCACTTCGCAGAGTTTTGTTGAGTTCATTAGAAGGTTATGCTATTGTAGGTATCAAAATTGAAGGTGTTGACCACGAGTTTGCAACCATCAAAGGGATTACTGAAGATGTAACTGAAATTATATTGAACTTAAAGCAGGTTCGTTTCAAGAAGCATGTTGATCATGAAATCGCAACAGAGAAAATCAATCTTTCTATCAAAGGAAAAACTGAATTCACTGCAGGAATGATCGGAGAATTATCTCAGAGCTTTCAAGTGATGAATCCGGAATTATTGCTTTGCATCATGGATACTACTGCTAAAATGGATATTGAATTAACCATTGGAAGAGGTAGAGGATATATTCCTGCTGAAGAGAATAAATTAAAAGATGTTCCATTTGGATATATCGCTATCGATTCAATTCATACACCAATCAAGAACGTTAAATACGCTATTGAAAACTACCGTGTAGAACAAAGAACTGATTACGAAAAACTAATCTTAGATGTAGTTACAGACGGAACTATACATCCTGAAGATGCTGTAAAGCAAGCTTCTCGTATTCTTATTCAACACTTGATGATCATTACTGATGAAAACATCACTTTTGATAATAAAGAAGATAAGAAAGAAGATGTAGTTGATGAGCATATTTTGCAATTACGTAAAGTATTGAAAACACCATTAGAAGATTTAGATCTTTCAGTTCGTGCATTCAATTGCTTGAAAGCTGCAAAAATCAATAGCTTGAGCGAATTGGTACAATATGAGCAAGAAGACCTGATGAAATTCAGAAACTTCGGTCAAAAATCTCTTTCTGAGATTGAGCAAGTATTAACTGAAAGAGGATTAAGCTTTGGTATGGATCTAGTAAAACTAGGTTTAGACAATTTAGATAATTAACACCCCCCAACCCCTCCCGACAAGTCGGGACAGGTTCTAAAGGGTAGAGGGAAACTTTTTTAATAACCTCACTTTCTAATTCCCAATTATTAGGAGCTAGGGGGTGGCCCTCCACAAATCCTGACACGGTGTGGAGTTAAAAATTAAATGTCATGCGTCACGGAGACAAAATCAATAATTTAGGCCGTAAAAAGGCACACAGAGTAGCTTTATTGCAAAACTTAGCAAGTCAGCTTATCACGCACAAACGTATTGTTACTACTTTGGCTAAAGCCAAGGCTTTAAGAGCATATGTTGAGCCAATGATTACAAAAACTAAAAAGAATGAGTCGGCTGCACAAATCAGCCACAATCACCGATTGGTTTTTGCTGAACTACAAGATAAAGCTGCTGTTAAAGAATTATTCACAGTAGTAGGGCCAAAGATTGCAGCTCGTCCTGGTGGATACACTCGTATTTTAAAATTAGGCATCCGTGCTGGAGATAATGCAGAAAAAGCAATGATCGAACTAGTAGATTTCAATGAGATCTACGGTAAAGGAATTGAAAAAGCAGATGAGCCAGCTAAGAAAACCCGTCGTGGTCGTGCGCCAAAGAAAGCTGAATCAGTATCTGAGGCAGCAGTTGAAGCACCTGCAGTTGAAGCTGAAATAACTGAAGCTCCAGCTACACCATCAACCGAAGAAAAAGCAGCTGACTAAAATGCAACTGTTTCAAATATTAAGGCATTCCGTTTCTTACGGAATGCCTTTTTTTATATCCTTTATTGTGAGAAACTAAAAGCGTTTTTTTGCTAAAATTGATTTTCTTTTGCACTAATAATTTGTAATATGCCTCATACAACATCATTGAATAAACCAGCAGTATTAATGTTAGCAGATGGACATATTTTTTATGGCCAAGCATTCGGAAAATCAGGTATTGCTACTGGGGAAATTTGCTTTAATACTGGTATGACAGGATACCAGGAAGTATTTACCGATCCAAGTTATACCGGACAGGTATTGATCATGAATAATGTACATATTGGTAATTATGGGGTTAAAGATGCTGATGTAGAAAGCAGTTCCGTTAAAATTCATGGACTGATTGCCAGAAATTTAGAAGAACAGTTCAGTAGAATACAGGCAAAAGGCGATTTGAACACTTATTTGGTGGAAAATCAAATTGTAGCAATAGATGGAATCGATACCAGAGCTTTAGTAGCTCATATTCGCACAAAAGGTGCCATGAATTGTATTATTTCGTCTGAGGAAATGGATATTGCAAAATTGAAAGACCTTCTGAAAGCAGTGCCTAATATGGATGGTTTGGAATTAGCGAGCACAGTGAGTACAGAAAAAGAATATGAGTTAGGAGATACAAATTCACCTGTGAAAATAGCTGTTTTAGATTTTGGTATCAAACAACATATTCTTGAATGCATGGTTTCGAGAGGTGCCCATGTTAGAGTCCATCCCGCAAAAACATCTTTCGACAGATTAAAAGCATTTAACCCAAAAGGATACTTTATTTCTAATGGCCCTGGTGATCCGGCAGCAATGCCTTATGCAGTAGCCACTGTAAAAGAAATTTTGAATGAGAAAAAGCCGGTTTTTGGAATTTGCTTGGGTCATCAATTATTGGCTTTAGCCAATGATATTCCTACCTTTAAAATGCACCATGGTCATAGAGGGCTGAATCATCCAGTAAAAAATATTATTACTGGCCAATGCGAAATTACTACTCAAAATCATGGATTTGGCGTAGATCCTGAAGCAGTGCGTAAACACCATAATGTAGAAGTTACCCATGTGAATTTAAATGACGACTCCATAGAAGGAATTCGATTGAAAGACCGCCCTGCATTTAGTGTACAATACCACCCAGAAAGCACTCCTGGCCCGCACGATAGCCGCTATTTATTTGATCGCTTTGTGGAAATGATGCAGTAACTTCATAGTATGAAAATCGCCATCATTAACGGGCCAAATCTTAATTTATTAGGAAAAAGAGAACCTAGTTTATATGGCGATGAATCTTTCGAATCTTTTTTGGAAAAATTGAAATCTACATTTTCTGAAGTTGAATTTATTTATTGTCAATCAAATGTAGAAGGGGAGTTGGTAAACGCCATTCAGCAATATGGTTTTTCGGTTGATGGAATTGTCATTAACCCTGCTGCATATACTCATACGTCAATTGCAATTGGAGATGCAATAGCAGCAATACAAGCTCCAGTTATAGAAGTTCATATTAGCAATGTTCATAGCAGAGAAGAATTTAGGAAACATTCTTATGTGTCTGCAGTGGTGAATGGCAGTATTATAGGATTAGGTTTGATGGGTTATGAACTCGCAGTGAGATGGTTGATCAATCACACTCAATAAGCCATTACCTTCAATGAAATTTTCACCGTATTAGATAAGCTAATACTCCCGCCACCAATACCAAAATCTCTTCTGTTTATTTCAAAATTAGCGCTAAAAATTGGCTTGCTATTTTGAGTTATTACGCTGAAAGGGAAATTGATCTTTTTTGAAACTCCTTTAATAGTTAATGTGGCGTCCATATTGAATTCGCCTGGTTTAGTGCCAACAATGATTTGATTAGATTGAATATTGATTGAAGGAAATTTTTCAACATTAAAATAATCTGATTTTTTTAAATGGTCATCTCTTAGACGGTTGTCTGTATTAATTGTTTTTGTTGCTACACTTACATTGAAACTAGCTGTTTTTAAATCTTGAGGGTTCCAATTTATCGAACCAGTTAATCCGCTCAGACTCCCTTTAGTGCTTAGTCCAAAATTATTAATTGAAAAAATAATTTCACTTCCATTATCAGTTGACCTTATTGATTGAGCTGATAATAAAATGGTAAAAAGGGATAAAAAAATAGTTAGTAAGTGTCTCATTTTATTTATTGAATTTTTGCGCTTCCAAAAAGTACGGAAAATCGTTGACACCAGATTAAAATATATTTGTAATCAGCAGTTGATGCGTTACTGGGTATATTATAAGTTTGATTACCTGTTGTAGATTTTAAATCACCCAATAAAATAAAAGAAGAGGCAGCTAAATCTTTGGCTAAATACACTTTTAAATCAGGACCTGCATCTGATGAAAAATTAGATAATAGCAGCGTTTGTGTATTGCCTACTTTATGCCATGCGGCTTTACCGCTTACTGGGTGAACACCATTTACAAAGTTACCCATGGCTAATATAGTGGTGCCTGAACCAATTAAAGCAGAATCAACTAAAGTAAGTGTTGAAACTACAGTTGGCGTAGATTCATTTTTAGTACATGCACTAAAAAGGCAAAGTATAATAGTGAGGGAAGTAATAACTTTCATTCTTGATTTTTTAAAATTGGTATGATATGCCAATCATTGCATTTAAGGTTTTATTTCTAAATCGATCATTGCTAATTCCATTTAATTGTTGCACTGCAGTATTGGTAGTATATTCATTGAATAAAAAAGCAGCTCCACCTCTTAAACTCCATTTAGCGTTTAATTTATATCGGGCAAAAATTTCGCTATTCAAACTTCCTTTATCGTTATCACTGATCAACAAAAGATTCAATGAAGTTGGTTTAGCACCAACCAATGAAGTTTTTCCGTTATTGATGTAAGTGCCTGTTTTAGATGCTCCGAAACTTAAGCCAATAAGATCTATGTTAAAACCCAGACTCCATTTTTTTGAAACAAAATATTCGCTGTTAAAAGAAATATTCAAAGCATTGATCTGAGGTTTGCCAATAAAAAAACTGTCTACATTGGCCGGAATATCATCGGCGAACAAAACACTTGGGCCAGTTTTTCCACTTGTTAATTTTGCGTTGGCAGTAGTAAAATATTGATCTGTTCCAAATGAATTGGTTATTCTAGCGCCAATTCCCAATTGTAATTTTTGTTTTTTCCCAATACCCCAATAATGCACAAAAGAACCTGCTGTTAATATTTGCCCTTTACCAATACCTGTAGAAATATCTACATAATTATTAGCTTGTTTTGTTGAAGAATGCTCATTTGCGGTTTGTGAAAAGGCAGCAATTGAGGTAAATGTTAAACCGAGCATTAATACAATTTTATTCATTTGTTTTTATTTATGATTATTGTACGCATGTTTGCTGTATTACTTACGGTAAAACTGTAATTTAGTTGCTGATTCCTGTTAAATTAATGTTAACCCAAACTCAATCATATAAAAAGCGAACCATTTATCTAATAGGGATCGCGGCTTTGTTTAAAATAATCATTGCCCCATTTTTAGAACTGGGTAACGATGAAGTGTATTATTGGACCTATGCATTGCAACTTGATTGGAATCATTTTGATCATCCTCCCATGATCGGGTTACTAATTCGATTAACCAGTTTGAATTTATGGTGGGCGAGTGAATTGTCTTTAAGATTGGGAAGCATTCTTTCTGCTGCAATTTCTACCTGGTTCATTTTTAAATTAGGTAAATTAATTGATGGAGAAAGATTGGGCTGGCTGGCTGCATTAATATATACAGCATCAGTTTATACTGGTTTTTTAGCTGGATTTTTTATTCTACCCGATTCTCCTCAAATGCCTTTTTGGACAGGTGCTTTATATATTATGGCGCATTTATTATTGCATAAGCAGGAACAAAATAATGTTTGGAATTGGATTTTATTAGGGTTGATGATCGGGTTGGCTGCATTATGCAAAGTGCATGGCCTATTTCTTTGGGCTGGTTTCGGCTTATTTATTTTATTGAAGCGAATTGCATGGTTATTGAATTGGCGAATATATATTGGAGCACTTATTACATTGATTTGCATCTCACCCATTATTTTTTGGAACATTCAGTATAATTTTATTACCTATAAATTTCATTCAGAAAGAGTTACTCATAGCGGTTTGCAATGGGATTCATTTGCTCGTGAGCTGGGGGGTGAGTTTGCTTATCAAAACCCCATTTTATTTGTATTATTTGTATTATCTCTTTTTGCAATAATTGCTAATAAAATTCAATTCAAGCAAAAAAGAATTACTATTTGGTTGTATTGTATGAGTATACCTATGCTCTTCATTTTTTGGGGAATTTCTATGTTCAATTCAACATTGCCGCATTGGTCAGGCCCTGCATTTGTTCCTCTATTTTTCATTGCTGCACTGTATCTCCAGCATATTACCATTAGTGTTTTTCCAAATGTATTAAAAGCCGCATTGATTTTTGTTGGGTTTATTTTAATCATTGGTGTGGGGATTATTCAATTTGCACCAAGAAATTTTGGTAGTCAGCAATTAGCTAATTATGGTGAATATTGTCCAACACTAGACCTTTCTGGATGGAAAGATTTTGGAGTGGCATTTAATCAACTGGTTCAAAAAGATAATGCGAATCAAAAAATGAAAGCAGGTGCTTTCATGATAGAAGATAAATGGTTTCCTTCAGGACATTTGGAATTTTATGTGAGTAAACCTTTTGGTATCCCTTTAATAGGAGTAGGGTCGCTTCAAGACTTGCACAAATTTGCTTGGCTCAATAAAGAAAGAAAAAATATCCAATTGGGGGATGATGCTTATTGTATTGTCCCATCTAATTTACCAACTGCCCCAACACTGTTATATGGCAAATATTTTAGTATTATCGAACAACCGGTCAGGTTCAATCAAATAAGAAGTGGAGCTACTGTTCGATACTTTTATGTATACCGGTTAAAAAATTGTGTTCAAGTTCCGCCTATCATTTTGAACCAATAAATATTATTGCTTATTGGTAGAATCTGCTACTGGGGCCTGAACCTTAACCCGTTCTTTTTTTGTTCCAAATAATTTCTCAAAGTCTTGTCGATAAGAAATACTTGCACCCTGTCTGTTTCTTCTTCCAAAATTGGAACCGCTAATATCCAAACTGTTTTTGCTAAAAATAACTGCTCGCAATTTTCTATCTGTTGTTAATACAAATTCTATAGTGATATCAGGTAGCCATTGAATGTTGCCTGCTTGCACCGAAGAACTTGATCCTAAATTAAAATCTAGGTCACCTCCAAAACTTACGATTACATTATTATTGTAAAAAGCTTTACCCAATTTTGCACTGACCCTTGATCTATCTAGACGATTTGAATTGGCTTGTAATGCGCTTCCGTCAGTGCCAATTAGGCTGGAACTACTATATACGGTTGCACCTACATCAAATCGTAAACTTTTGTCTTTGGTTACTTTATACAATAGATCAGAGACTGCTTTGTTTACTTCCTTGGTTAATAATTGCGATAAACTATTGATACCTATTGAGCTAATAGAATAAGGGTTGATACCAGACGATGTTCCCGTAGTTTGTCCTGGAGGGGCAAAAGATCCAAACACAATTAAAAAAGAAACTTGTTTCAACATTTCATTTTCATCTCTTTGAATTTTGGCCAAAAATTGTGCAAATTCATTGTCGCTTTTAATTGGGCTACCTTGTGGGAAGTCCAATCTAAATGTAATTTCAGGTTTACTCAATTCATTTCTTAAAGAAGCTATCACATATACATCTCCTCTATATCCTTTCACTGTGCCGCTAAAAGAATTATTACCAATAAGCTCTGTTAGAGACACCCTTTCTGCAGTAAACTGAGCATCTATATGTAATTCGGCCTTAAATGGATCTCCATTCCACTCAATGAAATTTCCTGTGTTAGGGAGTAATTCAAATGGCTTTTTTAATATTGATTGAAAACTAAAATCGTAATTTCCTTTCTCAATATTGTATCTACCTTTTATGGTCAAAGGGTCATTTGTACCTGCTTTTATTCTTAATCTTCCATTTCCTACTGCTTTGATCACATCACCTGTCAGGTCGTCCATAATTACATCTATAGCTACTTTGTTATTAGCTGTAATGTCTAAATCTACCAATAAATTAAAATTACTTTTCGCCGTCAAAGCTTCCATTTCAGTACCATATTCTTTGAAAACAATAAAATCAGCAGATCCGCTTTCTTTACTGATGGAATTAGGAATTACTATATGAGAGCTATCATTGGATTCCGCAACTATGGTCATTTTGCAACCAGTTTCCGGCCCTTTAAAGCTTAAAGAAGCTTTGCCAATTGCTTTTCCATAAAACTGTTGATTGTCGACTGCTTTTGTATCGATTAAGAGTAATTTATCGGTAGATAAATCAAAATCGAATGCCATGTTTTTGAATTGCTTTTCTATTAATTTTCCTGAAACCGTCCCTTTGTTGTTGTACTTATCTTTTATAGAAAACTTTCCGAAATCAATGCCGTCTTCTTGGAATTTTATAGTTGCAGAATCAATCTTATAATATACTTGAGTATAATTCACTTTCATTCCAGCATTTTTCAATTGAATATTACCAATTAAATTAGGGGAATTTAAATCTCCATTAATATTTAATTTTCCTGTTGCTTCGCCAGTGATATTGGTGAATAAATCAGATAAAAATTGCTCAATAATACGAATTTGGGTTTTTTCTAAGTCGATATTGGTATTAAATGATTGTCCTGTTGTGTCTTTTATATTATAGGATCCTTCCGCGGAAAAACGATACCCTTCGTTTTGAGAGTTGACTTTAAAAGGAATCATTCCAGTACTGTTTCTGTAACCGGCATTGATATTTACCAGCCCTATAGAGTCTTTATCGTACCTAAATTCTTCTGCTTTCAGATTAGCGCTAGCATTAAAGTCACTATAAAAGTCATTTAGTTTGATGCTACCACTTGCTAATCCTTCTAAACGTTCTTTTTTAAGAAATAAAGCCGTGATATCGCCTATTACTATGTTTTTCAGTTTTACTTCTAAACTGTTCTTATTTCCTTTAGCATCATCACTTGGCTCGATGGTTATTTCTTGAAATCCCTGAGTTAGTTTAACATTTTTAGCATTGATATATTCTTTTCTAAACTCGAGCTCTCCCGCTTTTTGAATTGTCCATTCTTTTTCATTTAAAGTAAAGGCAGATGGTCTGAATTGAATTCTTACTCCATCAGTTAGTGTATAAACATCTGCTAAAATATCTGCACTGTTTTGTTTATTAGTTGTTTTGGTTTTAATGCCTACTACTGAATGGTCTTTCTGAGAAGAAATAGTGATAGTAGAATTTGGTAGGTTCAAACTATCTCCAATGTCAATATTGCTAATAGTAGTAGACGCCGTTAAAGAGTCATAATTTCCTTTTCCAGTTAAAGCCAATCCAATAAAAGCATTCTTTTTATATTTTGCATAAGGAATGAAAGCGTCTATATTTAATTTATTCTCTTTAGTGTCAATTCTCCCTTTAAGAGTTACATCATTAAATCCAGCAATATCTTTTTGAAATAATTTTATATATGGCTCAAAATATTGTGTATTAATTGTAAAATCAAATTGTTGATTTTTAGGGGCATTTTTAATTGGCTTAATATATGCAGGGTAATAATTGTAGAGAAAGGATTGAAAACTTGCTGGCAACTCCATAATACTAAATTTACCAGTGATAGTAGCATTCAAATCATTGCTACCAATATGCAAGGTTTTTATAGAGTCTTTAAAACTAGAAGTAAGATTCAAAGAATCAAAACGAACTGTTGTATTTTCACTTTTAACAACAGCATTTAAAAATTTAGCCGTTCCGGTAAACTTATCAATGTCTTTACCTGTAAAGTTGACATCTAATAATCCTACTATTTCGATCTTGTCTTTGTACAGATTTAGTGCTTTTAAATCTGATTTTGAAAGGTCACCTACAATATTAAACAATGGTTGATCTTTACTAAAATCTATCTCAACGTTAGAGGTAAAGGAAAGATTAGGATCATTTATTTTTAATTCACCATTAAAATATTTTTTCTGAATGGTTCCATTGGTTATGATATTCTTGTATTGATACCCATTGTATTCGATGGTTTTTATTTCACCATCAAATTGGGTTTTTAATTTGTCTAAATAAAAGCTATTTCCTGCAATTTTACCTTTGAAGTCAATCATTCCCAATTCAGGAATCGCTAAAAATTTTCCAATATTAAAATGAGATGATTCCAAAAAGCCTTCATAAGAAGGGTCGCCTTTAATTGGTAGTTTCATGCTGATATTGGTATTCAATCCCCCTAATTTGCTCGAAAACACACCGGCAGTTTTAAAATTGTGGATGCTTCCATTAAAATTACCCCTATATATAATTTGCCCTAGAGCACTTAAGTCTGGGTTAGTCATACTGTTTAAAGCTGGTATGAATACTCTGATGTCATTAGCGTTGGTATATAAAGTACCACTATTAAATCCTATGATTGTTTTATTGATATCAGGAAGTCCTTTCATACTTAGTGTTCCATTCAAAGAAGTTGTAGAACCGATTTTTGCATTGAATTGGGTTACTTTAAAATTAGCTACGGTACCTAAAAATTTTCCAGAAAGTATGGCTTCTTTTTTCCAAGACTTTAGTTCTGGTACAAAAAAAGCTATATCGTCACTATGAATGCTAGCATTAGTGAATTTTGCATCCATCACTACTTTTTCTATATAATCACCAAAATCTTTATTGAAATCGGTAAATTTCATTGCATAATAGTTGCCCAGTCTGCTCTTATTTGTTTGAAGATCTAATTGTGCCAACTCCATAATTTGTGGAGTGAGTTTAAATTGGGTTCGAAGTTTTTTGATTTCTAACCCGCTTCTATCTTTGACTGATAGATTAACTAATGCTCGAAGGGTGTCTTTTTGAAATAACAATGTATTTATCGTACCGGTTAACTTACTTAATTCTATATGTGAACCATCAAAACCAGGGTCGGCTTTTTGTAAGTTTCCTTCGATAAATAAACCGCCGTTAATAATTTGTAATTGAGCTAACTTGATATCAATTCCTGCTTCATTAAAATAAAGTCCGGTATCTGCTATTATTTTTTTTGTAATTTCCTTTTTGAATGGCCTTAATGGGTCTACACTTTGAAGTACCACCATTGGTTTATTAAGAACCACACTATTTAGTAAAAAGCGCTTATTGTTAAAATCAATTTTATCCGCTTCAATACTTAATCCCGAAAGTTGCACTTTGGTGATATCTCCCGTCCATAAATCGTTTTGAATAAATCGAATATTTTTTAAATCTATTTTTTTAAGGCTTAATTCAAAAGCCGATTCTTTCTTTTTACCTGGGGAGGCAAAATGATCGGCAATGAATTGATAATTCCATACTGAATCTTTTCTTTGTAATTTAACTACTGCATCTTCCAAACCTACAAATTTTAGTTCGGCTTTGTCTTTCAAAAAGAACCAATCAGTAATCCTAACCCTTAGTTGACCAGCAAATAATAGTGTATCTTTCTGTTTGTCACGGATTAAAATTCCTTCCATATTCAGTTTATTGAATAAGGTTATGCTTACATTTTTTATCCTAACTTCTGTCCCTAGTTCAGTCGATAATTTTTTGGCAGAAAATGTTACTATCTTGTTTTGTACATAATCTGTCTGAATAGCTATATAGAATAACAATATAATTGCTATTATAATTAATAGGATTCTGCTTAATATAGTAAAGAATCTATTCAGTCAGTATGATTTTTAGATAGTAATTAGCCTGTTGTTATAAAGCAAATACAATACCAAAATTGAATATTTTACAGCAACAATTTTAGAATAATGGATTTACCCCAAAATAATTACTTGGAGTAATGGCTTTTAACTCTTTTTTTAGTGCTGCACTTATTTTTAAGGAATTTATAAAAGCATGTATAGATGCTTTGTCAATTTTCGCTTTGCCTCTTGTAAGCTCTTTCAAGGCTTCATAGGGGTTAGGGTATTGTTCTCTTCTTAACACAGTTTGAATGGCTTCTGCTACAACGGCCCAATTGTTTTCTAGGTCTGCTTTAATGGCTGTTTCGTTCAAAATTAATTTTGATAAACCGTTTTGTAAGGAGTTGATAGAAATACTCACGTGGGCAATAGGTACCCCGATATTCCTAAGAACAGTAGAGTCTGTTAAATCTCTTTGTAATCTACTAGTAGGCAATTTAGCGCTTAGGTGTTCCAATAAACTATTGGCAATGCCTAAGTTCCCTTCTGCATTTTCAAAATCAATCGGGTTTACTTTATGCGGCATTGCAGAGGAACCAACTTCTCCTTTTTTAGTTTGTTGCTTAAAATAATCCATACTGATATAAGTCCAGATATCTCTACACAAATCAATTAATATGGTATTGATTCTTTTGATGGCGTCAAACTGTGCAGCCAAAGAATCGTAATGTTCTATTTGAGTAGTGAATTGCATTCTTTGAAGTCCAAGCGTGTCTTCTACAAACGAGTTACCTAAATCTACCCATTTCCTTTTTGGGAAAGCAATTTGGTGTGCATTGAAATTGCCTGTTGCTCCCCCAAATTTTGCAGCATATGGAATGCTACTAAATAATTCAATTTGGTTATTCAGTCTTTCAACATATACCATTAATTCTTTACCTAATCTGGTAGGAGAAGCTGCTTGTCCATGCGTGCGAGCTAACATTGGAACATCCTTCCATTGAGCAGCTAATTGATAAATATTGTTTTGTAAATTGATAATGGATGGAAGATACTCATGCTCCATGGCATGTTTCCAACTCAAAGGAATTGCGGTATTATTAATGTCCTGAGAAGTTAAACCAAAATGGATCCATTCTTTTAAATTACTGATGCCAGCTTTATCTGCTTGTTCCTTTAAAAAATATTCAACAGCTTTTACATCATGATTGGTAACCGCTTCTAATTGCTTGATTTGTCTAGCATCATCCAAACTAAATTCGTCCAATACTTTCTTCAATTGTAATCTTGCTTTTGCAGGTAATTTAAAGAATCGGTGATCAGCCAAAAAGAAAAAATATTCTATCTCTACTAAAACGCGGTATTTAATCAAGGCATATTCTGAAAAATATTCGTCCAAATGATTCACTTTCTTTCGATACCTACCGTCTATTGGTGAAATTGCTGTAAGGTTGGTTAGCTCCATATTGATATATATTCGTTTCTTTGTACAAAAGTAGCTGAATTGAACAAGAGTTTAAGCGTTGGAGCGGTAAGTTATTTGAATACCCGTCCTCTTTTATTTGGGGTTAAACAATCGGGGCTAATGGATCGAATTACCCTGATAGAAGATCAACCTGCTGTTATTGGTGAAATGTTGCTAAAAAGCAGTATTGATATAGGTTTGATTCCAGTTGCTTTGATACCCCAATTGAATGAATCCCATATTATTACTGATTACTGTATTGGAACGGAAGGTGAAGTGGCATCGGTGGCTATATTCAGTGAAGTGCCGATTGAAGAAGTGGATACATTGTTGCTAGATTACCAAAGTAGAACATCGGTTAATTTGGCGAAAATTTTATTAAAAGAATATTGGAAAATCAACGTGAATTTGGTTGCCGGTAGCCTCAATTTTAGAGACAACATAAAAGGAAAAACTGCAGGTATTGTAATAGGAGATAGGGCTTTAGAACAGCGAAAAATTTCCCCATTTGTATATGACCTCGGCACTGCATGGAAAGCTTTGACTGGTTTGCCATTCGTATTTGCTGCTTGGGTTGCTAATAAGCCAATTGATCCAGATTTTATTGATGCTTTTAATAGGGCCAACGCATATGGTGTTAACCATTTAGATGAAGTTTTGAAAACTGTTCATTTTGATGATTATGATCTACGACAATACTATTCTTCTAATTTGAGTTATGAATTTACAGAAGATAAAAAAAAGGGGCTAGCGCTATTTTTGAAAAAGCTTTCAACACTCACTTAAGAAATATATATAATGCAGGGAGTTTCAGTTATTAGTATTTGTTACAACAATCTGTCTGACTTACAAAAAACTTGTTTATCGGTGGATTTGCAAACTACTCTACCCAATGAACATTTAATTGTCAATGGTTCGAGTAATTCCGACATTGCAGATTGGTTAATGAATGCTCCACAACCTGCTTATCGAAAATGGGTCAATGAGCGCGATAAAGGAATTTCAGATGCCTTCAATAAAGGGATGAAATTAGCTGGATTTCCAATTACACATTTGTTACATGCTGGAGATATTTATGCGTCAAATCATGTAATTGAAATAGTAACTACTTATTTTGATCAACACCAAAATGTGCAATGGATAAGTGGAAACATTCAAGTAATACGGGGCGGAACAAAAATCATTATTGGAAAACCTTTCGATAAAAAAAAGTTATACAGAGGAATGCGTTCTGTAGCTCATCCAACATGGTTTGTAAAAAAAGAAGTGTATGATAGAGTAGGGTATTTTAAGCTTCATTTAAAAATTGGAATGGACTACGATTTAATGTGCCGTTTGAAGGATGAACCTTACGGATATATCAATGAAACCCTTGCTGTATTTGATGATTCAGGCATAAGTACCAATCAATATCTAGATTCATTGAAAGAGAATATTCAAACATATGAATCTTATTTTGGGTTTTCAATACTATGCAGAATTTGGCAATTCCGATTAAGGATTTTGCATTTGTTGCTTCGAACCAATTTTGGAAAATGGTTGTTTGCAATTAAGAAAGGGTTAGGATTAGCAAACGCTTAATTATAACTTAACTGCTGATCTTCCGGTAGCATCCATTCTATGTAGCATTAAAGCAATTCCATTTTCACTTAGGTATTCATCAACTGCTTTTCTTGAACCTTTCCAGAAACCGTAATCATCTATAATAATTATACCCTTGGATTCTAAAAGTGGAAATAAATATTCCATTTCGTGTTTAGTGGAAGCATACCAGTCGGTATCTAAACGCAATAAAGCAATCTGTTTAGGAATTGTTGATGGTATGGTTTTTAAGATATCTCCTTCAATAAAATGAATGAATTGAGGCGGGTAATTAGTAGTAGCAATATTGGCCTTTACTTCATCTAAACCTGAATAAGCCCAAACAACACTTTCTGTTTTCTGATCTACTTCATTGGATAGTTGAGATGCAGCGTCTCTATTGAGCTGATCTACATCATCATCAGTAGGAGCAGTCATTCCAGCAAATGTGTCGTATAAATACAAATGCCTATCGGTAACGTTTAAATGTTTTAAAGTTTCTGCAATGGCCATCATACTTCCGCCTTTCCAAACTCCGCACTCTACAAAATCTCCAGGGATATTATTCTTAACTACGTATTGTACACTTTCAATCAATCCAAACAATCGCTCCTCACTGGTCATGGTAAAAGGACGAACTTTTGCAATAATTTTACGATGGATGTCTTCAAAATCATCGGGGAATGCTGATTTTTGATCATCTAAACCGAGTAATACACGAATTGCTTTAATAGGTTTTAATCTCATAATACAATGTTACTATTTTTAATTTTTTTAATCAGCTTTTCAGGTAAAACCTTGTTGTAAGGAATATCTATAACGAATTCATATTTTTCTTTTACTACTTCATCGTTTAGTAAGTCATTTTCTATTTCGTCGGGATACACTGCTATAAATGTTTCGCTCAAATTTGCTGGGTATGGAGCAAATCTTTTGTATTGCGAACCATTGAAAATGCCTGCAACTGGGCAACCAACAGCAGCTGCCAAATGTATAGAACCAGTATCTACAGAGATTAATAGTGCTGCTTTTGAAAAAACGGTTAACAATTCGGTGAGGCTGGTTTTTCCTGTAAGATTCAGCAATGGGCTCTTGTATTTTGCTTCGAATTCATCAGTATAAATGCGATCATTTGAAGCCCCACAGAGTACAACAGTGAATTGGGTGCTATTATATAATTCATTACAAACTTTCAAAAAATGTTCTGCAGGCCAGATTCTTTTTACACTTCTAGAACCAGGAAATACAATGATAAATTTTTCGGGAAGTTCAATTGATAGGGTAGGAAGTAAAGCCCTTTCGATTTTTGTATCTGTAAATGAAATCGCTTTTCCGGTGACTAATTCAGTGAAATATTGATTTCTGTAAAATTCAAAAATGGGACGTTCAGGATGATCGAATAAAGTAGTATATAATCCTTTATCATATCCAATTTCATAGGTTTTTACGCTTTCTAAATTGGCTTTCATTCCAATGCTTTCTTGTGTTTTTGCAGCTATTACAAATGCGTCATCATTTCTTTTATCTCTAGAAAAAATCGGGTTAATTGAAATGGCATAATTGGACTGATAGGTTTGACACAATAGTTCAAAGCGATACCCTATTTTTTTCTTGAATTTAATTTTATCTACCCAAATGGCTTTATCTACATGAGTTGAATCAAATTGATTGAATAAACTCTTCCAACTGCTATTGCCAATCAAGTGAATTTCATAATTCAGGGCTCTGTAATGTTGAGCAATTGCAGGAAGGCATTTTCGCCATAACATATAATCGCCAATTTCGTCTGTTCTAACGATCAGTAGTTTAGAGATGCTTCTTTGTCTACTGCCAAGCATTGCAAAGCGTAATACTAGATCATATAAAATTCCTTTTATTCTATTTAACATGCCTAAAACGCTTTATCTTGCTGCTGCATTTAATATTTATGGTGCCTAATAATTTCAATCCTGGTATTTCACATCCTTTGTACTACATCCGCAAAGGCTTGTACAGCAAAATTAGTTTATATGCCCCACAAATGAGCGGGGATTTGCTTGATTTTGGTTGTGGAGAAAAGCCTTATCAAAGCCTGTTCACAAATGTTCACTCCTATACTGGGTTAGATTATGATAGTGAAGGTCATAATCATACCAATGAAAAAATAGATGTATATTATGATGGGGTCACTATTCCATTTGAAGCAGCACATTTCGATTCGATCTTTACGAGTGAAGTATTTGAACATGTATTTAAATTGCCTCAAATACTCCCAGAGTTGAATCGAGTACTTAAAATAGGAGGACAAATTTTAATTACTTGCCCATTTAGTTGGGAAGAACACGAAGTGCCAATTGATTATGCTCGTTATACCCAGTTTGCTTTAAAAGATATGTTAGAGAAAAATGGATTTGCAATAAAAACAATTGATAAAAATGGCCATTTTTTGAGTGCCTTGCACCAACTCTTTGTTTTGTATATCAATGATCATTGGTTGCATAAAGTTTTCTTTTTTTCACGGTTTACATTTTTTAAAAAAATCGTTAGACAGTTGTTCGTGCCAATATTGAACATGCTATTTTATATTGTTGAACCCATTTTGCCAAAGTCGGATCAATTTTATTTGAATACAATTATTATCGCCCAAAAATGTTCTTAAATAAAATTCTATATACAGTTTGTTCGGCTAATCATTTAGCGCATTGTAAAACAATGGCTGATTCCTATATACAATTCAATCCTAGTTACCAAGTAATTATTGGATTGACAGACAAAATCAATAACCAGTTTATAATAGCTGATTTTGATCCGTATACAATCATTGAAGTAGGTGATTTAGCAATTCCCTCGTTTTCTACAATGGCCGAAAAATACACTGTGATTGAGTTGAACTGTGCCATGAAAGGGTTTGTTGGAAGCCATATACTGTCTCAGTATCAGCCAGATATATTAATTTATTTGGACTCGGATATTCAAGTTTTTCATTCTTTTGAATTCATTGAAAATGAACTAACTGATAATGATATTTTATTAACTCCTCATATTAATAAAGCTTATCCAAATGATCAATATTTGCCTCAGGAAAAAGATACACTTCGATCTGGATTATACAATGCAGGTTTCATGGCATTTAAAGCAGGAAAAAATGTAGCTGCTTTTTTTCATTGGTGGATGGCTCATTTGCAAGATGAATGTTATTACAATTTTGCAGAAGGCATGGGAGTAGACCAGTTATGGCTAAATTTAGTTCCACTATTTTTTCAAAGAGTTGGCATATTGAACAATCCTGGGGCTAATGTAGCTTATTGGAATTTGCATGAAAGACAGATTGATTTAATTGAAGGAAAATATTGTGTGAACGAAATTCACCCCTTACTCTTTTTGCATATAAGTGGTTATTCATTTGATCAGCCAGAAAATTTATCTAGACACCAAACTAGGTTTAATTTAAATAGTCTTCCAATACTTCAACAACTGATGTATGAATACCGTAAAAAAGTGATTGATAATGGCTATGATCGCTATCATACATTGCCATGTGCTTATGCTAAAAAATTAAAAAAATCGACAGGAATGATGAAGGTATTCAATCAAATTATTAGCCCATTAGGAATAAAAATTATTGATCGTTAACTTTAGTAGGAGTTGTTTTTCCAGATTTGGGCTTTGTTTTCTTCGGATTTTTCTTTTCGAACTCTAATACTTCTTTAGGCTTATTGTTATTAATTACTGTACTATCTTTCTTCGTGGATATTGGTATTTTAGAGTCTTTAAATAAGTTATTCAATTCTTCTTCAGGATTTTTCAATTTGTTCATGAAATACTCCTGCGTTTCTACTACGGTTCCTGTTCCAGGAATATAATATTTCCAAATTCCATGCTTTAGAGATGTGCCATCCGTTTGTACAATTACTTTTTCGTATTTATTAGGGTCTCTTAAGTCCTGAACATCAATTGTATCAAACCCTTTATCGGGGTTCACGGCTCTCCAACTTTCTTCGTGTTCTAATCCAGCAAGGGTAAAATAGTAACATTTTGCATTTTTATTGCCCCATTTAAAATTTTCTTGTGCTAGCATGTCGCCCATTAAATTATACGTTCGCCACATACCATCTTTCCGATCATTTTTGTATTCTCCCTCTTCATCATACCCAGGTTCTCCTCTTAGTTTTGGGTTTCTTATTACCCATTTTCCTTGTTTCATTCCTTTCATATCGGTGCAATTGAGTGTATCTCCATTGGACGCCAATCGATAGGTTTTACACTGACCAAAAGCATAAATTGATAAAAAAAAGGATATTGATAGCAATAGAAAGCGCATATTACTTACATTCGGTTTCCGAAAATACATAACTGCCATGAGAAAAATCTTTTCTTTCTTGTTAATTCTTATTAGTAGCCAATTATTGGCTCAAGTAAAACCTACAAACGCTAACGATCGATTAAAAAGTATCGATCAGCGTAAAGTACTTCAACAGAATTCGATAGCAAATACTTCCGGATTCCGAAATGTTGGACCCAATGTAATGAGTGGAAGGGTAGTGGACCTTGATGTAAATCCTGCTGACCCTACTGAGTTTTATGTAGCGTATGCTACTGGCGGCCTTTGGCACACTGTAAATAATGGTCAGAGTTTTGTCCCCGTTTTTGATTCTGCCGATATTATTACCATAGGTGATGTTGCTGTGAATTGGGCCAATAAAATTATATGGGTAGGATCTGGGGAAGTAAATGCTAGTAGATCAACCTATGCTGGAATGGGGGTATATAAGTCATCCAATAATGGAAAAACTTGGCAATGGCTAGGCTTACCAGAAAGTCATCATATTGGTAAAATTCAATTACATCCTACCGATGCGAATATTGCTTGGGTAGCCGCTTTAGGTCATTTATATTCACCCAATAAAGACCGTGGAGTGTATAAAACAACAGATGGTGGAGCAAGTTGGAAACAAACTTTGTACATAGATGAAAACACAGGCTGTGTAGACGTAGATATTAACCCTTCCAACCCTAATGAACTGTATGCAGCGATGTGGTACAAAACAAGAAGAGCTTGGAATTTTGAAGAAAGTGGAAGAACAAGTGGTATCTATAAAAGTACGAATGGAGGAGATAATTGGGAATTGGTTTCAACTGCAACAAGTGGTTTTCCTTCTGGAGATGGTGTAGGTAGAATTGGCCTAGCTGTATATCCACAAAAGCCAAATATAGTATACGCTGTGGTAGATAATAATTTTAGAAAATCGGCTTCAACAACCGCCTTAACTGCTGATTCTACTCGTTATGTATTGGCCGATTTTAAAGGACTTACCAAAGAACAATTTGCTGCTTTAGACGATAAAAAATTGAATGCATTTGTAAAGTCCCCAAGAAATGGCATACCTGCAAAATATACTTCGTCCAATTTAAAAGAAATGGTTCAAACAGATAAGTTAGCGCCAACAGCCATTTATGATTTCTTATTTGATGCGAATACAGCTTTGTTTGAAACACCTATTATCGGTTGCGAATTATATCGCAGTGAAGATGCTGGTAAAACTTGGGTGAAAACCCATAAGGATCCTATTGGAATCTATAGCACTTATGGATATTATTTTGGAAAAGTATTTGTAAGCCCTTCTAACGAAAATAAAATTGTTTTAACAGGTGTTGGAATTCAAATGAGTTTAGATGCTGGAAAATCCTTTAAATCAATTGGTGGAGATAATGTTCATTCCGATCATCATGTGATGTGGATCAACCCAAACAAAGAAACCCATATGATCAATGGGAATGATGGCGGCGCCAATATTACTTATGATAATGGAGCTCATTGGTTTAAAGCCAATACACCTGCAGTTGGGCAGTTCTATAACATAGCAGTAGACATGGCAACTCCTTACAATGTATATGGAGGTTTGCAAGACAATGGTACTTGGTATGGTTCTAGTAAATCTGTGATGAGTTTGGATTGGACCGATAATGGAGAAAATCCTTTCAAAGGAATTGGAGGAGGAGATGGCATGCAAGTGCAAGTAGATTGGAGAGACAATAAAACAGTGTATAGTGGGTCTCAATTTGGTGCTTATTCAAGACAAGTGCTTGGAACTCCTGTTACTGGTTTTCAAAGGGGTAAATCTGTTAGACCATCAAGAGATTTAGGGGAAACGCCATTGCGTTACAACTGGCAATCTCCTATTTTAATTAGTAAGCATAATCAAGATGTATTCTATTACGGAAGCAATAAATTTCATAGATCATTTAACAAAGGAGATAGTTCTGTTACAATGAGTGGCGATTTAACCACCAATCCTGTTCAAGGAGATGTGCCATTTGGAACATTAAGTACCATCAGTGAAAGTCCATTGCGTTTTGGATTGATTTATACTGGCACTGATGATGGCAATATTCATGTAACTAAGGATGGGGGCTATACATGGACGCTACTCAATAACAAACAATTGCCAAAAGGATTATACGTGAGTAGGGTTTCTGCAAGTGCATTTAAAGAAGGACGTGTTTATCTTTCTTTGAATGGTTATAGAAACGATCATTTCAATGCTTATGTTTATGTAAGTGATGATTATGGCGCTAATTGGAAGCAGGTTGCAAAAGATTTACCTGCAGAACCAGTGAATGTGGTAAAAGAAGATTTAGTAGATCAAGACATTATTTATATTGGAACTGATGGAGGTTTGTATGTTAGCATTGATGGTGGTAATACCAGTATGATGTGGAACAAAGGGTTACCGTATAGTGTTCCTGTTCATGATATTGTTATTCATCCACGTGACAATGAAATTGTTTTGGGTACACATGGAAGAAGCATTTATATTGCTAAATTAGATGACTTGCGTAAAGCAAGTATGAAAAATAAAATGCCTGCAGCACCAGCAGTGGGAAATTCTGGTGGTAAAGGAGGCGAATAAGTTTACTTATTGTTTTCTCAATATCCAACAATCTTGGCCACCCAGTTTTTCTGGGTGGCTTTTTCCTTCGTAGAATGCTTCAATGGTAAAATAAGGTTCCAGCAATTGTTTAAACTGTGCGGGGCTATTATAAGTAGTCAATAAGCGATGTCCTTTTTTGTCAAAATTATTACTATGCCAGCAGTTTAATTGGTATTGTTTTTTTTCTGTTTGATTCATTTGATGCTCAAAAAAAGATCCATGGGTGGAAATAATCACTACTGCCCCAGTAGTTGTAATTCTATTGAGTTCTCGTAACCAATTGGATTGTTCAGCCCCATGAATATGCGTTAATACAGATACACCTATAACTACTTCAAATAAACCCGAAGGATAGGGTAGCTGTTCATCTTCTATGCAATCGAATAACACATTGTTGATATTATTTCTACACCATTTAATTCTTTGCTGGTTGATATCTGCGCCATAGCATATTGCATTTGGAAGCATACTTGGAATATGTTGAATGATTCTACCAACTCCGCATCCCCAATCGAGTATATGTGGTGCATCATTCTTTAAATAGGCCTTACTCCATTCAAACATTTCTTTGGCAGCTAAATATCCATCAGAAAAATACAATGGATAATTCACTTGAAATGTTTCAAATAGATCTCGATCTTTTGGTATAGCTAAATGTGGGTATCGTTTTTTAAATAGAATATTCCGAAAAAAATATTGCGTTTGTTGAGCGTGAAAGTGTAATTCGCTCATGGCTAAAGTTAACCCAGTATGATGAACAATATTTTTGATGATAGTTTTCAAGTAAAATTTAATTTTAGTAAATATAGCCAATTAAAAAGGCCCCAATGAATCGGAGCCTTTTTAATAATTCGAGTAATATATTTTTTATTGTTTTTCTGGGAACAACACTCCATTGATTATATTTTTGCCATCGTAAATAATGTTGGCTGTTTTCTTTAAATCTTCAACGGTTATTCCATTTATATTTTTTTCATAATTCAAGAATCGTTGAGGATCGTTTTCTGAAAAATAAATGCCTTGTAATACGCCAGACCAGTAGCGATTTTCTTTAACGTTTACAGTATATTTTTCTAGCAAAGATTTTTTTACTTTGTCTAAATCTTTTTGTTCAGGTCCATTGGTTTTTATTTTCTCAATCTCTTCGGTTGCAGCTTTCTTTAATTTATCTACATTCTCTGGCCCACAAGGCAATTGCATAGCCATTGTGTATCCCTGATATGGATATTTACTAACAGATCCGTTAATTCCACCACTATAAATACCGCCAATTTTTTCCCTTAAATCTTCAATGATTTTGATATTTAACACTTCGTTGAGCATTTCTGTTTTTAAAGCTAGATCTTCTGAATATGCAACTTCGCCTGAATAGACAGTAAAGATGAAGCTCTTAGCTTCTTTTCCCTTGTAATAGTTAATTTCCTTTACTCCCTTACTCATCCTTACACCATTGTCTACAAATGCGCCAATTTTACCTTTTGAAGGAAGTCCGCCAATATAAGTGGCAAACAAAGGTTTCATAGCTTCAATATCAACGTTTCCAACTAAAACAAAAGTAAATCCGTTGGCATCTCCTGTTAGGTCTTTGTAAATTTCTAAAGATCTGTCAAGATTGATTTTGTCGAAATCTTCTGCTTTTGGAAATACAGTTGGTGCTAATGGATTTTGAGCATACATCACTTTGTAAACAGAATCAATGAATGAGCTGGTTGGATCTGCCATCATAAATTGAACCTGTGATTTTTGTTTTTCCTTCCAGCCATTAAATAAACCTTCATCTTTTCTAACATTGGTAAAGTACAAATACAGTAACTGAAACATCATTTCAGCGTCTTTAATAGTGCTATTGCCACTAGCTCTTGCACTTAATGCATTGATGCTAACATTTGCATTGGCATTTTTTCCTGCCATGAATTTTCTAAGATCAACAGGGCTAAAATCTCCAATACCCATTTGTTGAACTGCTGCAGTTGCATAAGCAGCACTAAATTTATCTCCCACTCCATAATTATTAGTACCCCCTTTTCTAAAACCTGTCAAAATTATTTCATCCTGTTTGAAAGTGGTATTCTTAATAATAACTTTAGTGCCATTGCTATATTGCAATTCTGTATAACCTAATGCTTCGTTCTTTGTTTCTTTAGTTAAAGTACCGGCATTTGGTTTTGATTTTAAAAGACTAGATGCAATTGTTTTTTCTTCATATGCTTTAATAGGTGCTTTACTTATTTTTTCTATAGCTGCAAGTAAAGAGGTACTGGTTGGGACTGGGGTTTCAGATTTTTCTGGACCTTGAACACTTGCAAAAAAGTTTTCATTTTGCTTTAATTCGTTGGAGATGGCATTTACTTCTTGTAATTGAATGCCTGGTAAAAGTTCCTGGGCATATTTATATTCTGCTTCTATACCAGGGGCAGGTTCTTGTTCTAAAAAATGTCGAATATATTCTTCAATAATTTGATCAGATCCTGTTTTGTCTCTATTGTTATAGCTTCTTTCAATAGAAGCTAATTGAGATTTTTTAGCTCTCTCTAATTCACTTTGCGTAAATCCAAATTTCTTTACTCTTTCTACTTCGGTGATCAATGCATTTAGTGCTGTATCAATACCTTTTTTACTAGGGATGGCTACATTAATAAATCCTTCATACCCTCTTGCTTCAGAACCAAAGAAAGTACCTGCACCAATAAAAGGCGGGTTTACACTTTGGGATAATTCACTCATACGTTGGTTGAGCATTGAGGTAAACATATTTTTTATCAATGTTTCTTTTCTGTAATCGCCAATAGTAACTTCTGTTTTTGTTGGAATAGCTGTATAATTTAGCTGAATTCTAAAATTGGTAGCTTCTTTGTCTGTAACAATTAATGATTCATTTTTTGTTCTTGCAGCTAGTTTAGCTAAAGTTCTTGGACGAGGGTTTGCTGGGTTCTTTAATCCGCCAAACATAGTTTGAATCATTTTTTCTGTTTCAACAACATCAATATCACCAACAACAACTACTGCCATTAAATTAGGACGGTACCAATCGCGATAAAAACGTTTAATGGCATCGTATTTAAATGTTTTTAAAATACTGTCTTTACCAATTGGTAATCTTTCAGCGTATTTCGATCCTTCATATTGTTTGGTATATACTTTTCTTCCCATTCTATCTTCTGCACCTTTTCCAGATCTGCTTTCTTCTAAAACAACACCGCGTTCGTCATCAATTTGTTTGTTGTCGAATGTTACAGAAGAAGCCCAATCTTGTAAAACCTGCATTCCCTTCTTAAAATTATTAGGATCACTTAAAGGAATTGGAAGAATATAAACCGTTTCATTAAAGCTGGTGTAAGCATTTAAATCTGCTCCAAAATCAACACCAATACCTTGTAAAAAACTAACTAATTCATTTTTTTTGAAGTTCTTAGTACCGTTAAAAGACATATGCTCGGTAAAATGGGCCAAACCTTGTTGATCATTGTCTTCTAAAATAGAACCTGCATTTACTACCAATCGCAATTCTACTTTTTTCTCTGGCTTTTGGTTTGCTCTTATATAATAAGTTAATCCATTGGAGAGCTTCCCCATTTTTACTTTTGAATCAAAAGGGATTTTGTCGGATAAATTTAATTGGGCATTGGTGCTGAATACCACCAAAATTCCCAATAACAGGAATTGGATTTGTTTTTTCATGGATGATTGTTTTGTGCAATATATTATTGAATTTGAAAATAAACGAAATGAATTTATAGCTATTGGCTATAAAGATGTAGAACCTAAACACTGCAAACTGGTCTGACGGTGTACCCCCCCGTCTGACGGGGTAGTCTACTTCAAAACTTCTGCAATCGGCTTTCCAATATTTCCACTTGGCATTTGAATATGTAATAGAGCAGCAATAGTAGAGGCGATATCATGCATATATACTTCCCTGTTAGAGCTGCCTTGTTTTATTCCAAATCCATACCATAGCAATGGAATATGGGCATCATAGGGGTACCATAAGCCATGGGTTGTACCTTTATCATTTCCATCTATATAGCCTGGCTTTAACACAATTTGTATATCGCCACTTCTGTTATAGAAAAAGCCATTGGCCAATTTTTCTCTTAACACTTGAGGCACAGGAGAAATAAGGATATTTGCTGTTGGAAATGCATTAGATACTTGATCTAGTTTTAATAAATACTGAATTACAAAATCATTTAATTGGTTTTTATTAATGGTTAAGCTATCTACTTTAGATCGATTAAAATGTACCTGATAATTGTACATGCTCACAATGGCGTTATCGATTCCAAATTTCTCTTTAATTTTTCCATTAAGGTCTGCAGAAATTTTACTTTCACTAATTACTCCACCGGGTAATTTATTTTCTTTCATAAAAGCTGGAACATGAGCAACCGCATGATCGGCACTTAAGAATGATGTGTATGTACCTTTACCAACAGTAGCATCTAAAAAATCAAACAGTTTCCCCAGTTCCTCATCCAATCGAATATAGTCGTCTACATTTTCCCAAGAATTTGGGCCAAATGCATGGCCTATATAATCAGGCGAAGAAAAACTTACAGCTAAAAAATCAGTAATAGCATCTTTTCCTAATCCTTCTGCAATCACAGCAGCCTTTGCCATTTCAGCAGTTATTGTATTGCCATGTGGGCTTGAAGCCAATTTGCCAAAACCTTCTGTAGCAGTTCTTGTTAATGTATAAGGCATTTTGGTTTGCTCTTTTCCGAAAGGTTGATTTTCGTATGATTTTTCATCAGCGGTAGCATAATTCAAATAATCTTCATCCTTTAACTTTTTTGACCAACCCAAATTCATCAATGAATCGGGTAAATTTCTTTTATTGAAATTATTAACCCATTCTGGTAATTGATTCATGTAATAGCTACTGGTAATAAAATATCCACTTTTTGAATCAAACCAATATGCACCATTGGCGCTATGACCAGCCGGTAAAATAGATCCCCTGTCTTTTAAAGCAATTCCAATTACTTTACTTTTAAAATTAGAAGCTAATCTAAGTTCATCGCAAATAGTAGTGGTGAGCATATTGCGAGGACTCATTTGACCATCGCTTGATCCTTTAGTACCTACTCCATCTACTGTTTTATCTTCACTACAATAGACTGATCTTTTTAACTGCCCATCGTACCAAGCATTCCCCGTAATTCCATGAATTGCAGGAACAGATCCAGTATAAATACCAGTATGGCCACAAGCTGTAACGGAAGGAGTATAGCCGATTTGAGTATTATCGCAACTAAAACCTTCATTCATCATTCTTTTAAAACCACCATTTGATTTAAAAAGTGGAGCAAAACGATACAAATAATCCCATCTCATTTGATCGATTACAATTCCTACAACCAATTTAGGAGCAGTTGCTGCTGCAGGTGTTTTACTTGTTTTTTGAGCATATAGGCCTGAAGTATTAACTAATGCGAATACCAATAAAAGTAGGGCAGAACAAAAACTGCTTTTGAAGGCTTTGGATAAGCGAGTTGATTTCATTTTCGTTAATTAGACGATAAAGGTAAGGTTTGAATATATAAATCCGTTTGCACTTTCCTACATATTCGTTAATTTTGCAGCAGATTTAAGAATATGATAATTTATTAATATGGCAGATATATTTGAGAGGATCTTAAAAAATGCTGGTCCTTTAGGGCAGCACCGCGAAAGAGCACATGGTTATTTTTCATTCCCTAAGTTAGAAGGAGAAATTAGTAGCAGAATGAACTTCCGAGGAAAGGAAATGATTGTTTGGAGCCTGAATAACTATTTGGGTTTGGCCAATCATCCTGAAATTAGAAAAGTAGATGCAGATGCTGCAAAAGAGTTTGGAATGGCTTACCCAATGGGAGCCAGAATGATGAGTGGAAACTCTAATTACCACGAGCAATTAGAAAAAGAATTAGCCACTTTTGAAAGCAAGGAAGATTCCATCTTATTGAACTTTGGATACCAGGGTATAATGAGTGCCATTGATGCTATTTGTGGACGTCATGATATTATTGTTTACGATGCTGAAAGTCATGCATGTATAATTGATGGATTGAGATTACATACCGGCCATAGATATGTTTTCAAGCACAACGATCTAGAAGATTGCGAAAAACAATTGGTTAGAGCAACTCAATTAATTGAGAAGCAAAAAACGGGTGGCATATTGGTAATTACCGAAGGTGTTTTTGGAATGGCGGGAGATCAAGGTAAATTAACAGAAATTGCCGCATTAAAAAGCAAATACCAGTTCAGGCTATTGGTAGATGATGCACATGGTTTTGGGACATTGGGCAAAACGGGAGCTGGTGCTGGCGAAGCACAAGGTTGCCAAGATGCCATTGATCTATATTTTTCAACTTTTGCAAAAAGTATGGCTTCAATCGGCGCTTTCATGGCTGGAGATAAAGCTATCATAGATTTTATCCGGTATAATATTCGTAGCCAAATATTTGCAAAGAGCTTACCAATGCCAATTGTGTTAGGTAATCTAAAGCGTTTGGATATGTTGCGTACAATGCCTGAGCTAAAAGAAAAATTATGGAGCAATGCATTGAAATTGCAGTCTGGGTTGAAAGAGCGTGGATTTGATATAGGTAAAACTGATAGTCCTGTTACTCCGGTTTATATGACTGGTGGAGTAGAAGAAGCTACTGCAATGGTAATGGACTTAAGAGAGAATTATCATGTATTTGCTTCGATCGTTATTTATCCTGTAATTCCTAAAGGGCATATCATATTCAGATTGATTCCTTCAGCAGCACATTCTGATGCAGACATTCAAGAAACATTGATAGCATTTAGTGAAACAAAAGCTAAGTTAGATGCGGGTGCTTATAAAGTAGAAGCTATTCCTAATATGGCTGAAGCAAGCAGTTAAGAAAGAAGAAAGAAGAAAGAAGAAAGAAGAAAGAAGAAATATGAATTAAGAGTTTGATAAGTGCACAAAAAAAGCGATGAATTTCATCGCTTTTTTTTATTGAAAATTGGTTGATTATAATTTAGCAATTAATTCTTTAGCCATTCTTACATAATCAGCATTCTTAGCTTCAGTAGCAACTGCAATACATTTTTCTGCATTTGCTTTAGCACCTACTTTATCTCCTAATTCTTTTTGAATTTTAGCAGTCTGTAAGAACAACCAAAATGCTTTAGGATTGGCAGCAGTAGCTTTATTAATATTTTCTAATGCTTTTGCATTGTTATTGTCCCACTCAGAATAAAAAGTAGCAGCAGCACCATAAGCTGCAGGATTTACTGGATCAGCACTCAATGCTTTTTCTACTTGTGCACGAATTCTGTCTTTAACATTGGTACTCATTGGAACGCTTACTGCAGCAGTGCCCCACATGATATGTAACTCACAACTTTCTGGTTGAATGTTGGCAAATTGCATGGTAAGGGTTTCTGCAGCCATTGCCATTTTCATTGTTTTTACTTTAAAACGAACTACGTCTTCGCTTTCTTTATAACCATCGGTTCCCCAGTTATTCAATCCTTTATTAATTACAATTTCCCAAGTTTCTTTTCCTGGAACGATATACAAAACGTAAGAACCAGTGTCTAATAATTTTCCACCCATCATTACTTTATCAGAAAAGTATAAACGAGTAGCAGCATTGGCACCAGCTCTCCACAGTTGCCCCAATGGAGCTAATTCACTATTCTCTTTAAGCATTGCTCTTCCCTTGATATTTGGGCGAGAATAAGTAAGTTCAATTTTACCCAAGCCAAAGTCTTGAGAAATTTTTTGAGTAGAACTTGGAGCAGGCATTTTTATTTGTGCCATACCAGTTAAGCTGCAAAGTATAGCAGCAGCAATCATTATTTTTTTCATATTTGTATTATTTGAGATGGCAAACCTAGGTTTTCCGCTCCAATTTGCAGAATATTTTTAGGTTATCCCTTCTAATTATTTAAACCCAGGATGAAAGCGTTGGAGGGTATCTCTTAAGAAATCACGGTCTAGATGGGTGTAAATTTCAGTGGTGGTAATGCTTTCATGGCCTAACATTTCCTGAACAGCCCTTAAATCGGCCCCACCTTCTACTAAATGAGTAGCAAAAGAATGCCTTAATGTATGAGGGGAAATTACTTTGGAGATTCCAGCCTTATAAGCCAAATCTTTAATAATGTAAAAGATCATCACCCTGGTCAAATTTTTACCTCTTCTGTTTAGAAATAAAATGTCTTCAAAGCCAGATTGTATAGTTTGGTGTGATCGAATAGTGTCTTTATAAATGGTGATGTATTTGATCGCTTCGGATCCTATGGGAATCAATCGCTCTTTGTCTCCTTTTCCGATTACTCTTATAAAACCAACATCAAGGTAAAGGCCTGAAATAGTGAGGTTAACCACTTCACTCACACGTAAGCCGCAACTATACATGGTTTCAATGATAGCTTTATTCCTTCCGCCTTCTGCACTACTTAAATCAATTTGAGCAATCATATTTTCAATCTCTTCAAAACTCAATGTATCTGGTAATGCTCTTTTTGTTTTAGGAGCATCCAAGAGTACTGAGGGATCAATGGTACAAATCTGTTCTATTAAACAGTATTTATAAAAACTACGAATACCTGAAATCATTCTACTCTGCGATGTTGCGGTCATACCCAATTCGCCAACCCATTTTACGAAAGCTTGTAAATCTTTTAAAACAATATCAGCAGGGTTCTTGAGTTGTTGCGTTGCTTGTAAATAGTCGGTTAGCTTGGATAGATCGCGCAGATAGGCTTCTACAGAGTTATCGCTCAATGAGCGTTCTAATCGGAGGTAGGCTTTGTATCCTTTCTTATATGCTTCCCACATTAGGAATTAAGAGTTATGAATTAAGAGATATGAGATACAAGTTAAGAATTAAGAGATATGAATTAAGGGATAAAAATTGAAGTTACGAATTAAGTTGCTGGAATTTATTATGACTTATGACCATTGATCAATATTACGTACATTCGCTTCTAGTCAAAAATCGAATCGACCTCATGCAAGTAAATTTACGATCGTTCAAACAGAAAGTACGTTATCATCAAAAATCAATGAAACGTTTTTTAGGAAAGATAGAAAAGAATCCTCCAAAAGGGTTAGATAAACTAGCTGAAAAAATTGACGCAGAAGTTTGGAAAGAAGTAGATTGTTTGACTTGTGCGAATTGTTGTAAATCGATGAGCCCAACTTTTACTAACAAAGATATTAAACGTATTGCAGCTCATTTTGAGATCACCCCAAATGAATTCAAAGAAAAATGGTTGTTTTTTGATAAGAAAGATAAAGATTGGATGAATACTTCTCAGCCTTGTCAGTTTCTGAATTTGAAAAATAATATGTGTAGTATTTACGAAGTTCGACCAGATGATTGTGCGGGTTTCCCTCATTTGAAGAAAAAGAAAATGGTAGAGTACATTCATGTACATCAACAAAATATTTCTTACTGTCCTGCAACGTATAAGATGGTGGAGAAGATGCAAGAGCAATTATGAGATAAGAATTAAGAATTAAGAGATAAGAGATACCATATCACAGATTTGTAATTCATAATTCATAATTCATAATTCTTAATTCTTAATTCATATCTCATATCTCATATCTCTAATATGGTGGCCTTGGGGGTCTCAACCCACCCGGAGGTGGTCCCATAGGTCTTGGTTCAGTATATTCTCCCATTAAGCATCTACCAGAATAAGGGTAAGTGTCTGTAACAAAATACATGTATTTCCCATTGATTGTTTTGCCATTACATTCGTCTAAATCTCCAACACCTTTTACATATTCCCAATCAGAAACAAATGTTCCATCAGGTTGTGAATTTTTCAAATCTTTATTGATGTTTTCTTTTCTATTTTTATAGGAACAGAAATCTCCAGTTCTTACTTTGTTGGACAGTTGATAACTTGGTTTGTACTTGCCGCTTTTTGAATAGTAAATTGGAAATCCATCATGTGCAAAGCCTACCAATATTAAATCAGCTCCATTATAAAGGATGTCGATTAATGCTTTAGGAACACCATGATAATGATAGGCGCCAGTAGGTTGTACATGGGCATTGTTAAAATCCAAACCCAAGTTCACTAATGTTTGAAATGCTTCAATTCTGTATCGCTCTCCAGTAGCACAAATAAATGCCTCCGCTGTTTCAGGTTCAAATTTTATACCATTGATTGCAACACCAGGCTCTCTTGCCCATCTGGCTTTGCCTGTAAAAACGGGTGTTAGTGGAAAAGAATAGGTGATGTTTTGAGCGGCAATTCTATTCGGATTTCCTTCATTGGGAAATTCCCCGGTTGGATGATTGGGAAGGCTATTCGTGGTCATCATTCGTTTGTTCCCAACTATTGTTACTGTTGTTTTTGTGCCAAATTTTGCATCATCAATTGTATAAGCACCTAAATAATCATTGCCTTTTTTTGATTCTAATTTTGATGCAGCAGATTTTTGAGGACTATTGCAGCTATTAATAGATATTAGAATAATTGTAAAAATGATCAATATCTTTTTCATGTGCTGATTATTTTCTGTTATAATCAATTAGACGGCTTTTATGAAATTAACCTTCGGCAGTACAAAAAGTAACTTGTTAAAAGCTGAATCAATTTTCATGCTTACTCAAGACCAGTCCCAAGCATCTTGATCCAAATTGGTTTATAGGCAATGTTTCTAATTCCATCTCCATGGTATGGATTTTGGTTTTCTGTTAAAGTATTGCTATTCAATAGGGGCTTGTCTAAAGCAAATATTTGTTGAACAGGAATTTGCAAACTGGTACAAATTTCACTCAATTGTTTTGCAGCCAACTCGTTAATATTATAAGTAGCAAACCATTTTTCCATTGGGGTTACCGATTTATTAAAATACCAGTTAGCTATTTTTTTCTCATTTGAATTAGCATAATCCCAACCTCCAGAAAAACTAACTACTCTTGCAACAGATTCTTGTTGAGCAATAAATTCGGACATGCCTCCACCTTGAGATTGTCCTGAAACTGCTATGTTTTTCCAATTGGGTTTAGCGCCATCAGTGTTAAGATAATTTGACCAATTTCCTTGAGCATCATTTTTACTTAACCATTGAAGTGATTTCACCAATCTTGGAATAATGGCATCTTGTGGCTGATCTTTAATGAGTGAAAATGAGTTGTCTCCATAAATGCGTTTTCTTCTAAATAGTTCAGCGCAATTGATATTAGTGTCTAATACATCTCCCACACAAACCTGTGATATAGCAGGGATTGTAATATATGACAAAGCAATTACTCTATATCCTTGTGACAATGCTGTTTTAAAAAGTTCTATAGGAATATTCAAAGGGGTTCCGTTGGTGCCAGCTAACCACAACAATATTTTGTTTGATTTAATGGAGGGGTCATAATAAACCACATGAGTTGTATCCCATTGTTGTATGGATGTATTGGTAACACTAGGTTTTGCCTTAAGCATTTTGTATTGCACACTGTCTATAAAAGGCACAGTATTGATTTGTGCAGTTGCATTTGTTACAAACAATAATATTCCTAGAGATAGAAAACTAAATCTGGAAAAGCAATTAATAAATTTCATGCATAGATGAATTGAAATAAATTGAATCTATAATTTATGGCGCTAGTTTATTCAAAAAATTAATTTTGCAATTCTTCCTCCTTTTCCGGCAAGATAAACTGCATTGCCATTTTTTGCTTTTTGTACTACATGAAAACTTTCTTTAGAAATTAGTTCCCAATTCAATCCACCATCTTTTGAAATATCCACTCCAGAAGTTCCACAAGTGATTAAATTATTTTCATCAATATAAATAACACAGGATCGATAACCATGAGGTGGGGTGGTGGGTTGATAGAATCGAATTCCATTAGTTAATTTATTTATCTTAAAAATAACTGCATTTTTATAAGTTGAAGTATCATTTGCAAAATCGCCTCCTACAATCATTCCTCTAAATGTGTTAGCATTAACAGCAATTGAATTGGCGCCAGTCGATTCTTTTCCTTGAATAATATCCAACGGATAACCATTATTAATTGGTGGAATCATATACAATGAGGAATTTAGGCCACCAGAAACTACTAAGCCAAATGTAGTATGATTAGAATGGTCAAACAAAATGTCTTTATCATATTTTTCATAAAATAATTTCACATTTGTTCCACTCGAGGCAAAATATGCCTCTCCCTTTTTTAATTCTGGGAAAACTTCTTGCATAGCTGAATCAATTAATTGCCAAGTTTCGCCAGCATTTGAAGCAAATGCATAATAGAAATTTCCATTCATAGGTTTTCCATTCAGTGGATCTCCTATGAGCATACCTAACGTATCATTGTTTTTTATTACAAAATCCATCGCATCAAAAAAAGCTGCTTTAGCAGTATCTTCAAAAACTTTCCTCCAGCTAAGGCCGCCATCTTTTGTTTTTAGGATCACTGCTGGTTGAGTGATGCCCATAATCAAAGCAGTTTTATCATCAAAAGCTTCTATATCTCTGAAATCGCTTTTTTCATAACCAGCAACTGTTATCCAATTCCAGGTTTTTCCACCATCTAAAGATTTACCAACAGAACCGCCACTACCACTTACCCAAATCACATTGTTGTTTACCACACTCATGCCGCGTATGCTGGTTTTTCTGCCTTGTTCCAATATTTCTATTGTTGGAACTTGGGAAAACACTAGATGGCTGCATATAATTCCAAGAATGGCGAGATAAATTTTATTATTTAAAAACATGGGTACACATTTGCAGATGAAGTTAAGATTTATTGACCCATATCTGAAAATATGTATCTCATAATTCTTAACTCATAATTCATAACTTTCAAAATGTATCTCATAATTCATATCTCTTAATTCATAATTCTTATTTCATGATTCCTTACTGGATGAGCCGCACACAATTATTGCTAGGAGATGAGCCTATCGAATCCCTAATGCAAAAGCATGTATTAGTGGTTGGCTTAGGAGGAGTAGGTGGTATTTGTGCTGAAATGATCGCAAGGGCGGGTGTAGGTAAAATGACCATTGTAGATGCAGATACGGTTGATTTAAGTAATGCCAATAGACAAATCCCTGCATTGCATTCCACGGCTGGCAAGTTAAAATCGGAAGTAATGGCCGAACGATTAAAAGACATCAATCCAAATATTGAATTGATTGTAAAATCGATCTACATCAAAGAAGAACTTACTCAACAATTATTGGATGAAGCGCAATATGATTATGCTGTAGATTGTATTGATACACTTTCACCTAAAGTGTTTTTTATTAAAGCATGTTTGGATAGAAAAATACCCATCGTAAGTTCTTTGGGTGCTGGAGGAAAAATAGATCCATCGCAAGTAATCATCACAGATATTTCTAAAACCTATCAATGTAATCTAGCAGCCTATGTTCGTAAGAAATTACATTCATTGGGAATTTATAAAGGGCTTACCGTAGTATTCAGTGCGGAAAAAGTTGACCAATCTCGAATCATTGAAACCGAAAAAGCATTTCCTAAAAAATCGATCATCGGAACCATCTCATATATGCCGGCCATTTTTGGTTGTATGACAGCTAGTGTGGTGGTGAGGGGGTTGATGAAATAGGTAATCATTGATACAATGAAAATAGTTCCATTGATTTTCCCCAGTCTTTAACATTCGTCAATTTCGTTGCCCATTGCAGAAAACTGGGGAAAGGCAAATCGAACAATGCTTCACTATTGCGAATGCCCAATAATTTATCTAAATGATTTGTTCCCGAAGGGTTCACATTGGTAGAGTAATTTGCCCAAGTAAAATCTACAGGATGCATTTCTTTGATCAACTTTAGTAAAACCATTCCAAATAAAACTGGTCTGAAATGAGTGTGGTCTTTCACATGGAATTGAATCCCATTGCATTGTTCTCCAATATATTTCGATTCAGTAGAAATATATGCCATTGGGGTAGTTTGTATATCTTCTCCCATCATACTATTGATCTGAGCACTTACTGCTAGATGTTTTAACCAAGGCGCTCCCACTATTTGAAAAGCCAATTTGCTTCCTCTGCCTTCATGCAAATTCGTGGCTTCTAAAAAACACAAACCTGGGTAGAGGATCATCGATTCAAATGATTGGATCGCTGGTGAAGTGCCTACAAAAGGAATTCCCCAATTTGGTTGAAAATTGTTTCTATTCCAATTAGTGCAAGCAATCACTTCTAGTGATGCGTTGATATGATGCGTTTCATTAAAATAACGGGCTAATTCGCCCAAACTGCAACTATGTCTAATAGGCATTGGCCATCTTCCAATAAAAGAGCTACAGGCCGATTTTAAAATGGGTCCTTCCACCAGATCCAAATTACCTGAAATAGGATTGGGGCGATCAAGCACTATCAATTTCTTTTTAAGTGCAGCGCAAGTCTCTAATAAATAACTCAATGTCCAGAGATAAGTATAAAATCGAACACCAGCATCGGGCACATCAAACAAAATAATTTCTACATCAATTAGATCTTCTTTTGTGGGAGCTAATTTATTTCCATATAAACTGATAATGGGCAAATCTGTTAACTCATCTACACCATCATGCATGGCTGCACCGTCAGCTCCTTTGGCAGATAAACCATGTTCAGGTGAAAATAATTTCACCAATTTAAATCCTGCATCTTGCAATGCCTTTCTAGTAGGTATTCCATTATGGGTTCTTGCCGCTTCATTGGTAACCAAGCCAATCTGCTGTTGCTTCCAAGAAGGATGGCTTGCTAATAATTGATCTATACCAAAAAAAATAGTGTTGCTCATTGGTTAAGGTCTTTTTTAAAACCCATCCGATCTTTCATTTGTTCTACCACATTAAATATGATTGGGCATCTATCGTAATGCATAAATGTAGTGAACAATCTTCTAGTAAATTGAGGTAAGTGCAATGCAGGAAATTCTCTGCATCCTTCAAATCGATATTCGTAAATAGTACATTTATTATCGTTCAAAAAATGACAAGGCATCTGATTCATGATCATCATTCCATTGCTTCCCTTTTCTAAATAAGTAGCATCAAATTTTTCTCTTGATTGTTTTAAATGACCAGCCAAAGCATCTGCTTCCGTTTCATTTAAACAAACCATTAATGATTTACAACAATTGCCGCAATCGGTACAGCTAATGGTAGGTGAAATTTTTCGATCCAATTCTTGAACCAGTTCATCTACTTCATCGCTATTGATTTGCTTCACAAAATCCCTAAAACGGTCGTTTTCTTTCTCTTTATGTTGAGCATAGGTTTTTAGGTAGTCTAGATCGGTAATTGGCAGAAATGGCTCCATAATTGCCCTAAAGGTAGGAATGAGCAATAAAAATCAGTCAAAAACCATCATTTATCCACAGTTAAACCCCATTTGTAGAAAAGTATAATTGGGGTTGAATCTGAGGGAGTTAGATTTGCCATTGGCAAAAAAAGCAACAAAAAGGGAACTATGGCAGATAATAAAAATTTGGTTCAGTACGATGAAGACTCGATAAAATCGCTCGATTGGAAGGAACATATTCGCTTAAGACCTGGGATGTATATTGGTAAATTAGGTGATGGTTCGGCCGCTGATGATGGAATTTATGTACTCATTAAAGAAGTTATTGATAACTGTATTGATGAATATACAATGGGTTATGGTAAGCAGGTGGAGTTATCTATTGAAGGGAAAACGGTAACTGTTAGAGATTTTGGAAGAGGTATTCCTTTAGGTAAGGTAGTAGATGTGGTTAGTAAAATAAATACAGGCGCAAAATACGATAGTAAAGCATTCCAAAAAAGTGTAGGATTGAATGGGGTAGGTACAAAAGCAGTGAATGCGTTGAGCGAACATTTTTTGGTTACTGCGTTTAGAGAAGGCAAGCAAAAAACTGCGGAATTTGAAAAAGGTTTTTTAGTTAAAGATCATAAAGAGGTAAAAACCGATGAGCCGAATGGTACATTAGTTGTGTTTACGCCTGATGAAACTATTTTTAGAAATTTCCATTATATCTATGAGTACCTAGAGAATCAATTATGGAATTATTGTTACCTCAATGCAGGATTGGTTATTCATTTCAACAATAAGAAATACATAAGTAAAAATGGGTTGCTCGATTTATTGCAACGCAAAACCAATCCGGATGAATTGCGCTATCCGATCATACATTTAAAAGGCGATGATATTGAAATAGCCATGAGTCATAATAATGATTATGGCGAAGATATTTTCTCTTTTGTTAATGGTCAATACACCACACAAGGAGGAACGCACCAGCAAGCATTCAGAGAAGCTTATATAAAAGTAGTACGTGATTTTTTCAAGAAAGATTACGATGCGTCAGACATCCGAACAAGTATTGTGGCTGCTGTTTCGGTGAGGGTGCAAGAACCAGTTTTTGAAAGTCAGACCAAAACAAAATTGGGTTCACAAAATGTAGCAGATGGTGGGCCCAGCATGAAAAATTTTGTGCAGGAATTTTTATCGAAGGAGTTAGATAATTTCTTGCATAGGAATCCAACTACTGCTGATGCATTAAAGAAAAGAATTGAGCAGAACGAAAGAGAGCGTAAAGAATTAGCTGGCATTAAAAAATTAGCTAACGAGAGAGCCAAGAAAGCCAATTTACACAATAAAAAATTACGCGATTGCAGAACACATTTAAATGATGAACTTCCTGCAAAAAATAAAGAAGCTTTTATTGCTGTTCAAAATAATACCACCATATTTATTACCGAAGGGGATAGTGCGAGTGGGAGCATTACCAAATCGAGAAATGTAGATACACAGGCAGTGTTTAGTTTGAGAGGTAAGCCATTGAACTCTTTTGGCGAAACTAAAAAAGTGGTTTATCAAAATGAAGAATTCAATTTATTGCAACATGCATTGAATATTGAGGAAGGCTTGGAAGGATTACGTTACAATAATATTGTAATTGCTACAGATGCCGATGTGGATGGAATGCATATTCGTTTGTTATTGATGACTTTCTTTTTACAATTCTTTCCAGATCTAGTGAAGAAGGGGCATGTCTACATTTTGCAAACTCCATTGTTCAGGGTGAGGAATAAACAAGAAACCATTTATTGTTACGATGAATCGGAGAAGCAAGCAGCAGTAAAAAAATTAGGCAATAAACCAGAGATCACCCGATTCAAGGGTTTGGGTGAAATATCTCCAGAAGAGTTCGGACGCTTTATTGGAAGAGACATGCGATTAGACCCAGTGATACTAGAGCAAGGTGATCATATTCAAGATCTACTAGAATATTATATGGGTAAAAATACCATGGAAAGACAGGAATTTATAATCAATAATCTTAGAGTTGAATTGGATATAGCAACAGCATAATTTGAGCAATTAATTTTAATAATTTTTATGATTCATATCGTTTTTGAAAATGCAAATGTAAAAGCCTTGGAAACTGCCATTGAGATGGATGAAAGTTTGCAAGGGAAAGTAATAGAGATAAAGGATGACTTTGCAGTTGGGCCTTTAATGGATATTTATCAAACAGAGGGATATCAGCAACGAAGGGATTGGTGGATGAATGTATTAACTAATTCGCCCTACGAAGATCAATTAGATTTAGTTGACGATAAATTAACGGTTCACCAATTGATTCAGCAATTGACCGAAGAGGAAACCCTCGAAGTGTGGATCTGGATGGGACAGAATGCCCATGATGTTTGCGGATATTATTGGTTGATGAGTCAGTTGAAGGATTTTGCAGGAAGGGTTCAAGTATTGTACTTGAATAATCTTCCTTTTTTTAATGAAAAAGGCAATATTTTTTATCCTACTCATTTGCATGAGATTCAGCCTAAAGAATTTTTGAAAGCCAAAAAATTAGCAAGACCCATTACTTTATCTGAATTTGAAATAGACCCCGATGAATGGAAAAAAATTGCTTCAGAAAATTCCTTAGTGCGTTTTTTAGAAGGGGGTAAAAAAATTGTAGCCAAAGAAGTGGAGTTTTTCGATAAGCATTTGCTCAATCAGGTTTCTGCTGATTCACAGAAATTAACCAAAATAATTAATGGCACTTTGAATAAAATGCCGGTTCAAACTGGAGATGCTTTTTTGGTTTGGAGATTGAAGGAATTAGCGAGTATTGGTAAGCTTTCTATTGCTGGAGATTGGAATAAGGGCTGGAAAGAAATTACTGTTCAACTGGCTAATTAAAAAGTAATGAAATGGTTAGAGTAATACCGTTGGATAAAATAGGAGAAGATGAGCGTGGAGCCACGCATTATTTTGATACGAATAGAACTGGACAATTTATTGTGGCTTATAGAAAAGCAGGTTCAGGCAGCGGAGATCATTATCATAAGGGATTATCGGAAAAGAAGAATCCAGAGCAGATCATCATTATGAGTGGATCTGCTTTGTTGAATTGGAAAGATGTTCGGTCAGATAAAAAAGGAAGAGAACATATTGTTGCTCCTGCAATGATTGAGATAGATCCTTGGGCTTGGCATCAGGTAGTGGCTATCACTGATATCATTGTATTTGAGTTGAATGGATTGGAGGATGCTAAGCATGATACATTTAAATTATGAAAGAAGAAAGTTGAAATATGAAAGAAGAAATTGAAATGAGAAATAAGATTTAAATATGGCGAAAGAGAAAAGGGAAAATAGGGTTTTTGATAATGAAAGAGGTGTGCAAGGGCAATATAAAAATTGGTTCCTTGAATATGCTTCTTATGTAATCCTCGAAAGGGCAGTGCCTGCAATTGAAGATGGTTTAAAACCGGTGCACAGAAGAATTTTGCATTCCATGAAAGAAATGGATGATGGGAGGTTCAATAAAGTGGCCAATATCATCGGGCAGAGTATGCAATACCATCCCCATGGAGATGCAAGTATTGGAGATGCATTGGTGAATTTAGGACAGAAAGATCTATTGATTGAAACACAGGGTAACTGGGGTGATGTAAGAACAGGAGACGATGCGGCTGCATCTAGATATATTGAAGCACGTTTATCCAAGTTTGCTTTAGAAGTAGCATTCAACGCAAAAACTACTCAGTGGCAATTGAGTTATGATGGAAGAAAGAATGAACCTATTAATCTTCCTATGAAATTTCCATTGCTTTTAGCACAAGGTGCAGATGGAATTGCAGTGGGGTTGTCTACCAAAATATTGCCGCATAATTTTTGTGAATTGATAGAAGCTTCTATCAAGCATTTGAGAGGAAGAAAATTTGAATTATTTCCCGATTTTCAAACAAAGGGAATGATTGATGTTGCCAGTTACAATGATGGCAAACGAGGCGGTAAGGTGAGGGTAAGAGCGCATGTAGAAGAATTGGATAAAAAAACCTTGGTCATTCGTGATGTGCCTTATGGGGTAACTACTACCCAACTCATGGAGAGTATTACCAAGGCCAACGAACAGGGAAAAATAAAAATTAAAAAAGTAATTGATGTTACCGCTCAAGAAGTAGAAATACAGATTGATCTAGCTGCTGGTATTTCTCCTGATATAACCATTGATGCATTGTATGCTTTTACCGATTGCGAAGTAAGTATATCTCCTAATGCATGTGTGATTTCCGATCATAAACCCATGTTTTTAACTGTTCAAGAATTGTTGAAAGCATCAGTGGAATATACTAAGGCATTATTGCAAAAAGAGTTGGAAATCAGATTAAGTGAGTTAGAAGATAAATGGCATTATACTTCATTAGAGAAAATATTCTTTGAAGAAAAAATCTATAAGGAATTAGAGCAGAAGCACGAGAATTGGGAAAAAGTATTAGAAGCGATTGATAAAGCATTCACTCCGTTTAAGAAAAAATTAAAAAGGGCTATAGAAAGAGAAGACATTGTTAAGCTTACAGAAAAGCCCGTTAGAAGAATTTACCGGTTGGATATTAATGAGCTCAATGAACAGATCAAAAATATAGAAGCTGAGATCAAGCAAGTGAATTTCGATTTAGAACACTTGACTGATTTTGCTGTTGCTTATTATGAAAATTTGCAAAAAAAGTATGGTAAAGGCAGAGAGCGCAAAACCGAAATAAAAGAGTTTGATACAATTCAGGTGAAGCAAGTTGCAATTGCCAATACTAAATTGTACTTAAATAGAGCGGAAGGATTTATAGGAACAAGTTTGAAAAAAGATGAGTTTCTATGCGAGTGTTCCGATTACGACGATATGATCGCTTTTACCAAAGCAGGAATTATGAAAGTGGTAAAAGTTTCTGATAAAGTGTTTATCGGTAAAGATATTATTCATGCTGCCGTATTTGAGAAAAACGATGAACGTACAACCTATAATTTAATCTATGTAGATGGTAAATCTGGGGTGAGTTATGCCAAACGATTTAATGTTACTGGCGTTACTAGAGAAAAGGAATATGATCTAACCAAGGGTTCTGAGAAAAGCAAGGTTCATTATTTTTCAGCCAATCCGAATGGGGAAGCAGAATCGGTAAAAATCATTTTAAGCCCTAATTGTACTGCAAGAATCAAAGAACTAGATTTTCTTTTTGATGAATTAGAAATCAAAGGAAGAAGCAGTATGGGTAATCAAGTGACTAAGTATCCTATCAAAACCGTAAAAATGAAAGAAGCTGGCAAGAGCACTTTGGCTGGCAGAAAATTGTGGTTTGATGATAAATTCGGAAGATTAAATACAGAAGAAAAAGGGAAATACTTAGGTAGTTTTGAAGATGAAAAAATTGTGGTTTTCTATACCGATGGATCCTACGAATTAACCGATACAGAAATAACCCAGCGCTTTGAATCTGATAAGATCAAATTGATTGAGCAATTCAATCCAGATAGAATTATCACAGCTGTGTATTTAGATCAAGAGAAGTCTCAGTACAATATTAAGCGGTTCAAAATAGAAACTTCTACACTGAAAACACAGTTTAGTTTTATTAAAGATGGTACAGGTAATTATTTAATGGCTATTTCTACTGATGATCAGCCTATCTTAGTAGTACAAACAGGCAGGGGGCAACAAGTAAGAAAGGCTAAATTCAAAGTAGCTAAAATGGTGGATGTGATGGGTTGGAAGGCTGTTGGGGCAAAGCTAACCGATTTCAGTAAAACCATTGAAATGGAATGGGAGCAAGCAGTGCCAAAAGATACTGCCCCCGAATTATTTTAAAATATACAAATGGAACCCGTTCAGGTAGGTAGTTATAATACATTAAAGGTTAGCCGAAAAGTAGATTTTGGTTTCTACCTCGACGATGGTGGAGAAGGTATTTTATTGCCCAAAAGATTTGTGCCGCAAGGCTTGCGCATTGGAGATGAATTAGAAGTATTTGTTTACCACGATTCCGATAATCGATTAATTGCAACCACTCAAAAAGCCAATGCAGTAGTCGGAGAAATTGCTAAACTCAAAGTATTGTCTGTAACCAAGCAAGGTGCTTTCCTAGATTGGGGATTGATGAAGGACTTATTTGTGCCAGCATCAAAACAAATATCAGGTATGCGATTAGGAGGGGAGTACTTGGTAAAATTGTATATTGATGAAATGACAGGAAGGGTAGCTGCTACCGAAAAGATCGAAAGTTCCATGAGCAACGATGAGTTGACTGTTAAGGAAATGGAGCTGGTTGATCTGTTGGTTTACAGAACTTCGGAATTGGGCTTTGTG
>JANOZT010000115.1:0-23911 GCA_031429515.1 Sphingobacteriia bacterium
TTCATTAGTTGGTGGTAGCGTAGTTTTTTCCGCAGCTTGATTGATTTTATCTGCAACTGTATTGTCTCTTACCATGGCACTTAATCGCTGAATATTGGCTGCTTGGTCTCGCTCTGGTAAAAGTATTTTACTAAATACTACTAAAGCTTGATCGGGGCTTTCTGGTTCGTGATTATTATTCAAAGCCATTAGATCGAACTTAACACCAGGGATTTTCTGTGAAGCAAATGCCAAACCAAAATTCATTCGGTTCAATAGAGCACCTGTATTGATCCAATAAGCCCCTCTATCCGGAAAGCCAGTTGGGGCTTGATAGAAATAAATTTTTTGCCCCATTCGATTGCACCAATTATATAATTGAAATGGCTGTTGCACATCGGCATTGGTTGCTCTAACAGTACTAATTACTAATTCAAAAGGAGATTTTATTTTTTCTTGGGTAAGTTTTTGATTCCAAAATGACGCATCATTCACCATTGCGATCAACACCATTTTAATATTTCCATTTGATTTTTGAAAAGTAGTAGCCATATGATTTACCAATGCTACAGATGGAGTATCACTTACAAATCGAGTAGCCAATTTTTTACAAATGAATTGTGCAGTTGCAGAACTAGTAGCTAATAAATGAATTACTTCTCTACCTTCTTTATACCCGCCATTCTCAGGAAAGTTCTTCCCCAATATCATTTTTGCAGAATCATCATGTTTGTCTGCGCGAAATAAAAAATCGCCTTCCATAACAAACCCTCTTTTTTCTAAATTATCCTTACCCGCTCTATCCAATAAATTTCTCCCCGGTGCATCTTTGATCAAGGGCCTTACACTCCATCCTGTTAATGCTCTCGCTACAGAAGTAACATCGGCTTGTGTATAGCCTGCATCTACCCCCATGGTGTGTAATTCCATAATTTCTCTAGCATAATTTTCATTTAAGCCCTGCACTTTTTTTGCCTGTATTGTTTTATTTAGAATTTCAGCCCCTTCAGGATTGGTTGCCATCATTTCGTCGGCCCGTTGCTTCATTTGTCTGTCCACAAATGCATTTCCTCTTTTATTTGCTACATTATTATTGTTACTAACGCTGTTTGCATTATCCAAATACTCTAGCATCGCAGGATGCTTAGCTGTTGCTTCGAGCATGGTTTCAAAATTGCCTGTTACATTAGGCCTGATTGCATCCCGCTCATAGGTAAGTATGTATTGCTGGCATTGTTGTTTGGTTATGGAAACATTAAAATGGTTAAACCAAAAATCTGTTAAGAGCTCATGTAATTGATTATTACTATATGCTGCCCGAATAATTTTTTGATTGATGAGTTCACTTTGCAATTGTACGATCGGCTTAAAACCTTCTTTGAGCATTAAGGATCTTACATTTTCTTGGTATTCTTTTTTGTTGTCCCCTTTTATAGTATCTCTATCTATTAAACCATGCTTTGCAGCAAAGCGAATCACTTGCCCTGCATTCATGTAAGTATTTACAATTTTTTCATTATCCAATCCCAAGGTTTGATAATTACTTAGTCTTTGGGTTAAATCAGCATCGGGCAATGTCCCCTCAAGTTGTTGTTCCATCCATTGATCAATACCCATTTTAAGTACTTCATCTATTTGGCCTGGCTTTGCTCCAAATGTAAATCGATCCAGTAAACGAGCTGCTGCCTGACGATCGGAATAGCCATATTTTTTATAGGGCATTTTAATAGCACTATTATTAACAATGTCTGTGCTATCTGTAAAAGAGCTTAAAATGGTTAATCCAGCTCCTACGATAAATGATTTATACATTCTTTTCAATTGCATGGCCCGAATTTTAGTATTGGACATCAATTTATAATAAAGGTTTAATGTAAAAAAGCATACACAAAAAAAGTCTAGGCGTTAACCTAGACTTTAATGATAGTTTAATAAAATTATCCTTGTCTATTTTTTTATAGCAACTCGATATAAAATGGTTCCCATTACAGCGAACATTGCAGTTCCAAGAATAAAATATCCTCCATGGGACAGAACACCCACTATTCCTGATTCAAGACTCACTGCATTGAGGAATTTTTCCCCAAAATCAGACCCTGCTAAAAAGGCAATAACTACTCCCGCTACAGCACCTCCTGCAACCAATCCAGTTGCAAAAAGATTGCCCTTACCTAATTCTTCCTCTTCTGCATTTATTTCCACTTTATTCTTCTTTTGCTTCGACTCTACCATTCCACGGATTGCACCACCAATAAAAATAGGTAAAGTTGTTGCTAAAGGCAAGTAAACACCAATGGCAAAACTCAATGATTTAATTCCACACAACTCCATGGTAATTGCTAGAAAAATACCAACAACTACATATTGCCAATCGAGATTTTGAGAAAGAATTCCTTTAATTAAAGTGGCCATTAATGTTGCTTGCGGTGCGGGATATTTATCTGAACCAATTGCATGATGAATTCCTTGTTGCACCATTTCTGTTGTTGGACGATCTAAGAACTTTACCGTCAATCCTATAACAATTGAAGAAACAATTGCCCCAACAAATAAAGCGATCTGTTGATTTCGTGGAGTTGCCCCAACTATATATCCGCTTTTTAAATCTTGTGAAGTAGCTCCAGCATTAGCTGCTGCAATACAGATCATTCCTCCTACTACCAAAACCAATGGCTCAAATGCTTGACCTGTCCAGCCTACACTTAAAAAAATCAAACTGGTGCCCATTACAGTTGCAATGGTCATCCCGCTAATTGGGTTATTGGATGATCCTATTAATCCTACAATTCTAGAAGATACTGTTACGAATAATGCCCCAAATAAAATCACCAATACACCAATTAATAATTTCTGAATAAAACTATCTCCAGGCACTTGAGGGAGTATTGCTATCAATGCAATCAAAGCCAAGCTTCCTATTCCCACTACTTTTAAACTAAGGTCTTTCTCCGTTCTTAAAACAGCAGCAGCACCTGGATCATTGTTATTCTTTAAAGAGGCAAAACTTCCCTTGATCGATTTTACAATCGTTGGAATGGTTTTTAATAAAGTAATAATTCCTCCAGCTGTTACTGCCCCTGCTCCTACCTGGCGGATATATGCATAATAAATAGCGGCTGAATAATCAGCAAATTGATGCGTGATAGGATCCCATCCACCTTTGCCGCCTGCTTTGGCAATGTCCACTAAGTAACCCAATTTGATCAACTGCATGGCAATTACATCACCAGGAACCAATGTAGACAACAATGGAATAAATACCAACCAACTTAATACACTACCAGCTACCAATACCCCAGCAATTTTTGGTCCGATGATATAACCCACACCCATATATTCTGGCGTGATCTCACCGCTAATTTTAGCAGAGGGAAAAAATTTATTGATCTGCTTGGTAGCATAAAATGGCGTTTCGGCAATTACATGCAAAATTTTTTGAAATATGGCATAAGTAAACGCAACACCTAATCCCCAGAACGCTGTTTTTGCAAAATCACCGCCTTTCTCTCCTGCTTTTAAAACATCTCCACATGCAGTTCCTTCAGGGTAAGGAAGGTTATCATGTTCATTTACAATTAATGCTTTGCGTAACGGTATCATTAACAATGTTCCTAATATACCGCCTATTATTGCTAGGATTAAAATAGTGAGGTAATTAAAATACTCAGCACTCGAGGGTGATGATAAAAACAAAAATCCAGGTAAAGTAAAAGCTACACCTGCCGCAATACTTTCTCCAGCTGAACCCGTTGTTTGAATGATATTATTTTCTAAAATAGTTGTTTTAAAAAACTTCCTTCCTAAAGTAATTGCAATTACTGCAATTGGAATAGAAGCAGAAACAGTTAGGCCAGCTTTGAGTGCTAAGTAAACAGTAGCAGCACCAAAAATCACACCGAATAAACTTCCTAATAAAATGGACTTTACAGTGAGCTCAGCCATATTGCTTTCAGGAGCAATAAATGGTTTAAAAACTTTTTTTTGATCAGACATGTGAATGATTTTAAAGATTAATTATTCCATCATTTTTTTAAGCTTGGTGGAAATGATAAATAAAATTAAAGATGCAAGCCCTGCCATTTCTACAAACATCATGAAATACTCATACAAATTATTGATCGGTAATCCAATGATATAAGTTGTTTTTCCATCGGGGTACAATGCACTTAATACTCCAGCCAATTTATTAGCAAATGCATTGGCAGTATACCATACAGCCATTAATAAGGAAGCAAATTTTAATGGTGCCAACTTATTTACCAATGATAATCCAATAGGTGATAAACAAAGCTCACCGCAGGTTTGCATACAATACATTCCTGTTAGCCAAATCATACTGACTTTGATACCCGGCTGAACATCTTTCACCCCAAAAGCGATCCACAAATAACCCATTGCCAATAAAAATAATCCAAGCGCCATTTTAGTAGGAGATGCTGGTTCTCTTTTTCCCAACTTAACCCAAAGCCATGCAAACACTGGTGCCAAAGCAACTACAAAAATGGAATTCAATGATTGAAAGAAACTCGTGGGAACTACAAATGCTCCCAAATCGCGTTGTGTTTGCTCTTCTGCAAAAAAAGTAAGTGATGCCCCTGCTTGTTCAAAAGCACTCCAGAAAAAAATCACAAAAAAGGAAACGATAAAAATGACACCAATTTTTTTCTTCTCTATCGAACTTAATTTTTTATCTGAAAAAACAATAAAGGCAATTAATAAAATACAAGCAATTAATAAGTAAAATAAATAACTAAATATTTTTGCATCGGCATAAATTAGGCCGATAGTTAAAAAGGAAAAGGCCAATAAACCAACAACCATTACAATGGGTTGCAAAGCTTTTTTTGTAGCACCAATTGGCGTTAATCCAATTGTTTCTCCTTTATCATCTACTATATATTTATTATGGAAAATGGCCAAAACAATTACGCCAATCAACATGGCAATTCCACCTGCCAAAAAAGCCCATTTAAAATCCGCCGGATTACCTGTATCGCCAACCAAACCACAAACGAGTGGGCCAATTGCACCTCCCACATTAATTCCCATATAAAAAATGGTATACGCCGAATCGATTCTTTTATCTCCTTTTGGATACAATTGACCTACTAATGAAGCAATATTGGCTTTAAAAAAACCATTGCCTGCAATCATAAAACCAAGGCCTGAAAAGAAGAGCCAAGATGATAATTCCGGATTGCTACTATATAGAGATCCACAGAAAAAAAGAATGAATTCTCCAATAGCCATGATTATCCCTCCCGCGATAATAGATCGCTTATTGCCCCAATACCTGTCGGCAATATATCCTCCTAAAAGTGGTGTTAAGTAAACCAATCCGGTATAGGACCCATAAAGATTAGAAGCAAAAACTTTATCGAAGAGCAATGCTTTGGTCATAAATAGCACCAAAATAGCGCGCATCCCATAGTAGTTAAACCTTTCCCACATTTCTGTAGCAAACAAAACATACAGTCCCTTTGGGTGAGCTGTAGAAACCGACTTCCCATTCATAGCAATCATTTACGTTAATCACCCAAAATAGTGATAAAAGTGAAAAGCATGGGTTATTTTCGCAACCAATTTACGATTCATGAATATTTTAATACTTGGTTCAGGGGGTAGAGAACATGCTTTGGCATGGAAAATGGCACAAAGTCATCATTGTGACAAATTGTTTATTGCCCCTGGGAATGCTGGCACAGCTGCTTTTGGGACTAATTTGCCTATTTCTGTAACTGATTTTGAAGCAATAAAAGCTTGTTGTTTAGAGCACCAAATCAATATGTTGGTTGTAGGACCAGAAGAGCCATTGGTAAAAGGTATTTATGATTTTTTTCAAGCAGATCCTACTTTACAACAGATTATTGTAGTAGGTCCATCGGCAAATGCGGCTCAATTAGAAGGTAGCAAGGCCTTCAGCAAAAAATTCATGCAAAGACATGGTATTCCAACTGCGGCATATGCCGAATTTACTCAACACAATTTTGAGGAAGGAAAAGCCTATATTTTACAACACTCATTACCAGTGGTTTTGAAAGCAGATGGGTTGGCAGCAGGCAAAGGGGTGGTAATTGCAACAACCATTGAAATGGCCATTTCGAGTTTCACAGAAATGATCAAAGGGAAACAATTTGGAGCTGCTAGTGAAAAAGTAGTGATTGAGGAGTTTTTAAAAGGAATCGAAGTAAGTGTATTCGCACTTACCAATGGTAGAGATTACCATATTATTGGGCATGCAAAAGACTACAAACGAATAGGAGAAGGCGATACAGGGTTGAATACTGGAGGAATGGGATGCGTAAGCCCAGTTCCTTTTATGGATGAAATTTTCATGAAAAAAGTAGAAGAAACCATTATTCAACCTACTATTAAGGGTTTAGAAATGGAGCAGCTCGTATATCATGGAATCGTATTTTTTGGCTTGATGAATGTTGACGGAACACCTTATGTTATTGAATATAACTGCAGATTAGGGGATCCCGAAACGGAAGTTGTATTGCCCAGATTACAAACAGATTTAGTGGCACTTTTTGCAGCAATGGATAATGGAACTTTAGAAGACGCCAATATTTCTTTTGATGAACGCTCTGTGGCAACCATTATGGCAGTGAGTGGCGGATACCCAGGAGACTATGAAAAAAATAAATCCATTTCAATTGCCCCAGAAATAGTGGAAAATAAAGACAGTATTGTGTTTCATGCAGGCACAAAAGCCGATGGAGAAAAAATTTTAACAAATGGTGGCAGGGTTTTAGCAGTAACTTCCTACGGAAATAGTATTGAAGAAGCAGCGGCCAAATCAAAAACGGTCCTCCAAAAAATCCATTTTGAAGGAATGTATTTTAGGTCGGATATTGGTTTTGAATTCCCTTGTTAATTCCACTATTTTCTAGCACCTTTGTAGCTATTGCTTCACATATAAGAACTCTATTATAAAATGGGATTATTTAATTTTTTTACGCAAGAAATTGCGATGGATTTAGGAACAGCCAACACATTGATTATTCACAACGATGATGTGGTAGTAAATGAACCTTCCATTATTGCTTTAAATCGCAATAATATGAAAGAGGTTTTAGCTGTTGGAAAAAAGGCGTTGATGATGCATGAAAAAACGCATGAGAGCATCAAAACAGTTCGTCCATTAAAAGATGGAGTAATTGCGGATTTTAATGCTGCAGAATTAATGATCAGGGAGCTCATGAAAATGATCTATCCAAAAAAACCATTGTTCCCTCCAAGTTGGAGAATGGTTATTTGTATTCCTTCCTCCATTACAGAAGTTGAAAAACGTGCGGTAAGAGATAGTGCAGAGCAAGCAGGTGCAAAAGAAGTTTATATGATTCATGAACCGATGGCAGCAGCACTCGGAATTGGAATTGATGTGGAAGAACCAGTAGGAAATATGATTATTGATATCGGTGGAGGAACAACTGGCATTACAGTAATTGCATTAGCAGGAATTGTTTGTGATCAAAGTATCCGTATTGCAGGTGATGAATTTACTGCAGATATTATGGAGGCTTTAAGAAGATACCATAGTTTATTAATTGGTGAACGTACTGCAGAGCAGATCAAAATAAATGTTGGAGCTGCAATGAAAGATTTAGACAATCCTCCTGAAGACATGCCAGTGAATGGTAGAGATTTGGTTACAGGAATTCCTAAACAAATCATGGTAAGCTATCAGGAAATTGCAGAAGCATTAGATAAAAGTATTTTTAAAATTGAAGAAGCCATTTTAAAAGCACTAGAAACTACACCTCCGGAATTGGCTGCTGATATTTACAGAAGAGGTTTATATCTCACAGGTGGTGGTGCGCTGTTACGTGGTCTGGATAAGCGTTTGAGCGCAAAAATAAAATTACCAGTACATGTAGCTGATGATCCTTTAAAGAGTGTTGTAAGAGGTACCGGACTTGCGCTGAAAAATTACCAACGATTTCCATTTATCATGAGATAGTTTATTAGTTAGCTGCATTGAAAAACATTTTTCTATTCATACGGCAATACTTTAATTTAATCAGTTTTCTACTGTTACAAGTAGTATGTATTGTACTATTGTCTTCATCAAGTAAAACACATGAAACTTTTTTTGCTGGCGCAGCAAATGAAGTGACTGGAAAAGTCAATAGCAGATATAGTAATTTAAGAAGTTATTTTTCTTTGCAAGAAACCAATCAATTATTGGCAAAAGAAAATGCTGCTTTACGAAATGCGCTACCTATTAATTTTCAATTACCTGATAGTAGTATTTTAAATGTAAAAGATTCCACCCTAATAGATTCTTTAGGCAGGGCTAGAAAATATACTTATTTACCTGCTAAAGTGATTGGTAATACCTATACCCTACAAAACAATTATTTGATGTTAGAAAGAGGGAGTTTACAAGGCATCAAAAAAGGAATGTCTGTAATTGGGCCATCAGGAATTGTAGGAGTGGTTGTAGAAACAACAGACAATATCAGTAAAGTAATGAGTTTGTTGCATCGAAATAGTAAAGTAAGTGCAATGCTAAAAAAAGATAATTCTGCTGGAAGCATAGAATGGGATGGTGCAGATCCACATTATTTAATTTTAAAAAATGTTTCGAAAAGCTCCAAAGTAATAAAAGGTGATTCAGTAGTTACCAGTAACTATTCTGCTAATTTCCCTTCTCATTTATTAATTGGAACAGTTGCTTCGATCATTGTTGATCCATCCTCTAATTTTTATTCACTAAAAGTAAAAACAGCCACTAATTTTTTTACCCTTCAATATGTTGATATTATTGGGAATTCGAGATACAATGAACAGATAATTTTAGAAAACAGCGGAAAAAATCAATGAGCACCTTAATTAAAAATATATTTCGATTCATACTATTTATTGGAATGCAGGTATTCATATTGAACCAGATACCCCCGCTTCATCAGTTTATTGTACCATATTTATATTTCTTATTTATACTTTGGTTACCCTTTAATTTGGCTCGATTTCCGCTATTAATCATCGCTTTTGTATTTGGATTGACCTTAGACTATTTCACCGGCACTATGGGTTTACATGCTGCAGCAAGTGTTTTAATTGCTTATGTAAAGCCATTTCTCTTGAATTTATTGATTCCACAAGAAACTACTGAACAAAGCTATATAGAACCAAGTATTAGTAGTATGGGATGGGCCCCCTATAGTTTATATGTTGTACTCTTGACCTTTATTCATCATTTCTATTTAGTATTATTAGAATGGCTACAATTTGGCGATTTTGTTTACTTTTTAGGAAAGGTAACAGCTACAACAGGAATTAGTCTATTACTGATTTTTGTTACAGAAATGTTGTTTAGTAGAAATGCTAAGTTTCGCACGAACCAATAAACTTAAATCTTACTTTTGATCTGAGGTTTATAAACGCTTTTTTTAATTATGTCCGTATTCAATCAAAGCAGAGGTAGAATTATTCAAATTATTTTTGCTGCCGTTTTTTTAATCATCACTTTTCAGTTAATTAACCTTCAGATTTTTTCTTCTAAGTATAAATTGGCAGCAGAAAACAATGCCATATTTAGAAAAATTGTTTACCCTGATAGAGGCATCATTTTCGATAGAAAGAAAAGAGCTTTATTAGAAAATGTGATCAGTTACGATTTAATGGTTACACCAGCTGAAACTAAGGGCAACGATACAGCTTCTTTATGCGAATTATTAGGAATTGATACTGCTGAATATAAAAAGAGAATTAAAGAAGCCATCTTTAAAAATACCCGTGTAAAACCTAGCATATTCGAACCATTACTTGGCGCAGAATTATATGCTAAGCTGAATGAGAATATGTACAAATTTCCTGGATTTGTTTTGAGTGAACGATCTGTCAGAACCTATCCATATAATACTGCAGGACAATTGTTGGGCTATATAGCTGAAGTAGATACTACTTATTTGAGAAAGTATAAAAATGACGGTTATGAAATGGGGGATTATGCAGGGATGAATGGTTTGGAAAAAACCTATGAGAAAGTATTAATGGGCCAAAGAGGAATCAAAAGATTTATTAGAGACAATAAAAGTAGAATACAAGGGCCTTACGAAAAAGGACTTTTTGATACAGTTGCTATTGCCGGAAAAAATTTATATACCAGTATTGATGTGGAGGTTCAACAATTAGCTGAAAAATTATTACAAAATAAAATTGGAAGCGCTGTTGCTATCAACCCAAGAACAGGGGGAATCATCGCTATGGTATCTAGCCCATCTTATAATCCCAATGTACTCACAGGAAATGCAAGAAGAAAAAATTGGGGGAGAATGGTTTTAGATACTGCAAAACCAATGTACAATAGAGCTATCAAAGGACAATATCCACCTGGATCCACTTTTAAACCATTGGGAGCATTGGTAGCTTTAGATGAAGGATTAATTACTCCGTCTTATGGTGTAGCCTGTTATGGAGGCTATGGAGGATGCAATGGAGTGTATGTAAGATGTGAACACAAAAATCCGGGACATGCTGCTAATTTAAGGTTAGCATTAGCCAATTCCTGCAATTCCTATTTTTCTGATGTTTTTAGAAAAGCTATTGACAATAAAAATTATGGCAACACCATTCAAGGATATTTGAAATGGAAAGAATACATGAATGCATTTGGATTAGGTAGAACTTTAGAAGTAGACTTGCCAAGCGAAGACAAAGCCAATATACCAGACACCAGTAAATACAATAAATTTTTTGGTGGTGCCAAAAGATGGAATAGTTGTAGTGTATTAACCTTAGGCATAGGGCAAGATAAAATGACTGCCACTCCTGTTCAAATGGCCAACCTAATGTGCATAATAGCCAATAAAGGATTTTACTATGCTCCTCACTTTGTAGATAGTATTGAAAATGAATCTGACTCCGATACAGCCCTTTTAGGTAAGTACAGAAGGCAACATATTGTTACACATATTTCTGATAGTTCATACAAAGCAGTTCACGATGGCATGAATGATGTAACCCTTTATGGAACTGCTGCTGCTATTAAAATTCCAGGGCATGAATATTGTGCTAAAACAGGAACTGCACAAAATCCACACGGTAAAAACCACTCATTGTTTGTAGCATTTGCTCCAAAAAATAATCCAAGAATTGCCATTGCAGTTGTTGTTGAAAATGGAGGATACGGATCTGTCGCAGCTGGCCCTATTGCAGGATTTATGATGGAAAAATATTTAAATGATACTATTTCCACTGCCGGACTTGCTGAGGTTGAACGGGTCGCAAAAGTTAATTTAATTCCAGACGCTATCAAGAGATGGTATTATAAAAAAGATTCTGCACGATTAGCAAAAATTGCTTTCGAAGAAGCAGCTGCCAAAGCAGAAGTCACTGAAGAAAATAATAAACCTAATATAGAAGCAACTTTAGAAAATAATTCAACTCCAATTGGAGATAAAAATACTGAACCAAAAATAAAAGCAAAACCATCATTATTATTAAACGATGACAAAAAGAAGAAAAGAGCGAGCGGTAAACCATGAATAGACAAAAAAATATATCCCAAGGTGTAGACTATACTATTGTATGGCTTTATGGCATATTAATAGCTATTGGAATTCTTTGCATTTTTATGGTTGAATATCGAACTGATACCAATTGGGCGCAAACATTTTTAAGTGGCAAAACCAATTATAGCAAACAACTCATTTTTGCAGGAGTATGTGTGATTATTGCAACTTTAATATTGTTAACTGACAGTAAACTCTTTACCGCATTTGCCAATTTATTTTATGTGTTTGGCATTTTATTGATGCTGGCTACTTTTGTAATTGGTAAAAATATCAATGGATCAAAAAGTTGGATTCCATTAGGTGGAGGTTTTAATTTACAGCCAGTTGAAATATGTAAAATATTTACCGCATTGGCTTTGGCAAAATTTTTATCTCGACAGGAAACTGACTTTAGTAAACTTAAATCTCAAGTACTAGCCGGCATTATTTGTTTATTACCTGCAGTTATTTCGGTGGCACAACACGAAGCAGGTATGGCATTGGTTTATTTTAGTTTCTTTTTAGTTATGTTCAGAGAGGGGCTTTCACCAATAGTATTGATCATTGGATTTTCATTTGTAGCATTGATCATATCAACCCTTTTGATTGAGCCAAATACATTGGCTATATTGCTTTCAGCAGCTGCTATTTTGTGTATATACGGGTTTAGGAAAATAATTAAAAGAAGCAAAGGGTTGCTTTATTTGATTTTAATTGTATGGTTTACCAGTGTTGGTATTCAGCGTTTTGCTGTTCCGTTTATTTTTAATAATGTGTTGGAATGTTATCAAAGCGCAAGGGTTTACAGTGCTTTTGGAAAAGATTATGATTGTAGTTTGAACCAACGATCTGCAAAGAAATCGGAAAAAGCGGCTCGCAAACCCGATGATTACAATGTTCGACAAAGTAAAATAGCCATTGGTTCAGGAGGATTTTGGGGAAGGGGCTTCTTAAAAGGAACACAAACAAGAGGAAAATATGTTCCCCAGCAACATACAGATTTTATTTTTGCATCATTAGGTGAAGCATTTGGTTTTGTTGGATGTTTTGCATTTCTGAGCATTTATTTATTTTTGTTATTTAGAATTATTATGCTCGCCGAAAGGCAAAGAAGTACTTTCAGTAGGGTGTATGCTTATAGCGTAGCGAGTATCATTTTCTTCCATATAGCGTTTAATATTTGTATGACCCTCGGATTATTTCCATCACCGGGGGTTACATTGCCTTTAATTAGTTATGGTGGATCTTCGTTAGTATCATTTACCATGCTGCTATTTATTCTTCTCAGACTCGATGCCGATCGTCAAATGGTATTGCGTTAAAATATTTTCATGAAAATTATTCCATTATCTGAAGGCAGTTTTACCATCGATAAAACCAAAATTTTTGTTCCATTTGATACACAAACAGAAATATTGAATAGTCGACCAATTGGTAGTTTATTAGTAGAGATTCAGCCATTTATTATCATCACTTCTAAAGATGTCATTTTAATTGATACTGGATTAGGTTATAATTTATCGAGCGGTCAGCCTCAAATTTATCATAACCTTGAAAAAGCGGGCATTAATCCATCTCAGGTTACTAAAGTACTGATGAGTCATTTACACAAAGATCATGCGGGAGGAATAACCACTAAGAACGCTTTAACTGGGGAACAATTTATTGCATTTCCATATGCTACTTATTATGTTCAGAGCAGGGAATTTGAATTTGCGATGGGCATTGGATCTGCGTCATATATAAAAGAAGACATAGCCCTTTTATCGGAGTTCAGCAAAGTGGAATGGCTAGAAGATGACATGGGATATATAGATGATTATATTCAATATGAACTAACAGGAGCGCATAGTAAATTTCATCAGGTATTTTGGATCAGAGAAGATAACGAGACCCTATTCTTTGGGGGCGATGATGCACCTCAATTGCAACAAATGAAAAGCCGCTTCGTAGCTAAATATGATTTCGATGGAAAAAAATGCATGGAACTAAGAAGGCAATGGTGGGAACAAGGCAATAATGAACAATGGAAATTTCTTTTCTATCACGACATTGCTTCACCCATCTTTCAAAATGTTTAGTTATTATTGTTCAAAGGAGTTTGTTTCTTCATTCTTCTATTCATTAACTCTTTGCGCAATTCATTATTAAAATCTTTTTCTAATTTATACATCTTATTTACTCTTTCATCGCTCATCAAAATCTTTCTAAAATCAGCGTTGTACTTTTTTCGAACATTTAATGCTTTCTCTTCAAAAACCAGTTCATTGTCTAGATTCTCCTTTCTGGCTTTTTTAAGCTCCTCAAAATAAATATTATGAACTGGCCAGAATTTCTGCGCTTCCTCTGGAGTTAAATTTAGCTGACGAGTTATGTAAGCAACTTTTAGTGCCTCAATATTGTTTTTATTGAATTGCCTTTCTGGTTTGTTTTGAGCATTGGAAACAACTACTCCAAAACAAAAAAGCACAATGACTAATATTATTTTTTTCATACAATGATTTTTTAACTTTCTTTTCTTTTAGCAGCTTCACTGCCTACTTCTTTTAAATATTCTTTTAATTCTTCATCAGAGATTTGTTGAAAATTACCTTGGTTACTATTCTCTAATTCATCTGATATGATTAGCTGATCATTCCCAGACAATGAAGCAGTTGTGTTTAAATAGTTTTGCAATTCATCTTCAGGGACCTGATTCAAAGCTGCAGGTACATCAATTTTACTGTAATAGTCAAAATCAAATGAACTAATTGGCTTGCTATTAAAAACAAATCCGGCAGTAATTAATATGCCAGCAATCACAGCCGCAGAAGCATAGCTCACCCATTTACGAACCAATCGCATTTGAACAACCTTAGCTGGTTCTTTATTTGATTGAATGGCAAAATCGGCAAAATACCCTTCAGGCAAATGTTGAACAGGTTTTTTTGATATTTGATTAAGTAATGGCGCGATTGATTCCAATTCCGATTCCAAAGTAAAAGACGACTCTTTAGCCAATTTCAACATTTCACTAGAAAATGAATCAAAATAGCCATTCGGTACCGACTGAGGTATGCTTTTAGATATTTCCAATAAAAAGGGACTTACCTCTTTTAATTCAGCTATTATATCAACTTTCGTTTCCATGATCAATTCTTAGACTATAATTTTATATTAAGGTTTAACTATTTATTATAAATTCTTCAATTTTTTTGGCTGCATGATGATAACTCGCCTTCAAAGCCCCTACACTAGTGTCTAAAACAGCGCTCATTTCTTCATAAGGCATTTCATCAAAATATCGAAGATTAAACACCAATTTCTGCTTTTCAGGCAGTTGCTGAATAGCAAGCTGTAATTTCCATTCCAATTTATTGGCATCGAAATGGGCATCTGCTTTTACTTTATTGCCAAAATCACCCGCAATTTCATCAAATTGAACAGCCGATTTTTTTTTCAATTGTTCCAAAAAACTCAAACTTTCATTGGTTGCAATTCTATACAACCAAGTATATAACTGGCTATCTTCCCTAAAATTGTCCAAACCCTTCCACACTTTGATAAATGTATTCTGTAATACATCATTGGCATCTTCATGCTCAACAACCATTCTACGAATATGCCAATATAGTTTTTCCTGGTATTTTTTTACCAGCGTGGTATAGGCAGCATCTTTTGTTGCAGTCGATTTAAACTGTATTACTAATTGTTGATCATCAGTTAACATGAAGGGGTGTTAATTATTAGTTTGACAGAAACAAAACAAATTAGTTTAATAAGCCCTACCAATTGTATCACAAACTGCTTTCAATAAAGATAGTCCATCTGTTCGGTCCTGCCCTTTTTCCCACATCATAATTCCATTGGCCATCGATTGTGCCAATTTTGCTTTACGTTTTACTGTTGGCAATCCATTATAATAAATGGTATAATTGGAAAATCCACCTGCACTTACAACAGCAGAATCCAATAGTGCACTGCCTGACCCACTCGTAATAGTATTATAAGTTAACACTGTTCCTGTTTGAGTAATACCACTTGGCCTTCCATAAGCTGGAATGCCCAAAACAGCTTTAGATGAGGGCATTCCTCTTGTATTGATCCAATAATTCAAACAGGTTTGAGCCAACGCTAAATCGCTATGATGTTTGAAAGCTACGGTTGTACTAAAATCGTCATAGGCCATAATATTAAAAAAATCAACAGTATTATTGGTCCACAAACTACTACTGATTGCATCGCGAATTACACCAGCATATTTTCCTGCAGTAATAGCCGCTGATAAATAATACTTAGCTCCGGAATGACAACTATCACTTAACTCTCTCATAAAAGCAGCATAAGTAAGATCGGTTCCATCATCGGTTCTCGGAAATTCCCAATCAACATCTACTCCATCCATTCCATATGTTCTAACCACTTGCATAATTGATTTTACAAATTCATTTCTCCCAGTAGATGTAGTAGCCATATTCTTAAAATCGGCTGCTAATCCGGATATACTGATAAATATTTTTGCATTATTTGCTTTTGTTTTTGCAGCCACTGCAGTTAATACAGAAGGGCTTGCAACAGTTAACCCACCAGTTGATGTTACATTAGCGAAAGCATAATTTACCACATTACACATCCTGAATTTTTGATCGGTTATTGTTGCAGGGTCTCGATAACTCGGAAAGTAACCAACCACATAAAATCCAAAAGGAGTAGGTGGAGTAATAGTTACTCCTGCAGGAGGTGGAGTTACAGGAGGTACCGTTGGTGTTACAGGAGTAGAAGTCTGGTCTTTTTTACTACATGAAACGATGAAAATAATTAGCCCAACAACTAATATCTGTTTAATCCTTATCAAAAATGTATTCATAACTACAAAATAAGTATTTATTCAGTTAATCAATGCTGATTTTCTAGAAGTTTTAAGATGAACCAAAAAACAGTAAATTGAGAAAGAATTTTCCATATGCCCAATCAATCGAATATTCAGTCTTTCCGACAAAATGTAACTGATAAATATACTATTTATAATAGTTTATTTGCTGCCCTGCCTTTTTCAGGCATAGCCAATGTAGGGGCATTATTACCCATTTTATTACAAGCATGTATTGATGGGTATCAAGAAGGGAAAAATCCAATGGAGATCATCGATCAATTTTTTAGTCAACACACCAATGCATTATCTGAGGAGGATAAAGTTGCCCGTTTATTCAAATTTGTACAATATATAGAACGTCAGGTGGTATTATTTGACGCCATTGAAGATGCTGCATTTAGTACCGTTAATAATATCAATGGAACTGGTAGCTTAAAAGCCTTGTACAATGAAGCTTATTTTGCGGGAAAGGTTCCTGCATTAAAAGAGAAATTACGCCATTTTAAAGTTCGTGTTGTACTCACTGCTCATCCAACTCAATTCTATCCAGGAAGTGTTTTGGGAATCATTCACGATTTAGGAGAATCTATTGCAAAGAATGATTTTCAAACCATTAATTTATTCATACAACAATTAGGAATAACTCCATTCTTCAATAAAAAACAACCTACCCCATTTGATGAAGCACTTAATCTCATGTGGTACTTAGAAAATATTTTATATCACTCAATTGGCAATATTTACAATTTTATTCAAAGAGATATTTTTGACGGACATATCGAAAACAATAACCCATTTATTGAATTAGGATTTTGGCCTGGCGGAGACAGAGATGGAAATCCCTTTGTAGATGCTACTACTACTTTAAAAGTGGCCGAATCACTTCGGAGTGCCATTATTGTTTGTTATTATAGAGATATAAGAAAACTTAAAAGAAAACTCACTTTTTCTGGAGTAGATATTTTAATCAATGAATTGGAAGCACAGTTATATGAAAATGTTTTCCGCCCAAAAGAAAGCAAACGCATTCATCAATTAGAACTATTACAGAAATTAGAGAAAATAAAAACCATTATTCAAGAGCAACATCATGGATTGTATATTTCGCGAGTAGATAGTTTGATCAATAAAGTAAAACTATTCGGCACATGGTTTGCTGCTTTGGATATTCGTCAAGACAGCAGGATTCATACAAAAGTACTAAACGATATTAATCAAACTTATACCAATAAAACTGGCAAAGGTATTTTACCAGTCAATTATAAAACGCTCAACGAAAAAGAAAAAATAAATGCATTAAGTAGCGTCACCCATATTATTGATGTCTTGGATCTATCAGAACAAATTTCAAAAGATACCATTGAAAGCATTTATGCCATTCATTCTATTCAACAAATTAATGGAGAAGCAGGTTGTCATAGATATATCATCAGCAACTGTCAAACAGCATTGAATGTGATGGAAGTATTTACTTTATTTCGATTGTGTGGCTGGAATACAGATCAATTATCAGTAGACATAGTACCATTATTTGAAACCATCGATGATTTAAAAGATGCCGAAGCGATCATGGAGTATTTATATAATCTTCCGCTTTATAAAACCCATTTGAAAAACCGAAATCAACAACAGACAATCATGTTAGGCTTCAGTGATGGCACAAAAGATGGTGGATATTTACAAGCCAACTGGAGTATCTACACTGCTAAAGAACAGCTCACTGCTATTTCACAAAAGAACGAAATTAAAGTAAAGTTTTTTGATGGACGTGGAGGACCTCCATCTCGTGGAGGAGGAAAGACCAATAAATTCTATGCATCATTAGGTAATAATATTGAGAACGAAGAGATTCAATTAACCGTTCAAGGACAAACCATTACCTCCAATTTTGGAACTATTCAATCATCACAATATAATTTAGAGCAATTACTCAGTGCGGGTATCAGCAATACTGTTTTTGCAGAAAACAGAAAACAACTATCTGTACCTGAAAGAAATATATTAGCCGAATTGGGCAGGTTAAGTTATGAAGTATATCAGTCTTTCAAAGCAGATCCACAATTTCTTCCTTATATGCAGCAATATAGCCCATTGAATTATTATAGCAAATCGAATATTGCAAGTAGACCTGGCAAGAGAGGCAACTCCAATCAATTGAAATTTGAAGACTTAAGAGCTATTCCTTTTGTAGGGAGTTGGAGTCAGCTAAAACAAAATGTTCCAGGATATTTTGGCGTAGGTTCTGCATTGGCAAAAATGAAAGAAGATGGTAGATGGCCAGAAGTAAAAGCCCTATTCAATAGTTCTCCTTTCTTTAGAACATTAATTGACAATAGCATGATGAGTATGTTAAAATCATTCTTTCCATTAACTGCCTTCATAAAAAACAATCCAACATTCGGACCGGTATGGAATTTGATTAAAAAAGAATACGATCTAACTGAAGAATTGGTTTTGGATTTAGCTGGCAATAAAGAACTCATGCAAGAAGATAAAACAGGCAGAGCTTCTATTCTGATGCGCGACAAAATCGTATTGCCTTTATTAACCATACAACAATATGCATTAAATCAGTTACATAATCATTCCCTGGACGAAGAACTTCGAAATACCTACGAGAAGCTAGTTACAAGGTCTATGTTTGGAATTATCAATGCAGCGAGGAATTCGGCATAATTATGCATCCTTCCATTTCCAAAGATGAATACAGGCATATGTTCTGTAAGGGCTCCACTTATTGGACAATTGGAGCATTTTTGCTTTCATTATTTTTTTATCTGTAGCATCTAATTTATAGAGTTTACATATAGCTTGTTGTATACCTAAATCATCCACTGCAAAAACATCTTCTCTTCCTAAACTAAACATCAATAACATTTCAACTGTCCACTGTCCTACCCCTTTTATTTGAACCAACAATTCGATAATCGAATCATTATCCATTTTTGCTAATTTTTTGTCATTGATTGAATGATCAATACAAAAAGCAGCTACATTTTTAATATACCCAACTTTGTTATTGCTCAATCCAATTGCGCGGAGCATTTCATGAGATGTATCCAAAACTTGTTGGGGTTTTGGTTCTTTACCATTATAAATTTCAAGGAATCGCTTAAAGATGACAGCAGATACTTTTGTGCTCAATTGCTGGCTCATGATGCTTGCCATTAAACGAACTGGAATATTTTTTCTGCACTTCAACTCATGCACATTCGATCCAAGAATAGAAGCCAATTTTTTATCTTTTTGCAAATGTTTAATATAATCCACACCGTTAAATTACATCATTTTTCAATTATCTTTACAGGCGCTATTCTTTCATAATTCATATCTCATAATTCATATCTCATAATTCATATCTCATAATTCATATCTCATAATTCATATCTCTTAATTCTTATCTCTTAATTCTTATCTCTTAATTCATAATTCATAATTCATATCTTTTATCTCTAAAAACTTATCAAAATGAAACTTATTGCCCTTCTATTATTACTTACTATTGAACTTAACGTATCTGCTCAAAACCCCGATCAACAAATAAGATCCACTCTCAACGAACAAACCAAAGCTTGGAATAAGGGAGATCTAATCAATTTCATGAAAGGATATTGGAATAATGATAGCCTGCTTTTTGTAGGCAAGAGTGGGCCTTCTTATGGATATGCTGCTGCATTAAAAAACTACCAAAAAGGATACCCGGATACGGCCAGTATGGGCAAACTGGCTTTCACCTTATTACAAGTAAAACCCCTTACTACAGATACTTGGTTTGTTTTAGGTAAATGGGCGCTTACACGGTCAATTGGAAATGTCAGTGGTTATTATACCTTGATATTTAAAAAAATAAAGGGAGAATGGGTAATTGTGGTAGACCATAGTAGTTAGAAAATTAAATTATCTGAAATCTAACAGCTACCTTGTAATAAATATCCAATTTATCTACTCATATAGTATAAAACATTTTTATGGCACTCATTATTTTAGGTTTAATAGTATTTATTGTTTCTTATTTTTTAAACAAACAAAGGGAAGAATTTCAAAAATTAGCAAAGGGAATTCGAATTGCTGGGTTGGTAATTATAATAGTAGGTTTTCTTACATCCTGTATCAAACAAATTGATGCCGGGCAAATTGGTGTAAAATCATTATTTGGTAAAATTGATAATGATATTTTAAATAGTGGTTTGAATATTATCAACCCATTAGTGGATGTAAAAACGGTAGATGTAAAAACCTTGAATTATACCATGAGTGGAGTGCATGATGAAGGTGATAAAGAAGGCGATGATGCCATTCGTGTGCTTACTGCTGACGGATTGGAAGTAGTAATAGACTTAACTGTTTTATACAGAGTAACCAGTAGCGAAGCTCCTCGCTTAATTCGTGAAACAGGCTTGGATTATAGAGATAAAATCGTTAGGCCACTAACTAGAACAAAGATCAGAGATAACGCCGTATACTTCACTGCAATTGATTTGTACTCTACCAAAAGAGATTTATTTCAGGGTAGAATTTTTAAAAGCATTGATGAAGATTTTAAGAAAAGAGGTTTGATTTTAGAGCAACTCTTAGTAAGAAATATCACCCTCCCTCAAAATGTGAAAACATCAATTGAGGAAAAAATCAAAGCAGAACAAGAAGCGCAAAAAATGGAGTTCGTTTTACAAAAAGAAAAGCAAGAAGCAGAGCGTAAGCGAGTTGAAGCACAGGGTATTGCTGATTACCAAAAAATCATCAGTGCAGGTTTAGGAGACAAGCAATTACAATACGAACAGATTCAAGTAATGAAAGCACTGGTTACTTCACCCAATTCTAAAGTAATTGTATTGGGTAAAGGAAATACACCCGTTATTTTAGATACTAAGGATGGTAAAAATTAAAGGTCTTCGAAATGAATGGGCTTACTCCATAAGCGAATGACCCACCATAAAAAAAGGGTTAGGCTAACTATAAACCAAATATAGAATACAATATTTCCAGTGGTAATACTATCATGGATAAAAGCATAATCATGCATTATTCCTATTGTAGAATTGATGGCCATCCACAATAGGCCAACTGCTATGGTGTTCAATATTCGAATGAGGTATTCTCTTACGCCTGGTTCCAAAATGATTGATATTGTATAGATAAGTACAAAACAAATGCGCTTTTGTTTACTTCATCAGCGTTATTAGTCGAAACTTTGATTACTTGCAGCGGCTAATTTAAGTATCCGATCAAATTGAGCTGGGGTAAGATCGTTATAGAAATAATAGATCGGATCTACCGGAACGCCGTTTCTATGTACCTCATAGTGTAGATGAGGCCCAGTACTCTTACCCGTACTTCCGATATAACCAATCACTTCGCCACGCTTTACACGTTCTCCTACTCGGGCTTTTATTTTATACATATGAGAATAAGTGGTTTCATAACCAAACCCATGATTAATCAATACCCTATTGCCATATCCACCCGTATTAAAGCCGGCATCTCTTACCACTCCATCTGCAGTAGCATAAATTGGAGTACCCGAGGATGCAGTAAAATCAAGCCCTGCATGTAGTCTTCTGTCTTTGTAAATAGGATCTATTCGATATCCAAATCCTGAAGCAATGCGGTCTAATTTTTTATTACTTACGGGTTGAATAGAAGGAATTGCCGCTAATAGTTTTTCTTTGTTTTTAACCAGATTAGCAATTTCAGTAAACGATTTTGCTTGAAAAGCCAACCTTAATGAAAGATTATTCAGTTGTTTGGCCATACTGTTTACCAAATCTGTTTCACCAAGGCTTTGAACTAGTTTTACTTCTTTTTTGATTTCTTGATCTTTAATCCGTGCACTGTCCGGTATCGGAGAAGATTCGAAAATAGATCGATAAACATTATTGTCTCGATTCTCAATTTCATCCATTTGAAGCTCTAATTGCTTCACCCTATCAACCAAAACGCTGTAATTCTGTTTTAAATCATCGTTTTGCTGACGTAAGTACTTTTCCTTTGGAGAATCTATGTATTGAAAAGTGATGGCAAAAATGACAATGCCCGTAACAATTGAAGCAGCTATATACCCTATAACCTGTAATAAACGAACTCTAAGAGGAGTTGCCAGCTTCTCATAGCGCATTGTGTGAGTGTTAAAGAAGTATTTTACCCTTTTCATTGTAGTTCAATCGTGGGGCAAAGTGGCTAAATCCTTACCTTTGCCATCCCTTGAAATGCTAACAAATATAGTTTCTACTGCCTAAATAGGCTATAAAAAGTAAACAATAATGACGAGTGCCGAAATTCGCCAACAATTTTTAGATTTTTTTGCTTCAAAAAAGCATCAAATCGTTGCCTCTGCCCCGATTGTGGTAAAGAACGACCCTACTCTTTTATTTACCAATGCTGGGATGAATCAGTTCAAAGACTATTTTCTAGGAAATAAAAAGCCTGAATTTAGTCGAATAGCAGATACCCAAAAATGCTTACGTGTAAGTGGTAAACACAACGACTTAGAAGAAGTTGGGGTAGATACTTATCACCACACCATGTTCGAGATGTTGGGCAACTGGAGTTTTGGCGACTATTTTAAAGAAGAAGCAATCGCCTGGAGTTGGGAGCTGTTGACTGAAGTATATAAACTAGATAAAGACAGATTGTATGTTACGGTATTTGAAGGAGATGAAAAAGAAGGATTACCGAAAGACACTGAAGCATATGAATATTGGAAAAAAGTGATTCCAGAAGAAAAAATCTTACTAGGTAATAAGAAAGATAATTTTTGGGAAATGGGCGATATGGGACCATGTGGCCCTTGTACTGAAATACATGTTGATTGCAGAACGGATGAAGAAAGAAAAAAGGTTGAAGGAAAAACATTGGTGAATAACGATCATCCACAGGTGATTGAAATTTGGAATAATGTATTTATGCAATTCAATCGGTTGAAAGATGGAAGTTTAGTTCCACTACCTGCCCAACATGTAGATACCGGAATGGGCTTTGAACGTTTAGTAAGAGTGATACAAGGAAAGCAAAGTAATTATGATACAGATGTTTTTACTGGAACCATTGCAGAAACAGAAAAAATTACTGGTAAAAAATACGATTTCAGCGATAGCAAAGAAGCCATTGCTTTTCGGGTATTGGCAGACCATATTCGTGCAATAGCATTCACCATTGCCGATGGTCAGTTGCCCGCTAATACCGGAGCTGGCTATGTAATCAGAAGGATTTTAAGAAGAGCAGTAAGATATTATTATTCTTATTTAGATTACAAACAGCCGCTATTATTTCAATTGATACCCATTATTGCGGATCAATTCAAAACTGTATTTCCTGAATTGCAAAAGCAACAAGATTTTGTAACCAAAGTAGTTAAAGAAGAAGAAGATGCTTTCTTAAGAACCTTGGATAAAGGTTTGAAAAGAATGGACGATATGATCAAACAAACCAACAATAAGGTAGTCGACGGAAAAGCAGCATTTGAATTGTTTGATACATTTGGATTCCCTGCAGATTTAACCAGGTTAATTGCCAATGAGAATAATTTGAGCATTGACGAAGCTGGTTTTGATACCGAAATGCAACAACAAAAAAATCG
>JANOZT010000116.1:0-2016 GCA_031429515.1 Sphingobacteriia bacterium
ATCATTGTTTTTAATAAAGCAGATTTATATGGCAAAAAACAAATGGAAAGGTATGAGCAACTTCGTGAAATGTATACATCTATTGGTTATCAAGTAATATTGACGAGTGTACAAAATCAGGAAGGACTTGATGAGGTGAGCAGTCTCTTAAAAAATAATGCCACTTTATTAAGTGGCCATAGTGGCGTAGGAAAATCAACGTTGATCAATCATTTGTTTCCACAATTCAATTTAAAAACACAATCGGTAAGTGAATGGAGTGGCAAGGGTTTGCACACAACTACCTTTGCAGAAATGTTCGATTTAGATCCTAAAAGTCAGGTGATAGATACACCGGGTGTAAGAGAGTTTGGTCTTGTTGATATTAGTAAACAAGAGCTATCTCATTATTTTCCAGAGATGAGAAAACTATTGGTGAATTGTCAATTCAACAATTGTATGCATACCAATGAGCCAGGTTGTGCTATCAAAAAAGAAGTAGGGATTGGGCAAGTTGCAGAAGATCGTTATGTGAGTTACCTCACCATTTTAGATACGATGGAAGATAAAACCTATTGATAAATTAAGGTTTTATTCTTGGTGTATTTTGGGGCTTTCTTTTCTTTGTTATTATCAGACAATAATTTTTCGGCACCTACATTTCTTCCAGTAGAAGGGCAACCGCTATCTTGTTTAGCAGCACTAGAACCAGATTTACCCCCAAGCCCTAATAGCTTACAAGAAGAAAGAAGCATAATTACAAAAACATATATAAATAGCTTTTTTTGCATGTAAGGTTAAAGTTAATGCATTTATAACGCATTTTTTGGATGCTTATTTCAAAAAATTGTGATTATAGTCTTCAAACCAAGATGCATATTTCACATAGTTGTTCGAAATACGATCAATTTCACCATGAATCATAGCAGGAGATACATCTTTTACTTTTTTTGCCGGAACACCAGCATAAATACTTCCCTGTTCTACAACCGTTCCTTCTAATAAAACAGCTCCAGCAGCAATAATTGAATTAGAATGTATCACACATCTGTCCATTACAATGGATCCCATACCAATCAACACATTGTCATGAATGGTACAACCATGAACCAGCGCATTGTGCCCGATTGATACATTATTGCCAATTTCTGTTGGATTTTTCTCATAAGTACAATGTATCACAGCTCCATCTTGTACGTTTACTTTATTGCCCATTTTAATATAATGTACATCACCTCTAATCACAGCATTGAACCAAATACTACAAGCATCGCCCATCACCACATCTCCAACAATGGTTGCATTAGGTGCAATAAAACATTCAGTTCCAAATTGAGGGTGTTTGCCTAAAACGGGTAAAATGGTTGCCATAAAGAATTATGAAATATGAATTAAGAAATACGTTAATCGAAAATACGCAAATTCGTCAATTCATAATCTTATTATAAGTTTGGCCTATGAATAATCGGCAATTGTTCCTAAAACATATCGCTCAAACATCTGCAAACCCTATCGGAATTGAAATGGAGCGGGCTGAAGGCATTTATTTATGGGATAAAGATGGCAAACAATATATTGACGGGATTGCTGGATTTAGTGTTTGCAATATTGGTCACAGTCATCCAAAAGTGGTGAAAGCAGTACAAGATCAAGCGGCAGCTTATATGCATGTGATTGTGTATGGCGAATTTATTGAAAGCCCGCAAGTAAATTATGCCAAGCTTTTAACCAGCTATTTACCCGAAAGTTTGAACTGTGTTTATTTTACCAATAGTGGGGCCGAAGCAACAGAGGGTGCCATGAAATTAGCCAAGCGAATTACTAACAGAACAAAAATAATCGCTTGTAAAAATGCCTATCATGGAAGTACGCAGGGTGCTTTGAGTTTGATGGGCAACGAATATTGGAGAAATGCTTTTAGGCCATTATTGCCCGATATACATCATGTTGATTATGGAAGTGATGATTTATTAGCAGCAATTGACAAAAATACAGCTTCCGTTATTTTGGAAACGGTGCAGGCGGAAAGCGGTATTA
>JANOZT010000117.1:0-1766 GCA_031429515.1 Sphingobacteriia bacterium
CTACTTTTTATATGCGCAGAAATTATTTCATTTATATTAATGTTTTTGTCAATACTTGCTTCATTAAACTATAGTCATAGAACAGCAAAAGTATCTCATAAAAACCTAAATAAAATAGTAAAGATGAAATATTTATTTATAGCAGCAGGGATAATAATTTTATTTGCTACCTGCAAAAATGGCAAAACGAAAGATATGCCAGAAACAAAGCATGCTGGGCATGCAGATGATTATTATACCTGTTCTATGCACCCGCAAGTAATGCTGGATACGCCCGGCAACTGCCCAATATGTGGAATGAAACTGATAGAAGTTATAAAGACTGCCAAATCAAAAAACGAGGGTGTGCAACTGAATGAACAACAAATAGAATTGGGGAATATTTTAACTGATACAATACGAACCGGTATTATTGGAGAACAGATAGTACTGACCGCAACACTAAATACTGATGAACGAAAAATTAATGCGGTGAGTGCACGGGTGATGGGTAGAATTGAACGGCTGTATTTTAAGAACATGGGCGATTATGTTCGTAAAGGGAATAAATTATTTGACATTTACAGTGAAGAATTAAATAGTGCAAAGCAAGAATATTTGCTGGCATTAGAAAAACAAAAGATACTTGACAATTCCATCGTTGACTTTACAGAATTGATACAAAGTGCAAAAAACAAGCTTTTATTGTGGGGTTTATCTGAAGCGCAAATTCAGGAAATAGCGTTAAACAAATCCACTTCTCCTGTTACTACTTTTTATAGCCCTGTAACAGGTTATATCATCTCATTAGATTTAAGTGAAGGTGAATATGCAACAGAAGGCGGAACAATTGTTCGTATAGCAGATTTATCCACTCTTTGGGTAGAGGCACAGGTATATGCTTCACAATTATCGCAAATAAATTACCATGCAATTGCCTCCGTTCAATTCCCTGATTTGCCCGGTAAACATACCATTGGAAAGATTGAATTCATGAATCCGGAAATTAATCCACAAACACGTATTAACCTGCTTCGTATAAATATTGCCAATCCCGGTAACCTGTTGAAACCCGGTATGCCAGCTTATGTAACCATCAAAGGAAAAGAGATAAACACTTTAACCTTACCATCTGATGCTGTACTCCGCACTGGCATTGGTGCATCTGTTTGGATACAAACAGGTATTGGATCCTTTAAAAGTAAAATGGTTGAAATTGGATTGGAAGATGGAGATAGGGTTCAAATAAAATCAGGCCTTCAATCAGGAGATATTGTTGTTATCAGGGGAGCGTATTTATTAAACAGTGAATTTGTTTTTAAAAAGGGAGCAAATCCAATGGAGGGAATGAAGATGTAATAAAGTAAGATTATAATAATGAAATTTAAAATGGCTTTTATTTTTATTAACTTTTTATTGCCATGGGCAATTGAGTTGATTCTTTACTGGCTTCGAAAATAGAAAAATAAAAATGGAATATCAATCACTAAAATTCAATAAGTAGATGAAAATTTCTTGGGGAAAAAAGAGGAAAGATTTTATAGAATTACTGCCACAGGCAATTGCAAAACTGAAGAAAAATATCATAGATCCTTTTCTCGGCGAAAACAATAATCTCAGGTACATTAACGAAAGAGCCCCCTTACGTGCCGAAATATTAACAAGAGAAAAATTAGAACAGCATGCCGTAACCATTGCTAATAGGCATGAGCTCATCTACAATCAAACATCAGAACAATTATTGGAACGCCTGGCAGATAATGAGCATATTCTTCTTGAAGTATATG
>JANOZT010000118.1:0-7731 GCA_031429515.1 Sphingobacteriia bacterium
GGCCCAATTTCCAAAACAGAAAGAGTTCGTATTTTCCTGGCATGTGGAGTAATAAGATTCACTCGAAAAGATTACATGAATTACTTTAAAACTATTTCATCTGCTACTGCCAGCAGAGATTTACTGTTTGCTGTTAATGAAAATTGGGTTAGAAAAATAGGTGAAAAAAATAAAACGATTTATAAAGTAAAATAAATAAACACGAATGTATAAGAACAACACAGTTAGATCATTTCTATTTATTTTCTTGTTGCTGATCATATTCATGTTTGCAGACCATCGGCTAATTTTTGATATTCCAAAAAGGATGGAAGGTAGGCCTTTAGCCTATCAACTGATATTTTATATTAATTATATTGGCTTATTACTGAGTTGTTTGATTTTTTTTACTGTTAAAAGTAAATTCATAAGAATAGTTTTTTGGGTACTCTTTTTTATTACACTATCTATTACTTTCTCCATGGATATTGCACATGGGAGCACATTCACAAAATCAGAAGCCAATATATTGTTTACCGAAATGCAATTTGCAGGCCAGGCGATGAATGCTTTTTTCTATCAGTATCTACAAGGGCTAGGGCTTGCGTTGATCATAACGGTATTAGTGGCTTTTATGGCAATACGTTTTATGCCGAGAATGAATAATTGGTATGCGTTGGTTCCAATTGTTTTTATTGTTTATTCAGCTAGAATCAATTACACTTCAAAAACTTGGCATACGCTTTTTCCAACAGTGTTTAATGTGCCGATCATTGCTACTGAAGCATATGTTACCATGCCGAGGTTTGGTCCAAGAAAGCAACCCTTTATTCAGCCGGAAAACAAAGGATTATACAAACACATTGTCTGGATCATTGATGAGAGCGTGAGAGGTGATTTGTTGAGTATTAACAATGCTCCAATACCAACCACCCCATTTCTTGAAAGCATAAAAAGCAATTATTACAATTATGGAATCATGTCTGCTTCATCCCAGTATAGTTACGGAAGTAATATGGTTTTTCAAAGTGGGTTAAGGCTAGATCAGTTACCCGATAGTAATTTGAATTTTGGAACTAATCCTAATATATTTCAATACAGTAAACAGGCTGGCTACATAACCTATTTTATTGACGGGCAAAACGAAGAAGCAATTCCTACAAATGGTATGACCAACTATGATTTTGAAAACATCGATCATTACATACAAATTCACAAAAATCATCCTGATATAAAATGGCCTGAAGTAGATACAACAATTGTAAAGTATTTAAAGAATATATTGAACAGTAAGGAGAATACTTTCACTTATATTAATAAAGCCGGTTGTCATTTTTCTTATTATAAATTTTATCCCAAAACAAGAGAACTGTTTAAACCTAGTTACAAAGGTGGCGAAGCATGGACTGATTCAACCAGCCTTAAAAACACCTATTGCAATTGTATAAACTGGAGTGTAGATGAGTTTTTCAGGAAACTCTATCCGGCTACAGTAGATAAAGATGCCATCATCCTATATACTTCAGACCATGGAGTTTCATTGCTGGAGCAGGGTAGGCCAGTGCAGGATATAGGCCCAATCGATCCACTTCCGGTTCGTGCAACAGTGCCTTTTCTGGTATTTGCTGGTAAGGGACATCCAGAATTGTTTCAATTTGCAGAACTGAATAAAAACAGACTATCTCATTTCTCCATTTTCCCCGGAACATTGTTGTTGCTGGGGTACAATAAGAATCAGGTTACCCAAAACTATGGGGAAGGATTTTTTACAAGGCGGGAAAAAACCAAAAGGACTTTTTTCAGTGGAACTATCTATGATCCCCAAAATTTTTACTTAAACAAATTTGAATGAGTATTCTCTACTAGAGCTAAAAATGCCTTTGAAAATTAATTTCAAAGGCATTAAAAATTTTCTTTTCTCGCAAGTGTAATATTCCCATTAGTTGATCTCAGGACACTTTGAAGCCGAAGTTGGACAATCTAGATAATCTCCATGCGCCAAGTGAGCTTTAACAGCTTGTTCTGCAACTTCAATAACTTTTCCTTTGTGATTAATTTTTACAAGTTTGGTATTGTCAGTAACGGTAAATGCTACCACAGTAAATAGTACTAAGGCAGCTAAAATAATTTGAACTTTTTTCATAATTAGAAGTTTTTTAAAGGTACTTACTAGGGTTATTAGAATAAATATATGAATAATTAGTATAAAAAATATTTTTTTATTGTTGATACAAACTAATGGGTATTGATCTGCAAATGATTATTATTAAAAAAAAGTTATCTTCACTTAAACTATTGCATTGTTAAACGCTGCTGTTTTTTCGAAACCCATTGTACGTTTATTCTTTTTTTCTGGATTTGCCGCCATTATCTATCAGATTGTATGGCAACGCATGCTGTATGCAAGTTTTGGAACCAATATTGAGGCCATTACCATTATCGTTTCTGTTTTTATGTTTGGTTTAGGCCTTGGTTCTCTCTTGGGTGGCTATCTATCTCGTGAATATAATAATAGCTTGATTCAACTTTTTGTTACTATTGAAATTGCTATTGGCGTATTTGGTATTTTTAGCAAATTGCTCATTGCAACTGTTAGCATAGCATTTCTACACTACAATGATGCGGCATTGCCCCTAATTATATTTATGCTCTTATGTATTCCTACGATGGCAATGGGAGCAACTTTTCCCATACTGGTTGCTTATCTTTTTAAGACAAACCAATCGGTGGAAGAAACAGTGAGTAAATTGTATTACATCAATACGCTGGGTTCGGCCATTGCTTGCTTTTTAACCATCGGCCTCTTGTTTGTTTTCTTAACGCTCACACAGGTGTTGATTTTTGCAGCTTGCATCAATTTTAGTGTTGCAGCTATTGCTTTTGTTTACATTAAAAAGAAAAAAGCATGAAACTGCGCATAGCCATATTGATTGCCGGCCTCACTAGTTTTATTAGTGTGAGCATGGAGATAATGTGGATAGAGATTATCTCCTACATTACAAAAGGGCATGCCGGAATTTTTGGTGCAGTACTCGGTTTGGTATTAACAGGTATTGCGCTGGGATCGCTTTACGGATATAGAAAATCTAAAGATAAAATGAACTCGGGAAAAAACTTATTACCTGAGTTATTGATTCTGGGTGCAAGCATTAATTTTTTCGGTTTGATTGCAATATTGTTTTGGGTTAAAGTGCATGAAGCATTTGTGGGATTACTTTTCATTCAGGTGGTGGTAGTTTCTTATTATCTCGGGGCTGTTTTTCCGATTTTATGTAAAATGGCAGTGAACGATAAAGAGGAATCTGTAGGACAGGAAACATCCTGGATCTATGCAGGAAATATTATTGGCTCTACAGCAGGGCCACTCATTACAGGATATATATTGATGGATTATCTAAGTCCTGAAATCATCATTTGCATTTTAAGTGCTACTGCTTTATTTCTTGCGCTATTGATTATTAATGGAAGCAGCACCGAATTGAAGAAAAGAGTAAAGAATTCCATTTTTGTAGTTGGTTTGATGCTCCTTATTCCTTTGGGATATTGGCTGGCACTTTCAACAATGATGGAGCGATTTCATTATCTAGGTGATTATTCAAAATGGACAACATTCCGATATACGCATCATAGCAGACAGGGTATAATCACTGTGCTGCCAAGGCCAAATAACGCAGATGTTTTTCTGGGAGGCGGTGCTTATGATGGAGGTGTAAATACAGATCCTGAAAACAAAATAAATGGGATATCAAGATGTTATATGATCGGGTCTTTGCATAGAAAGCCATCCAAGGTTTTAATGATTGGCCTTTCTACAGGATCATGGGCTCAAGTGTTGGCAAATTACAAGTTAATTGATACTCTTACCATTGTTGAAATTCAGCCGGGTTATATTGATCTGATAAAAAAATACGATGAAATATCACCGCTATTATCTAACCCTAAAGTGAAAATAATCATTGATGATGGAAGGCGTTGGATGAAGCGCAACCAAGAACAGCAATTTGATTTTATTGTAATGAATACTACATTCCATTGGCGAGAACATAGCACCAATTTATTATCAATTGAATTTCTTAAGATGGCCAAAACTCATTTGAATGAAAAAGGGGTGATGTATTGGAATACTACAGAATCAAATGATGTAAGGTATACGGCCGCCCATGCATTTAATTATGTAACTGCTGTTGGAAATTTTGTTGCAGCAAGTGATGCACCTTTTGATATGACCAAAGAAGAGCGTGAAAAAAATTATCCTTATTTTTTTAGAAATGCAACGCCTTTATTTGAGAAAAATGATTCTACTAGGAGCATAAGAAATAAATTAATTAATGCCCAACTGCCCAAACAAAAAGATGCCCTTTTGAAACAAGATTATTGGTTAATTACCGAAGATAATATGGCTTCTGAATACAAGTCTGTAGTATGGAGTAAAATATTTAAACACTAAATGCCCCAACCCCAAGCCACCCAATTAAAACGCACCATCGGCGTATTTGGATTAGCCTGTGCAGTGATCAATATGATGATTGGCTCAGGCATTTTTGTATTGCCTGCATTGGTTGCCGAAAATCTTGGTGCAGCCGCCATTATCTGTTATGGTATTTGTGGAGGATTGATTTTTTTAATTGCACTTTGTTTTATAGAGATAGGTACAAAAATTACCGGAGATGGCGGAACCTATGCCTATATAGAAGCAGCTTTTGGGCCTTTCGCTGGTTTTGTTGCGAGTAATATATTGATTTTCGGGTCGGCACTTTTATCCGATGCTGCTGTGGCCAATGGGCTCTTACAGATCATCACTCCATTTATTCCTTTTGCAACAGCATGGTTTTTTAAACCCATTTTCTTTTTGTTATTATTTGGTGTGCTGGCATGGATCAATATACGCGGTACCAAAGAAGGAATGATGGTAGTTATTACAACAACCATTGCTAAATTATTGCCCTTGGTGTTGATCATTGTATTTGGCATTGCGCATATTGTACCAAGTAATTTGGCTTTTACCAATAACATTTCATTGAATGAAGTTGGCAGCACTTCATTGATCTTATTCTTCGCATTTGTAGGAATAGAAACAGCTGTTACCAATAGCGGAGAATTCATCAACCCCAAAAAAACAATGCCATTGGGAATTTTGCTGGGTATATTGATGGTATTGTTAGTGTATTTGGGGGTTCAATTGGTAACACAAGGAATACTGGGCAATCAATTGAATGTATATAAAAATGCGCCGATCAATGAATTAGGAAATCGATTGTTTGGCCCGATAGGTATTTCAATTATTATTGGTGGAATGATCATTGCTATGACTGGTACGTTGAGCGGAGCAATAATTGCTTTTCCAAGATTGTTTTTTGCTGGTGCACGAAAAGGGATCTATCCGGCATTTCTGGGCAAAGTAGATCCAAAATTTATTACCCCAAGAAATGCCATCATGATTTATGCATCTTTGGGTTATCTATTGTCGGTGATGGGAGAAATGAAGCAATTGGTTATTTTATCGAGTGCGGCTACTTTATTAATTTATTTAGGAGTAGTGCTAGCAACCATCAAAATGCGATTTACTAAAACAGCAGCAAGCGCAGATGCTTTTAAAATACCAGGAGGGCTTACTATTCCTATTCTTGCTACTGCTGTAATTATTTGGATGTTGTCTAATTTATCCAAAGAAGAAATGATAGGGATGTTTGTTTCTTTAATTGTATTGACTGTGATTTATTGGGGCATGAAAAAAATGAGAAAAATATGAAGAAAGTTTTTTTATTAGGGGCTTTTTTATTGCTGATAATGTTTGCAAGCTATGCTCAAACCAAACCCAATATAGTTTTAATATTTCCCGACAATATCGGCATTGGCGAGTTAAGTTCTTATGGCGGTGTAAGAGGGGTTGCAACACCCAACATCGATAAAATCGGCATTGAAGGAATTCGCTTAACCAATTTTAATGTAGAGTATTCATGTACGCCATCGCGCATTGCATTGCTCACAGGACGATATGCAGCCCGAGCAGGAGATGATTACTATACAGGAACTACTTTATGGGAAATTACCATTGCAGAGCAATTAAAAACTGCTGGTTATGCAACTGCATTATTTGGAAAATGGGATGTAGGTGGAGAAAATTGGTTGGGCAAAAGAGCACCTACTGATCAGGGTTTCGATGAATGGTATGGAATACCTGGCACCAGTCATTTATCGCAGTTCACTTCCATGAAAGGGTTTCCAAAAGATCAAGAAGTGCCTTTTATATGGGAAGGAGTAGCTGGGCAAGTAAGTAAAAAAGTAAAGCCATTTAATGTAGAATCGAGAAGAACCATCGATCGAGAAGCTGCAGAAAAATCAGTGAGTTTCATTCGAAAGAATGTGGCCAATAACAAACCATTCTTTTTGTATTATCCGATGACACAATTGCATTTTCCTGCACTGCCTCATCCTGATAAATCAGGTACCACAGGTGCTGGCGATATGGGAGATGCTATGGCAGATATGGATTATAATGTTGGATTAATTTTAAAAGAATTAGCAAAACTAGGCATCGAAAAAAATACGATTGTAATATGGTGTGGAGACAATGGAGCTGAGTTAAGACGCCCATGGAGAGGATCTCCTGGCCCTTGGAGAGGATATTATAATTCTTCCATGGAAGGTGGCATAAGAAGTCCTTTTGTAATGCGTTGGCCTGGTCATATAAAACCTGGGCAAGTATCCAACGAAATGGTGCATGAAGTAGATTTATTTCCAACCATTTTGTCTGCAGTTGATTTGCCGAATAAAAATATTTTTGATCGAGCAATTGATGGTGTATATCAATTGCCTTTTTTGGAAGGGAAACAAAATAAATCGAGTAGAGAATCAGCCATTTTTATGAATCGTAGTGGAAATGTGATGGCCGTTAAATGGCGTAATTGGAAATTATGGTACAACTATAAAACAGAATTACCAGATACTGAGCCAGATAATCTCGTAAGACTATTCGATTTGAGTGTTGACCCTCAAGAAGAGATTGATGTAAAAGATTATTATCCTTGGGTGATTGGTATGATGGATTCTATCGTATATGAATATGAAAGCTCTTTAATAAAATTTCCACGTGTATCTGCAAGCGCCAATGCTGCGGATCCTTATATTCCTCCGCCAATGGGTTCAGGTACATTTAAACTCATTTTCACCAGATCAGATAGAGCCATACTAGCAAAGCGTTCTACGGCTTTACCCAATCCCGATTTTTCTGGTGCTTGGTCTACAAACGAATTAAGTACCGTATCTGTTATCAATAGTGTAGAAAAACCAAAAATAGCAACACTGGGTTCTGGTTGGGGAGATAAAATTACTCTTCAGCAACGTGCAGATTTTTTAGAGGTAGAAAGAGTAGTGTTTGTTCCTCGAGAAGCTCAACCATTGGTTACTTATCGGTTTGCATTAGATGGATCTTCTACAGCCAATAATATCAATATGGGTAGAAGTTCCAACCGAACCATCTCAACTACCAAATGGGAGGATCATAGATTAATCATTACCACCATTTTTCAAAATAATGATATTGAAATAGGTAATATGATTGAATCTAAAATAACGCAAACACTTTGGTTAGAAGCACCCACATTTGCACCATGGGAACCAACATTAATAATAGAAACAACTAGAGAAGGAGTGAAGGGTGGTTTTACTTCAACCAATAGAACCAAATACAATAAAGGTTATAGATAATTGATGACTTGTTTTTAATATTTACAACTTCGCTTTCTCCATCGT
>JANOZT010000119.1:0-1694 GCA_031429515.1 Sphingobacteriia bacterium
CAATCCTGCTTTACCACTGCTCAAATGGGAGTAGCCACTTTTTCCAAAATGCCAAACTAAAATGGCAATCGTATTTTGCCCGCTGGTTAGATAAGGAGCAATATTAATGGAATCAATATAAGTGCCAGTTCTCGTTGGGCCTCTTTTTAATCCGCCTTCTTGAACAATAATTGTTCCATTGATCCAAAGCCAATATTTTGTATCGGTTGCTATTCTAATTGGAACTGATGTTGGATTCTGTGTAAGGGTGATATTTTTTCGAAAAGCAATCCAGGTATTCGTATTATTCACGCCCACCTCATTGCTCGTGATCCATTTCCCCGTGAATGGTTGCGCCAATAAAACAATTGTACCTAGTAATAAAAAGAGTAATAAAAAAAAGGTTCGTTTGAAAATCATATCGCATCGTTATCTCAATCCGAACGCAAACCCTATCTGCATCGTATTATTGGTGGCAGTTGTTCCGTTGGCAAGCGTTTGTTTCAAATACTGATAAGATCCAGTAAAATAAAAATTATTGATCCACTCATAAGAGGCCTGAAAAAAGACATCACTTCTTTTCTTTTGAAAGTCAAATAAAAACCATGGTTGAGGAACGGCAGTATATTGTTGAGCAATTGTACCTGCTCCTCCTTTACGAATATGTTGATACCTTAAATAAGTTTTTAATCGAGGTATGGGAGTGAACTTTAGAAAAAAAGTAGATCTGTCAAAATTGTTACCCATCCAATCTCCGAGCGCATAATTATATTGGGTATAAAACTGCGCAGGTAAAAGATTACTGTATACAAAAGGATTTACCCTGGTATATTCGGCTCCTAATGTTAAATAAGGAATGAAAACATCAGTAACAGATCCGCCAATTGTATAACCCAATTGATTCCTAGCTTTTGCCTTATTAAACATTTCAGATACCCTGATTTCATCTATAAATAAGGAGCCGTATAAATGCGTTTTCTTTAAATGATTGCGAGAACTTACTTGAACAAAGAATTGTCCATTCGATCCTGCATTCAATAAATAATTACTTCTGTTATTATCGTAGATCTTAAAAAAGTTAATCGGAATTAAAAAACCAATATCTAGTTTATCGCTGTATACAATCGATTCTCCAACAGCAATATCCAATCCCTTTGTTGGTTTAAAAATTAAGGTATGCGTTGCCATGAATTTGGGAATATATTGAATTCGGTTTTCCCCCGTTCCTGTTCCAACAGTTCCTGTATTATAGCTTGCATTTGAATCGATGATATTCGAATTCAACCATGCATGGGTATAATTAAATTGTAACCATTTAAAAGGTTTGTAATCAAATCGAATTTGCGGATATGTAGGAGCTTTATCAGAAAGTACAATTCTTCCATTTTCTCCATAACCCCATAATAAATGATCTTTCCCTACGCTGATCGAACCATTCTTCCATGAATAACTAATACTTGCCCTGATCTCACTAAAATTTTGATTGGTAGCGCTCGGGTTATATAATTTAATAATGCCAGGCTCTGGGCTCTCTTTTCTAAAAGTATCGATACCCTTTCCAGTCTCGGTATAATCTCTATAATAAAATTGAAATCCAAAACGTTTTGATTGTCCCCATAAATTGAAGCCATTACTAATTTGAGTAATGCTCTTTCCACTGCCTGTAATACTAGTAACTCCACCCAAAGGATCGGCATTGAATTGAAAATCTTTGG
>JANOZT010000120.1:0-15559 GCA_031429515.1 Sphingobacteriia bacterium
GCGCACCTGGTTTGGGACCAGGGGGTCGCAGGTTCGAATCCTGTCTTCCCGACAAAACAAAATGAGCCTTGGCGAAAGCCAAGGTTTTTTTATTTTGAGCCCGTCGCTAACTTGTTAGCGTAAGGGCGAAGAATAAAAAACCTAAGAGGGCAAAGCCCTCAGGCTCATTTTGTTTTAGCTCCCCCAATTAGGATCAGCGAACGAAACAAAGTGAAGTGAGCTAATCCTAATGAACGTAGCGGAGCGACGTGAATCCTTTGCGCACAGTCTTTGTTTGCTATCCAAAAAACAATTTATCTTAGTACCCTAAACTCTCCTAATGAATAAAAAATATTTATCCCTCCACATAATCGCTTTATTCTTATGCCTAAACTCCGCCACTGCCCAAACAAAGCAGTTTAAAGCATTATTGGTAACAACCACAAATGGTTTTCATCATGAATCTATACACTCCGGGGTATTAGCTATTCAACAATTAGGGGTAAAAAACCTTTTTGATGTTGTATTATTCCAAGATCCCAAATCATTTACTGATAAAAATCTTGAACAATATAAAGTGGTTATTTTTTTAAATACAACGGGAGATATATTTGATTCTCTTCAGCAAAAAGTGTTAGAAAGATTTATTCAATCTGGAAAAGGGTTTGTTGGCATACATAGTGCCTCCGATACCGAATATGGCTGGGATTGGTATAACAAATTGGTTGGAAGAATGTTTGAAATTCATCCAGCAATCCAAACAGCTAAAATCAATCTGATCGAACCCTCATTTGCAGGTTTACAAGGTTTTGCTAGTAACAAGATTTGGACTGATGAGTGGTATGAGTTTGGGCCAGAAAAAGTGAAAGACCTTCAATATTTACTTTCAGTTGATGAATCTACTTATAATCCTATAGTAGAACGGGCCCAGAAAAATAATAAAGGAAATGGGATGGGTACTTTTCATCCAATAGCTTGGTATCATAACTATGATGGAGGTAGGTCATTCTACACGGCTTTAGGACATTTGCCATCAGTGTATAGCGATCCTGTTTTCCTTAATCATTTATTCGCAGGAATTTATTGGGCTGCTACTGGCAAAAAATGAAGTTCTTTAATAAAAACTCCAATCAATTTAGGTACTGTTACGGAAGCAAAAAACTAACCAAAAAAGGGTCTGTGCTTTTTATTCTATCTTCACGCCCATTATGAGCATTACTTTCCACGACCTCAACTTAAATACTCCTTTATTTTCTGCTTTAGATGATCTTGGTTTCACTACACCAACTACCATCCAGCATAGGGTATTTCCTATTGCGATGTCTGGCAAAGATGTTTGTGGTATTGCACAAACAGGAACAGGTAAAACAATTGCTTATTTATTACCATGTTTAAAACAGTGGAAGTTCACTAAAAATAAAGACCCTCAAATATTGATTGTAGTACCAACTAGAGAGTTGGTTGTTCAGGTAGTTGAATCAGTAAAAAAATTGACCCCTTATTTAAGTTTGATTGTCAAAGGAGTTTATGGAGGTGTGAATATTAATACTCAGGCTTTGGATTTGGAAGAAGGTGCAGATATTATTGTTGCTACTCCCGGACGATTTTTTGATTTAGCCATGAATGGAGCTTTCAAAACAAAATTCATAAAAAAATTAGTGATAGATGAAGTAGATGAAATGTTGAATTTGGGTTTTCGTACTCAGCTAAGAAATATCATGGACCTATTGCCAGACAAAAGACAAAATTTACTCTTCTCTGCAACCATTACTCCAGAAGTAGAAGAGTTGATGGAAACTTATTTTAATGCTCCGGAGAGAGTAGAAGCAGCTCCAACAGGAACACCATTAGAAAATATCGAACAGTCATTTTATGCAGTACCCAACTTTTATACTAAAGTTAATTTGCTGCAATATTTATTGGCAGAAGATTCAACCATGACCAAAGTGCTGGTCTTTACTGCAACTAAAAAATTGGCAGATCAGCTCTTTGAAGAATTAGAGCCCAATTATCCTGGAGCAGCTGGAGTAATTCATTCTAATAAAGAACAGAACCACCGATTCAATACAGTACGTCAATTTAAAGATGGTGTTTATCGTTTTATTATAGCAACAGATATTGTTGCAAGAGGTATTGATATTGCCGAAGTAACGCATGTGATTAATTTCGATACACCGGATGTTCCAGAAAATTATATACATCGAATTGGTAGAACTGGTAGATTCGATAAAAAAGGTATTGCTATCACTTTTACAACGGAAAAAGAAATTCCATTAAAAGATGCGATAGAAACTTTAATGAAATATACTATACCAGCATTTGCATTGCCAGATGGGCTACCTATTTCAGACATACTTACCGAGGATGAAATTCCAAAGGTATATATGAAAATACCCTATATCAAGCCCGCAAAAAAATCAGATCGTGGTCCAGCATTTCATCCTAAATCGGCAAAGAACAGTAAGACCAATGTAAAAGTGAATCGGAAAGATGCCATGCAAAAAAAATATGGCAAGCCAATCAAAAGAGGCGCAAAGAAAAAATAATTAATTATTAAAGTACTGCCAATATTTTATTTCTTGCAATCAAGCAAGCACCTAAAATACCTGCTTTTTCTCCAAGCTTAGATAATTTTAGTTCGGTATCTGAATTAACCAAGCTCAGTGAATATTTATTGATAGCGCTTCTGGCAGGTAGTCTTAAATAGTCCCCTGTTTCAGAAAGTGTTCCACCTAAAATGATTAATTCAGGGTTGAAAATATTGATCAATGCTGCTAATCCCTTTCCTAATTTTTCTCCAACTTCAGCCAATAGTTCAATACACAACACATCTTCATTATTTGCTGCTTGAATAATATCGGTAAGTGTAATGCTCTCTAAAGATTTATTTTTCTTTATTAAAACCGATGTAGATCCTTGTTTTATTTTTTCTTTGAATTTTCGAATTAAGGAAGTACCCGAAGCTTCGGTTTCTAAGCAACCTTTTTTTCCGCAATGACAAATGATTTCATTATCAAAAAATGGAATATGCCCAAATTCCCCGCTGAATCCAGATTTTCCATAGTAGACTTCACTATCAATTAATATTCCCAAGCCAATACCATAATCAATATTTACAAACAATACATTTTTCTCTGTGCTCACTTCGCCAAAACAAAATTCACCAAAAGCCATTGCACGAGAATCATTTTCTATAAATGTTTTGATGCCAATTTTATTTTGAATGAATGCGGACAATGGTTCTTCTTGAAAATGGAAAAAGCTAAAACTATATCCGGTAGTATTTTTTATTCTACCTGATAAATTAATACCAATGCTTAATATTTTGTCTTTTTTAATGGATTGATCTTTGATGAATCCTTGAATGATTTGAATCAATTGATTCAAGGACTCTTGCGTGTTTTCAAGATTAAACGGAATTCTGTTTTTTTGCGTAACCAGGTGTTTTTTAAAATTGAGTAAGCCGATATTAATATAGTATTTCTTTACATCTACCCCTAAAAAGAAACAAGAATCGGAAACCAATCCATACATGCTTGCTTTTCTTCCTCCAGTTGAATCAATTTTTCCATAATCACTGATCATTCCTTCTTCGATCAATTCATTTACCAAACTGGTGGTTTTGGGAACACTGATATTCAACTCTTTGCTCAATTCAGTGATAGAACTTGATTCAGTTTGGTCTAAAAAATTGAAAATCAACTTTTTAAGTGCTTTGTTTTTTAAAGCTACCCCCGACGAATTATCATCGTTGAATACATCTTGTAATAAATGAGGTTTTGGCATCAGTTGAATTTTCTGCGGTTGAGGGCTCAATTTAGTCATATTATTAAAATAGGGTCGTAAAATTTGCTTAGTAAATAAAAAATATTAGGAAGTATTAGTTTGTTTGTAAAAAATTTATGATCTTGTAGTCGATTTTAACAAATCCTTTAAAAACTTAACAAGGATACATGCTGCCAACTACTGCCATTGCTGACCCTATTCATGCTATGAAAAGCTATGCTGCTCAGTATAAAAATGAATTATTAGAAGGAATACTTCCTTTTTGGATGAAACATAGTGTGGATACCCAAAACGGAGGTTTTTTTACTTGTTTAGATCAATTCGGAAAAGTATACGACACGGATAAGTTTATTTGGTTGCAAGGTCGACAGGTTTGGTGTTTTGCATACATGTATAATAATATTGAAGCAAAACAAGAATGGTTGGATATAGCGAAAAATGGTGCTGATTTTTTAATGAAACACGGTAGAGACGAAAATGGGAATTGGTATTTTTCTTTAACTGCCGAAGGAAAGCCATTGGTTCAACCCTATAATATTTTTAGTGATTGCTTTGCTACAATGGCATTTGCTGCATTAGATAAAGCATCACCATCTGATGAGTATAAAAAAATTGCGGTAGATACATTTGAAAATATCTTAAAGCGCAGAAAAAATACAAAGGGTAATTACAATAAAAGTTTTCCTGAAACAAGAGCACTCAAAAATTTTAGCTTACCAATGATTCTTTGTAATCTATCATTGGAATTAGAACATTTGTTAGGGGCAAAAAGAGTGAATGAATTCATCCCTGAAATTATTCATGAAGTGATGGAAGTTTTTTATCAACCCAATTTAGGATTGGTATTAGAAAATGTTTACGAAGACGGATCTTTCTCAGATAGTTTCGAAGGTCGTCTACTCAATCCAGGACATACCATCGAAGCGATGTGGTTCATTATGGATTTAGGAAAAAGACTCAACAATCCTGCATTAATTAATCGTGCCAAAAATATTATGTTAGATACCCTGGAATACGGGTGGGATAAGGAATACGGCGGAATTTTTTATTTTTTAGATGTGAAAGGGTATCCTACACAACAACTAGAGTGGGATCAGAAATTATGGTGGGTTCATGTTGAAGCATTAGTAGCATTAGCTAAAGGCTATTCACTTACCCATGATATAAGATGTGTAGAATGGTTCGAAAGAGTTCATGCATATACTTGGGGTAATTTTAAGGATACTGAATATGGTGAATGGTTTGGTTATTTGAATAGAAAAGGAGAAGTGTTATTACCATTAAAAGGAGGAAAATGGAAAGGATGTTTTCATATTCCACGTTCATTGTACCAGGTTTGGAAAACATTAGAATCATTATAAATAATTGATTAATAAATTACGATATCATTTTTCGATACTGTTAATCCTAACAGCTAGTTCATTGTTTGGCCAAACAATACAAACAGATGTATTGGTCATTGGAGGTGGAGCTAGTGGTGTATCAGCAGGATTACAGGCTGGCAGACTTGGAGTTAAGACAATTATTGCAGAGCCAACAACTTGGTTAGGTGGAATGATCACTTCTGCTGGTGTGTCTGCATTTGATGGTAATCATAATATGCCTTCAGGAATTTTTGGAGAATTTAGAAGTCAATTGTATAAAGTATATGGAGGTCCGAGTAAAGTAGCAACAGGTTGGGTAAGCATGACACAATTTGAGCCTCATGTCGGAGATAGCATTTTCAAAAAATTAGTAGCTGCAGTTCCAACTTTACAAGTAATGTTCAATCATCAGTTTATGAAAGTGATGAAAAAGAACAATACAATTATTGGGGCTTTGTTTCGTAATAAACAAAGCAATCGAACCATCACTATTTACGCAAAACAAGTGATTGATGCAACCGAATTAGGCGATGTTTTTGCCAATGCGGGTGTGCCTTACGATCTAGGAATGGAAGCCAGTAAAATTTCAGGAGAAAATGTTGGCGTAGAAATGTCTAATGATATCATTCAAGATATTACTTATACGGCTATTTTAAAAGATTATGGTAAAGGCAAAGATTACACCATAGCAAAACCAGCAGGCTATGATCCTCATGAGTTTGATGGAGCATGTACAGACTACTATATAGACAAATCTCGAAAAGCGCCCAATGTAGATGGAAAGAAAATGTTGGACTACGGAAAATTGCCGAACCAAAAATACATGATCAACTGGCCGGGATATGGTAATGATATTTATTTGAATGTGGTTGAGTTAGATGAAGTAGCCAGACAAAAAGAATTGGTAAAAGCAAAAGAACAAACATTGCGGTTTGTATATTTCATTCAAAATCAATTAGGCTTTAAAAATTTGGGTTTTGCTGATGACGAATTTCCCACTAAGGACCGATTCCCATTGATCCCTTATTACAGAGAAGGGAGAAGAATCAAAGGTTTGGTAAGATTCAATATCAAACATATTGCCGATCCGTTTGGAGGCGATATGCATCTCAATAGAACCGGAATAGCAGTAGGTGATTATCCAATTGATCATCACCATAGAAAAAATCCAAGCGCCCCCCAACACTTGGATTTTTATCCGGTTCCTTCTTTTAATATCCCACTCGGATCATTAATTCCTGCTAATTTCAATGGATTAATTATTGCGGAGAAAGGCATCAGTGTTTCCAATATTGTGAATGGAACTACCCGCTTACAACCTTCAGTTGTATTGATAGGTCAAGCAGCAGGAACTTTAGCAGCATTGTCGGTTCAACAAAACAAAAACGCATCAAAGTTATCTGTTCGAGATGTACAGAATAGTTTATTGAAATCTGGTGCTTATATTATGCCTTATTTTGATGTGCCTTTAACTCATCCTAATTTCTTAGCTGCTCAAAGAATTGGGGCTACAGATATTTTAAAAGGAAAAGGCGTGCCACATAATTGGGCCAATCAAACTTTTTTTTATCCTGATTCTCTGGTGAATACAATCGCATTGTCAAAAGACCTCGAATTGATATTTAAACAACCATTCCTCATAAAAAACAAACAATTAATGATAGATGATGCAATGAATATCATTGTCCAGTTGTCTGCCATTCTATCAAAAGAAAAAAACAATGCTATAACTAAAGAAAAACTACAACAACAAATTGGAAAAGATTGGAAGGAGGGTGAGGCATTAACAAGGATCCAGCTTGCGCAATTACTGGATGCAACTATTAATCCATTCGATAAAATGGATGTAGATCACAAAGGATTTTTTAAACAGACATACTAACAAAACAAAACGATCGCTTATGAAAAAATTACTGCTCTCGTGCTGTTTACTGCTAATGATTATTGGTAGTGCAGTTGCGCAACAAATTAGGGTTGCGGGAAGAGTTACAAGTGCCGGTTCCGGAAATGCCGCTGAAGGTATTTCGGTTTTGGTAAAAGGAGCTAAATCTGGAACGGCAACCAGTGCAACAGGGGATTATGGAATCCTGGTAAATAAAGATGCTACGCTTGTATTCTCTGGAATAGGTTTTGCTTCTCAAGAAGTAAAAGTTACAGGACCTACTTTGGATGTTGTATTACAAATTACAGTGGGTGATATGGGTGAAGTAGTGGTAGTAGGTTACGGTGCTCAGAAAAGAGCTAGCTTAACTGGTTCTTTGGTAACCTTAAACAACACAGCTTTAAATCGTCGTCAAGTAACGAGCACAAGCCAAGCATTACAAGGTTTGGCTCCAGGTGTTACTGTACAACAACAATCAGGTAAGCCTGGTGCCGATGGCGCAAGTATTGTTATTCGTGGACAGGGATCTATCTCTGGTAGCAATGCTCCATTGATTATTGTGGATGGATTGGCCATTGGTGCATTAGATCAAATTGACCCTAACGCCATCGAAAGCATCACGCTATTAAAAGACGCTGCTTCAACTGCTATCTACGGTAACCGTGCTTCTGGTGGGGTTATTTTAGTAAAAACTAAACGTGCAAATGAAAAAGGAATAAAGTTAAGTTACAATGCATTTGTTTCAAAGCAAGTAGCAACGGCAATTCCAGATAGAGTAAGTGCAATCGACCACATGACATTGAGTAATGCGGCGGAGCAAAATCGTACTGGCAATCCTGCAGCAGTTGTTTTTCCTCAAACATTAATAGATAGATACAAAACTACTCCAGCTAACAACCTAGATGTAATTGATACAGATTGGTTAGGAGAAGTGCTTACCAACAACGGAATGGTACAAAACCACAACGTTCAATTGTCTACTTCAACAGACAAAATCAATATGTTTGGATCATTCACTTATTTGAAACAACAAGGATTAATTCAGAATAGTAGTTTTGAGAAATACGATATTCGTTTAAATCCAGAATTTAAAATCAATAGCAAATTATCTTTGATCGGTGTTTTTGGATACAATTATAATAACACGGTTAATCCATCAACTGGATCTGCTGAATTTGTTATTCGTCAGGCAATTGGATTACCTGCAATTGGTGGGGGTAAATATGGCCCTGGAATGTATGGAACTGCAGGACAATCTAACAACCGTAACCCAATTGCTATGGCAGAAGCAACAGGCAATAGTATTACCACTGGGAGTACATTATTAACAAGATTTGGATTTAATTTTAAACCAATCAGTGGCTTAGAAATTGAAGGTTATTGGGGACGTCAGGCGAGTAACCCAACTACTAAAACTTTTCAATCAAATGCGGATATCTATCAGCCCAATTTAGCAACTTCTAGTTATTCATTAATTAGTACATGGCCTGGAACAACTAGTTTGTCACAAGCTTACACTAACAATGTATACACTACTTATTTAGGTCAAGCTACTTATAGCAAAAGAATTGGAGCTCATTCTTTCAAAGCTTTATTAGGAGGCCAATCTGAGTTATTTACTAACTCCTTTTTTGGTGCTTCAAGAACTGGTTTTATCAATCCTAATCAACCTTACTTAAATTTGGGTTCTGGTGTGAGAGATAATAATGCAGGTGCTTCTGAATTGGCTTTGGCTGGTTTCTTTGCGCGTATTAACTATAGCTATGAAGACAGATACTTTTTAGAATTAAATGGTAGAAGAGATGGTACTTCTCGTTTTTCTCAAGCAAGAGAAAAACAGTGGGGCAATTTCGGTGCAGTATCTGCAGGATGGATTTTCTCTAAAGAAAGTTTCCTACAAAATGTAAAATTCATTGAGTTCGGAAAACTGAGAGCTTCAATTGGTGGTAATGGTAACCAAAATATTGGTAACAACTATGCATATGATGCATTCTATGCTCAGTCTAATTATAATAACCCTAATAATGGTACCAATGCTTATTTTGCCAATACTTCTAACCTAGGAGTTGCATTATTGCAATTTGCTAACCCCGATTTAAGTTGGGAAACTTCTAAGCAATTCAATATTGGACTTGATCTTTCTTTTGCAAAACATTTTACTGTTACTGCTGATTACTATGTGAAGACGTTGAAAAACATGTTATTGCAAAGAACATTACCTCAGTCTGCTGGTGGATTAACCAATCCATTTGTAAATGCGGGTAATATGGAAAATAAAGGTTGGGAGTTCTCTTTGAATTATAAGAACAAATTTGGAAAATTAGGAGTTGATGTTACTGCAATGATCTCTGATGTTAAGAATACTGTTACAGGACTCGTAGAAGGAACTCCTTTCATTGGTGATGGAATCAGAACTGCACCAGGCCAAGCATTGAATTCCTTTTTTGGATATATGTCTGCTGGTTATTTCAGCGATTCTACCGATATCAAAGGTTCTCCAGTACAATTTGGAATTCCATGGAATCCAACTTCAGCAACTGTTGGACCTAAGCCTGGTGATGTAAAGTACCAAGACATCAATGGTGATGGAAAAATTGATGCCAATGATAGAACTTTTATAGGAAATACTTTTCCTCGTTATGAGTACAGCATCAATGTGAATCTTACCTATGCTAATTTTGATTTAAATATTTTCGGACAAGGAGTTGGCCAACGTAATAACTATTTAAGTGGTACAGGTGCTGTTCCTTTTGCAAGTGGAGACTTTGCTGCTTCATTGTTAGAAATACATAAAAATTATTGGAGACCCGATAATCAAAATGCAGATTTTCCACGCTTATTACCTTCGGGTTCTGGTGGAAATAACTTCTTATTGGCTTCTCAATGGTTAAGAAGTGCAGCTTATTTCAGAATAAAGAATATTAATTTAGGTTATACATTAAAAAAGCAATGGCTGGATAAAGCAAAGATTAATGCTGTAAGAATTTATGTTAGTGGATCTAATCTGCTAACTATTTCAAAAGCATGGAAAGGGTTTGATCCTGAGATCAACAGTGCGAATGCAGAGTTCTATCCATTGATGAGAACTTACACTGCAGGAATTAATGTAACCTTTTAATTGAAATATTAAAATCATAACAATGAAAAAATACATCATAATACTGCTCTCGTTTACAACCATGGCGTTGAGCAGTTGTCAAAAATTTTTAGATCGCAAACCATTGGATGCATCTACTTCTTCCACTTTTTTGAGCAATCAATCAGAAATGGAACAAGGCCTTATTGGAACTTATGCATCAGTAATGTGGGTATTCCCTAATAATACTCCACTACTTTTTGCAGTTGAGTCTAGTACAGATATTGCCATGAAAAGAGGTGGTAATGCCGAAGATTTAATTGCCATGGGAGATGCAGGCCCTTTCTTGTTTAATAACTCAGTTCCTACAACTTGTTGGAACCAAGCATACAAATTGGTTCAGCGCGCTAATCAACAAATCGCTGGTATGGAAAATGGTAAAGCCAATGTTCCAACTGCAACATTTAATAGAATAAAAGCAGAAGCAGTTGTATTACGTGCTTGGGGTTATTATCATTTAATGGGTTGGTTTGGTGATGTTCCTTATTACAGAACTATGCCTGGTGTTGATGAAATACTTTCTGCAAAAAGAACTCCAGTTGCAACAATAGTTGCTGATATGTACAAAGATTTAGACGAAGCTGCCGCAGCATTTGATGCAGCAGGTACTAGCCCTGTTCAAACACTTGGACGTGTAAACAAAGGAGTTGCTTTAGGATTGAAAGCAAAAATAGCGATGCTAATCAAAGATTATGCAACAGCAGCTGCAGCAGCTAAAACAGTAATTGATGGAGGAAATTATGGTTTAAATCCTAGTTACCAGAATCTATTTTCTTTAGCAGGACAGAACGGAAACACTGCAAGAGAGATCATGTTTATTCAAAACTATCCTTTGGATGTAAATGAGCCACAAAACTGGGGACCAATATTGGGAGTACCTCGTCAGGTAACCAATTCTCAAAGTAGCCATTTTCCATCTCAGCAATTAGTAGATCAATTTGAAGGAAGAGATGGATTACGTATAGATGCGTCTGCTGTTTATGATCCTGCTAATCCTCGTTTGAACAGAGATCGCAGATTGGCATGGAGTATTTACATGGCTGGAGATACAATGGTACACTTTGCATCTAAAACAGCTGCATTGCCATATAATAATTTAAGAGAAAGAACCATTTTTAGTTTCTATACAAATACACGCAGAAAGTTTAACTGGAACACAGGAGTATATGATAATGTAACAACCAATAACGATTGGATTGGTGCGCAGGCTGCTGGTATCCAATGGCAGGTAAGTGCTACTGGTAGTATCGGTGGTGTTGGATATGTTTGGAATAAATACAATGATACCACTCAATATACTTTTGAATCTAAAGTTGGGTTTGTTTTAATGCGTTATGCAGATATTTTACAAACTTATGCAGAAGCAAAAATTGAATTGAATCAAATTGATGCAACAGTTACAACTGCCATTAATTTAGTGCGTGCAAGAGCAGGACAACCAGCAGTTGCATTAGGATCTCAAGCGCAGATGCGTACCATTATCCGCAGAGAAAGAGCAGCAGAATTTGCTGGAGAAGGCATGCGTTTATTCGATTTGAGAAGATGGGACATTTATGGTAAAGCAAATAGTATGCCTGTAATTGGTGCAGCATTTGACCCTGCTACTCCAACAATAGCTCCTACTATTGTGCCTGCAACTCCAACATTCGATGCAGACAATGTTCCCAATTATGCAACTAGTTTAACACGTAGAATTGCTTTCAGAAATCAGACAAGAGTGAATACCAATGTTAAATACAAGCTTTGGCCGATTCCTCAATCGGAGATTGATAACAATCCCAACTTAACACAAAACACCGGCTGGTAAAATAGTTTTCATAGTTTGGTTATTAGTTTTTGAGCAGTCAAGCAGGCGTTATGTTTCATAATCGCCTGCTTTTTTTTAAACTCATATGTATGAAAGAAAGATACTTGAATTTGGATGCGTTGCGTGGGTATGCAATATTCACAATGATTTTATCGGGAAGTATTGCATACGGTCCCTTAATGCCAGCTTGGATGTTTCATGCACAGGTTCCTCCACCCAATCATCAATTCAATCCAAACTTGCCAGGAATTACTTGGGTAGACTTGGTATTTCCTTTCTTTATATTCTGTATGGGAGCTGCCATTCCTATTGCACTAAAAAAATATACAGGTACGAATGTCAATAAGCAAGTAATATTTACAGCGTTCAGGCGATTTTTTTTATTGACTTTTTTCGCATTTTTTTTGGAACATTTTAAATCGAATCGAATTTTGGCTACGCCGAATAATGGAACATATTGGTTGTCTTTGGCGGGCTACCTATTATTATTTTTGGCATTTAGTAAGTTGGGTTCTTTATTCAACAAAAGAGTGGAAACTATTATTAATTTAACTTCAATGGCAATTGGTGTAGCTGCTTTGATCTTTTTGCCTTTGAATAATGGAGAAGGATTTAAAATTACCAATAGTGATATCATCATTATTGTTTTGGCGAATATGGCTTTGTTCGGAACAGTAGCTTGGTGGTTTACTAGAAATAATATAATACTGCGTTTAGGCATTTTGCCCTTTATAATGGCTGTTTTCTTAGGAGCAAGAATACCCGACAGCTGGAATGAATTCATTTATTTATTAACTCCATCCACAGCTATTTATAAATTCTATTTCTTAAAATATTTATTCATATTAATTCCAGGCACTATCGCAGGTGATTGGCTGTTGAAATACAAAGACACGAATTCGTTTGAAGTTAAAACGAATAATAATTTTAAAATAGTTGGGCTGCTATTTTTGTTAATTATAATATCAAATTTACTTTTTTTATTTACGCGCCAACTAGCAGCAAACCTTTTACTCACCATTTTATTATTATGTATTGTCAATTGGAGAATCAAAAAAATGATATTAAGTAATAAAGTATTGATCGAACAATTTTTTTATGCAGGTGCATTTTCTTTGTTATTGGGTTTAAGTTTCGAAGCCTATGAAGGGGGAATTAAAAAAGACTTTTCTACTTATAGTTATTATTTTGTAACTGTTGGGTTGGCTTTTTTTAGTTTTATCGTATTGGCAGTTTTTCAATCATTTACCATAGCAAAACCAATTCATCGATTCATGGTATTGTCTGGTCAAAATCCAATGATGGCTTATGTTTCAGGGTCATTGTTGTTATTGCCATTAATGCACTTAACAGGAATCATTCGCTATTGGGACGGAATGAATAGCTCTTTTTTCCTAGGATTTTTAAAAGGACTGCTTTTTACAATTGCGGCTTGTGGCGTTACCATTCCATTCACCAAAAAAGGGATGGTTTGGAAGTCTTAATGCTGCTATAAAATGGCATATTCAAATGTACGAATTCATAATTGATAGTTGTACTGAATGATACGCTCATCACCATTATATAAGTCACCGTTCTTTCACACTAAAAAAATCGTATAAATACGCTTTCCAGGGATACTATAAATATATATGCTTGTGCTATGATTCTAATCTTAATTGGAAATACATTATTTAGTTGCCGGTATCACAATTTGTGATACCAATAAATTAGTCAATTTATCAATTGGAGGTCACAAATTGTGACCTCCAATTTTGAATAACTAAGTTCACTATTCAAATGTCAATATGGCGAAAAAAGAATTGAGCTCTCTAGTTGATGAGCAGAAAATACTAAACCGTATTTATGTTATACGAAATGAAAAAGTAATGATAGATAGAGATTTAGCTCAATTATATGGTATAGAAACCAAAGTTTTGAAACAGGCAGTTAAAAGGAATGTGCAACGGTTCCCAAAAGATTTTATGTTTGAAATGACGGATAATGAGTTTGAAAAATGGAAAAAGAGTGCAATATTAAATGCGGGAGACAAACAGGGCTTGCGATACGCCCCATTTTGTTTCACTGAGCAAGGCGTAACAATGTTATCCTGCATTTTAAATAGTAAAATTGCAATAGATGTAAATTTAAGGGTAATACGCGTATTTGTTAAAATACGTGAATACGCTCTAACCAATAAAGAAATAATTATTCAGCTTGCCAAACTCGAAAAAGAAGTAAGCTGTAATAGCAAAGACATTGAAAATATATTTGCGGTACTAAAAGAACTTATATCAAAACAGGCAACAACACCAAAACCCCGGAATAAAATTGGCTTTAAAAATTATGATGAAGCTATTTAATTAATGTGTAAAATTCGTTTATCTTAATTCAATTCATACACCAAATTGCCTCCTGCTAATAATTGTTGGTGTGTTAAATAGTTGGAGATTATTTTTTGGTTATTCAAAAAAATGGCTTTTACAAATTGTTGTTTACCATTTTGCTTAATTCTATTTTTTGTACTGATATGTAATTGCTTCTTATTGGGTAATTGGATTGTCGCATTTTGAATTAAAGGGAAACCAAACACATATTTACCTGAAGCTGGGTTCATTGGATACATTCCTAAAGAACTCCATACATACCAAGCGCTCATTTGACCACAATCATCATTGCCGGTTAATCCATCAGGCCCTGTTTTATACATACTATCTGTAACTACTTTGATCCATTTAGCCGTTTTTTCAGGATGCCCTAAAGCAGTGTACATGTAAATGATATGATGACTAGGCTCATTTCCGTGTGCATATTGGCCAATTAAACCTGATACATCCGCAGAAGTATTTTCTCCATGCAGTTCGGAAGATGCTGCAAATAGATCATCTAATTTTTTTACCAATTGATCCTTACCTCCATATAATTTAGCTAAGCCGTCCACATCATGTGGTACAAAAAAACTATGTTGCCAGGCGGTGCCCTCTATATATTGTCCATCAAAACCATGCTCAGATAATAATGGATCGAATGGTTCTATGAATTTTCCTTTATTATCTTTTGCACGCATAAAACCAGTGGATGCATCAAATAATTGCTGATAACTTGTTGCTCTTTTCATGAATAAATCATAGTCAGCTGTTTTATTTAATTTTTTAGCAACTTGTGCAATGCACCAATCATCAAATGCATATTCTAAAGTCATAGTAACACTCCAGCCATGCTTATCCTGTGGTACATAACCATATTGAATATAGGCTGGAGTTCCTCTTTCTTTTTGAAAAGCCGATTTTTTCATTGCTTCATATGCCATGTAATAATCAAAACCGTTGATATTTTTCAAAATAGCATCAGCAATAATCGGTACACTATGATATCCTGTCATGGTATTAGCTTCCCAGGTACTTAAATCCCAAACAGGTAAAAGGCCATTGTCTTGATACAATTGCAACATGCTATTGATCATGTCTGGCAATCGATTGGTTTGAGTAATGGTAAACAATGGATTCAATGCCCTAAATACATCCCATTGAGAGAAAACAGTATACTTCTCTTTACCTTTTGTAAAGTTTTTTTGGAGATTGTTATGCGTTTGATACGCCCCATCTGCATCACTATTTATAACTGGT
>JANOZT010000121.1:0-1666 GCA_031429515.1 Sphingobacteriia bacterium
GCATTGTGATTTTAACCAATACCGAAAATGGAGGGGGAGGCCTTTTCTCTTCAGTAACCAATACCATTGCAGATAGTTATTTGGGATTGGATGATTTTGGTTGGGTAGATAAATATGCAGCCAGATTGAATGCCCAGCGTGGAGCAAGTGATGAGGTCACAAAAAAAGTCTGGGAAAAAGTAGAAGCTTCAAAAAAACTGCCTATAAAAAATGAAAACTTTGTTGGCATATATGAAGATAAATGGTTTGGGAAAGTGGAAGTGTTTATGAAAGACAAACAACTTTGGATAAAATGTAATCGTTCACCAAAATTAAATGGGCCGATGGCATTTTATAATGCCAATTCATTTGCTATAAAATGGGAATATCAAGCCATGAATTGCGATGCATTGGCCATGTTTTCTTTAGATGAAAATGGAAAAGCACAATCCATCAAGCTCAAAGGGATTTCACCAAGTATAGATTTTAGTTTTGACTTTCACGATCTGGATTTGAAACGAATTGGGAAATAAAAAAAAGGAATTTATTCTTACAATGTTTCCCCTAACCATTTGCCAAAACTCAATGCTGGTGTGAGTAACATGCCTCCACAAAAGGCATGACCACTTGTAGCTGCTGCCCCTAAAATTTCTCCTGCAGCATATAAGTTTGTTATTGGCTGTTTATCGGATGTGATTACTTGTAACTCATTATTTACTTCAATGCCTCCAAAACTAATTAAAGAATAGGCGTAGACCAAGATGGCATAATAGGGTGCCGTTTTGATTGGATGATCTAAATAGGTTCTATTAAATTGATGATCATTTTTGTTCTCACAAATACTGTTGTATTCATTTACTGTATTCAACAAAGCTTCAATCGGCAATCCGGTTTTAATGGCTAATTCCGCAATTGTTTCAACCTGCCATACTGCATTTTCTTTTTTGCTTTCTGCTATAAGATCTTCAATAGTCCATTGGGGTACAACGCAAAGCCCATCTCTTAAAGCATGCTCATCAAAGATTAACCAAAACCTGCTATTGGGTTGTTTCAGTACTACTCTTTCTCTTTCATCCACATTCAAATCGTATTCATTCATAAATCTAACACCTGCTTCATTTACATAAATTTCTCTTTGCTTTCTATCCATACCATTGCTCACTCTGGCCCAAGCTCCCCAAAAATCAGCTCTTCCACTTTTTGGTATTAATTCAATAGCACCTAGTGTAGATGAATGTTTTTCTCCTCCACTAAAAACTGCACCAATTTCTTGCGCAGCAATAATTCCCTCACCAGTTGAATTCGGATTGGCAGTACTTATTAATCGCGATGCCCCATGGGTGACTGATTTAAAAAAAGCAGGATTGGATGCATATCCTCCAGTTGTAAGTACATAATTTTTTGCCCTTAATCTTTCTTGTTCATTATTAGATGAAACAATTACCCCAACAATATGATCCCCTGCTTTTTCAATCGACACTAATTTGGTTGATAGCCTACATTCAATTAAACCATCCGCTAGTAATTGATTCCATGATGGCAATAAAAGATGGAGTATGGTTTTTGCTGAGGCATTCATAGATGCGCTGATATCATTTTCACCTAAATATGTTCTTGGCTTACTATAGGGTTCGTGTCCGTAAATAATCAAAGGCGCTTTTTCATGAAAAGGATAACCCAATTCATC
>JANOZT010000122.1:0-2724 GCA_031429515.1 Sphingobacteriia bacterium
TTGGCACTGATCACATATGCCATATTTTCGATTGATCTAGCTAGTTTGGCGATATTTTTTGGAGTGGGAATTAATGATCCAACTTCAGAAGTATTGTGTAAAAATATTTCTGCACCATTCATAGCCATACAACGAGCAATCTCTGGATATAGAATTTCTTCTGAAGCAATACATGCTAAATTACCTATAGGCGTTCTTGCGACAGGAAACAAACTTTCCTGTCCATAAATCATAATGTATTTATTCAAAACATCATGCGGTGTTGGTGCAAACATGCTGTTTAATCTTCTATAACGCAATATGATCTCCCCTTCCGGATTAATAATAAAACATGCTTGAAAATAGAGTTCAGGAAAATGTGGATCTAGCTCGTATACATTTCCACTTAAATAAACTTGTGTATCAATGGCAATTTGTTTGATTGCATCATAAACATCTCCCTCCATATCAATACAACCTTTTTTACGCCATTCCTCCATACTTTCTCCCATGGGGAAACCGGTTAAAAAATATTCCGGTAATACCACCAATTTTAAATCAGACCCAATAAATGCTTTTGAAGCTTTGATTTGTTTTCCCAAACGATCGATGGTATTCATCATAATGGGTTTTGCTGCAGCATAATCTGCACAAGCATTTACAGCTTCTGTACTAATTTGTAAAGCAAGTGCTTTAAAAGGTTGAATGTTGGTTTGCATAATGTGAATTAAAATTAGTTAACTTCATTAACTAAATCAAGAATTGTATTCCTCAATTTAAGCTATGTTAGCTGATATTTTAATAATTGGTGCTGGCAGTGCAGGAATGACCTGTGCAATTTGTGCTGCTCAAAAAGGTAAAAAAGTATTGGTGATTGAAAAATCCGATACAGTAGGAGGAACCCTACACTATACCGCTGGACATTTAAGTGGAGCAGCAACAAATCGTCAAACAAGCAAAAACATTACAGATAGCCCAAAGGAACATTTTGCAGATATTGTTCGTATCAGCCGAAACACCATGAACCCAATTATTGCTCAAAAAGCAGTAAAATTGGCTCCCACAACCATAAATTGGTTAGATGAATTGGGTTATCCTTTTCATGAAAAAGCGCCTTTGATTATTTACGGACACGAACCCTATAGTAAGCCAAGAACATATTTAGGTGAAAATGATATCAGCGCATCTATGAATGCCTCCGGAAAAACCATACTCCATCTTTTATTGCCATTATGGAATCAATTGATAGCGGATGGTTTAATTGAATGCAGGCTATCTACAAAATTAGTATCAATTGAAAAATCAGGTGAAGAAATTGCTGGTGTAATGGTTTCGAAAAATAATGAGCAAGAAAAATTAAAAGCAAAAAACTATGTACTTACTACTGGAGGTTATGCTTCTAATCCTACTTTTTTTAAATCAGTTACCCATGGGGCACCACGATTAATAAGTACCTCCAATCCGAATTCAACTGGTGATGGAATTATTGCTGCGCAAGAAATTGGTGCAGTTTTTAGTGGAGGAGAAAAACATTCTTCTACTCTAGGTGCTATTGAATTAATACCAGGAAATGGAAGAGTTGATTTTTGGGGAGCTTGGGCTAGAGTTAGCAATGGCATGGATAGAAAGCAAAGAGAAATTTATGTAAATGAAGCTGGTGTAAGATTTATGAATGAATACGATTTGAATGTTGATGAGAGAGAAAGAGTAGTGTTGCAACAACCCAATGCAAGATTTTGGCTAATCTTTGATGATAATGCTTTAAGAGATGGACTATCTGTTGTGCCTCAATGGACTATTGAAGATCTTATAGCAGAAAGCAAAAAAGAAAATGCAGTATGGCAAGCCGAAACAATTGCGGAATTGGCCATTAAAACCGGATTGTCGATTGAAACGTTGTTGAATACAGTAAATGAATACAACAGTATTTGTGAGAACAAAAATGATCATCAATTTAATAGAACCTATTTAGAGCATGCAATCAAAAAAGCCCCATATTATGCCATATTGGTGTATGCTTATTCATTGATTAGTTTCGGTGGTATTGAAGTAAATAATGCGTTACAAGTAATCACATCCGATAAAAAGCAAATTATAAACTTATACGCTGCCGGAGAAATTTTAGGGGCAGCAGCCACAAGCGGTCATGCCTTTTGCGGAGGCATGTTACTCACACCAGCATTGAGTTTTGGCAAATGGTTGGGCGAAACTTTGTAAAAATTAAATTCTCATTTTTATTTCTCAATTCTTTTTAAATCCAAATCTTGAAAGTCAAAACTAAAATCTATACTTGGTGAAATTCCTTTGAGCTTGATGGATTGTGCTTTCCCGTTTTCATCTAAAGAAAACATGGCCAATGCGTCACAGTTCATGGCTTGATATTCCCATTTTATAGCAAATGAATTGGCATTATAATATGCCATCGGTCCATTTAACTTTGGAGAACGATATGATTTAATCCATAACAATTTATTTTTTTCAAATACTTCTACTTTGCCAAACCATTTATCTTCATATATGCCAACAAAGTTTTCATTTTTTATAGGCAGTTTTTTTGAAGCTTCTACTTTTTCCCAGACTTTTTTTGTGACCTCATCACTTGCTCACGCTGGGCATTCAATCTGGCTGCATATTTATCTACCCAACCAAAATCATCCAATCCCAAATAACTATCTGCAATGGTATTGGTTACTGAAGAGAAAAGGCCTCCCCCTCCATTTTCGGTATTGGTTAAAATCACAATGC
>JANOZT010000123.1:0-1667 GCA_031429515.1 Sphingobacteriia bacterium
TTGCTTTACTAGCTACTAATTTTATTTTTAATCCATGGTATTTAATTCAAAAATTTAAAGAACATATTCAATTGCAAAAAACAGCTGCATGATTACCGATCTAATCTACGATATTGGCATGCACAAGGGCGAAGACACCAAGTATTATCTTCAAAAAGGATATAAGGTTGTTGCAGTGGAAGCCAATCCTGCATTGGTAGCTCAGGTAAGTGCCGAATTGAAAACTTTCATTGATGCTGGTAAGTTGATCATTGTTAATGTGGGCATTGCAGACAAAGAAGGATCGATGACTTTTTACAGAAACGATCACGAATTAGAGTGGAGTTCATTCGATAAAGCCATAGGCACAAGAGACAACACGCCCTATACCGAAATGCAAGTGCCTTGTAGAACTGCAGCTTCATTGTTGGCTGAATACGGAATACCCTATTATCTCAAAATTGATATTGAAGGGTATGATCCCATTTGTATCAATGGAATTGAATCTACCCAAAATGCCCCAACCTATATTTCTTGTGAAGCTTCTTCTATTGAATGCTTAGAAGCCTTAATTGCTAAAGGGTATACACAATTTAAATTGATCAATCAGGCGAGAAACTTTACTCCTTTTAATTTAGCAACAGAGAAAAATGCATTAGGTAATTTCATTCAGCAAAAATGGAATCGAGCAAAACTTCGCTTGCAAAAATTCATTCCATTCAAATATAAATTTGGAACATCAGGTCCTTTTGGGGAAGAAACCCCTGGCCCTTGGATGAGTTCCGATTATATTCGTACAGCTTATTATCAATTTTATTCTATTCAAACGAATCAACCCATTAATGGATTGAGCTGGTTTGATATTCACGCAAAAAAATAAATTTCATTTTTGATCAATGATTGAAGTACTTGGAGTTCCTTTTTATACAAAAAATATTGATACTGCAGTAAAGGAAGTAATAGCTGCATGTGGTGATGCTTATTTACCTCAAAATTATTGCATTAGTGCAAGCGGTGCTCATGGACTAGTGGAGGCAGCAAAAAATCCTGCTTTTAAAACTATCCTAAAAGATTTTCATATTAATTTACCTGATGGTATGCCCACGGTTTGGGTAGGAAGACTAAAAGGGGCAAAGGGAATGCAACGATGTTATGGTCCTGATTTTTTTATGGAGCTGATGAAAGCATCGGCTACCCAGCCGATCAAACATTTTTTTTGTGGGGGTAAAGAAGGGGTTGCTGAAAATTTGAAGCGTACCTGTTTAGATCGTTTTGGTAATTGTCATGTGGTAGGTACTTTTTGTCCTCCTTTCAGAGAAATGTCTGATGCCGAAATGAATGATTTAGGTCAGACCATCAGCGCCACTAAGGCAGACATCGTTTGGATTGGAATGAGTTGCCCAAAGCAGGAAAAATTTGCTTATCGGCTGTCAAAATATACCAACACCCATTTTATCGTGGCCGTTGGTGCTGCCTTCGATTTTCATACTGATAACGTGAAACAAGCTCCAAAATGGATGCAGAAATCTGGTTTGGAGTGGTTTTTTAGGCTATTAATGGAGCCCAAAAGGTTGTTTATGCGTTATTTTGAGATAGTTCCCCAATTCATTTGGCTAAATATCAAAGAATTTGTGGATTTTTACATTCTCAAAAGAAAGGGTACATGAAGAAAGTGTTAGTATGTGGGG
>JANOZT010000124.1:0-4289 GCA_031429515.1 Sphingobacteriia bacterium
TTGCTTTACTAGCTACTAATTTTATTTTTAATCCATGGTATTTAATTCAAAAATTTAAAGAACATATTCAATTGCAAAAAACAGCTGCATGATTACCGATCTAATCTACGATATTGGCATGCACAAGGGCGAAGACACCAAATTCTATCTCAAAAATGGATATAGAGTTGTTGCAGTGGAAGCCAATCCTGCATTGGTAGCTCAGGTAAGTGCCGAATTAAAAACTTTCATTGATGGGGGTAAGTTGATCATTGTTAATGTGGGCATTGCAGACAAAGAAGGATCGATGACTTTTTACAGAAACGATCACGAATTGGAATGGAGTTCATTCGATAAAGCCATTGGCACCAGAGATAACACTCCTTATACAGAAATGCAAGTGCCTTGTAGAACTGCAGCTTCATTGTTGGCTGAATACGGAATACCCTATTATCTCAAAATTGATATTGAAGGGTATGACCCTATCTGCATCAATGGAATAGAATCTGTACAAAACGCACCAACCTATATTTCTTGTGAAGCTTCATCAATTGAATGCTTAGATGCTTTAGTTGAAAAAGGATACACGCAATTTAAATTGATCAATCAGGCGAGAAACTTTACTGCTTTTAATTTGGCCACTGAGAAAAACGCATTCGCTAATTTCATTCAGCAAAAATGGAATCGAGCAAAACTTCGTTTGCAAAAATTCATTCCATTCAAATATAATTTTGGTACTTCAGGTCCTTTTGGAGAAGATACACCAGGACCTTGGATGAGTGCTGATTATATTCGTACAGCTTATTATCAATTTTATTCTATTCAAACGAATCAACCCATTAATGGATTGAGTTGGTTTGATATTCATGCAAAAAAATAAATTGCATTTTTGATCAATGATTGAAGTTCTTGGAGTTCCTTTTTATACAAAAAGCATTCATACCGCAGTTAAGGAAGTAATAGTTGCATGTGGTGATGCTTATTTACCTCAAAATTATTGTATTAGTGCAAGCGGTGCCCATGGTTTGGTTGAAGCAGCAAAAAATCCAGCTTTTAAAACTATCCTGAATGATTTTCATATCAACTTGCCTGATGGAATGCCTACAGTTTGGGTAGGAAGATTAAAAGGTGTTAAGGGAATGCAACGATGTTATGGTCCTGATTTTTTTATGGAGCTGATAAAAGCATCGGCTACTCATCCGATCAAGCATTTTTTTTGTGGTGGTAAAGTAGGGGTTGCGGAAAATTTGAAGCGTACCTGTTTAGATCGTTTTGGTAATAGTCAGGTGGTAGGTACTTTTTGTCCTCCTTTCAGAGAAATGTCTGACATAGAAATGAATGAGCTTGGTCAGACCATCAGCGCCACCAAGGCAGACATTGTTTGGATTGGAATGAGTTGCCCAAAACAGGAAAAATTTGCTTATCGATTGTCAAAATATACCAACACCCATTTTATCGTGGCCGTTGGTGCTGCCTTCGATTTTCATACCGATCAAGTGAAACAAGCACCCAAATGGATGCAAAAATCGGGTTTAGAGTGGTTTTTTAGGCTATTAATGGAGCCAAAAAGGTTGTTTATGAGGTATTTTGAAATAGTTCCCCAATTCATTTGGCTAAATATCAAAGAATTTGTGGATTTTTACATTCTCAAAAGAAAGGGTACATGAAGAAAGTGTTAGTATGTGGGGCAGGCGGATTTATTGGTGGTCATTTGGTAAAAAAACTAAAAAGGCAGGGCCATTGGGTGCGTGGGGTAGATTTAAAAATGCATGAGTACAGTAAATCTCCTGCTGATGAATTTATTATTGGAGACCTTACGGAGCAATCTTTCGTGAAAAAAGTAGTTGATCAACCATTTGATGAGATCTATCAATTGGCAGCAGATATGGGTGGTGCGGGTTATTTATTTACTGGAGAGAACGATGCAAATGTGATGCACAATTCTGCAATGGTGAATTTAAACATCATTCAACAAGCCAATTTAGTAGGCGCAAAAAAATTATTTTATTCTTCTTCCGCTTGTATTTATCCTTCTTATAATCAGGAAGATCCTGCTAATCCAAAATGTTCTGAAGAATCTGCTTATCCTGCATCACCAGATAGTGAGTATGGATGGGAAAAATTATTTAGTGAGCGTTTGTATTTAGCATTCAATAGAAATTACGGTATGGATATTCGTATTGCTCGCTTCCACAATGTTTTTGGACCAGAAGGAACTTGGACTGGTGGAAAAGAAAAAGCGCCAGCAGCTATTTGTAGAAAAGTAGCAGAAGCAGACGATAATGGATCAATAGAAGTTTGGGGAGATGGTTTACAAACAAGATCTTTCTTATTCATCGACGAATGTTTAGAAGCGGTTGAACGTTTAATGGGATCTGATTTTATTGGTCCTGTGAATATTGGTTCGGAAGAAATGGTTTCAGTCAATCAACTGGCTGAACTCGTAATGCATATTGCCAAAAAGCCTTTGCGCATTAATAATATCGAAGTATCTTTCACTGGAGTGAGGGGTAGAAATTCAGATAACAAACTCATCAAAGAACAGCTGAATTGGGCTCCTAGCAAGCCTTTGGCCGAAGGATTGAAAAAAACCTATGAATGGATTGAATCACAGGTTCATGCATTTAGTGCAGCGGAGCTAACCAGATAAACATGCGAAAATTCCTGATTCGTTTTTTAAAGCCACTTAAAAAATATTATTACCAATTTTCATTTGATTGGCAAAAGCGCGATTCTCTTAATCAGCAATTGCAAGTGCAAATGCTCAATCAGTATCGAATACTCAAACAGCAAAATAATTTACCTCCATTAATTGAAACTGGGTTTCGTGTTTATTCTCAGTTTGAAGAAGATGGATTGTTATTGTATATTTTTTCGGTGATTGGTTTTGGATCTAAAAAAGTAGTGGAAATGTGTTGTGGTGGAGGTATAGAGTGCATGGCTACTAATCTAATTATCAACCACGGCTTTGAAGGATTTTTATTTGATGGTAATCCGGCGAATGTAGCCAATGCCAATGCTTTTTTTAAAAGCAAACAAGATTGTTTACTCTTTAGTCCGCGTATTCAACATGCATGGATCACTAAAGAAAATGTTAATGAATTACTGAACAATATTGGCGTTACTGGTGAAGTAGATTTGTTCTCGCTAGATATTGATGGAAATGATTATTGGATTTGGGAAGCCATTGATGCTATACAACCAAGGGTTTGTATTTTCGAAACGCAAAATGTAATCCCTTCCGATTTGAGTATTACGATTCCATACAGTCCTAATTTTTATTGTTGGGATAAAAAAGGCTACGAGCAAGATTTTAGAAGCGTTTCATTATTGGCAATGACCAATCTCTCCAAGAAGAAAGGCTATCGTTTAATTGGTGCACACCGTCATGGTTTCAATGCCATTTATATGCGCAACGATATAGGATTGAATGAATTTCCCGAAGTGTCTGTTGAATCGGTTCATCAAAATCATTGGACCAAATATTGCCAATCAACCATTTGGCCACATGTAAAACATATGGGATGGGAGAATGTGTAGTAGTTTTTGCCTGGAATGGCAAAGACAAGCCCTTTCAACATATTGAATGGAATACAGCTCCTCATTTTAATGTATGCTTATTTAATTATTCAGGAAACAACGCTGTTCCTGAACTTCCCCCAAACACTAGTTTCGACAATTTATTAAATACCAGAACTGAATTCAAAGGCAGTTTGATCAATGAAGTATACAAGCATTTTCAAACAGATCCTTCCATTGATTATATTGGTTTTATTGACGATGATTTAGCTATTTCTATTTCAGGGATCAATCAATTGTTTGATATTGCTTATCAGGAAAATTTGGATGCATTTCAACCGGCTACTACTCCTCAAAGTCATATGAGTCATGCATTCACATTGCAAAAGCCAAATTGTATTTGGGAGCCAGCCGATTGGGTAGAAATTATGTGTCCATTTTATCGAAAAAATATATTCGATGCAGCTGCAGAATTTTATCCGACTTGTATTTCTTCTTATGGAATAGATCGATATGCTATTCCTTATTTTCAAAAATTATTGGGCTGTGACAAAACGGCTGTAATTCATGCGGTACCTGTAACACATTTAAAACCTATCACCAATGGCAATCTGGCTTTTTCAAATGGGTTGTCTGCCATAGAAGAAGGAGAGTTGATAAGGAAGGAATTATTGCAGAGGATTAAACATTCGGATGCTCATTTATTTTCAAAAGATTTTTTAAAAAATGTATTTGAATACCGAACCTTCAGATGGGAAAAATGGCGTTGGGATTTGAAACGATTGATTGGA
>JANOZT010000125.1:0-1616 GCA_031429515.1 Sphingobacteriia bacterium
CAAATAAACAAAAAGAAAAACCATGAATTGCACTATCCTTTGAAACATGAAGCAATGTTACTAAAAAAACGGAGCACCTATTGCTATCTAGATAGTAAATAGGATTTCAATTCAACAAAGTCTGCACTCATTGTAATACTACGCTTCTCTTTTCCAAATAAAGTTAAAGCAGCATCAGGAATTTCCAATGATGTCCCAATAGCTTCTTCTACTGTTTCAGGAAATTTCACAGGGTGAGCAGTTTCGAGTATGATTCCCTTTTGATTCGGATGATCGGCCAAATATTGCGCAAGTGCATTGTATGCAACTGCGCCGTGAGGATCCAAAATATATTGGTGGTCATTAAACACTTTACTGATCGTTTCCTTTGTTGCAAGATCTAAAACAGTACACCCTGTTATAAGGCTTGTTAATGATTGATAGTTGGATTCAAATAGTTCGAGGATTCGAATAAAATTACTAGGCTCGCCTACGTCCATCGCATTAGAAATAGTTGAAATAGCTTTTTTTGGTTGATACGCGCCTGTTCTTAAATACTCAGGTACAGCATCATTTACATTACATGCTGCAATAAAATGTTTTACTGGCAAGCCGCTGATAAACGCTACAAGTCCAGCGCAAATATTACCGAAATTTCCACTAGGCACTGCAATAACAGGGGGTGATTCTTTTTCTTTCCATTGTTGATAAGCAAAGAAATAATACAATTGTTGGGGTAACCAGCGTGCTACATTAATTGAATTAGCGGACGTAAGTTGCATGTGTTTATTCAGATCTGCATCCATAAATGCCGATTTCACCATTGCTTGACAATCATCAAAGCTTCCATCCACTTCCAATGCAGTTATGTTTTGCCCACAAGTAGTTAATTGTAATTCTTGAACAGGGCTTACTTTTCCGGAAGGATATAGAATAACAACATCTACTCCTTTCACACCCAAAAATCCATTCGCCACTGCACCCCCTGTATCTCCTGAAGTAGCTACCAATACTGTGATTTTTTGAGATTGACCTTTTGAAAAATACCCTAAGCACCTGCTCATAAAACGGGCACCCACGTCTTTAAAGGCCAATGTTGGTCCGTGAAATAACTCCAATGATGATATCGATTCATTAATAGGCACCAATGGAAATTCAAAATCGATCGTTTCAATCACTATCTGAAAAAGTGCTTCTTCAGAAATAGTATTACCTATATAAGGCAACATGATTTTGAATGCTAGATCTTGTTTTGAATATGTATGAATTTGTTTTAATAACTCTTTATCAAGCTTTGGAATAGAACTAGGAAAATACAAGCCCTTATCTGGAGCCTGACCAAGAATGGTCGCTTCCTTAAAACTAACATCTGGAGCTTGTTTATTTAAACTGTAATACTGCATATACTTATAACAAAATACTTTCGAAAAAAATTATGATTGGATTATTTTAATTCCTTCTTGATTGATTGTAGTAATATAGGTATGATGCGCTAAACCTATTGAAGTATAAATAGCATGCATTGCTGCTTCAACTTTTTGAGCTGTTGATTGATCTCTACTCAACATAAAAATAGAAGGGCCAGATCCAGATATTCCTCCACCCAATGCCCCAGCCTCTTTGCTTTGTTGTTTTAC
>JANOZT010000126.1:0-4213 GCA_031429515.1 Sphingobacteriia bacterium
ACAGTTTGTGCTGCATTACCTACTGTAGAAAATGTAACACCGGAGTTTGCAATAATAGTACCAACCATTACTCCTCCACCGGCTCCATTAATTACGGCCGCACTTCCTACATACCAGAATACATTTTTAGGTTGTGCGCCATTGATCATGAGTACACTTTTTGCGCCTGTAGGGCCAGCAATACCTACTGTTAAACCAGCTGCTGTTTGAAATATCCATGTTGCATTAGGATCACCTTGTGCATCGAGTGTAAGATTGCCATTGGTAATTTTAAAAGTACCTGAAGCAGATTTATATATACCCGGAGCCAAAGTTAATCCACCCAATTCACCCGCACCTGGATCTGTTCCGCCTGGTTTGGAAGCAGGAGAAATACTTAAATAAGCTATAGTGGCATCATTCAAAGCCCTATCTGCAATTGCTTTTTTGGCAATTGTACCTGGGAAAGGTACATCAGTGAAAATACCACCTGTTACATTACCAATATTAGAACCTGTTTCTGTATAAACATCCGTTGCATCATGAAATCCTGTGATCAAAGTGGATGCTGCTGTTGTGGCTATTCCTCCATTATTGATTACAGTGTTAATTCCTGTATTAGTTACACCTGCGTTTCCACCAAATGCACCAAAATTAGCTGCTGTACCTAATGTTACTGCTGGAGCAACTGCGGAGAAATTAGCCGTGATATTTTTATTGGAGTTCATGGTAATGGTTAATGGGTTGGTTGTACCACTGGCATCACCTGTCCATCCTGCAAATGTATATCCTGAATTAGGCGTTGCAGTTATTTGAACTGTAGCACCTTGCGTGTAAGTTGTTTGATTAGGCGATTTGCTTACAGTTCCCCCAGCTGTAGGAAACGCATTTAATGTTAGTGTATACGCAGTTTGAGTAAAGTTGGCTACAATATTTCTATTGCTGGTCATGATTACCTGATAACTAGGATTGTTAGAAAGTACCGTTGTTCCTTCAGTGTAATTGGTAAATGTGTAGCCCGTATTAGGGGTTGCATTTAATTGTACCAAAGATCCATAATCGTATCGAGGTTGGTCAGGGGTTTTTGTTACACTTCCTCCTGCAACAGGATTGGCGGTAACACCTAAAGTAAATGTGTTGATAGTAAAATTGGCAACAAATGTTCGATTGCTCGTAACCGGAAAAGTAAATGCTGCACTGGTTGAAACAATCGTTGCTCCTTCAGTCCAGTTTACAAATGTGTAACCTGTATTGGCTAATGCATTGATGGTTACAGAAGATCCAGAAGTATATGCTCCAGCTCCAGTAGTTGTTCCACCAATGGATGGATTAGCAGATAAAATTACTGCATACAATAATGGAGGTACTAATGTAAAATTGGCTACCAGTGTTCGGTTGGAACTGATCGTAAATTGATAACTAGGAGTGGTGGAAACAATAGTTGTTCCTTCAGTCCAATTTAAAAAAGTATATCCAGGATTAGGTGATTCAATTACAGTAACAACTGTTCCTGTAACATATGAACCAGATCCAAATGTTGCTCCACCAATTGCAGGTGATGATGAAGTTACTACTGCAAATTGTGCGGGAGGTATCAAAGCGAAATTGGCTACCAATGTTCTATTACCCGCCATCGCATATTGATAACTCGGGCTAGTAGATACTACTGTTGTGCTTCCACTATCGGTCCAATTGGTAAATGTATAACCAGCTCTAGGAGCTGCTACTACTGTTACATTGGAACTTTGTGCAAAAACTCCTGCACCAGTTACTGTTCCGCCAGATATTGGATTTGCCGTTAATTTAATTTGCGGAATTGTGGTAAAAGACCAAACATAATCACTCACCATTGCAGTGCGAAATTTATCGGTTACTTGATTGGTAACAGTTCCAGTGTATTTCACAAATGGCGATAATGCCGCATCAGGTGTAAAAGTAAATACAGCTGCATTGGCAGTTGGTGCAACGGTTCCAGGAATAATTTGCGAACCATTTTTAATAGTAAAAGTGGTTCCATTGATAGTTACCGGATTCATGTCGGTATTAAAAGTGATGCCAACCACTTTATTAAGACTTACATCCACCGCATTATTCATTGGATCGGAGGTAACAGTAGGACAAAGACCAACAATACCTTGTACTTCTGTTACTTTTTTACAAGAAATTGCAGCGAATAATAGCATAAATGCCATTATCCATTGGGTGTAATTCGTAAAGGCAATGCTTTTACTCATCTGATTGAATTTTATTTCAAAAAGGGTGATAATTTTTTTCATAATGTTAAATTTGATAGTAAAAATGAAGCGTATATAATCGAGCAAATAAGTTATTAGCAAACCTAAACCATATGGTATTGGAGATCATTACATGCTTATGCTTAATAGTTACATCTTTCTCATAGCAATTGCATTATGCAGTAATCATTGCGCCATTTCTACAACTGATTCACGCTTAAAATTTGGTAGGTTTTAAGGAATTGAAGCAGTAGTTGCTTATTTTTTCCTACATAGATATTATCCATGCAAATAAATTTCAGCGTTTTATTTCCTCTTTTCAGGAATTCATTCCTTAAATTTGGCAACTTTTCGGGAATGAAATACGCAAAATTGGCAACTTTTCGGGATTTTTCGTTTAATTCCTTATTTTTGGTAATAATTACATAAGAATGATTCATCGGATTTTAAAGGATAATATTGAATCGAAATTAGGAACCAGAAAAGCCATTATTTTATTGGGACCACGCCAAGTTGGAAAAACCACTTTACTGAAAACCATTTTTCCAGAAGAAGATAAAATGATTTGGCTTAATGGGAATGAACTTGATGTGCAAGATTTATTTGCGCATATTTCTTCATCAAGACTCAAAGCAATAATTGGCAATAAAAAAATCATCATCATCGATGAAGCACAACGTATTCCTGAAATTGGGTTAAGACTGAAATTAATAACTGATCAAATTCAAGAAGTGCAATTAATTGCAACAGGTAGCTCTTCTTTTGAATTAGCCAATCAATTGAATGAACCATTAACTGGAAGAAAATGGGAATATCATTTATATCCCATTTCATTTAAAGAGATGGTGAAACATCACGGCTTATTGGTAGAATCTAGATTGATACCACATAGATTAGTGTATGGATATTACCCAGATGTAGTAAATAATATAGGTGATGAAAAAGCAATTTTAAAACAATTATCAGAAAGTTACTTATACAAAGATATTTTATTGCTAGATCAAATAAAAAAACCGGAGGCATTAATCAAACTATTGAAAGGCTTAGCTTTTCAAGTGGGATCGCAGGTTTCATATAATGAGTTGGCACAACTATGTGGATTAGATGCCAAAACAGTTGAAAAATATATTCAACTTTTGGAACAGTCGTATATTATTTTTAGACTCGGTTCATTTAGTAGAAATTTGAGGACTGAATTAAAGCGTAGTAGAAAAATTTATTTCTATGATAATGGAATTAGAAATACATTAATTGCCAATTTCAATCAAATAGAAAATCGAACAGATATAGGGGCTTTATGGGAGAACTTTTTAATGTCAGAAAGAATTAAACACAATGCATATCAACAAATATGGGTAAACCAATGGTATTGGAGAACCAAGGATCAACAGGAAATTGATTTAATTGAAGAATCAAATGGTCAATTAAATACTTATGAATTTAAATGGAATCCTTCTGCAAAATCAAAACAACCCAACAGCTTTAAACAAAATTATCCTGATGCTAGTTTTAATGTAATACACAAGGATAATATAGAATCTTTTTTACTTTAAACAAACCATTTAACACGCATGCAAATAGCTGAACTTTATTCCATTTATTTAGCTCATCCATCTGTTCAAACGGATACGCGTAAAATAAAAAAAGGAGATTTGTTTTTTGCGCTGAAAGGGCCCAACTTCAATGGCAATTTATTTGCATTGGAAGCATTGAAGCAAGGCGCTGCTTATGCTATTGTTGATGAAGTAGTTGAAGTGAATAATTCGCGCATTATTTTAGTGGACGATGTATTAACTACTTTACAAGCGCTGGCCAAATATCATCGCCAACAATTTAGGATTCCATTTATTGCCATTACCGGAAGCAATGGAAAGACCACCAGCAAAGAATTGATCTATACTGTTTTGAATAGTCATTTTAAAACATTTACCACACAGGGAAATTTAAACAATCACATTGGAGTACCACTTACCATTTTAAGTATACCAGCTAATGCTGAA
>JANOZT010000127.1:0-101077 GCA_031429515.1 Sphingobacteriia bacterium
AGATCGCCTTTCTCTCTTGCTTCTCCAATTGCCCTCGAAGCCGCAGGACGATCTACCGATTTCATTTGATGTAATTCTTCCCTCATTTTCTCGAAGGTTTCCTTCGTTACATACATATTCTCACTCATACAATGGCTTTAAGATTGGTAAAAAAAAATACAACGCCACATTTTATTGCGGCGTTGCATGTGCACAAATATAAAAAAATCTTTCCGTATAGCATTAATTATTGGGTGAGAATAAAAATTTGGCTAGAAACAAAAAGATTCTATATTTGTAGTGTACTACTACACTAATACACTAAATATGATTCAATTTTCTGATGTTGGTTTTGGTTACTCAAGTGCTAAACCCATTTATTCGGAGCTTAACTTGAGTATGCAACCAGGGAGCATTTATGGTTTACTAGGGAAAAACGGAGCTGGTAAATCAACTCTTCTCAAAATAATGGCCGGTTTGGTTTACCCTCAAAAAGGGCAGATTGAGGTATTAGGGGCCAACCCAATTAAGAGGCAACCTTCCTTCTTGGAACAGGTATTTTTTATTCCAGAAGAAATAGATACACCAAATATTGAAGTGCTCGATTTCGCTGCAGAGCACCTACCCTTTTACCCAAAGTTCGATTTTGAGCAGTTTAAAAACCATTTGTCTGAACTAGAAGTGCCTTTAACGAATTTAAATGCAATGAGTTTCGGACAAAAGAAAAAAGTTTGGATAGCATTGGGTCTTGCGGCTAATACTGCTCTATTAATTTTAGATGAACCAACCAACGGATTAGATATACCTTCTAAAAGAAAATTGCGCAAAATAATGGCTGCCAATATTCATGATGAAAGATGCATCATCATAAGCACCCACCAAGTTAGAGATTTAGACACTTTAATTGATCGGATACTTTTGGTAGATGAGGGCGAAGTAATTGCCAATGCTGGCACCGATGAAATTACTGACAAACTGGTGTTTAAGCAAGTAGGCAATCAGGATTATTTAGATGAGCCACTATATGCTGAAAACAATTTAATGGGGCAATTAGTGGTAATGAAAAGATGTGGAGAAGAGCCTGCAACAAGAATGGATATTGAACTATTTTTTAATGCAGGCATTGCCAATAAAAAAGCATTTAAACAACTATTCAACAACTAATCATGAATAATCATTTTAGCCTCACTAGGTATTTTTTACTGCTGAGAAAATTCATAAAAGAAAATAGCAAAAGTTATATACTGATTTTAATTGCAGGGTTTGGTATTGTATTTCTTGTATATGGTTTAATGATAGTATCCAGTTTTCACAGCCCATTCCCAGATGGTAGTAGAAAATTACTTTTTACTGCTGGACTCTTATTTGGGGGAACCTTATTCTCCGCTAGCTTTTATGGTTTTTTTAGTACCCAAGCCAAAGGCATTCAATACTTACTGTTACCAGCTAGCAATGGAGAAAAATTATTAATAGGGTTTTTGTTTACCTAAGTAGTTTATCTAAGCATTTTTTTACTTGGCTTTATGGGAATTGATTACCTTCTTTGCAATATTTACAACAAGTTTGTAGCGATACCAAACTGGGCTGAAGTATGGCAATTACATTATTATAAAGCCAAGTATATTTACGCTTCCGATACTTTACTACTAAAGGAAATGATTATTATTTATTTTATTCTTACTAGCATTGCGCATTTTGGATCACTCAGTTTCACCAAAAATGCTTTTGTAAAAACATCAATTATTTTTATTATTCTTTTAGTTGGTGTGATCTATATTAACAACAAAATGTTGATAATGATCATTCCTGAAGAAATAATGCCACATGGCAAATATTATCAGGATTCATTTAGAATAGGACCTCAAGAAGTGCCAACTGGAATTATTTCATTACCTGAGAGTTGGAAAGCAAAAGTAATTTGGTTTATCCCAATCTTTTTATTCATCAGCTTTTGGACTGCCAGTTATTTTAAACTGAAAGAAAAACAAGTATAATTTTAATAGTAGTTCATGAATTTTAGTTCGAACAAAGCCATTTATATACAAATTGCAGATTTGATTTGCGAGAAAATTCTTCTACGAGAATTTAAGCAAGACGAGCGCATACCCTCTGTTAGAGAATTAGCGATTGATTTAGAAGTGAACCCTAATACCGTAATGCGCACTTACGAATACCTGCAAAGCTTAGATATAATTATCAATAAAAGAGGGGTTGGTTTTTTTGTTAGCAATGAAGGGGTTAAAAAAGCAACAGATTATAGAAAAGCGGAATTTAAGGAACAAGAACTTCCAGCATTATTAAAGACAATGGCTTTATTGAAAATTGACCTAAACGAACTAAACGCACTATTTCAAGCTTACCATCAAAATATTAAAAAGAGTAACCCATGAAAAAAAGCACCATCGCAATATTAATAGCCATCTCTGGTTTATTTCTCTGCTTCACAGCAGTGAACTTTAAACTAAAATCGGAATATACTGCTGGGCATATACAATCGCCGATGAAAAAGAATATTCTGCCTCCATTTCATCATATAAAGGAGATAAATCCATCACCCGGCAGAGAGAATGTTTACCAACGAAACATTCTAGTTTTCCAGCAAAAAGATTCCAGTGCATTGGTTCATGATTATTATGATCCTGTAGGTATAAACTATTTTGTACAAAACGATACCCTTTTTATAGCACCCGATTCAACTTTTACCGGAAATGATTACAATATTAAAATTTATTGTAAAGATCTACAGTCTTTACATGCTAGAAGATCGTTCATTAGGTTATTAAATTTTGTTGCAGATAGTATTTCACTTACTTCGAGTGCTAATGCTAGTATTTCTTGCGAGCATATCAAAAGTAATAATATAAATATGAATATAAGTGAAGAATCCTCCATAGTTATAAGTGCCACCGATACCATTAAAAAAGCCGATATTTATATTCAAAATAACGGCTTATTAAATGCCGCGAATGTTTACTTCAAAGAAAAAAAACTAACCATAAAAAATAATGGTTCCGTTAGAGCATCAGGTCAATCACTAAAAAATTTTGGGGTAATAACTACTAACTAAAATCCTAATTTTTGTAAAATCACTACAGCCATTTTATAAAATGCTTCTTCGCTATAGCCGGCAATATGGGGAGTTATTAGTACTTGAGGCAAATTCATTAAAGTTTGTAATTGCAGCTTTTCGTCGAAATTTAACTGCCCGATTTTTTCATTCTCTAATACATCAAGCCCGGCCCCTCTAATTTGATTATTTTTTAAAGCAGCAAGTAATGCTTCGGTATCCATCGTTTTACCCCTTGAAGTATTTATAAAATAGGGTTTCTGGGTCAACTGATTAAAAAAATCGGCATTGGCAAAATGATAGGTTTCTTCTGTTAAAGGCAAATGTAAACTCACCACATTGGCAGATTGAGCAATTTGCTCCAGACTAGCTTCCCGAATATTACCACTAGTAAATCCTGTTTTGTATTTATCGTAGGCCAAAACAACTACATTAAAAGAACTTAAGAGTTTTGCAAAAGCAGCCCCTGTATTTCCATAACCAATAATACCAACTGTTTTCCCAGATAATTCTTCGCCCCTATTTTCATCTCTTAACCAATTACCGGATTTTACCTGATCATAACTATGATGAATTCGGTTCATTAAATTCAATAATAAACCCAATGCATGTTCGCCCACTGCGTTGCGATTTCCTTCGGGGCTACTCTCGCATTGTATTCCTTTTGATTGGGCATAGTCCACATCAATCAATTCCATTCCACTACCTAGCCTGCCAATCCATTTCAAGGATATAGCTTTGTTAATCAGTGCTGCATCCACTTTAATGCTGGTAGTTACAATTAGCCCAACAACGTTTTCTAGCTTACTTAGAAGTGATTCGTAACTGATACCAGGTTCGTAAAACACTTCATAACCTCTTTCCTCTAAACTTTTTTGAAGAATAGGATGCGCTTTAGCCGTAATAATTATTTTTTCTTTCATCATTTTAACTCAACTCAATTTAATTCATAACTCTTATCTCTTAATTCTTATCTCTTAATTCTTATCTCTTAATTCTTATCACTTAATTCTTAATTCCTATGAGCCCATTCTAAATGTCAACGCCGCAAAGTCTTCTACAGTCAACTGCTCCGCACGTTTAGTAAATAATTCTTCTTGCAAAGTACTCGCGTCAAAAAATGGTTTCAAAGGATTTCGAACCATTTTTCTTCTTTGATTAAATGCAGCTTTTACTAAAGTAAAAAAAGCCCTTTCAGATTTCATAGCCACAAAATGATCCTTTCTTTTTAATTTAATAACGCCACTATTTACTTTGGGGGGAGGGTTAAAACTACTAGGTGGAACATCAAATAAATATTCAACATCATAAAAGGCTTGCACTAATACACTCAAAATTCCATATACTTTTGTATGTGGTTTTGAAACAATTCTTTCTGCCACTTCCTTTTGAAACATGCCGATCATTACAGGCACTTGGTTTTTCCATTCCAATATTTTAAACACAATTTGTGTTGAAATATTATACGGAAAATTACCAACTACGGTAAATGCGTCTTCGAATGGGATGTCAATTTCTAAAAAATCAGCTTCAATGATAGAATCTTTTAATGAAGGATAGGTGAGTTTTAAATAGTTCACTTTCTCCCTATCTAATTCAACTGCTTTAAATCGGACATCCATTAAAGGCAAAAGAAATTTAGTTAATGCCCCAGCTCCAGGACCTACTTCGAGTAATTGGGTAAATAGCTCTTCTTGTAAAGAAGCCAATATTTTTACACAAACTGTTTCGTCTATAAGGAAATGCTGACCCAGCGATTTTTTGAGCGTATATTGCATGGCTGCAAAAGTAGTATTTTAGCAACCTAAATATAGGCTCATGAGTAATGAATTACAAAAACCAATAATCGGCTTCAGTTGTGGAGACCTGAATGGCATTGGACTTGAAATTATTATCAAAACCATATCCGACCAGCGTTTACTCGATTTCTGCACCCCTGTTGTGTTTGCAAGCAATAAAACGCTCAACTTTTATAGAAAAAGCTTGCCAGATGCAAATTTCAATTATACCAGCATCAAAGAATTCAATAAAATCAACCCTAAACAGGTCAATATTTTCAACGTTTGGGATGAAGAAGTGGCCATAACTCCTGGTCAATTAAACGAAACAGGTGGTAATTATGCATTGTTGTCTTTACAGGAAGCAACTAAAGCGTTAAAAGAAGGAAATATTCATGGTTTAGTTACCGCCCCCATTCATAAAAAAAATATTCAATCGGAGCAATTTAATTTCAGTGGGCACACCCCTTATTTAAAATCATTTTTTGGCGTGTCTGATGTAGTAATGTTATTGGTTGCAGATAATATGAGAGTTGGTTTGGTGACTGAACATGTATCTATTGAAGAAGTAACCAAACATATTACTAAAGAAAGCATATTAAATAAATTAAAAATCATTAATACTAGTTTACAAAAAGATTTCGGCATTGATAAACCAAAAATTGCAGTGCTTGGATTAAATCCACATGCTGGTGATGAGGGACTGATTGGAAAACAAGAAGAAGAGATCATTAAACCTGCTATCAAAGATGCAAGGCATCAAATGTTGGCATTTGGTCCTTTTAGTGCCGATGCATTTTTTGCAAGAGGCCAACATGAAAAATTTGATGCTGTTTTAGCCATGTATCACGATCAAGGTTTAATTCCATTTAAATCATTGGCATTTGGTGAGGGCGTTAATTATACGGCTGGCTTGCCAGCTGTTAGAACGAGCCCCGATCACGGAACAGCATTTGATATAGCAGGAAAAGGTAAGGCAGACCATAGCTCATTTTTAGCCGCTACTTTTGAATGCTTAGAAATCATCAACAAAAGATTTGGCTATGCCGATATGCGTAAAAATCCATTGCGAAAAATGAGCGCAAGATTTTTCGCAAACGCAGTTGATGAACGTATTGAAGAAAATGAAGGATAATTTTTATGATTCAAATTGAGAACAACCATATCAGTATTTCGGTAAACCCAATGGGCGCTGAATTACAAAGTATTTATTGCAAAGACAATCAATTAGAGTATTTATGGAGTGGGGATCCTGCTTTTTGGGGAAAGAAAAGTCCAGTTCTTTTTCCTATTGTAGGAGGGTTGAAAAACAATAAATACAAATATAAAGGAACGAGCTACCAATTAAGCAGGCATGGATTTGCAAGAGAAATGGAATTTACGCTTTCTGCTAAAACTAAAGACAGTATTAGTTTTACATTGAATGCCAACAAAGAGACTTTAGAACAATATCCATTCCTATTTCGCTTTGTCATTACTTACTCAATACATAAAAATATATTGAGCTGTAATTACCAGGTTACCAATATAGATATCAAGCCAATGTTCTTTTCTGTTGGCGCTCATCCTGCATTTAAAGTCCCATTGGTGAAAGAAACAACTTTCGAAGATTATCATTTGAAATTTGATTTAATGGAAACTGCAAATCAATGGCCTTTATCTCCGGAAGGACTTATCCAAACAGCTCCGATTCCTTTTTTTGATAATACAGATAGAATCGATTTGATAAAAAATCTTTTTTATGGAGACGCATTGGTTTTCAAACAATTGAAATCAAATAGTATTTCATTGTTGAATTCAAAAAACAAACACGGTTTTAAATTTGAATACGATCATTTTCCTTACATGGGAATATGGAGTGCAAAGAATGCCGACTTCGTTTGTATTGAACCTTGGTGTGGAATTGCCGACAGTGTAAATGCTACTGGGGAATTGAATCAAAAAGAAGGAATCAATGTATTAACTCCAGGTGAGTTAATGAGCCGCACCTGGAGTGTTGAATTGTTTTAATATCATTTAAAAATCGAATCCGCAATCCCTTTATTGATCTCATAGGCAGAATAAGTAATCTCAACTCTCCCTTTTTTGCCTTTTAATTTGTCTTTAGTAGCCTGATCGGTATCTTCAAACTCGAGGGTAATTCCTTTAGGTAACTTATAATCTTTTGCATTAAAACTAAAAAAAACTTTGTCTGGCAATCCATATTCTGCAAATTTTCCGTAGCGCATTTCCATCTCATAAGTGCCATTTTCCCTAGTAGAAGTAATTGATTTCATGATCAATAAATTGGCCTCATCAATATAAAGTGTCGAAAGAATTATATCATTATTATCTCCATTGGGCAAGAGCTTGATTATTCTTGTTTTCACTCTTCCAATTTCTGCAAATCCAGCATCGATTGCAGTAAAACCAGTGGTAACGATCATATTACCAATATTGATACTCACCCCTCCTTTTGGCAATACAGAGATTCCGCCATTGCGTTGCAATTTAAACTTGTTGGGTTTTTTATAAAAAACTTTAACTCCACCTACTGGTGCTTTGATAAATGCAATATCTGTTTTCATTTTCCCCTCTGCCGTATAATCATTTACTTGATCAAGTTTATTTTTAACTTTCATTACCAAAGTATTTACATCTTGTGCAGATACATTTACACTAATAAAAGCAAATAAGAAAACTACAATGAATATGTTAAATGATTTCATGTTGATTTTTTAACTTAAGATATCTTTCTTTCTAAACAACAAAATTGCACCACCCGCAAACCCTATAATATGTACCAATAATACAATGGAAGAATGAATGATTCTTTCTGGATATTGAATACTGCCAACAATAGCTTCATTGGCATCATTTACTTTGAAATCGAAAAACTCTTTCCAAGTAATCATATGTGTTGTAAAAAGATAGGGTTTTATAATATTGAAAATGGGAATATTCATAGTGCTAAGAATAGTACATACAATGATCACACTCATGGTGGCCACAATTGGTCCAATAGAATTCTCTGCAAAAAAAGATAGGAAAAACCCTAAGGAAGCTACTGTAACCATTGCCAATGCAGCAAAACAAAACGCTCCTGCATATCTCCAGAATACATCTGATTCTTTTACTATTACCACATAACTGCTTTTCATTATAAAAAGATCATCTGTACCAAAAATCATGGTGCTAACAAATAGTCCTAAAATAGCAATCCAGATAAGCAGCAATAAAGTATAAATTACGGAAGCTAAAAATTTAGCAGTAACAATGGCGGTTCGAGATTGAGGCTTGGTAAGCAATAAACGCAATGTGCCCATATTAGCTTCTCCAGATATCATGTCTGCTGCAATCAACGCAATTAGTAATGGAACATGAATAAGTAAGAGTTGAAGAATTACATAACAAATAAAATAACCATTTAAAATTTTCCCATCAACGGCAAAAGAATTCGCAAAATCCGCCATTACAAATTCAGTATACTCTTTCCCATCTACAAATAAGCCAATTTGAATTACTGCAATCAACGCAGTAATGGCTGCAAATGCCAAGTAGGTTCTTGGTTTGCGAAAAATTTTATACAACTCAATTCGTAAATGTACCCACATGTTGTTTGCCTGCTGTTATTTGTAAGAAATAATCTTCTAAACTATGTCTTGGCTGAAGTAATAAAACACCAATTTGTTGATCTACTAAAAACTGATTTAACATTGGAATAGCTTCTTGATCTAACTGAATCAATATTTGACCATCGCGCATGGGCTTCAAATTGTTCTTCCAACTACTAGCTGCTAATTTTTCTGCTGCGAATTGATTATCAGTAGTATTCAATTGAACAATAGTTTGACTCGTGTCGAATAATTCAGATGAAGTTCCTTCCACCAATTTATGTCCCTTGTCTATAATTAAAATTCTTGTAGCAATTTGTTCTATTTCATTCAATAAATGCGATGAAACAATGACTGTTTTTTTACGATCTCTGCTTAACTGTAAAATTAGGTTTCTGATATCTGCAATCCCCTGTGGATCCAATCCATTGGTAGGCTCATCCAACATAATCAAAGATGGATTATGCACCAAAGCAATGGCAATACCCAGTCTTTGCTTCATGCCTTGAGAAAATGTTTTAACCGTATCCTTTGCACGATCGGCCAATCCAACCATTTCCAATTGATCCATGATAATTTGACGGTTAGGTTTAATACCACTCAAACGAGCAAATAATTGCAAATTTTCGTATGCAGACAAATACTTATATACATCAGGCTTTTCAATAACTGCGCCAATTTGCTGTAATATCTCTCTACGGTGTTTGTATAGATCGTATCCGAATAGCTCAATTTGACCTTGCGTGGGAGTAATTAAGGTTAGCAGCATTCTTATGGTGGTGCTTTTGCCTGCTCCATTTTGCCCTAAAAAACCGTACACATCACCTTTTTCAACTGAAAATGACAAATCATTGACAGCTGTAAACTGATTGAACTTCTTGGTGAGATGATTAACTTGTACGATGGAGCTCATTGTTACAATAATAACAATTTGCGAGTCAAGATGTTTAAATTAATGGGAATTAAACTAAACTTTAAGATATTCTTGGAGGGCTTTTACATAAGCTTCAAAAGCCAAAATCCCTTCTGGAGTAATTTTGCAGGTAGTTTGAGGATAATTGTCTTTGAATTGCTTTACTACATCAATATAGCCTGCATCTTTCAATTTTTGTACTTGCACACTCAGGTTGCCAGCAGTAGCATTGGTTTTTTCTCTGATGAAAGTAAAATCTGCCTCCTTAACCCCAATGAGTAAACTCATTACCGCAAGACGCAATTGTGAATGTAATATGGGATCTAACTCTTTAAACATTTCCCTTTTTTTGAACCATGTATTTTCTTCTTAAAATAACACCAGGTATAAACCAGCAAAGCAATGCAGCGATTCCCCCTAATAAAAAATCGTACTGGCTTTCAAGGAAACAGGAAACCATAAATAATACATAAGTGATGATTGCACCAATTATCATTGGTTTGAATTTCTTTACCAAGCCGGTTACCAAAGTTGGAAAAGCGTATACTAGTATGTATAAAGAATAGGGACTTAAAGCAAATGGTCTTAATTGTTCATCAGGTTTAACCTCATTGATATAATGCTTCATCATCATCCAACCCTCTTCTTGAATAATTTTGGTGGTGGTATCGCCAACGGTTGACTGATAGAATGACAACCCAAAAATGGTTAATCCAAAAACCAGCCAAACAGTATCGATGGCATCATCATCATAACGTTTGGCTTTATTTGATTTGTTTTCTTTAATAGACAAATAAACTTGAGGCACAATAGCACCCAAAACAATCAGCCAAATATCAAAGCCTATTTCAAAGCCATAACGAGAACGTAAAAATGATACAAAAGAAGCAATGAATACAACAGTACCCCATAATAAAGAGCCAATGCCAGTATCATGATAGCTATTTTTTACTTTCTGAATCATTGCTGAAATCAGTTCCAGACTCTCTTTTTCAGATAATTTTTTTTCTTCCGACATTTTATACTGATTTAAATCTTGCTCTTAATAAATAACCTGGTATAATCCAACCAAATAAAACAGCTGGAATAAATAATAAAATAACTTCAAGAGATGTAATAAACGTAGCAGCAATTGAAAGTAACCAACAACAGAAACCTCCAATCATCAAAGGCTTGAAACGCATGATTGCTCCTGATAGAAAAGTTGGAATGCCATAAAATAAAAAGATAAATGGATAAAAAAGCATCCAAATATTTACTCTACTCATGATTACAGTGAGTAAGCCCATGCAAATTCCAAAAGTCATCCATACATATCCAATGATTTCATCAGTATAGGTCTTTACTTTTACTTTTTTTTGTTTCTTGGAAAGATAAATAATTTGATAAATCAAAACCAAAATAGTAACCGACCAAATTAAAGAACCATTTGTATACTGTGTAAACTTTAAAAAAAGATATTGTATGATAGAACAAAAGAAAACTACCCATCCCCAAAGCAAATACAAAGTTCCATTTTCGGAAAATCGATTTTGGGCTTTGTAAATCATACTTTCTATCAACTTCAGACTTTCATTAGCAGAAAGTGATTCGTTATTTTCCATAAGTATTTTTTAAAAGTTAAATATAGCCCCACCAATTTTGGAAGGGCTATCTTAGATACACAAATTACTGACAAGCTGCCAAAGATGTTGTTGCCTGATCTTTACCCCAATTAGGATGAAATGGAGAAGCAGGTTTAAAACTCTCAAACATAGTCATCGATTTTTCTAATATTTTTTTTGCAACCGCTTTACCACCGCCAAATGCTTCAGGAACATTCATTAAATATTGACCTTCCAACATATATGGACGCGGATTGGTTGCATCAGCTGCTTTGGCTTTTGCGATTGCTTCTGAAGCGATAGCTCCATAAGTTTGCCATCTGCTCATTGCATCAACTGTTAATTGCATAACGGCAGTCATTTGTTTTAAGCAATAGATTTCAGAATTGTTAGGACTCAATAATTCTGCTTTTAAAATGAGTGCATTCGCTTTCTCAGCCACTTTATCTTTGTCTGATTTAGGGTTCATCCAAGCAGCTAAAATTTGTGTTTGAGCAGCATAATAATAAGCCAACCACTTGTCTTTTTCAGCATCTGCTACTCGTTCAAAAAAAGCTGAAGTTGCCAACATTTCATCAGGTGATTTTGCATCTTTAAACTGCATCATTCCCTTTTCCATTGCACCTTCAAATTTTTGTGCATTGATTGCTCCAAATAAAAACATTGATACTACAACTAATAATTTTTTCATGATTGATTTTTTTGATGATTTTTTATTGACGGTTTGTTTATTGCGGGTTCTGGAAATTTAATTTTGTTTATCTTTCAATTTTTTATACTCTGCTTCTACTGAATTAAAATTATTTCCTTGATAAGCCCTTGCAAAGTGAAAAGCAATACCTATGCCCCAACCCAATATGGGCCAGATAGGCCAGAAGTAAGTATAATGATTGCTAGAAAAATACCAGATGCCAACTAAAAAACTATTGACAATAATATAACTGGCAAGTGCCCATTTAAATGATACCCTGGCTTTTGCTGTTTGCCAAAGTTCTTCATCGCGTTGTTGATCGTTGTTCATTTTGTGTAGTTTAAATTGTTTATTATAAGTTTCCATTAATGTTTTGTTGTGTTCTATCAACACCCCAGCTTAAGAATACGCCTAAGAAAAAGCTACGTGGCGCTGGAGGAATAACTGCTTCTCTTATCAATTGACCTTGTGGGTCTCTTAATCTATTGCTGTAATTGTAGCCAAAAATTTGAATTTCATTAAATACATTGTTGATACCAAGCACAACAACTGTATTGGCTTTTCCTAATTTAGGCAACCAGTTTAAGCTAAAATTGTTGGTACTATAAAATATAGTTCGATCACTTAAGAAATCAGTTTTAGCATTATTCGGATTATAATAAGGACGGCCCGTACTCCAGTTCCAACTCCAGTTCACACCAAACATTTGTTTTACCCAGAATTTTTTTAACACAAGACTTCCGCTATGGTTGGCAGCAAATGTGGGCATTGCCGATTTAGGGTAATTGTTGTAATTTCTCTTGGTATCGAGATAAGAATAACTGATCCAGTAATCGAAGTTTTTAAATGTTTTTCTATCTCTCCAAAACAATTCAACACCTTGCGCATAACCTTCCCCGTTGGTACTTACCGCGTTTACAACAGTTGCATCCGTTTTTAATAAATTCACATAATCTTTATAAAATGCTTGTACCCTAAACGTGTAGTTAGAAGATAAATGCTGATAAGTAAGTATATAATGATCTGCTCTTAAAAAATCGAAATTGCTGTTATTGGCCAAGTATCTTCTTTCTGGCGTTTGATAGAACATTCCGTAGTCGATAGTGAATTGACTATTCTTATTAACCTTATAAGATAGAGCTGCTCTGGGAGCTATATTCCATCGATTCAATAAACCACTGTGTTCTATTCTAATACCTGGTCTAAACGCTACATTGTTCGACAAATACAAATCAGATTCAGCAAATATGGCTGTATAAAAATCGGTTACTTTAGTTGGGAATGTTCCGGCCAAATTGGTGTACCTACTACTGTCTGCATTATTCCATACTTCTGCACCAAATCGCAAAGTATTGATGGAGCCGAATCTTTTATCTAACACTGCACGCGCTTGAACCATCCATTGGCGAGACTCCAAATTGAAATTGGTGTAATCAATTACAGGAATATTCACAATAGGAATTTTTTGGTTCTGTTGATTTTGAACTTCGTTGTTGATATTGTCTTTGTTATAGCTCACACTTGCTACTGTATTGAGTTTCCATCCTTTTCCTAAAAATTGACGAAAGCTAATATTGGTAAAGAAATTTCTGTTGTTTAAATTGAATGCATTTTTTAAACCAATACTATCCAAAGAAGGATTACGCACACCTAGATCACCTGAATTGTAATAGGCGTAAACTTTAAACATTCCATTTTTTTTGGTTTTGAAACGATAGTTAGCATCAAGCGTATGAAAAGAAGGCGCATTGAAAAAATCGGGAGCTTGAGGAACTAAATTTTGATAGAGGGTTAAATTCACCCAATTATAACTCATTCCAAAACTCGATTTTTTATTTTTTGTAACATCCTGAAAACCTGCACTTAAAAAAATAGGTGAAATACCTACTTGAATTTCGCTTCTTTCAGGAATATCTACACTTTCTAAACTCAACACACTACTTAAAGCCTGTCCGTATACAGCAGAATATCCACCTGAACTAAAAACGGTACCACTAAATAAGAATGGAGAAAACCTACCACGTTGAGAAATACCAGGAACTGAACTATAAAAGAAATTATTTACCACAGAACCATCAATGATAATTTTTGCTTCTTCTGCACTACCTCCTCTGATAAACAAACCTTCTTGCTCACCTACTTTTTGAGCACCCGGTAAAGTTTGAATAGTTGCAGAAATATCTGCATTGGCACCAGCAGTTGTTGCAATGTCTAAAGGCTTCAAAACCGTTCCTTTTTTCTTATCACTTGCTTCAAAAGAACCGGCAGTAATTACAACAGCAGTTAATTCGTTGATTTCTTCTTTTAATTGAAAATCTACTGTTATAGTATCTTTTCCGATTGTAACAGGAACTTCAACAATTTTATACCCAATATTATTGGCTACTAAAACCATTGGACCTTTTTCAAATGTTTTGAATGCAAAATTTCCGGTAGAATCTGAAGTAGTACCATCATATGATCCTTTTAAACTGATGTTGGCCCCTGCCAAAATTCTACCCCGATTGTCTTTTACTGAACCCCTTACCCTAGTTTGTGCTTGAAGGCACATTGCGAGCAATAAAGTGGCGATTATGATGATTGCGTGTTTCATTGTTTTAATTTGACACAGCAAACATAGACTAGTTTATTTTATAAACTAAATTATTTTATAAATATTTTTTACTTTTTATTGAATTTTAAGGTAGAAATCAAATAATTTATTGATAATCAATGAATTAGTGCTAAGTATAAAAAATAGGAATTTAGCGAGAGATTCAGGTAGTTTTTGGCTTTCCATTCCTTTTTGTAAAAAATATATGATCTATTATTACGATTAAAGTATTTGCAATTATATATAAAATAATGATTTTAAAAGGCCGAAGCTCACCGATATAAAAACTCATACTGTATTTTGCCATAATTACTCCTATCATAAAGCCAATAATGAGTCCTGCAATAATTTTCTCAGCTATTTTATAATTAAAATTGGTGAGAATTATGCGATAAAATATTAAGTATGGATAAATAAATAATCCATACAAAAACCAAAAAAAAACCATGTATTCTATGAAGTTGGAATATTTCCAATAATAATCTACTTCTTTCTTTTCAATTGTTGATGCAAAATAAACATCTAACAAGATTGAAATAAATGAATAAATAATGCTGTAAAAAAAGAGTAGCACTAAAGCATTAACTAGAACTTTTATAATTTTCATATATCCAAATTTAACAGCCCATTAAAACTTTTAATTCTGCAATAGACATATTCGGATTTTGTAAGAAAGTTTTTATATCATCAAATTTTGGTCTAGCAATAATTTCTGGTGATCCGTTATATAAGCTTGCCGAACCGCCAGAAGATGGTGATGTTATAAAATTTATTATGTTAGTTTGCATTCCTCTCCATAATGCATCAGCTTTATCAAATCCAGTCGGTGCCCCTAATGCACCTAATACATTATTAGGAACCTCGAATAAATTTGAAGTAATCCGATCTACTGCTGAAACATAAAAAGTATACCCTCCATTAACATTATCAACTTGAATTCCAAACCTTCTATTGCCACTCACAGGATGCATTCCATCAAGTGGCGTTTTCAAAGTTGTTACAGTAAAAGAAGCTTGATTCAAAAAGGGATCATTATTTAGGTAATCAGAAACTATTACACTCCCATTATTTATCATTCGTAAATGAAGAATTGATCCTAAGGGATTATTAGAATTCCAAATACTAGTTTCATCTATCAAAATATCAATATAAGGATTAAATTTAGCAATGCTATTATCAATAAAAGAATTAATATTCAATCTAAAATACTCAAGAAATTCATTAGGCTTCATCACTACTCCATTAATAGATGGTAATTGTGTTATATGTACTGGGAAATAATCACAATTTACGACTGTTCCTTTGGCTTCTAAAATATCTTGAACTTTTGCTTGTCCATAAGGAAATACCCCAAAGGAAGAATTAAGCCAAGAAGGCATCATATAATAAGCTGACGCATATAAAGAATACATTGAATATACTTTACTTAATACTGATGGTGGTACTTTAAAATTACCAATGTTATAAAATTGTTGCAGGTATTGACACGGAATTAGAGTAAAAGAATTATATGATAATTCGGCTTGTAGTTTGCCTATTTGAGAATAATAATAACCATTATTATCAATTGGTTGCCCACCACTACCTCCACTATTTGAACCAGAAGTCCCAGCCCCATTGTCATTAGCCCAATTAGGATTATAATTCTCTACCCAGTAAGTACCTCTCTCACAAGGACCTCCTACACCATACCAATTTGTGACTTGACTTATGTTTCCATATCCATCATCATAAAACCATGCTTCTTCCTCACAAGGATCTTCATCATATACTTGTGTAGTAGCATTATTCATGTTATTCCTCTTGTATTGCAAAGAATAAAAATTAAAACCTTTTCTTGGTTTTGGTCTATAAAATGATAATGCTGAATCAAGAATTCCAAATTTAGTAAATCCAAATACTCGATGGTCCATTGATAAAAATTTTCTAGTTATATCATTTGCATCGGGTGTATTATTACTATTATTGTATCCGAATTTTTGGTAATTATTCCTTTCATATAATTGAAATGCTATAATTTTTTCTAGCTTACAAGCAATAAATGAGTTTACGCTTTTATCGTTTTGTAAAACTAATGGAATCAAAGCAATGGTATCATAAGCGATTGAAGAATCAATTAAAGTTAAGTTTGTACTTTGACTTCTTATTTGAGAAATATTCTTTTTGAGTATTTTAAATTCAATTTTATCCCATTTAGGAAAACCTTCATTATTGGCAAGTTTAACAATAAATGAGTTGTTTTCTTTCTTTAATTGTTCAACAATTCTTTTTATTTGAAGATTAGAATTTGAAGGGGCAGAAAAGAAATTATTTACTGTTTCATTCTTTTTATTTTCTTCAAAAAATGATAGCTCTTTTAAATCATTTTTTTTACAGCCACTAAATAATATTAATATGACAAAGCATAAAATTAAGTTATGCTTAGATACAAAAATAAGGGGGGGGGGGTAAATCTGGCTTTTAAATTGAAGATTCGCATATTGGCTTTTATTTATATAACAATAATATAAACAAATACGATTCTACAATCACCACTACAGAAAATACGGTGAAATAACGGGAACTAAAAATTTGCAAAATTACAAAGGCAAACTAATTACAAAACTAGTCCCCTCACCTTCTTTGCTTTCTACTGATAATTGACCATCATGGCCTTTGGTAATAATATCATAACTCATACTCAAACCGAGGCCGGTTCCTTCTCCAGTTGGTTTGGTAGTAAAGAAAGGTTGAAAAATTTTTTGGATAACAGCAGCAGGAATTCCTCCCCCATTATCAGTTACAGTAATAGTAATTTGTTTAGCATTGGAATCTGTTTTTACCAAAACCCGCGGTTTGAAATCTGGTTCTCTTTGAGAACGAGCAGCAACCGCATAAAACGCATTATTGATTAAATTCAATATTACTCTTCCCAATTCTTGAGGCATTATTTTAATTGGTTGAATGGAAGAATCAAACTCAGTTTGATAATCGCATTGAAAATTTTTCTCCTTGGCTCTCCAACCATGATACGCCAACCGCAAATACTCATCGCAAAGGGAATTGATATCAGTTAACTCTTTTGCACCAGAAGATGATCTGCTGTGTTGTAACATTCCTTTCACAATGGATTCTGCTCTTTTACCATGATGTAGAATTTTACCGGAATTAGCAGTTACATCTTTTGCAATATCGTTCGCTTCATCAAAATTTTGTTGAGTAATTGCAGCAGACATTTCTCCCAATAATTCCTGATTGAGTTCCGCAAAATTATTCACGAAATTTAATGGGTTTTGAATTTCATGCGCAATACCTGCTGTAAGCTCTCCCAAGCTTGCCATTTTTTCTGCTTGTACCAATTGATTCTGCGCTTTGCGCAAGGATTCCAATGTTTTCTTATTGATTTTATATTGACGATACACATAAAACATAGCGCCACTAATTAGTAAAATACCAACCAGACTCAACCACAAGAACATATTGCTTTTTCGTAGAACCGCTGCTTGTACTAATTGTTCCTGCTTCAATGTATTCAAGCTATCGTATTGTTCTCTTTCTTTTTTCTCCGATTCATAATAAGCTACTTTTAAAGGAGATAATGCAGAATCATTTTTCCGATTCAATTCATTTAATTGAATGATATAATTATTGGCTTTAACAAAGTTTCCTGTTTTAACATAAAACTCATTCAAAGCTTTTAAATATTTTACTTGAAGGAAAATTGCTTTTGCAACTATAGAAGTATTATAAGCTTCCAATAATGCTGACTCTGCCTTTTTATTATCACCTATTGCCAAATAATACAAATAATACCCATATTCCACTTCAATATCTCCTTGTGAATGTATTAATCCTAATTTAAGTTTCTTTCTTGCAGTATCCGCACTCACAAGTACCTGTTTAGCCTCAGATAATCTACTCAGTTGTATTAAAGCAAGTGCTTTACGAATAGAGGTGTAAACAAAATTACCTGAATATCCAATTATGTAATTCAATGCTGTATCTGCAAATAGTAAACTTGCAGAATAGTTTGTTTTTCTATATTCGATTAATGACCAGGTTTGATAAAGATTGATTAAGCGTTGTGAATCATTTGCTGCTTTAGCCAATGGCAATACAATATCATTGTAATAAGCTGCTTTTGTATAATTACCCCATTCTCCATACACTTGACCTGCAACAACTAAACCGTTTAGGTACCCCAAGCTAAAGCTTGGTTTAAAATAATTGGCTGCTTTTAAATAGCAAGAAATGGCGCTATTAAAATCGTATTTAGAACGATAATATCCTGCCTGACCATGATAACATGAAGCAATATTTTCACTGTTATTTTTTTGAAGATAGAACGGAAGTTTTTTTGTGTAAAAATTAAATCTGTCTTCTTGTAAGCTCAATACATTCCATGCAAGTCTTGGAAATGCCAAAAGGTGTGGCATTCTTTTATCTACCAAATCAAATTGATTAATTGCTTCCAAAGATTTTTCTATTGAAGTCTTGAAATCTCTCTGTCTGAATAACTCCTCAGCCTGTAACCAACTATTATAGGCACTTATTCCTTTAAGGTTTTGCTTAATCCCTAATTGTACAAATGGTTTTAAGTAATTATCTTTTAGATAGTTGGGTAACTCATCATACCCTCCAAAACGCAAATAGTAATCTACAATAACTTGCAATGCTTCTACCCTAAGTGCATCGGTTGTAGTTTTTTCGTATTTATTTTTTGCATCATTCAATTGTTGCTTATCCGAATCAGTTTGCGCCAACAAACCATTCAAAGTAATACAGACAATTAAAAATAAACACACCCACTTTTTCATAAAAAAATATTCAATACATATTACGAAAAATAATCCATACCTAAAAACAAAACCCCCATCTACAAAAGTAGACAGGGGTTAAAGATATATAATGAAACTGATTACTTGTATTGAGGTACTAAACCTGCAACTAATTCAGTCATTTTCTTTAAGCCATCTTCAGGTAGATTACCTTTCTTAAATTCAGCCAAAACATCTGGTAATTTATTTTCCATTTCCATTAAGAAATGAATTTCAAATTCCTTTACTTTCTTTACAGCTACATCACGTAACAAGCCCAATGTACCTAAGTAAATAATAGCAACTTGTTTTTCAACCGACATTGGAGAATATTGCAATTGCTTCAAAATTTCAACGTTTCTTGCTCCCTTGTCAATTACCGATTTGGTTGCAGCATCTAAATCTCCACCAAACTTAGAGAACGCTTCTAACTCACGGTATAAAGCCTGATCTAATTTAAGTGTACCTGCAACTTTCTTCATCGATTTGATCTGTGCATTACCACCCACACGGCTTACAGAAATACCTACGTTGATTGCCGGACGAATACCTGCATTAAACAAGTTACCTTCTAAGAAGATCTGTCCGTCGGTAATAGAAATTACATTCGTAGGAATATAAGCAGATACGTCACCTGCTTGGGTTTCAATAATTGGTAATGCAGTTAATGATCCACCACCTTTTACTAAATGTCTGATAGACTCAGGTAAATCATTCATGTTTTTAGCAACATCATCATTGGCAATTACTTTAGCAGCTCTTTCCAATAAACGACTATGCAAATAGAATACATCACCAGGATATGCTTCACGTCCTGGAGGTCTTCTCAACAATAAAGAAACTTCACGATAAGCTACCGCTTGCTTTGATAGATCATCATAGATGATCAATGCTGGTCTACCAGTATCTCTAAAGAATTCACCAATCGCTGCACCAGCAAATGGAGCATAGAATTGTAATGGAGCAGGATCAGATGCAGAAGCACAAACAATTGTAGTAAATGCCATCGCACCATTGTCTTCTAAAGTTTTCATTACTCCAGCAACAGTAGATGCTTTTTGTCCGATCGCAACATATATACAGTATACAGGTTTTCCTGCATCGTAAAATTCTTTTTGGTTGATGATGGTATCTACACAGATAGCAGTTTTACCTGTCTGGCGATCTCCAATAACCAACTCACGTTGACCACGTCCTACAGGAATCATTGCATCGATGGCTTTGATACCAGTTTGCAATGGTTCTTTTACTGGTTCACGATAAATTACACCTGGTGCTTTACGCTCCAAAGGCATTTCATATAATTCACCTGTAATAGGACCTTTACCATCTATTGGCTCACCCAAAGTATTAATAACACGCCCAACAACTCCTTCTCCAACTTTGATAGAAGCGATCTGTCCGGTTCTTTTTACTGTTGCACCTTCTTTAATAGAAGCACTCTCTCCCATCAATACCACACCCACATTGTCTTCTTCTAAGTTCAAAGCAATTGCCTTAACACCGTTTTCGAAAACTACTAGCTCTCCACTTCTTACTCCATTCAATCCATATACACGAGCAATACCATCACCCACTTGCAATACGGTACCTACTTCTTCTAGTTCTGCAGAAGCGTTAAAATTACTAAGCTGTTGTCTTAGTATCGCTGAAATCTCATCCGGTTTAATGTCTACCATTTTGTATTTTTTAAAAAGTTTTTATTATGATTATCTCAAGCTGTGTACATAGTAATTCTTAGTGAATTGCTTTTTGATTTCATGTAAATCATTGGCAACACTAGCATCTACCATTTTATTATTGAATGATAATTTAAAACCTCCAATTATAGAAGCATCAACTATCGTTTCTAATTCTACTGTTTGGAAATGATTGGCTTTTTGTACATTTTTTTGAATTGATTTTTTCGTCTCTTCAGAAACTTCCATTGCTGTTGTTAATTTCACAATATGTATCCCTTTAATTGCATTGTATTGATTGATAAACGCATTTGCAATTGCAGGCAAATCACTCTCTCTGCCTTTTTTAACCAACAGTGAATTAAAAGCACTAGTAAGCTCGCTCACTTTACCTTTTGTAACAGCACTTAAAATATTTTCTTTTTGATCTGCTTTAATAATTGGGCTGCGCAATACATTTACAAACTCAGCACTTGCTTTACACAAGCTTTGGATAAAGATCATGTCTTCGCGTACTTTATCCAACTGACCTCTCTCTGTAGACAAATCAATCAAACTCTTTGCATATCTATCTGCTAATCTAAGATTCGCCATTGTTTAATTTAATTTAGCAACTTCAGCTAATTGTGAAATGAATTTCTCTTGTTCTGCTTTATTAGATAATTCTCTTTGCAATACTTTTTCTGCAACTTCAATTACTAAAGTACCCACTTGGTTCTTCACTTCAGTTAATGCTGCATTCTTTTGTTGAGTAATAGCAGCTTGAGCATCGGCAACAATACGATCGTATTCGGCTTTTGCTTTATCTTTTGCTTCAGACACCATTTTATCAGATGTTTCTTTGGCTTCTTTGATCATCACCGCTCTTTCTTCACGAGCTTTAGCCATCATCGCTTCATTCTCGTTTTTCATTGTGGCCATTTCTGCTTTTACTTTATCAGCAGAAGCAATTGCATCGGCAATACCTGTTTCTCTCTCTTTTAAAGAAGAAAGGATTGGTTTCCAAGCAAACGCTTTTAAAATAAAAAACACAATGCCAAAGGCAATCAATGTCCAGAACAACAAACCTAACCCGGGTAATAACAATTCCATAAAATATATTTAATTCGAAAAATGTTAAAAGGAATTACTGCACCGCTTGCCCTGTGCTCACCGTGCAGTAATAATTTTGTGCTACTAGGCTTTTAATACAGCCAAGATTCCAGCGATTACCGCGAAAAGGGCAACACCCTCAACGAAAGCCGCTGTAAGAATCATGTTCGCACGGATGTCGTTAGAAGCTTCTGGTTGACGAGCAATGCTTTCTACAGCACCTTTACCAATCTGACCGATACCGATTCCTGCACCAATTGCAGCTAAACCTGCACCAATAGCTCCGCCTAAATGGCTCATGCTAACATCCAACAAAGTGTTAATTACTGACATACTGTTTGTTTTAATGAATGAAAAAATTAATGATGCGCTTCTTCATGGTGAGCACCTTCCATTGACTGACCGATGAAAACAGCGGTCAAGTTAGTGAAGATGAAAGCCTGAATAAACGCAACCAATATCTCTATAAAATAAATAAATACGGTAAATGCTAATGACACTGGCGCGAAACCGATGCCTGCCACTTTGCTCATTGCTCCAAAAATGAAAATCAACATGATGAAACAAGTAATAATGATATGTCCTGCCACCATATTGGCAAATAAACGGACAATCAATGCAAAAGGCTTGGTGAAAATGCCAATAAACTCTACAGGTACCAAAATAAACTTTACTGCAAAAGGTACTGGTGGGTTAAAAATATGCGCCCAAAAATGTCTGTTGGTGCTAAATACAATTACAAAAAAACTAATCACTCCCAATACAACTGTAAAAGCAATATTTCCAGTTACGTTGGCTGTTCCAGGAATTAATCCTAAAATATTATTGATTAGAATAAAGAAAAACACTGTTAATAAATAAGGCATGTACTTTTCATAAGCATGGCCAAGATTAGGTTTACCAACTTCATCTCTTACAAAAGTAATAACCGGCTCAATGGCGTTTTGAAATCCAGAAGGGGCTGTTTTAGCACCATTCTTTTTGTACTTATTTGCTACACCAATCATCAACCAAACCAAAAAAGCTAAAGCCAAAAACATTTGTACCACATTTCTGGTTAAACTGAAATCGTATACTTGAATGCTTGCATCGGGTTCTCCAGCTTCGTTCACCGCAACAATTTTACCTTCTTCGGATTTATAGCCATTGTACACTTCATGTCCATGGTGAAATTTTCCAAAAGAAAATACAGAGAGCCCTTTTTGAGGAGAATATAAAATAACTGGTAAAGGAATACTTACATGCGTTTCTCCGATAGAGAAAAAATGGAACTCATGGGCATCCATAATATGCTCCATAATGAGTTTAGCAGGGTCAAAAGCAGCTTCTTCGTGACTACCCGTTGCTCCACCTTCTTTTTGAGGTGTTTCATTAGCAAATACACTTGAAGAAAAAAGCAATGTAAAAATGCTGAGAACTACTACCAGTAACGATTTTATGCTTTTTTTGGCCATACCTATATCGAAATTTGCGGCAAAGATAAGGGTAAGGGGGGTAAAATTGAAGTTGGAAAGAAGGAATTTCTAAAAAAAGATAGTAGCTTAAATTTGGTTGTTTTCAGCAATTCTTTTGATCGCTTCCAGTTCTATTACATCTATCTGGTCTTTTGGTCGGTTTACTGCTTTTTTATTGGCAATCAAATGGTTAATGTGTATAAATGGCACTTTATGAGGACCAATATCAAATATAGTAGCTTGTTGATAGCAAGTTTCAAATGTCTCCTCTTCTAATCCAACCATACTTGTCGTGATATCTAATTCGATCCCAGCAGCATAAAAACTGGTCAACCCAGGAATAAAAATCATAGTTTCTAAACTTTCGTAGTCCCCATATCCCAAATCTGCAAAAGCCCGACGCAATTTTTGGCGATTCTCCAAATTATCTTGTAACCATAAATCAAGGTCATCAGTTTGTCTGTTAAAACCATGGAATCGAGTAGCAAGCCCACCTACCATCAGGTATTTAACCTCAAAGTAATTTAGCTTTCCCCAAAAGTCTAGAAGCGCTTGGTCTAAAGTATCCATGACTTAATTAAATTTTTTGCTTTGATATGGCAATAGCTTTATCTAACATTTTATTCCTTCGTAACATGCGAGTAAAAAGTTGCAATTTTTCCAATCCCGACCTATTTATATCTACCAATAATTTATCTTGAGGTGATTGATGTATAAATCCGTACAACTGTTTTTTTTCATTTAAATCGGAACTATCTGGCATAGAAAGCTCTTTCGAATATGGTTGATTTTGTATCATGCTTAAATCGAAACAGTCCTTTTTTTCTCAAACTGCATCTCATGCAATTTAGCATAAAATCCGCCTAGGCGAAGCAATTCCTCGTGATTACCCATTTCTTTGATTTCTCCCTTGTCTAAAACAATGATTTTGTCTGCTTTACGTATGGTAGAAAGTCTGTGAGCGATTACAATGGATGTTCTACCAGCAATGAGGGTATCTATTGCTTTTTCCATCAAGATTTCACTTCCTGTATCAATAGATGATGTGGCTTCATCTAAAATAAGAATGGCAGGGTTATATAATAAAGCTCTAATAAAAGACAAAAGCTGTCGCTGCCCCAAACTGAGTGTACTGCCTCTCTCCATTACATTATAGTCATAATCATTAGGCAATTGTTCAATAAACTCATTAACCCCTATCATTTTTGCTGCTGCTACCACTTGTTCTCGCTTAATTGCAGGATTTCTCAGTGTGATATTGTCCATTACTGACCCCGAAAAGAGAAAAACATCCTGTAAAACCACTCCAATTCCCTTACGCAAAGCATCTACATCATAATCATCAATAGAAACTCCGTCGATTTTAATGGTTCCTGATTGAATGGAATACATTCTGTTCAATAAGCTGATGATGGATGTTTTGCCACTCCCAGTATGCCCAACTAAGGCAACTGTTTCTCCAGATTTTACTTTGAAATTAATATTCTTCAAAACATAATTATCGCCCACATATGCAAAAGAAACATGACTGAATTCTATATCACCTTTGATCAAATCAGGACTATATGCATTTTGTTTTGCTGGTGGAAGTTCATCTTCATTATCCAATACTTTAAAAACTCTCTCCGCAGCAATCATTCCCATTTGCAACACATTGAATTTATCGGCAATTACACGTAAGGGTCGGAAAATTTGATTGAGGTATAAAATAAATGCAACTAAGAGTCCTGCATCTAAAGATCTGTCGGCAATCCACCAAACCAATATACCAGTACTTACAGCTAACACTACTTCTACAATAGGGAAGAAAACAGAATAAGCGAAAATGGCTTTGATATTGGCATCCCGATGTTTTTCATTGATCTTTTTAAATGCAGCATATTCTTTATCCTCCGCTGCAAACGCTTGCAATACCTGCATTCCTGTGATATGCTCCTGCACAAAAGCATTGAGTGCAGCCACTGCATTTCTTACTTGAATAAAACTTTTATTGACACTTTCTTTAAAATAATAAGTAGCAATGATCATTATTGGGAAAGGGATCAAACTGATAATGGTCAATCGCCAATCTATCCAAAACATGGTTCCTAAAGTGATAATGATCGATAATAGATCTGCTACTATCGGAATCAATCCATCGGAAAAAATATCATTGATGCTTTCTATATCATTGATGGTGCGCGTTGTTAATGTTCCAATAGGTGTTTGATCGAATTGTCGGAGATTTAAACCCAACACTTTTTTATATACTGTTACCCGCAAATCCTTTACTACATGCTGCCCCATCCAGGCGGTAATAAAAGAAAATAAAAATCGAATAGTGGTTTCGATAAATAAAAAAACAATTTGAAAAATGGTAACTGCTATAATAAAACGGGTAATATCCGAAAGATCTATTCCGAACAAAACGGTAGAAACCCATTTTGGCAAAACCGTATTTTTTCCTATAGCTGAATTAACAGTTAATTGAATTAGGTATGGGCGAATGGGCGATGCAATGGCCATAAAAATAGCCAATAATAAACTGAGGTAGAATTGGTTTTTATAGGGCTTTACAAAAAAGAATATTCTTTGTAATAAACTGAAATTGAAAACATTCTTCTGGTCTTTTCCACTCATATACCACAAAGGTAGAGCAGATTTTAGATTATCTAACTACAATTTTGCCCACTGACGTTCGATTAATTCAATATAAAGTAATATAATCATTATTGCATAAATTATGCGCACATACTTACCCCAAGGTTTAGAATTTGAAATTTTTTGAGTTATGATGTCAAACACACAAACTATCATCCCAAAGACTAATAATGCAATATTTAAATAAATCATATTTTAAATTTAATTTCCAGAAGCTTCAAACAAACAATCAGTAAATATCCATAATGAATAAGTTATTCCGATCCAACCTAAAAGCCTTCCAGCATATTTTGAAGCTGTAAGCACTAAGCTTTTAACTGTATGTGCTGAGCTTCCCCATATTATTGCACCTGCTGAAGGGCCACCTATTCCTAATGCATCCATTAAGCAATGACGAAATTCGTGTTCAGTTATACCAGGGTTGGATTGTTGAGAAGCTGAATTTGAGACCAATATTGCAGACATAATAATATCTGATATAGTAGGGTCTTGAAACTCATTCACCAAATCTTGATAAATTTCAAAGTCAGTCAATAACTCTATACTAGAAATATAGATAGGCTGCATAAGCGCTTGTGCTTCTGCTTCAGTTAGAGCATTAGAGGGTTCCGATTGTTTAACAATTATGGATTGATGATTTTCTTGAATTTTTTCTAGATTTTTAATGTTCATTTTGGAATTAGCAATTGAATTAGTTTTTATTGGATTAAAATTAGTTTTGGTTAATCCCTTATTGCTCATAAATTTTCCAATATTTGCGCTATTACTTATTAGTATTGAATTAAATTTATTTATAGAAGATACCTGCTTTTCAGTTAACTCATTAACATTTTTATCAGATTTTGTGCAACTAAATATTAAAACAGAAATTAAAAGAACTCCTAAAAATATTGTTTTTTTCATTTTTTTAAATTTTTACAAAAAAAAAATTAGGGTAAAAGAACCAAGTGTTTTTCACCTAGATATTTGTAGTGTTTATACTACATTTGATTAATTTGATATAATATATTAGGAATTTCTTAACCCCAGTTCTCAATAAATGGCTTTGATATTTGCATTGCGGTGCATTTCCACTCATACAAAGCGATTATTGATTGGCTTGATGAATCAAGTAGATATTTAATAATATATAAGTCACTAAAAAAAACATTGCCGCAATCATGTCAAAGCGGATGGCTTGTTTAAGCTTATTTTCTTTTACTAATTTGAGCGAATACACCGAAGTAGTTACCACTATAAATACGAAAAACAAAGTGATGCTGTGTAGCACATCTACTAAGGTAAAACTGGTAGATTCGGGCAGGGAAGATTCAACAACATATTTGTTACCTACTACGGCAAATAAAGCACCAACACTCAATCCAAATCTAGAGTCGATATTGTCTGCATGAATAAAAAAACAAATGAAGGAAATTAAAAATGCAGCATACATACCCAAAAACATTTTCCAAAATAGGCCACTCGCATCTCTATGTAAATTAACTTTTATCCGATAAGTACTGTATTCGGAATGGGCTTTTTTTAAGGTAGGATCGCCAAAAGCTGTTTCGTACATTTTAATATTTGTAGAAACAGTGAAACTATCGATATTCCATCCCCTCAATGCAAAACGTGGGTCAAAATTAGAACCTGAAGTATCCGAAATAAAAATCAAAGATGATGCATCGTATTGTGAATTTTCTATGGAGAACCAAAGTCGTTGATGATCAAATGGAAAATTATCTACTTTCCAGGAGTCTTTCATAACACATTGAAGTTTCATTAGCGTATAAATGTCTCCATTAGAACTATCTACAGTGGAGTACAATTTTGTAAAATTTTTGGCCTGAGGTATTTCTAAATATTTTTCAAAATTAAAAGCCTTATTCTTGTAATGAAGCCATAACCAAAGATTGATGGTATATTCTTTTTGTTTAAAATCAATATCATGAATACTGGTAACATAAACCCCTGCTTTAACAGTATCAGGGTTGGTTTTACTTTGTGCAGTTATCCCATTAACAAGCAACAAAAAGGCAATAAATGAGCATACTACTCTGTTCATTTTAATAATTTATATTTAAAGATAACCAAATCAAACTTAAACCACTCTTTTCGTATATTCGTATAGTATGGATCATGTGGAAGAACAATATGTTGAGCCTGTAGCAGTAAAGTATTCTTTAAACGAAGAACAGGAAAAAAAAGAAATTATCAGGCATTATCGTGCACTGTTAAAAAGTCTGCGTCCCAAATTAAAAAAAGGAGATAAAGAATTGGTTCGGCATGCTTTTGAAATGGCCGCCAATGCGCACAAAACCATGCGTAGAAAAAGTGGTGAGCCTTATATAATTCACCCGATTGCGGTGGCCATGATTTGCGTGGAAGAAATTGGCTTGGGGGTAAGAAGTACCATTTGCGCATTGTTACATGATACTGTTGAAGACACTGATATTTCCTTAGAAGATGTTGAATTGGAATTTGGAATTGAAATAGCCAAAATTGTAGATGGGCTTACTAAAATTTCCAATGTAATTGATACCAATACCAGCCAACAAGCAGAGAATTTTAAAAAAATCTTGCTTACACTTACAGACGATCCTAGAGTGATATTAATCAAGCTGGCAGATCGTTTGCACAATATGCGCACCCTCGATCATATGAAGCGGGAAAAACAATTAAAGATTGCTTCTGAAACAGTTTGGGTGTATGCGCCGCTCGCCCACAGAATGGGATTGTATAATATTAAAACAGAGCTAGAAGATCTTTCCATGAAATACATGGAAGCGGATGCTTATAAAGAAATTGCTAAAAAATTATCTGAAACAAAAAGGGAAAGAACCCGATATATCAATGAATTTATTCGACCGATCAAAGAGAAATTGATTGCAGGTAATTTTGATTTCGAAATTTATGGTCGTCCTAAAAGCATTCACTCGATTTGGAATAAAATAAAAAAGAAATCTGTTTCATTTGAACAGGTATATGATCTTTTTGCCATTAGAGTTATCTTAAACTCTCCCCCAGAAAAAGAAAAAGAAGATTGTTGGAAAGTGTATTCAATGATTACTGATGAATACAATCCTTCTCCTGAACGTTTACGCGATTGGTTGAGTAACCCAAAAAGCAATGGTTACGAGGCTTTGCACACCACTGTGATGGGACCCCAAGGAAAATGGGTAGAAGTGCAAATCAGAACCAAAAGAATGAATGAGATTGCGGAAAAAGGATTGGCTGCTCATTATAAGTACAAAGAAGAAAATAGCAATGAAGACCGTTTTGATAAATGGTTTGGGCAAATAAGGGAAGTATTGAGCTCTCCAGATACAGATGGAGTTGATTTTTTACAAGATTTCAAAACTTCTTTTTTAGCAGAAGAAATTTATGTGTATACGCCAAAAGGTGAAGTAAAAATGTTGCCTACCGGAAGTACGGCCCTTGATTTTGCTTTTGCTATTCACTCTGCCATTGGAACCAAATGTATTGGCGCAAAAGTGCACCATAAATTAGTGCCAATTGGGCATAAATTAAAAAGTGGAGATCAGATTGAAATCATTACCAGCAATAAACAAAAACCTTCAGAAGATTGGCTGAACTTAGTAGTTACCGCCAAGGCTAAAAATAAAATCAAAGATTCCTTACGTGAAGAAAAAAGAGCCATTGCCGAAGATGGAAAATATACCCTTCAACGCAAACTGGAATCAATGGGGGCTGCTTATAGCCATCATAATATTGAAGAACTGGTGCAGTTTTACAAACTCACTTCTCCTTTGGATTTGCATTACCGAATTGCTACTAAAAATATTGACCTTAGAGAGTTAAAGGAATTTCATGTGTTGGGTGACAAATTAGAAATTCCTAGACCTAAACCCCTGTTGGTAGAAACGCATCACGAAGTTCATGCCAAGACGCATTCAAAAAAAGATTCCGAACTGATCATTTTTGGCGAAAGCAGCGACAAAATCATGTATACACTCGCCAAATGCTGCCATCCAATACCTGGAGATGATGTTTTTGGTTTCGTGAGTACTGGAAAGGGATTGATCATTCATAGAACTACCTGCCCCAATGCAACTCAATTATTGGCCAATTATGGCCATCGGGTGGTGAAAACCAAATGGGCCAAAAACAAGGAAATTTCATTCCTTACAGGATTAAAGATCATTGGAATGGATGATGTTGGGGTAATTAATAAAATAACCAATGTTATTAGTGGCGATTTGAAAATTAATATTGCTGGCCTAAGCATTGATTCTAGGGAAGGCCTTTTTGAAGGAACTATTAAAGTATTTGTGCACGATAAAGAGGAGCTTGAAGAATTGGTAGAGCGTCTAAAATCGCTAAATGGCATTCAAACCGTGGATCGCTTTGAAACGGAGAGCTAATAACAAAGTAATTTATCTCAACATATGAGACTTATTCGTTCAGCATCTAGCCTTTGCTAAATACCGTCAAACAATTTTCGAATGAGGCGTTAACAATGAAAGCTGTTTGAGCCCCGATTTGTCGGGGCGAGTTCTTTCATTGTAGCCAAAAGAAGAAAATGGTAGGTATTTAGCAAGAGCGAAGATTTGAATGAATAAGTAGAATAATTTTTGGGATAAATTAATTAGGCATTAGTATTGCCAACCCCTATTTTTGCCCCTTAGAACAAACTATATGGTAGACGTTATTTTAGGATTACAATGGGGTGATGAAGGAAAGGGTAAAATCGTAGATTATTTCGCGCCCAATTATGATATTGTAGCAAGATTTCAAGGTGGTCCAAATGCTGGACATACTTTATATGTTGAAGGCAAAAAAATGGTGCTGCACCAAATACCTTCTGGTATTTTTCACCAAAACAAAGTAAATATTATTGGTGGTGGAGTTGTATTGGATCCTGTAACCTTGAAAAGGGAATGTGATGCGGTATCTGCTTATGGTATTGATGTAAAAAAGAATCTATTTATTTCTGAAAGAACCAATATTATTATTCCTACACATCGTGCATTGGACAAAGCGTCTGAATTATCTAAAGGGGAAAGTAAAATAGGATCCACTTTAAAAGGTATTGGACCAGCCTATATGGATAAGACCGGCAGAAATGCTTTAAGAGTAGGCGATTTATTAGATAAAAATTTTACGAGCCAATATATCAAGCTGAGATTAAAACACCAGAAACTACTTGATAATTTTCATTTTATAGAAGATATATCTACTTGGGAAGAAGAATTTTTTGAAGCATTAGAGTTCTTAAAAACACTCAATGTGATCAATTGCGAATACTACATTAATAATGCCATTAAAGATGGAAAAAAAGTATTGGCAGAAGGGGCTCAAGGAACTATGTTGGATATTGATTTTGGCACATTCCCTTTTGTAACATCGTCTAATACAATTTCTGCGGGAGTTTGTACTGGCTTAGGTGTTTCGCCAAAACAAATCAATGAAGTATTGGGAGTAACCAAAGCTTATTGTACAAGAGTTGGAAGCGGACCATTCCCTACCGAATTAGAAGATGAAACCGGAGAAGAATTGAGAAAAATTGGTAGCGAATTTGGAGCTACCACTGGAAGACCTAGGCGTTGCGGATGGATAGATTTAGTTGCATTGAAATACACTTGTATGATTAACGGGGTAACCCAAGTAATCATGACAAAGGCAGATGTACTAGATTCTTTTAAAGAATTACAAATGTGCGTTGCTTATGGAATCAATGGCAAAGAAACCAGAGAAGTACCATTCCAATTATCAAGGATAAAAATAGATCCTGTGCTTGAAGCATTTAAAGGTTGGAATACAGATACAACCAAAATGAAATCAGCGAATGAACTACCTTTAGACATGAATAATTATATTGATTTTATTAATCATTATATTGGAGTTCCCGTTAAATTTGTATCGAATGGTCCAGGAAGAGACCAAATTGTTACGTTGTAAATTATTGGCATTTTATTTGATATTGAAAAGTTTTTTTGGTTAATACATTTTTGCGAGTAAAATTTACGCAATAAATCTTATTAGAAATATGGCAGCGAAGTCTGATAAGGATAAAAAATCCTCTACACCCAAAGTGCCGGCAAAAAATGCCGAAGCAAAATCATCTCCTAAAAGCAAGAAAGAGCTTGACGATGATGATATTGATGATGACGATGACGAAACAACTCCTGTAAAAAAGAGTAGTTCAAAATCGAGTTCAAAAAAATCAACTGAAGATGAGGAAGATGATGATGTTGAAGTAGACGATGAATGGGAAAAGTCTGCGGAGGAAGAAGATAGTTGGGACCCTGACTTCGATGAATTTGACTTACCAAAAAGCAAAGGCAAGAAAGCAGAAGGTGGTAAGAAAAAAGAAGAGGAAGAAGAAGATTTTAAAGTGGACGACGATTTCAAAGAATTCGATCTGTTCAATGAAAAAGACAGCTTTGACGATGATGATGACGATTATTAAAACGCTTATCTACAATTGAAAAGAACTAGCGCTTGTTTTAATATAACAGGCAATACAATGATAAAAGAACAAATGCTGCATTGGGTAAACCGGTTCAGCATTTGTTCTTTTTTAGATAATCATTTATATGCTTCTGCTCATCAACAAGCAGAATGCTTGGCAGCAGCTGGCTGCATTCAATCATTTACAGGCTTAAATGCCTTGTTGGACATTGATGCATTCTACACCAAAGAGCCAGATTGGCTTTTTGGTCATATCAATTATGGGAATGATTCAATAATTGGTTTTGATACCATCCTATTTTTTCAACCAGAAACGGTACTTCGGTTAGAAAATGATCAATTGTTCATCGAAACAGTAAAAGCTTCTCCAAATGATATATTGGCTGAAATTATAGGGATTGAATTGGTCCGACCAGAAAAAACAACTCCCATTCAAATTAAACCGGCTATTGCTAAATCCGAATATATCAAGATCATTCAACAGCTATTAAAACATATACATAGAGGCGACTGCTATGAGATCAATTTTTGTCAAGCATTTTTTGCCAAGGATGTAGACTTAGATCCAATTCAGACTTATATCAACTTAACCAATATTTCTCCCAATCCATTTAGTTGCTTTTACAAACAAAACAGTGCACATCTATTGTGTGCCAGCCCAGAAAGATACCTTCAAAAAAAAGGCAATCAGCTCATTTCACAACCGATTAAAGGAACTAGTAAAAGAAATCTAGCTGATCAAGCATCTGACGATGAATTAAAGAAAAAACTGCTTACAAGTAACAAGGAAAGAAGTGAAAATGTAATGGTAGTAGATCTGGTTCGAAATGACTTGAGCAGAATTTGCTTAGAAGGAACCGTAGAAGTAGAAGAGCTTTTTGGTATTTATAGCTTCCCACAGGTTCATCAAATGATTTCTACTATCAAAGGTCAATTAAAGAAGCATACAACATTCTCTTCCATCATTCATGCTAGCTTTCCTATGGGAAGTATGACAGGTGCTCCTAAAAAAAGAGTAATGGAATTAATTGAACAATATGAAACTTCTCCAAGAGGTATTTTTTCTGGAGCAGTTGGGTACATCAATCCTTCTAAAGATTTTGACTTTAATGTGGTTATCAGAAGTTTACTCTATAATGCAGAAAATAAACTCCTAAGCTACTTAGTAGGAAGTGGAATAACTGCAAATAGCAAACCAGAAGAAGAATACGAAGAATGCATGTTGAAAGCAAAAGCAATGAACCAGATTTTAAGCTGCTGATTCGTTCTTCGTTTCTATAAATTGTAAAATTTCTTCCCTTCCTTGTTTTTTCTCTGCACTTGTAACAAAATGTTGCGGAAGAAATTGCCAGGTTTCTCTTAAAATATCAAAAAATGCTTTGATATTATTGGCAACAACTGCTGGCTTTTCTTTGTCCGTTTTAGTAAATACCAATGAAAATGGAACTTCCCAAAAATCCAAATTCCCAATAAATTCTATATCTAATTTTTGTGGTTTGTGTCTGCTATCTATTAAAACAAAAACATGTGTTAGGTTGGTACGTTTGCGTAAATAGTTTTCTATCATTTGCTCCCATCTTCTTCTACTCGACTGAGCCACTTTGGCAAATCCATACCCTGGCAAATCTACTAGGTACCATTTTTTAGGATCACGACTATTTTTAATTGAACTCTCAATTTCAAAATGATTGATCAGTTGCGTTTTACCTGGCGCAGAAGATGTTTTTGCTAATTTGCTTTGCAAACAAATCATATTGATCAAAGAAGATTTACCCACATTACTTCTTCCGATAAAAGCATACTCTGGTCGATCAGCTTTTGGACACATTGCATAATCGGCATTTGAAATCAGGTATGTTGCTTTTTTAATCTCCATCCTGCAAATTAAACAAAAGCGACCACAGGTTAGGATTCCAGTGGTCGCAAATCAATAAAAAGACAAAATAGATTAAAATGATGCCCTTAAAGTGAGTGAAATATTTCTTCCAGGCGCAGAAATACCACTAGCAAAATAGCGGTAATTTTTATCTGCTAGATTTTCCAATAATATTTGTGCCGCCAAGTTCTTGCCCAAATTAGTGCCTAAACGAAGGTTTAGGGTTGTCCATGAAGGCATTCCATCAGGGGTTGCATATTGTTGATTATCCTCTCCATTAGGATTATAATCTGCCATTCTTTTCCAACCATTAAACAATACATAGAATTCAGCATTCCAAGAAGATGCTAGATGCTTCAATGCAAAACGTCCATAGACTGGCGGTATATGATCCAAAGGAATGCTTATTCCATTTTGATCTGAATATGTTCCTTTAGAATAGGTTACTACTCCGTCAAGTGAAGTTCCTTTAGCAAGTGTATAAGCAGCATTTACGCTAAACCCATACACATTTGCCTTGGCCTTATTTTGCATGGCAAATACACCACTTTTGACCCCACTAAAAAACATACTGTCTTGACCATTGAATTGAAATTTATCAAGCACCAATGCATTACTGAATAAAGTATAAAAAAGCGAAGCCCCATAAGAGAACTTTTTACCATACTTATTTAAGTTGATTTCTGCATTATAAGTATACTCTGGCTTTACATCTAAGTTAGGTACCACCACAACACCTGTTCTTGAGTCGAAAACTTTAGACAAGTCATCTACATTAGGAGACCTAAATCCACTACTCAAGAGAAAAGCCAAACGTAAATTTCTAGGACTAGCATAAATCAATCCTAGATTTCCAGTAACTGCTGTATTATTTTGTGTTGCTCTAGTAAAAGGAAACCTTGTTAATGCAGTATCTACAAATCGAGCATCCATTTTCACTAGATTAAATCTTAATCCATCACTCAAAGTCCAATTATCATTGAACTTATACGTATGTTGAGCATACAATGCATGTGTAGACAATGTGGTAGGTCCATCAGCATAACGAGTGGTGATTCTCGATTTTGCTCCAGTTGCAATATTGACTCTTTCAGCGGTTGAACGAACATAATTTATATAGCTTTCTACGCCAACATGTAGTTCATTTTTACCACTGTAGTGTTTTGCATCAAAATTCAATCCAAATACATTTACCCTTTCCCATTTAAAATCTTTATTGACATTTTGAAACCTTCTTTGAATGCGGCTTTCTTCAACATCCTGATAACTTGCAGTAAATTTCAGGTCTTGAAAAAACCCATTTTGTTCTTTCGCTGTAAAATGGTAGGCAACCAAATTTCTAATTTGTGGTCCATAATACCATTCAGCAAAAACGGGTACATTGGTTGTAGATTTTTCTGTTAAACGATCATATCTAGGTATATCATTCGTGTTTGAAAATTGTAAATTAAGCACATGCTGAATTTTGGCTGATGGTGCAAACAGGAATTTTTGGGTCACATCAATTTGCTTATATGCAGAAGGGGTTTGTTTATTAGGGTCAGGATTTACAGTAGCAATATCTGTATTGCCAACTCTTTGAACAATAAAATCTTGTTTACCAAAATTTGGATATGCATCTCTCCTATTATTTCCTTGAACCATGTCTCCGAAAGATCCATAAGTTACCGAAGTTAATGAAGCCCATTGTTTACCGCCCACATTCAAACTAAAGTTTCCTCTATTTTCATCAATTGCACTTGTATATCTTAATGTAGCTGAACCAGAAAAATTGGTTTTCCCATTGCTTGATAAAATTGGATTTTTAGTATACATATTTACAACACCACCTAATGCATCGCTTCCATACAAAGTAGAAGATGGTCCATATAAAACTTCTACTCTATCCAATACCATATTATCAATGGTGATGATATTCTGCAAATGACCAGCACGATAAATGGCATTATTTAGTCTTACCCCGTCAACCATCAGCAAAATTCTACTTGCTTCGAAGCCTCTGATAATGGGGCTTCCTCCCCCCTGTTGACTTTTTTGTACAAATAACTTACCAGAATTAATTAAAACATCTGCAGTATTGGCTTGAAAATTTAACTGCTCTTTGGTTTTGATAACATCCACTGCTTGAGCAATTCTTTTATATTTCTCTGGAAATTTATTCGCATTAACAATTACTTCATTCAATGAAGTTGGATTGTTGATTACCGTATCTACTCGATTCTTATTTTGTGCTAACATATAAGTGCAGCATAGTAACCCTATCAGGGTACTAATAAAACATTTGCGCATATTATTACTTTTAGATTTAATCTAAATAAATCCTGTTTCAAATAAATAAATGGTACTGATTATGCTATACTAGCAATTTGGGAGGAGGGCCAACCTTCTTTAGTGAGCGAGATTGGATTGCTTGTTCAAAAAAAATAAAAGAGTACTGAATAGACTCGCCAATCTGATTTTGGTGACTCTGAGAATGTATTTCAGAGGGCGATTGTAAAGAAATGATTTTCGCCAATAATAGCAATGTTGCTTTTTTACTATTGAGCATATTATCCACTTGCGCATTCAATGCAGTTTCTTTTTCATCGAACAAGCCTTTAAAACTAATAAATCCATCTACTGCTCTAGTACTTGATTCGATGTCAAATAGTTTTCCGTTTACCCATAATTCTTTACCCTCTTCTTCCCACACCAAATCTGATTCGTTCAGGATAATTTGTTGAAATTGTGATTGTTTTAATAAAGAAGCGGTTTCATAGCGTATAAATGCTCTCTTTACTTGTACAGACATTAATAGAACAAACGGTATCATTAAAATACCAATCAATATTAAAGAATTGAATTGTCTAATTAATTTCAAGGATTATTTCTTTTTCTTCATTATCAAACTATCGGTTGGATATCTTGCTTTAATTGAATAATTTTTTAGTCTTCGGTTAAAATATTTCCTTTCATCTCAGGTGGAATTGCTAAACCCATCGTATGTAAAATGGTTGGTGCAATATCGCCCAATTTACCACTATTTAGTTTTCCATGCCATTGATTATCTATCATAAAGAAAGGAACTAAATTCATGGTATGCGCTGTATTTGGTGATCCATCTTCATTGATCATAAAATCCGCATTGCCATGATCGGCAGTTAAGAAAATAGTATAATCGTGTTTAAGCGCTTCTGTTACCAATTGTTTTACGCAATCATCCACTGTTTCTGCTGCTTTAATAGCAGCAGCAAATACACCTGTATGACCTACCATATCGGTATTAGCAAAGTTCAAGCAAATAAAGTCGGCAGTTTCACCAATAATTTCGGGCAATAGTTTGGCCGTTATTTCTCTTGCACTCATTTCGGGTTGTAAATCGTAAGTGGCTACTTTTGGAGAAGGAACCATAATTCGGCTTTCGCCATCAAAAGGATCTTCTCTTCCGCCACTAAAAAAGAATGACACATGCGGATATTTTTCTGTTTCGGCAATACGAATTTGCTTTTTCCCATTATTGGCTAAGACTTCCCCTAAAGTGTTATTTAAATTATCATTTTCAAAAATTACTGATACATTCTTGAATTTATGGTCATACAAGGTCATGGTGGTATAATTCAAATCCAGTTTTTTCATATGGAATTCAGGAAAATCGGATTGAGTCAGTACTTCTGAAATTTCTCTGCAACGATCTGTTCTGAAATTAAAACAAATGGCTACATCTCCATCTTCTATAGTAGCGATTGGGGCACCATCATCTTTTACAATAACAGTAGGCAAAATGAATTCATCTGTTTTTCCTTCATCATAAGAAGTTTTTATTGCAGCTAACGCAGAAGCGGCTTTTTGTCCATTTCCGTTTACCATGCAATCATAAGCCAATTGCACACGCTCCCATCTTTTATCTCTATCCATGGCATAATACCTGCCATTTACTGAAGCGATTTGACCAGTTGTTATTTTCATATGTTGCTCTACTGCATCTACAAACCCTAATCCACTTTTTGGGTCCGTATCTCTTCCATCTGTAAATGCATGTAAATACACTTCAGACAATCCTTCGTTTTTACAAAGAGATAAAATGGCATTTAAATGACTGGTATGGGAATGAACTCCTCCATCACTTACTAGACCTAATAAATGCAATTTTTTGTGATTGTTTTTAGCAAAGCGAATAGATTTTAACAAATGTTCATTTTGGGCAAATTCCCCTGTTTTGATGGCTACATTGATTCGCTGTAATTCTTGGTAAACAATTCTTCCCGCCCCAATATTCAGATGCCCTACTTCGCTATTGCCCATTTGCCCTTCTGGCAAACCAACATCTTCACCGCAGGTGATCAAAGTAGCATTAGGATACTTAATGTACAATGAACTTACAAATGGCACATTTGCATGTTGAATAGCATCAGCGGACTTGATTTTTCCAAGTCCCCATCCATCCATTATGATTAATATTACTTTTTTGCTCATGGTTACTCTATGAAGGTTAAAAAATTAATGTTTTAGTGTATTTTTATCATTATCAAGTAATTATTCAAATTTGGCATGTTTTTCGCAACATATCAAACGAAAACTTTTATTATGCAAAGATTCTTATTCTTGTTTCTATTTATAGCATTTGGCTCCAGCGTTTTTGCTCAAACAGAAACTGACCCAATTGTTCAAGCTTTTAAAACTGCAAATATTGATAATATAGCTACTCATTTCGATGAATTTATCGACCTCAAATTGCTTGATAAAGAGGAAGTAAAAAATATGAGCAAAAATCAGGCTTCAATTGCTTTAAAAGCTTTTTATACCGAAAATGGCATAAAAGGATTCGAAAAAGTATCCGATGGTGGAAAAGGAACATTAATTTATCTGATTGGAAAACTCACCACCGGCAACAAAAGCTTCAATGTGACTATTCAAATGAAGCAGAAAAACGGAAAACCTGAAATCATCACTATTCGAATTAGTTAATGAAATTCAACGAAGCTTTACACATTTTAGTTGATGCAGCCCTTAAAGAAGACGTAGGAGAAGGCGATCATTCGACGCTTAGTTGTATTCCCATTTCTCAACAAGGCAAGGCCATTTTAAAAATTAAGGAGGATGGAATTATCGCTGGAATTGAAGTGGCTAGCAAGATTTTCAGTCAACTAGAACCAGGCTGCACATTTACTTCATTCAAGAAAGATGGAGATTCAATGAATGTAGGTGAAATTGCTTTTGAAATAGCATCATCTGTTCATACTATTCTAAAAGGTGAAAGATTGGTTTTAAACTGTATGCAACGTATGAGTGGTATTGCAACACTTACAAAAAAGTATACTGAAAAGCTAAATGGATATCAGACAAAATTATTAGATACCAGAAAAACCACCCCCAATTTCCGATTATTAGAAAAAGAAGCTGTGAGAATTGGAGGCGGAATCAATCATCGATTTGGCTTATATGACATGATCATGCTCAAAGACAATCACATAGATTATTGTGGTGGAATTGTAAAAGCCATTCAAAAAGCACATCAATATTCTCAATCACTCCCTGTACCGCTTAAAATTGAAGTAGAAACCAGATCAATTAAAGATGTTGAAATGGTTTGCGAACATGCGAAAGAGATGGTTTTCAGGATTATGCTTGATAATTTTTCTCCCGATCAGATTTGTCAAGCTATAAAGATCATTAATGGCGCATTCGAAACCGAAGCCAGTGGTGGAATTAATTTAGAAAACATTCAAGCGTATGCCGCAACTGGAGTTGACTATGTTAGTGTTGGCGGACTTATTCACCAAGCAAGGAGCTTGGATTTAAGTTTAAAAGCCGAGATGGCCGATTAATTATTCAATAATCTACAGTGATGAGCAAAAAAAATAAAGCCGATTTACAGGGATTTGTATATAGTACTGATCCAAATTTTCAATTCAAAGATGAAAATGAGGATATCAAAGAAACTGCTAAACCAGCTGATCAAAGACTTTTGATTCAGTTAGACAAAAAACAACGTGGAGGAAAAACGGTAACATTGGTAACTGGATTTTTAGGTACTGATCCAGATCTTGAATTATTAGCTAAGAATTTGAGAAATTTTTGTGGAACTGGAGGTAGTGCAAAAGATGGTGAAGCAATTGTTCAGGGAGACCAAAGAGATAAAGTTTTGCAGTGGCTTATTAAAAACGGTTTCACCCAATCGAAAAAAAAATAAAAAATATTTATTTCTTCATAAAAAATGATTGAATTAAATGCAGTTATTAAAAATAAATATTCTAACTTACTTTTTTTCTCAACTTTAACACACAAACTAATACCATCATGGCAAAATCTAAAAAGAAAGCAGCAAAAAAAGCAGTCGCTAAAAAACCTGCTGCTAAAAAAACAGCACCCAAAAAAGCAGCTCCTAAAAAGAAAGTAGCCGCTAAAAAACCAGTAGCTAAGCCAGTTGCAAAACCAGTTATTGCTAAAAAACCAGTAGCTAAAAAGAAGCCTGCTGCTAAAAAACCAGCACCAGCTCCTGCCCCAGTAGTAGTTGCTACTCCAGCGCCAGTTGAAGCACCAACACTATTTACTCCTGAAACACCGGTTACTGATTCTAATAATTAATTTTATTTTTAACCTTTTCCAACCCCATTCTTGTTATCATCAAGAATGGGGTTTTTTGTAGGTTTATTGATACATCAAATTTTTTACTATGCGCCGATTACTCATTGTGTTATTTTGCCTAATTGGTTTTTGTGCATTTTCACAACCCAGTTCAAAAATCAACGAAAAAACCAAAAACATGAAAAGCTATGAAGGTTTTTTCAACTATTGGTGGGATGCTTCTAGCGGAAAAGTTTGGCTTTTAGTGAATAAATTGGACCAAGAATTTTTATATATCAATTCCTTACCTGCAGGATTGGGATCGAATGATGTTGGGCTTGATAGAGGCCAAATTGGAGATTCTAGAATTGTTTACTTTCATAAAGTAGGCAAGAAATTATTGCTCATTCAACCTAATTACGATTATAGAGCAGTTACAACAGACAAAAATGAGCAACGTGCAGTTAGAGAATCATTTGCTCAATCTACACTTGCAGGGTTTACGATTGATGAAGAAGAAAATAATCAGGTCTTAGTAGATATTACATCATTTCTTTTGAGAGATGCACATGGTGTTGCAGATAAAATAAGAGCCATGCGTCAAGGCAATTATACAATCAATGAAGCTAGATCTGCTATTTATATTAACAACACAAAAAATTTTCCAAAAAACAGTGAATTTGAAGCATCTGTAAGTTTCACCGGCGGTGCTGATGCTGGCAGATTTGTAAGTAGTGTTACACCTTCTACAGAAGCCATCACACTCCGAATGCATCATTCATTTGTAGAATTACCAGACAATCAATATAAACCACGCAGATACGATATAAGAAGCAGTTATATCGGCATGAGTTTTTTTGATTATAGCAGCGATTTTACAGAGCCAATCGAAAAAATTTTTATCAAAAGACATCGGCTCAATAAAAAAGATCCATCAGCAACCATCAGTGAACCCGTTCAACCAATCATTTATTATTTAGATAACGGAACCCCAGAACCTATTCGTTCTGCTTTGTTAGATGGCGCAAGATGGTGGAATCAAGCATATGAAGCAGCTGGTTATAAGAATGCATTTATTGTAAAAGTATTGCCTGATTCTGCTGACCCAATGGATATTAGATACAACATGATCAATTGGGTTCATCGTTCTACAAGAGGATGGAGTTATGGAGCTTCAATAGATGATCCCAGAACTGGTGAAATTATTAAAGGTCAAGTAACATTGGGTTCATTAAGAGTGAGACAAGATTATTTGATTTATACAGGTTTATTGGCCCCATATGAAAATGGCAAACCAGTTCCAGAAACCATGAAACAAGCCGCTTTGCAAAGATTGAGGCAATTGGCTGCACATGAAGTAGGACATACTTTAGGATTACAACACAATTATGCTTCGAGTGTAAATGATCGTGCATCGGTAATGGATTATCCTCACCCCAATGTATTTGTAAATGATCAAGGAAAAATAGATTTCTCTAAAGTATATACCAATGAAATTGGCGAATGGGACAAGAGAGCCATTATTTACGGCTATTCCGATTTTGCTACAGGTACCAATGAAAATAAAGCATTGAATGATATTTTAGAAGAAAATACCAAAAAAGGATTGCTATTTATTGCAGATGCCGATGCAAGATCTGTAAGTGGTTTCCATCCAAATGCGCATTTATGGGATAATGGAAAAGATGCTGTAACTGAATTAAAATCTGTTTTGGCTGTACGTCAAAAAGCCATTGACCAATTTAGTGCAGATGCAATTAGAATCAATACGCCAATGAGTAAATTAGAAGATGTGTTGGTGCCGGTTTACAATTATCATAGATATCAAGTAGAAGCCGCTTCAAAACTAATTGGTGGCATCAATTATAGTTATAATGTTAGAGGTGATCAACAAGTTAGTCCAACTGTTTTACCAAAAGCCACACAAGAAGCCGCTTTGAGGGAAGTACTAGCTTGCTTATCACCAAATATTCTTACACTTCCTGAAAAAATTGTTGGAATCATTCCCCCACGCCCTCCTGCTTATTATGGTATTGGGGAACTCTTTCCTAAAAGAACGGGAATGAGCTTTGATGCATTGGCAGCAGCAGAAGCATTAACCAATTTTGAATTGAGTTTTTTATTCAACCCAGAAAGAGCCAACCGTTTGGTACAATTAAAAGCAAGGGCCAACACTTTAGGATGGGATGATGTTTTAGATGCCATTATCAATGCTTCATGGAAATCTCAAGAAGAAAAAGGATTGAAAAAATCGGTACAACAACAAACACAACAAATGGTACTGACTTGGATGCTAGGCCTTAGTCAAAGCGAGCAAAGCAATTACCAAGTGAAATCCATTTGTTTTGATCGATTACAATCGCTTAAAAAATACGCAATACAAATGAGTAAAACAGCTGTAGATAAAGCACATTTCTTGTATGTGATTGAGCGCATTGAAAAACCAAAAGACATTGCTTTACCTCAACACAAAGAAATTCCTCCTGGAGCGCCTATCGGTTGCGATTGGACCGAATTATTTTAAATAAAATTAAACCAACATTTTAACTGGCTCTTCTAGCAATGATTTCAATGTTTGTAAGAAAGCTGCTCCAGTGGCTCCATCAACAGAACGATGGTCGCAACTTAAAGTCACTTTCATGATATTTCCTGGAACTATTTGTCCATTCTTCACCACTGGTTCCTGCGAGATACCACCAACCGCTAATATGCAGGAATCAGGCGGATTAATGATTGCAGTAAATTGATCTATGCCGAACATACCTAAATTGGAAATGGTAAATGTGCTACCCTCCCAATCAGATGGTTGTAATTTTTTATCCTTTGCTTTTTGTGCATAGTCTTTTACTTCTGCACCAATTTGACTTAAAGATTTACCATCAGCAAAACGAACTACTGGCACCAATAAACCATCTTCAACTGCAACAGCTACTCCAATATTGATATGATTATTGTATCTGATAAAATCGCCCCCGTCCGTACCGGGCCGGGCGGACATCCAACTGCTATTTACTTTCGGATGTTGTTTTAATGACATAGCCGTTGCCTTCAATACCATATCGTTAAAACTGATTTTTACTGGCGCTACTTCATTCATTTTGGCACGAGCCGCAATGGCTGCATCCATATCTATACTCATGGTGAGAAAGAAATGTGGAGCAGTAAATAAACTTTCGCTCAAACGTTTTGCAATTATTTTGCGCATTTGAGACACTGGTACATCTGTAAAACTCACTTGGCCAATTGGAGCCAAAGCAATTACTGGTGTTGCTATAGTTTTTGCTGGAGAAGCAGTGTTTGCAACTGGTGCAGCACTTGCAACTGCAGGCACATAATTATCTACATCGGATTTAGTGATCCTTCCATTGTCACCAGATCCTTTTACGAATTTCAAATCAACGCCTTTGTCAGCAGCTAATTTTTTGGCCAATGGAGAAGCAAAAATTCTTCCTTCATTAACAATAATATTTTCAACTACAGGAGAACTGGCAGTATTTGTTGTGGCTTGTTGAATGGTAGCTGGAGCAGATGGTGCAGCTTCATTAGAACTTGCTGGTGCAGCACCAGAGGCTTTTACTGCAGCAACAATAGCAGCAATATCCATTCCTTCTTTACCGATGATGCATAATAAATCATTCACCAATATTTTTTCTCCAGCTTTAGCACCTTGATACAATAACACACCATCTTTATAACTTTCCAATTCCATGGTTGCTTTGTCGGTTTCTATATCCGCTAAAACATCTCCTTTCCGAACAGTGTCTCCTACATTTTTTTGCCATCCTGCAATAACCCCTTCTGTCATGGTATCGCTTAAACGAGGCATTAAAACTACTTCTTCCATTGCTGAAACATCTAGCGTAGAAGAGGCTGCAGGTGTTGGTGTTGCAGCTGTAAAAACAGGTTCAGCAATTGGAGCAACAGTAGGTGCTGAACTTGGAGCTAGTTGAACAGCAGCTCCACCACTATGTATTTTAACCAATTCAGTAATATCTTCTCCTGATTTTCCAATAATGGCTAACAAATCATTGACTTGTAATTTTCCACCATTCGGTGTACCAATATGCAATAAAGTACCATCTTGGTAACTTTCTAGCTCCATGGTTGCTTTATCAGTTTCAATTTCTGCTAATAAATCGCCTTTTTTTACCGTATCACCTACTAGTTTATGCCATGCAGCAATTACACCTTCTGTCATGGTATCACTCAAACGGGGCATTAAAATCACTTCAGCCATCTTTCTTGTATGCTTTAAATGAGCCGTGAAATTACGTTAAAAATCAACTCAATTATTGCCCTTGGGCAAGACTATACGCTTTTTTATCCCCCCACATATTCAGGAGTTCAGTAGAACATATTTTAAAATCTACCATTAAAAGTCTGTATAATTCCAAAATATCAGTTTGTGTTACCGGAACATTGCCAATACTTTCGAACCTAACACGGTATTGATTCACTAAATTGGTAAATACAGAACCAGTTGGCCATACTTGGGTACCCCTATTACTGATTGTGATCAATTTGAAGAGGTCCATTGTGTGTTTCAGACATTTCTCCGCCACCCAATTAGGTTGTTCATTACTTTCAATAAACATATCAACACCTACAATAAATTCTTCATTATTGTCAATAGATTCCAACATTGGGTTACGCTCTAATTTAAAATTGGTTGGCGTAACATAATGGTTATCCAAGATAGGTTTTGGATTATGGTGAGGTGTTTTACCAAAATTGGCAACAATAGCTGCGGCAAATTCAGTCGTATTTAATGAAGGGGTGTTTTTATCTCCAAAATCTCCAGTATGTTGTCCGCTTTCTAGCGTGAATAATAGCGCATTCTCAATCATAGCAGCAGTTTCCATCAAACCCAAATGGCGCAACATGCCGAATCCGCTTAGCAAAAGTGCCGTTGGATTGGCAATATTCTTTCCAGTAATATCTGGCGCTGTGCCGTGTACTGCTTCAAATATAGAAATATGGTCCCCAATATTAGCGGATGGTGCAAAACCTAATCCTCCTACTAATCCGGCACATAAATCACTTACAATATCTCCTTGTAAATTAGTGAGCACAACCACATCAAATAAATTGGGTTTGATCACCAATTTCATACATAAATCATCTACGATCACATCATCAGATTGCAATTCAGGATAGTCTTTTGCCACTTCGTAAAACACTTCTAAAAACAATCCATCTGTCAACTTCATGATATTGGCCTTATGGCCACAAGTAATTCTTCTGGCCCCTTTTTTCTTGGCCATTTCAAAAGCATATTTAATCACTTGTAAACTTCCGGGACGGGTAATAAAGCGTCTGCTTAGTGCCACATCATTGGTAAGCATATGTTCTATTCCACCATAGGTATCTTCAATATTTTCCCTTACAATGGTAATATCAATGGGAATTCCGGCTTTACTAAAAACGGTATCTACTCCGTGTAAGGTTTGGAATGTTCTTTTATTAGCATATGTATTCCAGGTTTTTCTGGCAGTAACGTTTACACTTTTTACGCCTTTTCCTTTTGGCGTTTCCATTGGCCCTTTGAATAATATGCCCAAAGATTCAATTGCTTGCTGTGCCTCTGGTGTCATACCATTGCTGTAGCCTTTGTCGAATACCCATTTTCCCATATCTACAAACTGATATTCTAATGGCACTTTAGCAGCTTCAAAAATGGATAAAACAGCATCCATAATTTCCGGTCCAATCCCATCTCCTTTTGCAACAGCAATCTTAGTCATATTATTAAAAAATTTAGTGCCGCAAAAGTACAACCTCTATCGACAATTTTCGTCAAAAACAAAATGATAATTCATTCCAAGAGGTTGTATCAACTGTTAAATTCCTTATTTTTACTAAAGGCGGCTCATACATCTTAATATAACTACCTATGATATCAAAAATTTCAGCCGGAATTGAAATCACTGTAGAAACATTCTACCAGTCCGATTACAGCAATCCAATCAAAGGGGAGTACATGTTTGCCTACCGTATTACCATCGAAAATCACAATAAGTTCACTGTAAAATTATTGAAAAGGCATTGGTTTATTTTCGATAGCAATGCAGAACATAGAGAAGTAGAGGGCGAAGGGGTTGTTGGGGTCCAACCAATCATACTTCCTAATGAAAATTACCAATATGTGAGTGGTTGTAATTTAAATACCGAAATGGGTAAAATGCATGGTACTTACGAAATGGAAAATGAAAATAACAAACAAATTTTTACGGTAAACATTCCTTCTTTCGAATTGATTGCCCCTTCTAAATTGAATTAAGAAGGCTTGTATTTAGACTCCGCAAATAATTTTCCAGGATCCTTATCCATCAAGTCTTTCAGCTTAATTAATTTATTTTTACTCATCCATTTTTTTACAATCTGCCATCCTACAAATTGGCCAATATTTCCTGGAGAACCTTCTCCCAAAGCTTGTGTTGAAGGGCCATCGTTTACATAATCTCTAGTATACTGAGGATCTGTTTGAAATAATAGATCATTTTGTATAAACATGCTCCAAATATTTTGTTCACTTTTAAAGCAAGCATCTAATTGAATTTGAGTGTATCCCGTTTTAAGCGAGTCTGCAATATGTGGAAGAAATAGGTCTAGCAAATACATTCTTTTACCTGATTCTACCATTTGCTCAATCAATGGTTTGCCAATACTTTTATTGGGGTACATATCATCAATAATATTTTTTAAAGCACTTACTGGAATATAAGCTGGGTCGAACCTCCGTGCAATAAATGCTGGATAAAGCGATTGACCTTGCTCGCTTGTATATAAAGGATGGTCTTTCCCTAAAAAAAGTTGTAACCCAATTGCGATCGCATCTGTTGTAATAATTGAACTATAACTGTTGATAGGACCAATAAAGCTGATGCATTTTTTAGGTAATGGATATTCAGGAAAATAATAATGCACATATTGAAATCCTTTTTTTATTGATTCTACTGCACTATTAAATGGAGCATTGTTAGAACGAGTATTGGAATAAATAGATCGATAGGAATGAATAAAAGCAGGTACATCTTTGGCTGCTGAATTTGGTGTTGTTCCTAGTATATTGTATAAAAAATCTTTGGTAAATCCAGGATATTGTTGATTCAATCGATTGAGAGAAGCATCTAATTTCAAAGTATCTAAAGCAAAAAAGTCCTGCTCAAAGCGCTCGGAAACCAAATCAATTTTGATGGATGAAACATCGGGGGTTTTGGGACTTTGGTTACAGGCAATTAGGAAAAAACCGAATAAAAAAATGAAAATTAACTGCTTCATACGCGAATTAACGGAAAGGTTGGTGATCTTGTTGTTAAAATGCTGAAATTTGTGACATGAAGATTTTTATAGCCCAACAAAATTATCATATTGGTAATTTTGAATACAATACCAATAAGATCATCGAAGCTATTGAAACAGCCAAAGCTGCTGGTGGTGATTTAATATTATTTAGCGAAATGAGTGTTTGCGGATACCCGGCTAGGGATTTTGTAGAATTCAATGATTTTATTGAGCAATGCAATGACGCTGTTGATAAAATTAAACAGCATGCAGATACCATTGGGGTATTGATTGGAGGACCTGCTCGTAATAAGCAGCAAAAAGGAAAGGATTTATTCAATGCTGCATGGTTCTTACATGAAAAAGAAATCAAAGCAGAAATTCACAAAACATTATTACCCACTTATGATGTATTTGATGAATACCGTTATTTCGAACCTGCTTTTGAATGGAATGTAATTCATTTCAAAGGAAAAAAAATTGCAGTAACTATTTGCGAAGACATTTGGAATTTGGGTGATAACCCATTGTACAGAATTTGTCCGATGGATCAAATGATGGTACATCAACCCGATTTTATGTTGAACCTGAGTGCATCCCCATTTGATTATACCCACGATGAAGATAGAAAAGCAGTGATCAAATCGAATGTGCTCAAATATAAAATTCCACTATTTTATTGCAATTCGGTAGGCAGCCAAACCGAAGTAGTATTTGATGGAGCTTCATTGGCATTTGATAAAAATGCCAATTTATGCAAAGCATTACCCCTATTTGAAGAAGCATTGGTAGAGATAGATTTAAATGATGATGGAACAATTAATGGACCAATAATCGAACCAGCTAACAGAGTACCAAATAAAGAATTGAATCCCCAAACTTTAGAATCCAATTTAAATATCGCTCAGATTTATGATGCACTCATTTTAGGCATTAGAGATTATTTTCAAAAAATGGGATTTCAAAAAGCCATACTTGGGTCTTCTGGAGGAATAGATTCTGCTGTTACTTTAGCGATCGCTTGTGAAGCATTAGGAGCCCAAAATGTAAGAGCTATTTTGATGCCTTCTCCCTATTCAACTAATCATTCAGTAGATGATGCTGTTCAATTGAGTAAAAATTTACAAAACCCATATGATATTGTTAAGATCAACAATGTATATAAAAGTTTTTTAGATACACTCGATCCACTGTTTAAAGGACTCCCCTTTTCTTTGGCTGAAGAAAATATTCAAAGCCGAAGCCGCGGAAATATTTTAATGGCTATTGCTAATAAGTTTGGTTATATTTTATTGAATACTTCTAATAAGAGTGAATTAGCCACTGGCTATGGAACATTGTATGGAGATATGGCAGGTGGCTTAGGTGTATTGGGAGATTGCTACAAATTGCAAGTATATGAATTGGCAAAATACATCAATCGAGATAAAGAAATCATTCCCAATCATATCATTACCAAAGCACCTTCTGCAGAATTAAGACCCAATCAAAAAGACAGCGATAGTTTGCCTGATTATGCAATACTGGACAAACTCTTGTATCAATATATTGAAAAGCGCCAAGGCCCAGCTGAAATAAAAGCGCAGGGTTTTGATGCTGCATTAGTAGATCGCACATTGAAAATGGTGAATAATAACGAATACAAACGCAATCAATTTTGCCCAATCATTCGTGTTTCGCCCAAAGCTTTTGGAGTTGGTAGAAGGGTGCCGATCGTAGGGAAATATTTGAATTAACGGTTTTGCTTATGCACTACCAATAATGGTAAATGGGTATGGAATGCCAATTTTTTGGTACTACTCTTGATGAATAATTTTTCAAAAAATCCATGACGCTTAGGTATGGAAATAATCATATTGACTTGATGTGAATCCGCAAATTCATTTACCCCATCAACATATTCCTTATTCTTTGTAAAATGATACTCAGGTTGAAACTCTTGTAGCAATGTATGAACCGCAAACCCTTCACCCATCATAGTTGCAGGATATTTTGCATTGCTTTCTTCCATATCTACTTCTATATTAAACACCAGTAATTTAGCTTTTGTATCTTGTATCATTTGGCGAATAATGTCTACTGGAATATATTTATCTGCTTGTTCAAAATCGCAAGAAAGCATGATTTTTGTAATGGGAATAAATCGTGCATGAGGAGGAATAATTAGCACGGGCATTCCCAATGCACCTGCAACAGAAGTAGTATTACTGCCAATTAAAGTTTCTTCTAAAGCACCGCCTCCTGTGATGCCCATAATAATCAATTCAATTTTTTCTCTTGTTGCTATCATTTCTATTCCACCTGTAATAGAACCATATTCCACCGCAACATCTAACTGTATAGTAGAATTCGGAAATTTTGATCTTAATTCATTTCGAAAATTTTCCAGATTGTTGGTTGCTACTTCTTTATAGGAATCTAGTTCGAGCATCTGAACACCTGGCATAAGCGGGTCTAGTGCAATAGGTAATTCATAAGCATGAAAAAGTAAAATTCTTTTTACTTTGATCTGTTCTGCAAATTGAATAGCATAAGCTGCAGCATTGGCTGCTGTAGTTGAAAAATCAGTTGGTACGATAATTGTTTGCATGGTGTTGAATTTGAGGTAAAGTTCCTCAATAAGTCAGACTTTATTTATGACAGAAGTCATGAAATCCAATGATTATATCCATTATCATCAATTAATTTAACGCAATAACAATATCGTACCGCTTTTAACAAAGGGCTTATTTCCAGGGCCTTTGCCTTTTACTACCCAAACAAATACATTGCTATCAGGTTTAATGCCTTTGATGCGTCCATCCCAAGATTGGGATGAAGATTTAGATTTAAAAATTGGTTGACCCCATCTATCTAAAATAACAAATTCTTCAACTTCAACCTGAACAGCTTTAAAGGAAATTCGATCATTTAATCCATCTCCATTAGGAGTAAAAGCAGTTGGAACATATACGTCCGGTCCTTTCGAATAACTGATGCAAATATTATCGGTATTGGTGCATAAACTGTCTTTACCCCAAACTTTTAATTGATAACATTGACTTACCCCGCCTGTAACCAAAGGATTCGCAATTCTTGGATTACTCAATCCATTTGTTGGAGTCCATAAATAACTATTTTGAGTGGACGTCTTTAAAGGAATTTCATATGGATTGTCGAAAGAAATAGTAGTATCCACTCCAACAAACGCATCTGGTCTAGGGTAAATGATCGGCGCTTTATTAATTACTGCATTGCATCCTTTATCGGTTGTAATATTTAATTGAATTGAATATGCCAATGGAACGCTATCTGTATAGGTATAATTAAAATAAGGGTCTTTGTCCCTAGAAAACACTTGTGAGCCATTTCGAGAAGTAGTGAAATTCCATCGATAAGAAGTGATATTTCCTGAAGGAAAAACTGATTTATTTCTCAATAACAGTGGCATTCCATTGCATATAGGTTCTGCCCAATCAAAATCTGCTTTTAAATCGGGATACACTCCTATAGTTGCCCCAACTGTATCTTTACAATTATTTGCATTGGTTAATATCAATTGCACTTTAAATTGGCCTGCATTTGGAAATTTATAGATCGGATTAATTTGGCTGGATGTATCTGAATCAATTCCTTGCACACCAAAATCCCATTGGTATTTTAATGTTGGATCATTATAATGATTTCCAAAATATACTATCGGGTTTTCACAACTTATAGGAGGAGCTGGAAGTTTAGCTCTGCACTCAACAATATTTAATTCAACTTCTTTTCTATGTGTATTTATTAAAACTCCATTTCTCCATTCTTGGATATCTACTACAATAATAAAATTTCCCGCTTGATTTGATTTTCCAACAATTGTTCCTGTCAAAGGATTGAGCGTAATATTTCCTGCAGCACCCAATGGGTTTTGATTATCGGCTCCTGCGAAATAGTTCAATGTTCTAATTTGAGAAATTCCTAAATCGGTTTTTCCAATTGGGTCTCCAAAATAGAAGCGTAACTCATCTCCATCAATATCATTATAATTTAATTTGAATTGAAATGGCTTTCCTACACATGCACCCATAATAGAATCTGTTGTTGGAATAGGGCTACTATTGAAAGCAACAATTCCATTTCCAGGTATTCTTGTATAATAAGTTAAAGCATATCCAAGTTCTGGAATTCCTGCAACTATTTCAGTTCCTCTATTCCAAGATTCACCCTCTAAATTTTTATGATCGTTTCTACAACAATCAGAAGCGTATACTAAGTATCCGTTAGAGTCATTTGGCAAATCAATGTATCCAACAAATTCATACAAATCATTACATGTTTCTGGAAGGTTCATTGCGCAATCATCTACTTTAATTCCATTCAGTCTTTTTTTTGAAAATAATGTTGGAGAAAGTTTAAAACCTTTGGTATGTGGAATACCATTCATGCTATTGAAAAACCAAATTACTGGCGGATCAAATTCTGCATAACTTCTGCAATTTCTATTGATCCTATAAGTGATCTTATAGGTATTAACTACATTGCCCTTAGATGATATTTCGTAAAGAATTTCTCCGCCCATGTATTGTCCAGCAATCAATACATTATTACTCCCAGCAATTGCTAAGAAGACAATCATCCATCTTATAAAAAAACCCTTTTTCAAGATTGAATGAAATTAATCCATTAATTCAGATTACAAATGCTCAATAATCCCAGCAATACCTTGCCCACCGCCTACACAGGCAGTAACCATTCCGTATTTTTTATTCAATCGCTTCATATCATTGAGTAATTGAACAGTCAGCTTGCAACCAGTACAACCAAGAGGGTGACCTAATGCAATTGCTCCTCCATTGATATTTACAATATCAGGATTCAATCCGAGTTCACGAATTACCGCTAATGCTTGAGATGCAAAAGCTTCGTTTAGTTCTATTAAATCAATATCTGCCAAATTCATATTGGCTTGCTTTAATACTTTTGGAATAGCAGCAACTGGCCCAATTCCCATAATTCTAGGATCAACTCCTGCTGATGCGCAATTGACTAATCTGCCTATTGGTTTTAAACCCAATTGTACCATCATTCTTTCACTCATCACTATTGCAAAAGCCGCCCCATCACTGGTTTGAGAAGAATTACCTGCTGTTACCGATCCACCAATCGCAAATGCTGCTTTTAATTTATTCAAACCCTCTACTGTGGTATCTGCACGCAACCCTTCGTCTGTATCAACTATATAATTGCGAACAGCTCTTTTATTTTTCTCATTTACATATACTTCCTCAACATTGATTGGCAAAATTCCCGATTTAAAAAATCCACTTTCAATGGCAATTTTAGCCTTTCTATGAGAATTGTACGCAAACTCATCTTGATCTTCTCTAGAAACTTTGTATTCTTTAGCTACTGCTTCAGCAGTTAATCCCATGCTCAAATAATAATCTGGCTGATCTTTGGCAATAGCATAGGAAGGAACCGTTTTCCAACCAACAGTTGGCACTAAACTCATGCTCTCTGTTCCACCGGCAATAATACAATCAGCCATTCCTGATCTGATTTTTGCAGTAGCCATTGCAATACTTTCTAATCCACTTGCACAGTATCTATTAATAGTTATACCGGCCACTTCTATTCCCAATGCTTTTGCAGCAATAATTCTACCAAATTGTAAGCCTTGCTCTGCTTCGGGCACAGCGTTTCCTACTATCAAATCATCTACTCTTTTACTTTCTAATTGAGGCACTGATGCCATCAACCCTTTGATCACTTCTACTGCTAGATCATCGGGTCTAAAAAAGCGGAAGCCCCCTTTTTTACTTTTTGCAACTGCTGTTCTATAACCGGCTACTATATATGCTTCTTGCATAAAATCAATTTTTTAGTCTCCAAATGTAGGAAAAATGATTAAAAGTTGTTTATGCAACTATGTTAAGGTTAAATGGATACAGCTAAATACTTTATTTTCGTTCAAAATCATTGCTTTTGTACGCTACCCTCAGAAATTTTTTATTCCGATTTGACCCAGAAAAAGTGCATTATTTTTCGATGGGTTGTCTTAAAACGGCCTGTAGCATAGGTTTAACGGACAGATTAATCAGAAATACTTTCCAATTTTCATCAGATAGCTTAAAAAAGGAATTATTGGGTCTTGAGTTTTCCAATCCTGTAGGATTAGGTGCCGGTTTTGATAAGAATGCCCTCTATCTAAATGAATTAGAAGCATTGGGATTTGGTTTTGTTGAAATTGGTACAGTAACTCCTAAAGCTCAGGATGGCAATGAACAACCAAGATTATTTCGTCTGCCGGCGGATAAGGCATTGATCAATAGAATGGGATTTAATAATAATGGAGTTGAAGCGGTGAAAAAAAAATTGATCAATTGGAATAGCACAAAAAATAATCGACAAAAAGGTCAACTCATTATTGGAGGAAATATTGGTAAAAATAAAATAACCCCCAATGAGGAAGCATGGAAAGATTATCAGATCTGCTTTAATGAATTACATGAATCGGTAGATTACTTTGTAGTGAATGTAAGTTCACCCAACACCCCAGGATTAAGAGAATTGCAAGAAAAAGATGCGCTTCGAAAAATTTTTACCGTTTTGCAAAACGACAATGCTGGTAAAAATAAACCCAAACCTATTTTACTCAAAATAGCCCCCGATTTAACTAAAGAACAATTGGATGATATTGTATCATTGTCCATTGAAATGAAGCTCAGTGGATTGGTTGCAACCAATACTACCATTGACCGATCAAACCTTAGCGCTGCATCAAGCATATTAGTTAATTCAATCGGAATGGGTGGATTGAGTGGCCTACCAGTTAAAGAAAGATCAACTCAAGTAGTAAAATACCTTTCCGATCAAACGGAACAAAAAATTCCCATTATAGCTAGTGGAGGAATTTTTACGGGGGAAGATGCTGCAGAAAAATTAAACAACGGCGCTTCTTTAGTGCAAGTATGGACAGGTTTTGTATACGAAGGCCCTTCTATTGTAAAAAATATTTGTACTCATTTATCCAATCAACAATAATCAATATGGAATACTTATTTACAACAGAAAGTCTGATCAGTTTTTTAGTACTAACTATTTTAGAAATTGTACTTGGGATAGACAATGTAATATTTGTAAGCATTATTTTAAATAGGCTTCCAAAAGCATTACAACCAAAAGCCAGACTTACATGGATGATCACTGGTATCATTTCGAGAACCATATTATTGTTTGGTTTGAGTTGGTTGTTGGCACAAAAAGGGAAACCTGTATTTAGTGCATTTGATAAAAGTTTTGATTTGGCTAGTTTAGTAATGATTGCTGGAGGATTGTTTTTGATTTATAAAACGGTCAAAGAGATTCACCACAAATTGGAAGGCGATGAAGATATAGCTGCTGGAAATGCAAAAAAAGAACTCGGTTTTGGAAATGCGGTTGCACAAATCATACTGATTGATATGGTATTTAGTTTTGATAGTATCATAACAGCTGGTGGAACAGCTAAGCATTTGGAAGTAATGATCAGTGCAGTAGTAATTGCCATGATTATCATGTTTTTATTTAGCCCCAAAATATCTGCTTTTATTCATAAGCACCCTACCCTTAAAATGTTGGCGATGTCTTTTTTGGTAATGATTGGTTTTGTTTTATTGGTTGAAGGATGGAACGCTGAAGGTGCCCATGAATTACATTTAAAAAACTATGTGTATTTCGCTATGGCATTTTCTTTTGGAGTTGAAATATTGAATATGCAAATGCTCAAATCTAAACGAAAGCCTGTTGAATTAAGAGAGCCTGTATTGGTAGAAGAAGAGCAATCTGGAGATATGGCTAAATAAACATTTAGAAAGTAAATCGAAAACTTCCGAAAACGCCGAATTTATTAACCACGGCATTCCCTAACGGATGTTCAGACAATCGCCAAACCAAATCTAAACGGAAGAACTTGAGGATATTGTCTACACCAGTTCCTAATTCTATATACATTTTATCATCCAAAGATTTGTATGGGTAGTTACCAATAAAATTCAATTTTTTATTGGCATCTGTTAAAGAACCTATTACTCCTTTTACACTCCAGAACTGACGGAACATTAATTTTCGGGTGAGTGGAATAAACCTAAACATGCCATTGCCAATGTTATGCTCAATATTAAAACCGGCATAGTTATCCGCAATAAATTCAAATTGATTCATCAGGTTAAAAGCATATTTATTATAATAATACAATTCGTTCCCGGGTAAAATGTCTAAAAACTGATATGGAATAGTGCCATATACTTTTCCAGCAAAAAGATTCCAATATAATTTACCGTAAGGAGCCACACTTAAATTATGAGAAACAGTAAAATCGATTTTATCATAGTTATTATTCGAATTAAAAACTCCCGCCCAACCTTTAGTATACTTTAATTCTACAATTGGGTGCTGACTACCTAAACTCCTTCTATTAAAATTTTCTTCTAAATACCTTTCCTGAAAAGCATATCGCAATTTTACCATTGTTTCAAATGCATGAAAAGGGTTAGAAAGGTCTGTTGGTGTTGCTCTAATAGTTTTATATAATTCTGCCCCAGGTAAATTCAATAAGGGCTTGTATTCTTTGTCAATTGCAGCAATTTCTATTCTATAACCAGAACCTGTTTCTTTAAAATATTCTAACTTAGTTTCTTTTACTTGCTGAAATTTAAATGGAATTTCCATTCTACGAAATACTGTGGCAAAAATATTATCATTACCCAATTGATCATAATACAATTGCCGATTATCAATATCACTTTTAAAAGAGAGCGCTAAATAAGACCATGGATCATTATTCAGTAGGTATTTAACTTGTGCTTTCCCTTTGAATAAACCATCATTGGTTCCATAAGCCAAGTATCCGGAGAAATTCCAAATTTTACTAAACCCCTTGTTGGTTGCAGCATCAAATCTAAATCTAGCCCCTTCCCAATAATTACCGCTGATCCAATAGAAATAAGGGCCCAAACGAATATTACCAAAATCTCTGGTTCCTTTAGCAGCAATTTCAATAACATCTTTATAAAATAAATAAGTAGGGTTTTTATTTAAGGTATCTAACACCTTATAAACTGTTTGCTCATTCTTATTCAATGGCTCATGTCTTCGAGACAGCCAAAATGAATCAGTAAAGTTTTCGGTATTGGGCAAAAGCTCTACTTGAATATTTCGAATATTTTTTTCCAATTGAAATGGTGTTGCGGGATTATTCACAACAACATTACTATAAGTAGTGGTCTTTCTTCCTTTAAAACCTAACTTTCCTTTTGCAATGGGGGAAATATCTGCAACAAATCGGTCTTTATACAAAAACCAAGTAGTATCATTAATTTGACGATATTCTTGTAGTAAGGTTAATCCTTCAATGAAATTGATATTCACATCTGCAGATGGCCTTAGTGTAATTCTTTGTAATGCAAAGCTTGTATCATTCACCCAACAATCACCGTCAAAAGTACTTTCCCCCTTACGCTTTCCTGAAAAAAATAAATGCACTAATCTTTTGCCATTTAAATAAGCAGTATCAGCTAATTTGAATTTATAGTAAAAGTCGGCATTGGAATTAAACGGACTGATCAACTCCTTATTAAAAACAGGAATGAAATTATCCATTACATTGATATTCTGAAAAGTCCCCCCCATTTCTTTAATGAAACTTTCATTCTCAACTCCATTGGCCCTAGTAGCTTTTATGCGTTCATATATTTTTTGTGGATTTTTCTGAAAATAGTAATCAGACAATGTTTCAGTTAAATAAACTGGTAAAAAGGGCTTACTCTCCGAATTCGAATCGATATAATTAAAAACAAAATTCAGTGGTTTAATTAAAAAGTTTTTGCCCAACTTTTCCTTTTCAATATTATTAATATCGAGTTCTAATTTATTATATATTTCATAGGAGTAATTATCCCAGAATTTTTTGTCAGTTTTGTTTTTATTACTCATGATTTTTTTCCAAAACCACAATGCCCTATTGTATTTTACTTTCACAACGGCTTCATTAGTGGGAGCTAATACTTCTAAAGTGAAAGTAAGAAATACGGAATCTTTGATAGTTGAAATTGGAACAGCCAATACTTTATACCCTACGCTAAAAACCTCCAATGTATCATTGACGATTTGATTTTTTAAAAGGATGGTAAACTTGCCTGCAGAATCGGTAAGCATTCCTCTACCTGATTGTTTAAATTTAACTGAAGCAAAAGGAATTTGTTCATCGCTTTGTTTGTCTCTTACAATACCTGAAAGTCTTATTGATTGACCGAATGAATAAGTGTACAATAAAAAAAGTGAAATAAACAATAAATAATACCGTCTTATCCTAACCATTCTTCAACATGTAATTGTGATAAAAAGAATCTAAAAGTCAAATCCAAGTGCAAAATAATACAAAGGCTTACCAAGGAAAAGACCTTTCATTGGCCAAGCTGCATCAAATTTTAGGAAATAACCTAGTAAAGTGCTTCTGGCACCAAATCCATAACCTCCAGCAAAAGGCCCTAATCCACCAGCATCAATTTTTACGATAACTGAAGAGTTAGGATCGGATATTACATCGCCTGGTCTTTTAATCCCATTGTATTTGCCATTCCAAGCTGTGCCTAAATCAAGAAATTGAACCAATTGAAAATTACGAAGAAAGGCATTATTAATTGGCTTATCTATAAAAGTGGAGAATACAGGTAGTCTGAATTCGCTATTGATTACAAAAGCATTATTTCCATTTGCAATATTTTGATTGTACCCTCGCATATTCAAAGCCAATGTTTGGAATGCATAGGATTGATCTGCAGCAGGTCTATTTTGATCATTGAATTTTGGTCCAATCCATCCGTCAACTCCACCTAAATAATAAATTAATTTTTGAGATCCCCAAGAAAAATCAGCAGCAGCTCTTCCTGCCCAAATAAAATTTCTGTAAATTTTATGGTAGTACCTTCCATCAAATCCAAAATTCATAGTTGGCTTACCATTATTCAATTGCGTTTTGATGGATGGCATATTTACATCCATATACACTTTAAAGCGAAGTCCATTCCAAATATTCTGTGTTGGATTCAATGTATTGTCATGCACATATTCAATCCTGGATAAAATAAATCTCGAAACAGTATCTTTAAACGCCAATGCATTTGGATTTGAGTATCCTGTAGCATTATCATATGGTCTCAATATTCCACGATCAGTTCTCAAACCAATCGTTAATCTTACACTCTTCACTTCATTGAGCGCATACCTAGCATTGAACTGATACAAATTGGTGATCAGCATATTATTGAACTGTGTATTGTAAAAATTAGTGACATTGCTTCTATAATAAGTAAGCCCCCAATCAATTCTTTTTTTGTAATTCTGAAAAGAGAACATCAAATCTTTATCAGTCAAATTGGTTCCAAAACGAATTCCTGCAACAAATTTGATGTCTTCAAAAAGATCTACAACTCCTACTCGAAATGTGAAGTTGAAATCGTTTCCATTATTCAATTGAATAGGACCAGAACCACCACCATAAGGTTGGTAACGGTTAATTAATATATTATTCGAAAATCCACTCAATACATAATCAGTACTGAATTTCAATTTGTAATCAAATAACTTAGATTTTGATAAAGTAGATTGTTTTGTACTCGTTAAAGGAATTTTAAATAAGTTTTTTGAACTGGTATCTGGTTTTTCATCGGCAAATTCATTTTGAAAAAAGTCTTTTGCTTTTTTCAAAGTGTCATTTGGAGATTTACTATTGTAAACGGTTGCTTTCCCTTCTACCTTTTTCTTTTCTTCTAAAGCTTTTCGTGCATATTCTGTAGGCCTAGCATTTATATTACGTTTATTTAGTGCAATGGAATCTACTTTGAGTTTATACAAGAATTTAAAATCGCCTTCCTTTCTTACTTCGCTCACTTGCCCGTTATTGCCAGCTATTCTAGTTTCCAATAAACTACTTTGATAATTGGTTATAGGAAAAGTATAGGTAGAATCTTTATAGACTTGAAAATAACTGACACTATCGGGCTCTTGCTTTTGCCAAGCCAATAAAGTAGAATCAAATTCTTTTGGAACAGGGTTTCTGAGTACTTCATCTCCAATGTAGTACAATGTGTCGAGACCATTTCTTTTAGTAGCAAAGAATCCAGCCCATCTATTGCCAATACCATTTTCATCTGAAACATAAGTGAAGTGATTGGTATTGTATTGCATCGGATATTTTGCATTACCAAATTTCAAATTGGTCAATTGAGCAATTTGTTTGTCTTTGCTATCATTAAGTATATCCACCATAAATACGTTGAATCGATATCTACTAGGCAACACTGTATCTTGATTTGGCGCAATTGCGCCAGGACGGTTAGAAGAAAATATAATTCCAACTCTATTTGGAAAGCTCACCAATGTTGGATGCAAATCATCATAAACATCATTGGTGATCTGAGTTGCTTTTTGCTCTTCTATTTTGTATGTATAAATATCAGAATGCCCATTTTTAACTGCGCTCATTACCAATGTATTGGCATCAAGCATAAATGAAGCATCTAAAATTTGATCAAAACCTTCTATTGTTTGCTTGTATCTCTTGTATTTAGCAATGATATCGTATACAAACATTTTTGTTTTACCCATTTCCCAATAGATGACTAAAAGCCTTGTTCCTTTTCCATCCCAAGCAAGTATTGGATAGCTTGGATTAACATCATTCAAGTTGGTTTTAACGCCACTTTTTAATAATACTTTAGTATCGTAAAAATTCTCAGTTAGTTTAATACTATAAATGCCTTTCTTGAATTCCATTGCCGCATATGTATTACTCTTAGGATTTGGATTCGCTTGAAAACGAAAAAAATCTTTCTTGGTTACTTCTTCGGAAACGCTTAGTTGGCCTTTTACTTGATTTCGTCTTTGCTTAATATCATTGATGTATTTATTTTGCTCATAAATCATGAAATCCGACAAAACTTCTTTGAATTTCTTTTTACAAATTTTTAAACAAGCATTATTTACATTCTTATAAATACGAGAAAGATAAAGTAGATAGGTAATATTTTCTTTTCTATATTTTTCACCTATGTAATTCCAGAAAGCATGCCCAGCTAATAATGGCTTTTCAAATGCTAATTGATAAAAATTATTGTATCGTCCACCTAAAATGGCGCTTTTTAATTCATCGTCTTTCTCCGTACTCCATGACTGACCTGCATATGCCACATAACCATCAACCATCCATTTTGGCAAATCCAATAAAGCCTGATTACTTGCAAATTCTCCAATATCATCTCCAAACAATAAATTATCAGTTAAAACTTTTGCAATTCCTTCTCTTACCTGTGTTCGTAAATGATCATGGTTGCCATCAAAATAAACCATCAATTTATTATTTACCAATTTAGTAGTTCCACCAGGAGTTTGAATATCAATTCCTAACCCAATATTGGTACTTTTGAAATCGTTGTAATTATTGTAAACAACTATATTGGCCCTTCGTTGTAAAGAGTACTCTACAAAATTTTCAATTGATCTCAATTCTTCTTCTGCTAATTGAGCAACAAATTTTCCCAACTCAACGCCACCTTGTGCGGCATAAGTATTGAAATTGGGTGATTGATAAAATTTCCAAACGAATTTTTTATGTTGTACACGATTTTTACCGAATTCAACGGTGTTCACCTGTGACAACAAAATAAAAGGTGAAAGAAAAAAAATAAAAAATAGGGCTTTCCTGATTTGATTCAATTGCATATCCGAACTTTGGCATTTAAAATTAGTCATTTACAGTTAAAAGCTGGTAAAAATAGGTTTATGATAAAGGTTAAGGTTTTCACATTTAGTCCAATCCAAGAAAATACCTATGTTTTATACAACGAATCCGGAAAAGCGCTAATCATAGACCCAGGATGTTATTCAACCGATGAACAGGATATTTTACAAGCATTTATCCAAAAAGAGTCCTTGGTTCCCGTTCAATTATTAAATACGCATTGTCACCTAGACCATGTTTTTGGCAATAAGTGGGTGTTCGACACTTACCATACACCCCTTTTTATCCATCCTAAAGAAGAAGCGATGCTACAATTGGCTCCTTTATCGGGGGAAAAATGGGGATTGCCTTTTATCAACTATTCCGGCCCATTGAATTATATTAATGAAGGAGATACTATTCAACTAGAAAATGATGCCCTTCAGGTTATTTTAACGCCTGGTCATTCACCCGCAAGTATCTGTTTTTATTGCAAAGAACAATCATTCTTAATTGGGGGAGATGTGCTGTTTAGAGAAAGTATAGGAAGAACTGATTTACCTGGTGGAAGCCATGAAACCCTATTAAAAAGTATCCGTGAAAAATTATTCGTTTTACCAGACGATGTGGTGATTTTTCCTGGACATGGAATTAAAACGACCATTGGTCACGAAAAACTAAACAACCCATTTTGTCAATAATTTGAATCATAATCCGAAGGATACGCTTTATTGTAAGCGGTGATAAAAATTGCCCCTAAATTTTTATAAGGCGGAACATAATCATCAAATTTTTCTTTAGCAGATCCATTAAATCTTATGGCCAAACTACTCCAAAGTGCAGGCCAGTTAAGGTCTTTCCCCAAACGAAGGTTTTCGCAGATCACATCTATTAAGCCCTGGTTTATTATTCCAGTGCCAATTTGTTTGGATGAAATGATATGTGCACCAGGGCAAATTTCCAATACATCATTTAATTTTTGATAGCCTCCACAGCTACCCACCAATACCAATTTTGAACCTGCAGGCAATTTTTTGATGGTGTTTTTTAAATAATAACTATGGCCTCTATGGATGGCTACCGTTGGTTGAATTGCATTGTTGGATAAATAATTGATCAAACTATCTTGGGCTTTTTCGTCTAGCTCCAACTTTTCATCTAATGGTAAATTGGCATAAATAGTAACAGGTACTCCCCTAACAGAATTGACTTCTACCCATTGAGATTTTTTAATGATTCGCCAATTGGGGTTGCGAAATTTATTTAAGAATGAATTGAACACCACTAAACCATCTTTATCTCCATAAAAGAATTGTTGAATAGCAATATTTCCGGTCGCAGTATCTCTTAAAAACTTATTAGGTAATTCGTAAATGGGTAAAATGCCTAATCTTGCAGATAAATCAATTTTATTAGCCGAATCCATGGAAAGGAAAATAGTATTCAATAAGTCATAAATAATTTCCCCCCTTTTATTAGCAATGTATTTGCATCGTAAAAGCTCTTTTTGTACTTGAGTTAAGATCAAATTTCTTAAACTAAGTGTATAAATACTAGAATAAGAATCTGCTACATCTACTGCATCTTCAAGGGAATTGGTCTTTTCTAAACCATTCACAAAACCTTTGATTAATTTTTCTGCATCCCAAGTATCCATTCTACTCAGAAAATCAGCTAGCATATTATAGGAAGCAGTGATTTTTACAAACTTTTTATAGTAATCGAATTTCACTGATTGAAGTAAGGAATCAGATCTCGGAATGATCATTCTTGCAAAAATCCTTGGGTAAACTCCTGTTACAAAACTAGAAGTATACATTTCTTCTTCTCCCAAAACTGCTAAATAATACAATTCAACTGGAGAAAGACCTTCCAACTTTTTAAACCGAATTAAATCACTTTTTTCACTGTGTAAAGCATTGATTTCATTGATAAATCCTTCAATAGCTTTCGATTTGAGTTTAGCAGTTAAGATATTTGCTGCCATTGGAGTATCTCCCTTTTGCATTCTCTCGGCATACTGAATTCTGGTTTTCACCAACAATTGAAAATACCCTTTTGAAGAATCGCTTACAACATATGGGGTAATTGAATCGACTGGTGTTACTCCATTATAAATATTGTCTAAAAAAGGAAAGTACATTCTACCCGTTTTGGTTAAAGACAAACGAGCTACCAATTGTACAAAAGGATCATTTACTGATTGAATTTTTCTACCTAATTGATTTGGAGCGGCTGCATAATTATACAATTCTTCGGGATTTCTAAACCCGGCAATTGTAATTAATGAATCTGCATATCGATTGTTAGGGTTAAGCGAAAGGATTGATAAAATTCGAGTTGGAGTTTTTTGACATTGCTTTAAAACAATTAAATCTTTTGATGCACCGATGCCAATATTTTCTTTCAAAGCATAATTATCTACTAATATGCTGCCAATAATAATTGAATTCGATTGAATGATCGGCTCGATCGACAAAGCTGACCAATCCAAATGCATGGCAGAATCAAAATTGCTAACCAATAAAGGATATTGATCTGCTGCAATAACCCTCGATTGATATGCAGAAATAAAACCTGTTAATAATTCATTGACTCCTCTTAACCATTTGAATTTGCCATTATTATCCAATAAATCATTTAATTCGATGGAAGCACGCATGTTCGAAATAAGCAATTTGGTTTTTCCTATTTCTGTAGGGCTTAATTTATTAGTATTGAAGGGCAATGAATCAATTTTATCCATCGACCGAATTATATATTCGTGATGCAATTGCCTCATTGCAGGAATGGCCGGCATAGCTATTTGAGCTTTTGTGGTTGAAATACCAACTGCAAATAGCAATAATCCTAGCAAAAAATGAGAAAGTCGGGGCATATATAGCACAAAAATAGGCTCGTTTAGAACGAATTTAGTAAAATCATGTTCATCTAGTTAACAATTAGATAATAATGCCGAATTCGTGTAATGCAACCTAATGAAATTAACTTTGTGTAAACATTGTGTTAACATGGAAGGCAAATCAAAACAAATACTCATTGCAGACGATGAGCCAGATATCCTAGAGATTGTAAGTTACAATTTAGAAAAAGAAGGATACACCGTTTTTACAGCCAAAGATGGCAATGAAGCTATTGAGAAAGCCAGACAACTCAATCCAGATCTGATTATACTCGATATTATGATGCCTAAAAAAACAGGCGTAGAAGTATGTAAAATATTAAGGGCTCAACCTGCATTTCAAGAAACTTTGATCATTTTTCTTACGGCAATGAGCGATGAGGCATCTCAAATCAAAGGTTTAGAAACTGGTGCGGATGATTACGTAAATAAACCGATCTCTCCCAAAGTGCTCACAAGCAGGGTAAATGCTTTATTTAGAAGAGTAGGTAACAAAGAAATAGGCAAATCGATTACTATAGGAGAAGTGACTATCGATCCAGTGAAATTTTTGGTTACCATTAATGGTACTGAAGTTATATTGGCAAAAAAAGAGTTTGAATTATTGTATTTACTAGCTTCTCGCCCAGGTAGGGTTTTCTTACGCAATGAAATTTTATCGCAAGTTTGGGGTAATGAAGTGATTGTTGGCGATAGAACCATCGATGTCCATATTAGAAAAGTTCGTCAGAAAATGGGCATGGATTGTATAACTACCGTAAAAGGGGTTGGTTACAAATTTGAGATATAAGCTTAACTTGCGTTGAGCTATGTTTAGTACCAAAAACCTTTCCCCCCAACAATTATCTGCCTTTACGGCATTGATCTTATCAGTTCCTATTTCAATGGGCGTTTATGTTATTCGACCCGATTGGGTCATTGCATTAAGTGCTTTGATCATCACTTTTTTAGGGAGTTATTTATTGATTCGATTTGTGTTGGAATCATTTATTTATCGAAAGATCAAACTCATTTATAAATATATCTACCAAACCAAAGCATCTAAAAGAGAAGAAACTTATTATAAATATATTTTACCACAAAAAGGCATTGATGAAGTAAGAGAAGATGTAGAAAAATGGGCAGAACAAAGAAGCGCTGAAATAGAATTACTCAAAACCAATGAAGCGTATAGAAAAGAATTTTTACAAAATCTAGCACATGAATTCAAAACACCCATTTTCGCCATACAGGGTTACATAGATACTTTAATAGATGGAGCAATAGATAACCCTACTTTGAGCAAAAGATTTTTAGAAAATACTTCAAAAAATGTATCCAGAATGGTTACACTGGTAGAGGATCTCGACGAAATTTCTAGATTAGAAAGTGGTGAACAACCTTTGTACAAAGAGAATTTTATTATACAAGATTTAATAAAAGAAGTGTATGAAACCCTCTCTATAAAAATAAGTGTACGAAATACTAAATGTAGCATCAAAAAAGGATGTGAATCTCCCATTACTGTTTTTGCAGACCAAGAAAAAATAAGACAGGTGATCAATAACCTTTTGGAGAACGCTATCAAATATGGCAAAGAAGATGGAAATGTAGTAGCCAGTATTTATAAAACAGATGGTAAACATGTTTTAATTGAGCTAAGCGATGATGGCATAGGTATTGCGGAAGAGCATTTAGGGAGAATTTTTGAACGATTCTATAGAACAGATAGGGGCCGAAGTAGAGATGTAGGCGGAACAGGCTTGGGATTATCTATTTGTAAGCATATTATTGAAGCACACGGACAAACCATTCATGTAAGAAGTAAACTCGATATTGGCACCACATTAGGCTTTACGTTGGACAGTAGAAAAGATTAAAAAAGCCCCAATAGAAATCGGGGCTCGCATGAGAAAACTACTAATATGCTCTATTGCTATAAACTGTGCTGCAAAAATGGAACTCAAAAATGAACAAATTGTAAACTAAATGCCACCAAATCATTACCTTTTGCCTACTTATTTACATGGATTTACTTATTTTCAATATTATCTAATTATTAATTTATGTTGAAATAGGCTGCTATACGTTCGGAAGCCTATTTTTGCCAAAATACAAGCTGTTATGAGTGCAAATACATTCGGAAAGTTTTTTATGCCTAAAAACAAAGTGTTTTATGAGCTATTTGAAGATGTTGCTGAAAAATCGCATGAAATGGGCATTAAACTGAAAGAAATGGTGAGTGAGCCAGATGCCAATAAAAGAGCAGCAATAAGGGCACAAATTGAAGATTTAGAGCATAAAAACGACGACAATACCCATCGTATTTTTACCGAACTAGGCAGAAATTTCATCACCCCATTTGACAGAGAAGATATTCACTATTTAGCATCTGCGTTGGATGATATTGCCGACTATATTTTTGCTACAGCTAAAAAAATCAATTTTTATAGCGTTAATCCGAACGATACAGGAATTCAAAAAATGGCTGACCTGATCTTGCAAGGAACCGTTGAAATTAAAAAAGCAGTATTTGGATTGAGGGATATGAAAAATCTTCGGGAAATGACAGAAGCGATGGTGAAGGTAAACAGCATTGAAAACCAAGCTGATGACGTATTTGACATGAGTATCGAATTGCTTTTTCAAAATGAGAACGATTTTAAAGAAGTAATTAAGAAAAGAGAAATTTACCAGGTGATGGAGATAGCAACTGATAAATGTGAAGATGCGGCAAATGTGATTGAATCGATCATCATCAAATACGCATAGTTCTTAATTAAGAATTATGAATTAAGAATTATGAATTAGCCATTTATGTTTACTTTACTAATAATCATTATTGTACTAGCTTTTATCTTTGATTACATCAATGGATTTCATGATGCAGCCAATTCAATTGCAACTATTGTTTCTACTAAAGTATTAACTCCTTTTCAAGCAGTTGTATGGGCAGCATTTTTCAATTTTGCTGCTTTCTTTATTTCGAAATATATATTTAAAGAATTTGGGATCGGTAATACTGTTGCCAAGTGGGTAAATGCAGAATTCATAACATTAGAGGTTCTAATGGCAGGTATTATTGCAGCAATTGTTTGGAATTTGTTCACTTGGTGGTTTGGCATTCCTTCCAGTTCATCACATACTTTGATGGGTGGATTTGTAGGCGCAGCATTAGCTAATGCAAAAGGTTTAAGTATTGCTGGAGTAGATGTAATTAACTACGCAAAAGTAGTTCCAACTTTTTTATTCATCTTTTTTGCACCTTTAATAGGAATGTTCATTGCATTCTTCATTACCATTCTAATTGTTCATCTCTGTAAACGATCCAACCCATATAAAGCGGAAAATTGGTTCAAGAAATTACAGTTGGTTTCATCAGCCGCGTTTAGTTTAGGACATGGCGGTAACGATGCACAAAAAGTTATGGGTATTATAGGAGCAGCCATCATATTCTATGAGAAAAATACGAAGGGTGTGAGCATGAATTTTAATGAATTTGTAGTTGCTTATCCTTGGGTACCATTCACTTCATTTTTATGTATTGGGTTGGGTACCATGAGTGGTGGTTGGAAGATTGTAAAAACCATGGGCACCAAAATCACTAAAGTAACCCCATTAGAAGGAGTTGCAGCAGAAACTGCAGGTGCTATTACTCTTTTCCTTACAGAACATTTTAAAATACCTGTTTCTACAACACATACTATTACTGGTTCAATCATTGGGGTAGGTGCAACAAAACGCTTAAGCGCAGTACGTTGGGGGGTAACTGTAAACCTTTTATGGGCTTGGATTTTAACTATCCCCATTTCTGCTGCTATTGCGGCAATTGTGTTCTACATCATTAAACTATTTGTTTAATTTCTTTTACTTCAGTCTGAGATTATAGAATTAAATTGCAGTATAATTTTATTGCATGGCTAAGATATTGGTTACAGGTGGATGCGGATTTATTGGATCTCATACCATAGTTGATTTAATAGAAAATGGATTCGAAGTTATTTCGATTGACGATTTTTCTCGTTCTACACAAATAGCCATTACTGGCATCGAAAAAATCACCGGAAAGAAAATAAAAAACTATTCGGTTGACCTCAAAAATTTTGATGAAACCCAGGCGGTTTTCATGGAGCATACCGATATAGATGGCATCATTCATTTTGCAGCGTATAAAGCTGTTGGAGAATCTGTTGAAGAACCCATTTTATATTATGAGAATAATTTGTTTGGATTGGTGAATCTATTAAAATGTGTGCAGGAGTTTGGCATACCTAATATTGTTTTCTCTTCTTCTTGTACAGTATATGGTAATCCAGATGCTATTCCTGTTACCGAAACAACTCCGATCAAACCTGCAGAATCTCCATATGGAGCAACCAAACAAATGGGGGAAGTCATCATCAAAGATTTCACCAAAGCCAATGCCACCAATGCCATTTTATTGAGGTATTTTAATCCAGTAGGGGCACATCCTTCAATACATATTGGTGAATTACCTGTCGGCAGACCACAGAACTTAGTTCCTGCCATTACTCAAACTGCCATTGGCAAATTGCCAAAAATGACAGTACATGGCAATGATTACGATACCAGAGATGGTTCATGTATCAGAGACTATATTCATGTTTCTGATATTGCACATGCACATACATTGGCCATACAATATTTAACAGCTGAGAAAAACGAAACAACATGTGATGTATTTAATTTAGGAACCGGAAATGGCGTTTCTGTTTTAGAAGCAATTGAAACATTCGAAAAAGTAAGTGGTGTAAAATTGAATTATGAACTCGGACCAAGACGAGCAGGTGATGTAATAGCTATTTATGCCAATAACGATGCAGCTGTAAAAAAATTAGGCTGGAACATTCAATATGGTATTACAGAAATGATGGATACTGCTTGGAAATGGGAATTGCATCTTCATTCTCTCGAAAAACAAATGAAAGAGAACTGATCTTTAAAATAACCCGTTGTAGTATTTTATTATTTTTTCTAAGTCCGAAGGCTTTTTCACTTTCAGTTTTTCATTTTGCATAAAATCTTGCACTTCTTTTGACTTATCTGAACAAATAGAAAGGATATTTTCAGGTTTAGTTATTTTTTGCATGTTTCCATTCACAAAACCAAAATAGGACAACTCTTTTTCCAAGGTTTTTTCTGGAGCAGCTCCGTATTTTGTTTTAGTAACTTCTTCGAACTTAGTTGCCATTAATAGTTTTGCTTTCCCATTAACAATCACTTGAAAAAAAGTATTTTCATTGAATGTTTCTATAGAGGGAAATCCTTTTTCAAAGAGTGCAATCTTTGATTCAGGTAATGCAAACTCTATACTCTTTAGTTGATTTTTAACTTCCATTTCAACACCGGAAACCTTATCTATAAAATAAAGAATACCCGTTTCTAAATCTAGTTTATACGCGTTTTTAGCATTAATTATTCCATTTAAAGAATATAATTTTGCAGGCAAATAGTCTTTGTTAAAATAAACATCCTTCTTTTCAGTAATGGTACTTTTTCTGGCTGATAAGATGAAATTATATTGGTCTTTTAAATCAATATCTTGAGACTTTACTTGGATAAAGCAAAAATTAAGAAAAATAAAAAAAAAGAAATATCGCATCATTCCTTCTAATTTTAATTATTCGTCACCATTTTGGCGGCATTCTCTGCCATTTGTAATGCTTCAATAAATTCCTCTATTTCGCCATTAATTACTGCATCGAGATTATAAGATGTTAATCCTATGCGATGATCTGTAACCCTTCCCTGTGGCCAGTTATAGGTTCTGATTTTTGCACTTCTGTCTCCGGTACTCACCAATGTTTTACGTTGACGAGAAATTTCATCTTCATGCTTTCGAACTTGTTCCTCGTATAATTTGGAACGAAGCATGGTCATGGCTTTTTCTCTATTTCCTAATTGAGACCGCTCTGTTTGACAAACTACAACCACACCAGTTGGTATATGGGTTAAGAAAACCTTGGTTTCTACTTTGTTTACATTCTGTCCACCTGCACCACCACTTCGGGCAGTTTCCATCTTCACGTCACTTTCTTTCAATTCAAAATCAATTTCTTCCGCTTCTGGCATTACAGCAACTGTAGCTGCAGAAGTATGCACCCTACCTTGGGTTTCGGTATTGGGTACACGTTGTACTCGATGCACACCGCTTTCAAATTTCATGGTGCCATACACATCTTCACCAGTCACTTCTACAATCACTTCTTTATAGCCACCAACTGTTCCTTCACTTTCAGTAACAATCGCTGTTTTCCAACCTTTTTTAGAGCAATACCTTAAATACATTCCCAATAAATCACCAGCAAATAAACTGGCTTCATCTCCACCTGTTCCTGCACGAATTTCGAGAATAGCATTTTTATCGTCTTGAGGGTCTTTTGGTATCAATAATTTAGTGAGTTCTTTTTCTAGTCCTTCTTTCTTTTCTTCTAGTTCGGGTAATTCCATTTTAGCCAATTCGCGCATTTCTTCATCGGTACTATTGAGGGCTTCTTTTGCATATTGATGGTCGGCCAATACTTTTACATAAGCTTCATAAGGTTGTACAATTTTTTCGAGGGAACGATATTCCTTACTGTAAACCCCAAATTCCTTTTGGTTATTGATAATTTCCGGGTTGGTAAGGGCTACTCCAACTTGATCAAATCGCGCTTTAATTGCTTCCAGCTTATTCAGCATATTTCTTGTATTTCAGGAGGCAAAAGTACGGTTTTAAACGCCATTCTGAGATTTGCCCAGTTTTTTATACCCTATTCTTTTACATATATTTAAGATAAATTGTGCCACTAGCTATTTATGAAAAACTACGAGGAATAAAAAGTTGGTGGTATTTAAAAAAATAAAGAGACTAGATAATGAATATAGGCATTTTGTTATTTGAAGATTTTGAAACACTCGATGTATTTGGTCCCGTGGAAATATTCGGTGTACTTAAAGAACATTATCAACTATTTTTTTATTCATTTTCTGGAGGCCTTATAAAAAATAGTCACGGGGTTTCAGTTCAATCAAGAAATATTGACGAGATTGAAAATGGCATTGACATTTTTCTGATCCCTGGAGGATATGGAACAAGAAAAGAGGTAGACAACGTGTTGCTAATAGATAAAATCAAGCAAATTTCTCTATTAAGCAAATATGTTCTTACAGTATGCACAGGAAGTGCATTGCTTGCCAAAACAGGGCTTTTAGATGATAGAAAAGCTACTTCCAATAAAAAAGCATTTGATTGGGTTATATCACAAGGCAAGAAAGTAAACTGGACAAAAAAAGCGCGTTGGACCAAAGATGAAAAATTTTATACTTCGGCTGGTGTAAGTGCTGGTATGGATATGACACTTGGTTTCCTATGCGATATTCATGGTATTGATTTTGCAAGACAGACAGCGTTCAGGATCGAATATGAATGGATAGAAGATATGGAAAATGACAATTTCTATAAACAATAAATAATGAAATACATCATACTTATATTACTTCTCAGTTTATCCACTAAATTAAGCATGAAAACGTTTTATACTTTCTCGGCGAAAACAAACATCAAGGAATGGCGAATCGTTAACGATGGTGTGATGGGGGGTATTTCCAAAAGCTCCCTAGTGCTTACCGATGCAGGACATGGACAATTTTCAGGTCATGTATCATTGGCGAATAATGGTGGATTTGCTTCGATACAATTGAATACAGCATTAAAACTGGAAGAAGATAAAAAATTTATTGTGTTGCGCATAAAAGGCGATGGCAAGCGCTATGAATTTCGTTTGAAAGGAAAGATCTCTCAATCTGAATCTTACGTACACCCATTTTCAACTTCTGGAGAATGGGAAACCCTCAAATTAGCAATAAGTGAATTTTATCCCCAATTTTTTGGGCGCAAATTGAGCATCGCGAATTTCAATTTCAACAATATTGAACAATTGTCTTTTTTAATTTCCAACAAGCAAGAAGAAGACTTCAAATTATTGATTGACTGGATTGGTGTAGATTAAATTAAAAAATAAAAGCGCTTATGAAAACAATTTTGTTTGCTATCATGTTCCTTGTATTTCAATCAGCATTCTCCCAAAACATAAAAGAGGAGGAATTAATTCGCAAAGCAAGACAAAGTTCCAATGAAGCTATTGTAAAAAGAGATGTAGAAGGCATCTCAAAATGCTGGTTGAATGATTTTTTGATTATTCGAGGCGGTGGTGTAATTGTAATTGGGAAAGAAGCTTGTAAAGCTGATTGGATCAAAGGTTTTAAAGAAACTCCTCAAGCTTATTATGAACGCATTCCTTCAGAAATAATCATAAGCAAGAGTAACCCTGAAATGGCTTGGGAGAGTGGAAATTGGAAAGGGTTTAACACCTATAGTAGGGGTGGTCGTTACAGTGCTCAATGGAAGAAAAAAGAGGGTGAATGGAAATTGCAAGCTGAGCTATTCGTTGCTTTAGAGAAATGACCAATTAGCTCAATATAATGGGTAAAAAACAGTAATTTCATTGGAGTTAAACTTGCCACATGAAATTAACCCCTACTGTTTTATCTGTTTTTATTTTAGTACTTATTACGAGTACATCACTCAAGAGTCAAACCGCTGACATCTTACTCAAAAACGGTAAGATTCTCGATGGAACAGGCAATTCCTGGTTCATTGGAGATATTGCTATTCAAAAAGGAAAGATCGTAAAAATGGGCAACCTGAGTAAATGGCAGGCAGCTAAAACCATTGATGCTACTGGATTAATCGTTGCTCCCGGATTTATTGATGTGCATACGCATATTGAAGGCGATGAAAAAAACAATCCACTCGCTTCTAATTTTATTTATGATGGAGTTACTTCTGTTATAACAGGAAACTGTGGCGGCTCTAAAGTAAACCTTACTTCCTATTTTAACATGCTCGATAGTTTACAATTATCTATTAATGTAGCTACTTTGATTGGGCATAATGATGTTCGCAAAGCAGCCATGGGTTCAGCCAATCGTGATCCTTCGGAAGCTGAAATGCAAAAAATGGAAGCCATAGTAGACAAAGCCATGAAAGAAGGAGCCGTTGGCCTTTCAACTGGATTGATTTATATACCAGGCACATATTCTAAAACAGAAGAAATCGTTCGCTTAGCTAAAGTAGCAGCAAATTACAATGGCGTTTATGCTAGCCATATGCGCGATGAAGGTGATAGTGTAACACAAGCAATAGAAGAAGCCATTAGCATTGGAAGACTGGCCAATATTCCTGTGGAGATTTCTCATTTTAAATTGAGTGGTCAGCAAAACTGGGGCAGAAGTAAAGAAACCATTCCTATGGTTATTAAAGCGCGTGAAGAAGGATTGGATGTAACCATCGATCAATATCCATATACAGCAAGCAGTACCAATTTAGGCACTTTGTTACCCGATTGGGTATTGGCAGATGGGCAAGATTCTATCAAAGCAAGATTAGCCAATCCATCCAATAGAAAAGAAGTGGTTGATTATATGCTCAAGAAATTAAAGAACAGAAAATTAAAACATTTCAGTTACCCTGTTGTTGCCACATATAAAGCAGACACTTCCTATAACGGAAAAAGTATTGAAGAAGTGAATCTGATGAAAGGCAATAAACACAAAGCTACTGCCGAAGCAGAAACTGTTATTCAAATGATGGAGAAGGGTGGAGCAAGTATGGTTTTTCATGGCATGGGCGATGCCGACGTACAAGCTATTATGCGATATCCGTTCAATATGTTTGCAAGTGATGCAGGCATAAGAGTATTTAAACAAGGTGCACCACATCCTCGTGGATACGGAACCAATGCTCGTGTATTGGGCAAATATGTACGTGAACAAAAAATCATTTCTTTGGAAGAAGCCATTCGTAGAATGACCTCATTACCTGCACAAAAATTCAAACTAACAGATAGAGGTTTATTGCGAGAAGGATTTGCTGCAGACATTGTTCTATTCGATGAAAAAACGGTCAATGATTTATCTACATACGACCAACCACATCAATACAGTGTAGGTTTTAAATATGTATTGGTAAATGGCCAGATCGAAGTAGAAAATGGTGTTCAAAATTCAACAAGAAGCGGTAAAGCATTAAGAGCTAATCAATAAAAAGATGATCAAAAAAATTATTCTTTTCCTTAGCTGTTTGTTCACTGGCATTTTTAATAGCCAATCACAAAATATTGAATTGATTGTAGATTCTTTTGTAAGAGTGGATCAATTTAGCGGAGTGGTTTTATTTGCCGATAAAGGAAGAGTGGTTTTTGAAAAAGCATATGGCTATCGAGATTTTGCCGAAAAAACTGCATTGAAGAAATCAGATATTTTTGAATTGGCTTCAGTTAGCAAACAGTTCACTGCAATGGTTATCATGATGTTGCAAGAAAAAGGAAAATTATCTTTTGATGATTCCGTTTCGCAATATCTACATATTCCTTATAAAGGAATTACAATACGACATCTATTGAATCATACGAGCGGCTTACCAGATTATCAAGCCATTATGGATCAATATTGGGATAAAAGCAAAGTGGCCGGAAACTCAGATATACTTGACTATTTAAACAAATATCAACCTCCTGTTTTATTTGAACCAGGCAATAAATACAATTACAGCAACACAGGTTATGTATTGCTAGCAAGTATTGCCGAAAAAGCATCTGGCATCGATTTTATTGAACTTTGCAGAAAGGAAATTTTTAAAAAAATCGGTATGAAAGACACCGATATCAGAACATTGGAAGAAAAGAAGTCAACAAAAAATTTTGCAATTGGTCATGTATACGTGCCAGCAAAACAAGCATTTATTCGTGCAGATTCTTTTCCATCATCCAATTACACCATTTGGTTAGGCAATAGAAAAGGACCTGGCAGAATCAGTTCTACTGCTGCTGATCTATTAAAATGGGATCAGGCATTGTACACGCAGCAACTCATCAAGCAGTCTACATTAGATGAAGCTTTTACTCCAGCGGAATTAAACAATGGAACCCTATCCAATTACGGCTTTGGCTGGGATATTAGAACAGATGCTATAGGCAATAAATATGTATCGCACAACGGAGATAATCCTGGCTACAAAACGCAAATTGTTCGATTCATCCACAGCAAAAAAACATTGATCGTACTTTGCAATAATGCCATTGCAAGTTTTCCTGAGATGATAAAAGCACTTGAAGTGTCTCTGAAATGGTAAAAGTACTCCCACCCATTTTTAATCTCTTCAATTTAAATAAGATCTAAAAAGCAGATTTATCTCTCAAATTGTCGATTATTCATCTTATACCCTAAAATGATTATTTGGAATATATACCTAAATGACTCAAATCCTACAGAAAATGGAATTTGAAAAGGTTGTTTCTTACCAAAAATTTAAGAGAGGTATAAAAGTATATTATTAAAATAGCCTTAATTATTCATTTACTTGTTTATAGATATATATGAATTCTTCGCTTTATTCTTGATTTCTGAAACAATCTTCGAAGGCACTTTTATTGGCATTACTAAGATTTTATGAGAGTAATGCCGTATTAAAGATGTATCATTCTTCACTTCACTCAATTTCAGTAACCCAGCTAGCGGAATATACCTGTTTGGGATTAAATAATTTGCGTCGATTAATGATTCTGAAGACAGTTTGAAATTATTTATTTTGTAATTAATTTCAGCAAGTAAAATAAATTTTTGGTACTGATTAAAGTATAATTCTTGATTCTTAATTAAGTGTATTGTTCGATTATAATAATTTATGGAGTTTAAATAACTGGCGTAGTCAAATAGAAAATACTGATCTTTAGATAGAGTAAAAAACGCTTCATTATATGCTTTTAACTTTTCATCTTTTACTGAGTTTGGAATTGAATTAGCATATTGCCAAAAATCTCTACCAGTTAAATAGGGACGATAGAAAAAATATATGCCTGCAACAATCAAGTAAAAACAAAGGAAAGTTGCAGATTTCAATCTTTGAAAAGTTATCCCTAAAAGAATTATATGATTAATAAAAAAAAGCAGCAATATCCAAAAGCTATGAAAAGGATAAGAAAAAAAAGCAAAAAAGAACATACTTAAATTTGACAATGCGATAACTCTTAGAATAAGGGAGTTTTTATTCAGAATTCTAATATTTATATATAAATATCAAGAGAACTAAAATTGAAAGTATCCCAATTTCAATATAGAAATGCAAATATTCATTAAAAGCAAAGGAAGGCGCATCTGCAAGTAGATGAAACTCATCCCAATCTAAATTATGTTTAAAAAAATTACTTTGCCATTGAGAATAAACAAGTTTAAAGCTATTCAATCCAAATCCCCAAAAAGGCACATTTAAAATATTAGATAAGATCGTCTTATAGATAAAATACCTCCCCAAGGTTGAACTTAATTTAAAATATAAAATACATAAAGTTGAAACAGAAATAAAAAAAAGGACAATTTTAACTTTCTTTTTATTTATATAATTTTTGTTACAATAAATGCTTTGTAATAGAATGGATATAAAACCTAACCTGCTTTCTAAATAAATTTGAATTAATATAAATAGTAAAACAACTAGTAATAATAGAGCTTTATTGACAAAACTATCGAAAATGTAATAAATAAATGGAAAAATTCCTGTTATCAAACAGGAAAGAATTCCAATTAATCTAACATCATAAATCATTTATTTATAAATGAAATAAGATAGTTAATATTACTACTAAGTTGAGGTTGTTCTTTTTTTGCAGTTTTTAATTTGTCAATTAGAATGTTTTTATCATTTGATACAAAAACAATGTTGTTCCATCTATTTTTTTGATCATTTCTGCTATTCAAGAAAAAGCTAGCTTTACCACTTTGTTGAGTTGAAACGAAAAATGGATTTGTACGATATATCATATTTGCTGAAAAACTATCTTCTTTAGGAATATCTATGATTAAAGTATGATAATTTGATTGAGAACTTAATTGAATTTCAATTGTTGCAAGACTATCTGGCAAATCTCTAATAATTAGATTGTTTTTAATGAACTTTGAATCTCTAATAAACACCCCTCTGAACTCACCTTTTTTATCTACTCTAACATAGTATTGATTGTTAAATAAACCTAATATAATATCCTTACCATATTTCGAAACGGCGTTTATTTGACCATAAATATAAATTGAATCGTATGACTTTTTTGTTTCTGATTGATAGTTTATTTTGACATTTTTCAAAACAGGTAGTAACTCTTCATTGAATTTAAACTCAATATTATTTTTATTTTTCAAAAGCCAACTTCCAGTTCCGAAACTTTTTAGTTTCATATTATAAAAATCCAAAAAAACAAATGTTGAATCTTGTTTTATATACCAAGTTCCACAAATCGCTTCATCTAAACAAATACCTCCCTTATAAACACCAATTGGATGTATTTGTACATCTTGACTAAACACCTTACATGTTACTAAACTCAATAAAATTACCAAACAACATTTCATAACCAAATATTTATTTACAGTTTTTGCCTTTTGAAGAACTATTATTATTATTTAGATTTTTTGTCCCATTCGGATCTTTCTCAGCATTCACTTTATTTAAGATCCTTGTTTGATCAGTACCTGAAAGATTACCCCAAGCTTTACTATCGAAAGTTCCTGCCCAAGCTAAATCTTCACAATCTGCAAGTGTAACATTATTTAACCCTTTGTTTATTGCAAAATCATAAAGAGTTGTAGCAATAAGTGTGTTATATTTAGTTACCATTTCTTGGTGCTGAGTTGGATTCAATCCAAATACAATATCTGCTAAGTTATTACTAATTCCACTAATCTCTTTAGAGAATATATATCCATATTGATTTGCTAGATCCACTTGCAATTGAGTATTTCCATTTAAACTTGCTTCTCTAAACCAATTCATTATCTGACAGTGCATAGCTTCATGAATTAAAGTTCCAGCAATCGATAAATCAGTTTTATCATCATAATAACTATTTATAAAAACATCAAACTGATTTGATGCTATATTAAAATTAGTGCGACCACCCCTTGGAGGATTTCCATTTGCATCAAGTCCTAAATATTCATTTTTGATATTCATAGTAAATGAAGGATCATCTCCAAAAAATTCTTTTATCATACTGGGTATGCAATTATTCATAATTGCCAATTTATCTATTGCATCTGCGATACAAGGGTCATTAGTAGAATCTTTAACTTTCTCTTCATTCCACATTTTATTTTTTAATTTTTGATAAATGTCATTAAGTTGCGATTCATCAAAATAGTCATAGGGATTAGTAGAAGAACAAGTAGTATATTCACAAGGGTTTGAAATATTACTTGAGCCCCATGGATAGGATATACCATATCCCAAACTATTTATTATTGTCATAATATATAAACCTGTTTGAGGAGCAGGAATGTAACCAGTGACCGAAACTCCTGGAAGCGATTGAGAACTAATTCCTTTTTCTTGACTATATCTAGAATTTAGAGATTTGCTTTTTTCTTTGTATTCTAAAACAATATTTTTTAAAGCAATACCATCTGAAAAATCAACTCCATTTGTAAAACCTGTTTTGAAATCCCAAGAAGATATAATTCCATCAAACTTTTTTAAATCAAAAATCTTTTTTGATGAAACAAAAGATGTGGGAATTATTTCGAAAATTGTAGAATAGTATCCTTTACCATTTTTCCAAGGATACAAATAAAGAAGTCTTAATCCTTTATAATCTGGATTTTGACCAATTTCAGAAATTGGAATTGAAATAGCATTATAACCATTTGCAAATTTATTGGTTGATGCTAATTCCCAATGGTACTGAATTTTTTGAAACATCGGATTTATTTGATTTTTTGATAAAAATCCTTCAACCCACGACTTGGCATCTTCGACTACATTAAGGTCTTCATTTTTAATATTGCTATCCTTTCTACAAGACAAAAGAAAACTAATAATTGTAACGACTAAAACTAATTTTTTAAACATAACAAATGATTTTTAAGATTAAAAAGTTTTTTGTTATCAAGCTAGGTCAAAATTCTTCATTGACTTAATGCATTCAAATATTTTTTAGCTTAAAACAACATCAATAATTCCTAGTGAATATTCGTAGTAAATCTAAATACCCATTTTCAATAAGTAATTAACCATTTGGATAATAATTATAGCTATAAGTTTTAAAGAAGCTTAATTATTCCCAATTCCTATATTTATTAACCATAAGGTTAATTTTTACCCCCCCCTTATAATAATAGATTTTTGTAGTATATTTAAAACATCCAATTATTACTATGCTATTATTTGCAATTGCAGAAGATAACGAAAGATACTCTCAACTTTTACAAAACGAGGTTTTATTAATACCAAATTCAACTATAATTATTGTAGCAAAAAATGGATATGATTTATTGTTGCAAATAAATCGGGCAAAAAAATTACCTGACATACTATTACTAGATATTGAAATGCCCAAAATAGATGGATTACTTGTTACCAGTTACTTAAATTTTAAATATCCAACAATAAAAATTATTGGCGTATCAACACACTCAAATAAAGAACTAGCAATTGAAGTATTAAGCGAAGGAGCAATTGGCTTTATATCAAAACATTTTTTACATAAAGAATCAGCAATTTACATTACTACATATGGCAATAAAAATATTTTAATAGATAGTATTGAATACGCACTAATTGGAGAACGCTATATAGATAAACTAGTATACAATTATAATGGAAATATTATTTATTCAAAAAGCACCAAAACCAATCGATTTAAAAAAGAGCCTGAAATGAATGAAAAATTAATTGAATTTTTGTTAATGAATGCTTCAGATTTATCATTTGAAGAAATAGCCATTACAATGAATAAAAGCAAAGCTTCAATTAAACATTATTTTAATCAGGTCTCCCAATTATTTGAGGTAAAAAACAGGGCAGAATTAATTACTTATTCTATTAAGCATGGATTGGTTAAGCTACCTAGTTACTATGATAAAAATTTTGGTTGAAAACAATTACATAAGGATTTAATATTTAAGTTTATAGATTAAATCCTTCCATTCTTAATTTCTTCTACAACTCCTGGATCAAGCAAAGTAGATATATCCCCTAAATTCTCCGTTTCGCCTTCAGCAATTTTGCGCAAAATTCTACGCATGATCTTGCCACTTCTGGTTTTAGGCAAGCCACTTACAAACTGAATTTTATCGGGCTTAGCGATGGCCCCAATCATTCTGGTAACAGTTTGTAAAATATCTTTTCTTACCAAATCTCCGCTTCCATGTGTATTCTGTGCATGTGAACCCTGGTAAATCACAAACGCATAAATGCCCTGACCCTTTACATCATGCGGGTAACCTACTACTGCACTTTCTACAACCCCTGCGTGCATATTCAACGCATTCTCTACTTCTGCTGTTCCAATTCTATGACCACTTACATTCAATACATCGTCTACCCTACCAGTAATTCTATAATTGCCGTCTTTATCGCGCAATGCGCCATCACCTGTAAAATACAGGTTGTCGTATGTAGCAAAATAATTGGTTCTACAACGTTCATGATCACCCCAAGTTGTTCTTAATATTCCTGGCCATGGTGCTTTGATACATAAATTACCAGACACCGTCTGACCGTCTTCTCCAATCACTTCTTTACCATGCTCATCTACCAATAACATTTGTATGCCAGGCATGGGTAATGTTGCCCAACTGGGTTTAGATGGTGTAACGCCTGCCAAATTACTGATCAAACAAGCACCCGTTTCAGTTTGCCACCAGGTATCTACAATCGGGCATTTTTTCTTGCCAACATTTTCATCATACCAATGCCAAGCTTCTTCATTGATAGGCTCTCCTACTGTTCCAAGTACTTTTAAAGAAGACAAATCTTTTCCTTGCAATGGCCCCAAACCAAAGCCCATCAAGCTTCTGATAGCAGTTGGAGCAGTGTATAAAATATTTACTTTGAATTTATCTACAATATCCCAAAACCTGCCCGCATCCGGGTAGGTAGGTACTCCTTCGAACATCAACGTAGTAGCTCCAGCACTCAATGGACCATATAGAATATAACTATGGCCTGTGATCCAACCAATATCTGCAGTGCAAAAATGGATTTGACCGGGTTGGTATTGAAACACATTTACAAAAGTATAGTTGGCATAAATCATATACCCACCACAAGTATGCACTACTCCCTTGGGTTTTCCTGTACTACCAGATGTATATAAAATAAACAGTGGATCTTCTGCATCCATTTCTTCTGCTTCAATAAAAGTGATCCCACTGTCTTCTACTTGTTGTACTTCATCTTCCCACCATACATCTCTTCCTTTGATCATAGATACAGCTGTTCTGGTTCGGGTTGCAACAATTACTTTTTTAATGGTTTTATTACCAATCAATGCATCATCAATAACACTTTTTAGCGGAATGTCTTTTGCTCCGCGATATGCCCCATCGCATGTGATTATAAATGTGGCTTTAGCATCTTCTAATCTATCTGCAATACTTTGTGCAGAAAATCCTCCAAAAATTACACTATGCACTGCCCCTATTCTGGCACAAGCCAGTACTGCAATGGCTAACCTTGGAAGCATACCCATATAAATGCATACCCGATCGCCTTTTTGCACTCCATTGTTTTTTAATACATGGGCAAACTGACAAACTTTTTCATGCAATTTTTTATACGTTAAAATACGGCTAGGATAATCGGGATCATTTGCTTCCCAAATTAAAGCAGGCTGATTGCCTCTTTCGGCCAAATGTCTATCCAAACAATTTTCAGTGATATTTAATTTAGCACCTTTGAACCATTCTACTTTGGGTTCTTTAAAATTCCAATTGAGCACATCTGCTTTGCTATTCCATTTTTTCTTCCAAGTAAAATGATTGGCAATCTCTTCCCAAAAACCTGCAGGATCTTCTATACTTTTTTGATAGGCAATTTTATATTCTTCTAAACTCTTGATTTGATAAGGATAACTCATGGCAAACAAATTTCGGATATAAATATACGTCAATACTTGCTTGGCAATATGCTAATATTGGCGTAAGTTGATGTTTCATTTTATAACATGAACGAAACAAAAACACTTCGTAAAGTAATCACTGCTTCCTCCATGGGAACGCTGATTGAATGGTACGATTTTTATATTTTTGGAAGCTTAGCTACGGTAATAGCCAGTCAATTTTTTCCAAAAACAAATCCAACTGCTGCATTGCTTTCTACCCTAGCTACTTTTGCCGCGGGATTTATTGTGAGGCCTTTTGGAGCTTTGGTATTTGGGCGATTGGGCGATTTAATAGGAAGAAAACATACTTTTTTACTCACCCTTGTAATAATGGGTGGTTCCACATTTGCAATTGGCTTAATTCCTGGTTTTGATAGTATCGGATATGCAGCCCCAATTTTGGTTTTATTATTGCGATTATTACAGGGATTGGCTTTAGGAGGAGAATATGGCGGAGCCGCTACTTATGTAGCAGAACATGCACCCGAGCACAAAAGAGGGTACTACACTTCTTGGATTCAAACAACAGCAACACTGGGATTATTTGTTTCCTTGGGAGTGATTCTTTTAACACGTCATTCACTGGATGCCAATGCAGCAAAATCAATTGCCAAATTCAATGATTGGGGCTGGCGGATTCCTTTTCTGGTTTCTATATTATTGGTTGTAGTATCTATATATATTCGACTTAAGATGAAAGAGTCGCCTCTTTTTACAGAACTAAAAGCCAGTGGAAAAACTTCAGTCAACCCGATCAAAGAAAGTTTTGGCCACAAGACCAATTTGAAAATGGTTTTATTGGCATTGTTTGGTGCCACAATGGGACAAGGAGTGGTTTGGTATACGGGTCAATTTTATGCCCAATCATTTATTGAAAATGTATGCAAAATAGATTTTGATCAATCGCGTACTTTAATCATTTGGGCCATTTTATTGGGTACTCCATTCTTTGTAGTGTTTGGAGCATGGAGCGATAAAGTTGGCAGGAAATGGATCATGTTAAGTGGTATGTTTTTGGCAATCATTTCTTACCAATATTTATTTGGACAACTTTTAAAAATTACTGATCCAAACAATTCTATTGAGTTAGTTCAACAAAAAACGGCACAGCACGAAAGAACTATTTTAAAAAACAACGATACATTATTAACGCATACATCCATTCATCAATTTGAAAACGGAATGCAGCTAACAGAAACCACCAAAGACACTTTGTATGCAAGTGGCCAACAACAAATCAAAGCATCAACTCCTGTAATAATAAAAAAAGTAGGCAATACCGATTATTGGAAAATGGTAGGGATTGTTTTTATCATGATCATTTATGTGACCATGGTATATGGACCGATTGCTGCATTTTTGGTGGAGTTATTTCCCACTAAAATAAGGTACACGTCTATGTCGTTGCCTTATCATATTGGAAATGGCGTCTTTGGTGGACTAACGCCATTCATTGCCACATTACTCACCACTATTTACACCAACGATAAACTGGCAGGATTGATGTATCCAATTATTGTTGCAGCAGTTTGTTTGATTATTGGCACTTTGTATATTCAAAATAAAATAGACCCTCCTATTGAGGTATAAAATTGATAAGATCATGAACCAACTAAAAAAATATGCAGGAATTATTTGGATTTTACTAGGCCCAATAGCTATGTATTATCTCATTCAAACTGCGGCATCTCAAATAATTACTAAACCTGGCATTGACACAAAAATTCAGTGGGCTGTTTTCGGTATTGTATTTCTTCCAATTGCAGTTGGTTTTATGATTTTTGGATACTATGCATTAAAGGGAGAGTATGATAAAGTGTAATAAAAGCTGATCTACTTATATTGAGATATAAATTGTTTTGCATTGACAACAGGCAATATTGCATTCGCCTTTTTAAAATCTTTAATATTACTTGTAATAAAAAAATTCATTCCTTTTACCTGAAATGCTGTGTAATATTGAACTGCATCTTCAATATCTGAAAAATTAGCGTCCAAAGCTAAACCGAAAACCAAGTTATCTGGATTTACCAGTTGACTGAAAGAAAGTATACCAGTCATATATTCTATTATCTGTGATTTTGGAATTTTATACGTTTTTAAGATATACATCAAGTTAAGTAAGCAAGAGGAAGAACTGTATATTTCTATGGTACTATTTTCCGCTAACAATAATAATTCTTCAGCCTCTTTATACTCTTTTCCTCGATGCAATAAAACATCTAAAAATATATTTGTATCAACAAAAACCTTAATTGCCATGTTTTGTTTTTTGATATTGTTGTTTAATATTTTTCCAATCTATATCAGCTGGAATTTGATCTTTTAATGCACCACTCATTTTCATAACAAATGATTCCTTTATTTCTTCTTTATCATTCAATCCTTCTAAAAATGCCGAAACCATACTACTAATACTTTTCCCTTTTTTTCTTGAAATACGCTTTGCTCTGAGGATAGTTGAAGCATCAATACTTAAAGTAAGTTTTCCGGTCATTGGTCATTTTTAATAAAAATACGTATAAATTTTAATTACACGTACAATATTTAACAAATTTTAATTTAAGAATTTGGTTATTTTTGAATCAAAGCGGAATTATGTCGATTGAAGTAGTTGGGCTCACCAAATTTTACGGACAACAAAAAGCGGTAAACGATATTTCTTTTTCAATTAGCAAAGGAGAAATTGTAGGTTTTTTAGGACCCAATGGTGCAGGAAAAAGTACTACGCTGAAAATGATTACGGGATACCTTCAACCCAATGAAGGAAAAGTATTGATTGCTGGAAAAGAGATTTCGATAGACCCCATTTCTTGTAAACAAAAAATCGGCTATTTACCCGAAGCAAATCCATTGTATGGAGAAATGTACGTAAAAGAATATCTTTCTTTTATTGCTGGAGCGCATCAAATAAAAGACAAAAGCGCAATTGATCATATTATTCAAAAAGTGGGATTGACCATTGAGCAAAACAAAAAAATCAATCAACTATCTAAAGGATACAAACAAAGAGTGGGTTTAGCGGCTGCGCTCATCCATCAGCCCGAAGTATTGATCTTAGATGAACCAACCAGTGGATTAGACCCCAATCAAATTATTGAAATCAGAAACTTAATAAAAGCAGAAGGGGCCAACAAAACGGTATTGTTTTCAAGCCATATTTTACAGGAAGTAGAAGCTATTTGCGATCGAGTAATTATCATTCACAAAGGCAATATTGTAGCGGATGATAATTTAGCTAAACTCAAAGCCAGTAAGCCTTTGGAGGCTGTTTTCGCAGACTTAACAAAGGCTTTAAGTGTATAAACTACATATTGCTTATCTTTATCCCACAAACCAACAAGAATTAAGAATTAACTAATAACAAATAACTAACAAATGAGCTACATTATTGAAGTACATGCCAGACAAATTTTAGACAGCCGCGGAAACCCAACTGTTGAAGTGGAAGTTTTGACCGACGATGGTGCAATGGGAAGAGCCTCTGTGCCTAGTGGTGCAAGTACAGGTATTCACGAAGCTGTAGAATTACGCGATAACGATAAGAAAAAATACGTGGGTAAGGGAGTGCTTAAAGCAGTGAAGAATGTAAACGATATTATTTCAGAGGCAATCGTTGGATATGATATTACGCAACAAGCTGCTATAGACCAAGCGATGATTGAATTAGATGGCACTCCTAATAAAGGAAAATTAGGCGCTAATGCAATATTAGCAGTGAGTATGGCGGTGGCTAAAGCTGCTGCAGAAGAAGCAGGATTGCCTTTGTACAGATATATCGGAGGCACCAATGCAAAAACATTACCGATGCCAATGATGAACATTGTAAATGGTGGTGCACATGCCGATAATAAAATCGATTTTCAGGAATTTATGATCATGCCAGTGGGCGCTCCTTCTTTTAGTGAAGGATTGCGTTGGGGTGTGGAAATTTTTCATACACTCAAATCGGTACTAAAGAAAAAAGGCTATAGTACCAATGTAGGTGACGAAGGTGGATTTGCTCCAAACATACAAAGCAATGAAGAAGCCATTGAAACCGTGTTAGAATCTATACAAGCAGCAGGTTATAAAACAGGATCCCAAATAGTAATTGCAATGGATGCTGCCAATAGTGAATTATGGGACTCAAAGAAGAAAAAATATGTATTCCATAAGAGTAGCGGCAAAGCATTGAGCAGCGATGAATTAGTGAAATTCTGGGAAAAATGGGTGAAGCAATATCCGATTGTTTCTATTGAAGATGGAATGGCAGAAGATGATTGGAATGGCTGGAAAGCATTGACACAGGCTGTTGGAAGCAAATGCCAGTTGGTTGGAGACGATTTGTTTGTAACCAATGTAGATCGTATACAACAAGGATTGGATAAAAATATTGCCAATGCTTTATTAGTAAAAGTAAACCAGATTGGAACCATTACAGAAACCATCAATGCAGTTTCATTGGCACAACATAATGGTTACAATACCATTATGAGTCATAGAAGTGGAGAAACAGAAGATACAACAATTGCCGATTTAGCAGTTGCGTTGAATTGCGGACAAATTAAAACTGGTTCGGCTTCTCGTACCGATCGTATTGCTAAATACAATCAATTGATTCGTATCGAAGAAATGCTCGGTAGCACAGGTATTTATCCGAAAGGAAAAATTAAATTCGGAAAATAATTAGCTACACACAGTTGTGAATTAAATATCCATTGGCAGATAAGGGTTTCTGATTACTTTTATCTGCCAATTTTTTTTACTAGTATGAAAAAAATCATCCCCATCATTACCAATAAATTCCTGCTTGCGGGAGTGTTTTTTATTGTATGGATGTTATTCATCGATCAACGAGATTATTTTCAACAAAAAGAACGAAGGGATGAATTGCATAAATTGGAGCAAAAGAAAGCCTATTACCAGCAAGAAATAGACAAAACCCGCAAAGAACTAGGTGATTTACAAAATAGTCCTGCAGCTTTAGAAAAATATGCCCGAGAAAGATACCTCATGAAAAAAGACGGGGAAGATATTTATATTTTTGAAGATTCTGCAGCCTCCAAAAAATAAAACTGTTCAAAGAACGTTGGACGGCTTTTAACTCCCTTTTAATGTAAATAGTTACAATATTTTTTTAACGAGCTCGTTTAATAAAAGCGCCGTATCCTCTTATTCACGCAGATCGCTGCATATGAAGAAATTTAAAGAAGAGGAATTAATTATGTATATATACAAAGATTGCACACCTGAATTAACGGCTGCTATCAATCAATCTATTAAAGAAGATAGTGATTTAAAAAATCGTTTGGAAGTTTTACAACGTTCAGTGGATCAATTAGACAAACTAAAGCTACAATCGCCTTCCAAGCAATCAATCAAAGCCATTTTGCAATATGCCAAGAATGCGAAGAAGGATTAATGCTTGGTTGCTTCAACAGTATTGATGAATATTGTCTTTAACTATTAAATTTGCGCATGACCAAGAAGGAACGATATGCGCAAGTGATCTATTATTTTATCGAAACAACTCCTATTGCAGAAACCGAATTGGTGTATGACAATCCTTTTCAATTATTGGTTGCGGTGATTCTCTCTGCGCAGTGTACCGATAAGCGGGTGAATATGACCACACCAGGAATTTTTAAAAAATATCCTAGTCCACAAAAAATGTCGAAAGCCAGTTTTGATGATTTATTCCCTTTGATCAAAAGCATTTCTTACCCAAATAATAAAACCAAACATTTAATTGGCATGTCCAATATGTTGTTGGACAAATTTGGCGGAGAAGTTCCTATGACGGTAGATGAATTGGTACAATTACCAGGAGTGGGCCGTAAAACAGCTAATGTTATTACTAGTGTAATAGATGAACAACCCAATATGGCGGTGGATACACATGTGTTCAGGGTAAGCCATCGATTGGGTTTGGTGAGTACCAAAGCAACCACACCTTTAGCGGTAGAAAAAGAATTGATCAAACATATTCCTGCAGAACATGTTCATCGCGCTCATCATTGGTTGATATTACACGGTCGTTATACCTGTGTTGCAAGAAACCCAAAATGTGAGGAATGTGGATTGAAGGAATGGTGTAAGGGGTATGGGAAGTTTTAAAATGAAATCACTTTTTTGCAACCAATATATAAGAATGATCAATCATGGCTCGCAATTGTTTTATAGACAATACACCATTTACTAAAACGGTGTTCCAATGTTTCTTGTTCATGTGATAACCGGGCAGAACAGTATCAGGAAATTCTTCGCGGAGTTCTATAGCTTTTTCGGGATCGCATTTTACATTAAATTGAATGGGATCATTATCAAAGCTGGTAAGCAAAAATAATTTGCCTTTCACTTTATACACCAATACATCAGGACCAAAAGGAAGTGCCTCTTCTACTCCTGGCTTGCTTAAACAATACTCCCGAATTTCATCTAAATGCATTGCTTAGTTAACTGTCTTAACCCAATAACTGCTTTACTGCTGTTATTAGTTCTCCCTTGGTAATAGGTATACCCATGATTTTATTATAGCCTTTTGCATCTACAAAATATTCATCACGAATAATTTTAATCAACTGACCGTTATTGATTTCTGGAATCAATACATGATCAAAATTCTTGATGATATCTCCTAAATTTTTAGGGAATGGTCTTATATATCGAATATGTGCATGACTCACAGAATGACCTTCGGCAATCAAATCTAACACCGCACTTTTGATGGCGCCAAATGTAGATCCCCAGCCCAATACCAATACTTTTCCTTTTTCTGCGCCACACTCAATTTTTTGCAAAGGAATATAATCAGCAACCTTATCTACTTTAGCCTGACGAATCTTCACCATATGCTGGTGATTATCAGAATCGTAACTGATGTTTCCAGTAATATCTTGTTTTTCCAATCCACCCACACGATGCTCAAGTCCTGGTGTTCCAGGAATAGCCCATGGTCTAGCTAATTTTTCATTTCTTTTATAGGACAAGAATTTTTCTTCGCCTTCGTCCAATCCTTTTTTATAAGACACTTCTATAGGTGCTAAATCAGCTGACTGTGGAAACTTCCATGGTTCTGCTCCGTTGGCAATATATCCATCACTCAATAAAATAACTGGTGTCATATGTTGCACAGCAATTCTCACTGCTTCGTATGCTACATCAAAACAATCACTTGGTGTTGCAGTTGAAATTATTGGCATTGGGCACTCCCCATTTCTTCCATAATATGCCTGCATCAAATCACTCTGCTCTGTTTTAGTAGGCAAGCCTGTTGATGGTCCACCTCTTTGAATATTGATGATCAACAATGGAATTTCTAACATTACCGCTAAGCCCATGGCTTCCGCTTTCAATGCCATGCCAGGACCTGAAGTAGTTGTTACGCCTAATGCACCTCCATAACTAGCACCAATTGCCGATGTAATGGCAGCAATTTCATCTTCCGCTTGAAATGTGCGAACTCCAAATGATTTGTGTTTACTCAAATCATGTAAAATATCAGATGCTGGCGTAATAGGATAAGAACCTAAGAACAAGGGTAATCCACTTTTTTCACTGGCAGCAACTAAGCCCATGGTCAATGCTTGATTTCCCATAATGCTTCGATACACACCGGGGGCCATTTTTGCTTTCTCTACCGTATACCTTGCAGAAAAAGTTTCTGTAGTATCTCCAAAATTATATCCAGCTTGTAACACTTTAATATTACTCTGAAGGATATTGTCTTTCTTACCAAACTTCTCTTTTAAGAAATCAATCGTATTCTCTAGGCTTCTATTATACATCCAATAGATATAGCCCAATACAAACATATTTTTTGCACGGTCGCGTTCTTTAACACCTAGATCTGTAAAGTCTTTTAGCGATTCACGTGTTAATTTAGTTACATCAATTTTGATCACTTCAAATGAATCAAGGCTTCCATCTTCCAAAGGATTTACTCCTTCGGGATAGTTGGCCAGACGCAAATTTTTTGCATCAAATCCATCAATATTGGCTATGATTTTTCCACCTGGTTTGATGGCTTTCATATTCACTTTCAATGCGGCTGCATTCATAGCAACCAACACGTCTGCAATATCACCCGGTGTAAATACTTTATTAGAAGAGAAATGCAACTGGAATCCACTCACTCCCGGAAGGGTTCCTATTGGGGCGCGGATCTCAGCGGGGAAATCTGGAAAGGTTGCCAAGTCAATACCTAACATGGCAGTATTATTAGTAAACTGCTGACCAGTCAACTGCATACCGTCTCCGCTATCTCCAGCGAACTTAATAACTACATTCTGTAAAACTTCTTCTTTAATATTCATTGATTCCTGTTGTCTGACGAAGGTAGTATTTCTGATGCTTATTTATTCTGCCCTTTAGGCATCTTTTTTCAGTTTTTTTAGAAATTGGACCTTTATTTGCAGTAGATTTTGCAGGAAAGTTAAATAAGCAATAAGTTGAAGCAGTTTTTATATTGGTTTTTGGGTGTTTTGATAATGTTGTTGGGAGCATGTGAGATGAAATTAATCAATGATGAATTGGCTGCTCCTCCCAGTGAAATCAATAACAATCAAGCAAGTACAACTCCACCAATTGGTAAATTTGATCGAACGACATTCGTTTACGATACTTCCAAAAAATACATTTACCTCACTTTTGATGATGGCCCTCAACATGGCACTTTAGAAACCTTCGCCGTTTGCAGAGACAATGGCATTAAAGCCACTTATTTCATGGTTGGATTACATTCTCAAATGAGAAAAGATGGCAATGATATTGTAGCAAAAATCAAAAATGGATACCCACAATTTCTCTTAGCCAATCACAGCTATACACATGCATTAGGCAAATACCAAGCATTCTATCAACATACAGAAAGTACATTGTTAGAATTTAACAGAGCACAAGACACTTTAAGAGTACCGTATAAAATCATTCGCCTTCCAGGCAATAATGCTTGGGTATTAAAAGACAGTGTAAAAAGGACTCACTTGGTAACTGCTGTTTGTAATGGACTTGATTCCATGGGATATAACGTTATAGGATGGGACAGTGAATGGGCATTTGGACATAAAACAGAGCGACCTATTCAATCTGCTGAATTAATGGCCAAACAGATTGAAAACCTATTGGACAAAAACGAAACATTTACCAAAAATCACTTGGTTTTACTCACCCACGACCGTATTTTTCATCGTCCGGAAGACCTAGATTCACTCCGAAAAATGATTGTTTTGCTAAAACAACATCTCAATTATGTATTTGAAACCGTTGATCATTATCCAGGTATAAAATGGTAAATGAATCGTTAAAATTAGCTCGCTTTTAGTCCTTGATTGAGAATCAATTTTCTTTATCGTAAATTTGAAAACAGAAAAATAATTACTATGGCAATTTTTAAATCAGGTAACCCCACCCTTACTGAGAAAATGTTTGATAAAAGCTTGGAAATGGATGCCAGTTTACAAGGCACTATGACCGTTAGAGGCGCCATCAACAAATTTGGATTTATGATGTTGATGCTAATAGCAGGAGCTGCTTACAATTGGCATTTGTTCGAAGAATTGAAGCAAGACACAATGAATGTGTTGATGATGGTAGGAATTTTTGGAGGTTTAATAACAGCTATTGCCATCAGCTTTAAACCAAATTGGGCACCTTTCTTAGCGCCTTTATATGCTTTATTAGAAGGGCTATTTATTGGTGGTATTTCAGTAATTATGAATGCTGCTTTTGCTAAATCTTATCCAGGATTAGTAATGCAGGCTGTAGGCCTAACATTTGGTGTTGCCATATCTATGTTCATTTTATACAATTTCAGGATCATCAAAGCAACAGAGCGATTTAAATCGGTGATTTTTACTGCAACTTTGGGTATTGGTATTTTTTACTTGCTTACAATGGTGTTAAGGCTATTTGGTGTAAACGTTAACTTCATGTATGATAGCAGCATGTTAAGTATTGGTATTAGTTTATTTGTAGTGGCAATTGCTGCTTTGAATTTGATCTTAGATTTTGATATGATTGAGCAAGGTGCTGAAAGAGGCGCACCCAAATTTATGGAATGGTATGGCGCTTTTGGATTGATGGTAACCATCGTTTGGTTATATATTGAAATGCTTAAGTTGTTAAGCAAGTTAGGAAGTCGCGATTAGGAATTCAAAATATTGAAGAAAGCCCTGCCTTATGGCGGGGTTTTTTCATTTTCCCTCTTTACTAAGAATGTAAATACCATTAACTTACGCTTAAATAAAAGGAATGAAAAATGGAATTTAATAGACAGTCTTTTTCGAATGATAGACTGATTGAGTTGTATAAAAATTTGTTGCTCCCGAGAATGATCGAGGAAAAAATGTTGGTTTTATTACGTCAAGGTAAAATCAGCAAGTGGTTCAGTGGTATCGGTCAAGAAGCTATATCTGTAGGTGCAACTTTAGCATTAGATGCAGATGAGTGGATCATGCCCTTGCATAGAAATTTAGGCGTTTTTACAAGTCGCAATATGCCGCTTCATCAATTATTCATGCAATGGCAAGGCAATAATGAAGGATACAGCAAAGGCAGAGAAAGAAGTTTTCATTTTGGTTCTGCAGCACATCATATCTGCGGAATGATCTCTCATTTAGGTCCTCAATTGGCTATAGCAGATGGTGTTGCACTTGCACACCAATTAAGAAAAGAACATAAAGTAGCCGTTGCTTTTTCGGGAGATGGTGGAACAAGCGAAGGTGATTTTCATGAAGCATTGAATGTGGCAGCAGTTTGGAATTTACCCGTCATCTTTATCATTGAAAACAATGGCTATGGATTAAGCACACCAGTGAATGAACAATACCGATGCCAAAACTTAGTGGATAAAGCCAAGGGATATGGAATGGAAGGAGTTCAAATTGTTGGAAACAATATTCTTTCTGTATATGATACCATCAAAGGGGTCAGACAATATTGCATCGAAAATCAAAAACCCTATTTGATAGAGTGCATGACTTTTAGAATGCGCGGTCATGAAGAAGCGAGTGGAACCAAATACGTTCCGAAAGAATTGTTTGAAGAATGGGGTAGAAAAGATCCGGTAAAAATGTATGAGCAATTTTTGGTGAGTGAAAAACTAATCACCGAAATGGAAATTGCCGATATAAGAAACGATTTCAAAAAACATATAGAAGAAGAATTAGCCCTTGCTCAACAAGCAGGGCCCATTGAAGTAAATACAGTAAATGAAATAGCGGATGTTTTTGCGGCTTCAATAGTTGAAGTAAATAATTTAATTATTGGTGATGAACAAAAAGAAGCCCGCTTAGTAGATGCGATTGCCGAAGGATTGAGTCAGAGCATGGAACGTCATCCGAATTTAATTTTAATGGGTCAGGATATTGCTGAATATGGTGGAGCATTTAAGATCACTGAAGGTTTTGTTGAAAGATTTGGTAAAGCAAGGGTAAGAAATACGCCACTTTGCGAAAGTGCCATTGTAGGCGCTTGTTTGGGCTTGAGTTTAGAAGGATTTAAATCGGTAATGGAAATGCAGTTTGCCGATTTTGTTACTGTTGGTTTTAATCAGATCGTAAATAATTTAGCAAAGATTCATTACAGATGGGGGCAAAATGCCGATGTGGTAATTCGCATGCCAACAGGTGGTGGCGTTGGTGCTGGCCCATTTCATTCGCAAAGCAATGAAGCTTGGTTTACCCATGTTGCTGGATTAAAAGTAGTATACCCTTCTAATCCAAAAGATGCAAAAGGATTACTCATTGCTGCAATCAATGATCCTAATCCAGTATTGTATTTTGAGCACAAAGCGTTGTATAGATCGGTGAGCGGATTTTTACCAACCAATTATTATGAAATTGAAATTGGAAAAGCGGTAACTGTGAATGAAGGTGATGATATATCTATCATTACTTATGGAGCAGGAGTACATTGGGCATTAGATTATCAAGCAGCTCATCCTGACATTTCATTGCATATCATCGATCTAAGAACCTTGGCTCCTTTGGATTACGATGCCATTAAAGGAGCAGTTCAACAAACAGGTAAAGTGTTGATCTTGCATGAAGACAATTTAATTGGAGGAATTGGTGGTGAAATCAGTGCATGGATCAGCCAGCATTGTTTTGAATTATTAGATGCGCCTGTTTTAAGATGCGCTTCTTTAGATACACCCATTCCATTTAATCTTGAATTGGAAAAAAATTACATGGCTAAAAGTAGATTGGACGAATCTGTTCAACAATTAATTCGATATTAATCATCATAAAATCAAACCAATGATTTTTTTTAAAAAAATTGTTTCGCTTTTTTTATTAATAATTGTGTCAATTAATTTATTTGCACAAACCAATCCCAATTCAGCCTATACGCCTCCTGTATTTGCAGATGCAAAAAGAGCAGAAAAAATAAAAGCATTGGCCCTTGTCATTGAAAAAATGTATGCCGACTTTGCACAGGCCAATCATTTTCCTGGATATGCTTATGGTATTGTGATTGATGGTCAGTTAATTGTTTCGGGCAGCAAAGGATATGCAGATATTGCCAATAAAACAACCGCTACAACCAATTCGATGTTTAGAATTGCATCTATGAGTAAAAGCTTTACTGCTTTAGCAATTTGTAAATTAAGAGATGCGGGGAAACTACAATTAGACGATGCTGTTTCAAAATATATTCCTGAATTTAAGAATCAAGGCTTAACCAAAGATGCGTCAGAAATTACTATCCGACAACTACTCACTCATGCTGCCGGATTTCCAGAAGACAATCCTTGGGGAGATCGCCAATTGGCGGATACAGATGAAGAATTATTGGCTTTAATTAAAAAGGGAATCAGTTTTTCCAATGCTAATGGAATTGCATACGAGTACAGCAATTTAGGATTTGCTACGTTAGGATACATCATCAAAAAAGTAACTGGCATTCCATACAATGAATATATCCAGAACAATATTTGGAAAAAATTAGGCATGCAAGCAGCCTGGGAATACAGCAAAGTACCGACTAATCAATTAGCCAAAGGATATAGATGGATCAATAATAATTGGAGAGAAGAAGCATTATTGCATGATGGCATTTATGGAGCTATGGGTGGCATGATAACGTCCATCGAATCCTTCACAAAATACTTGGCATTGCATCAAAATGCATGGCCTGCAAGAAATGCTGAAGAAAACACCCTCGTTAACAGAAGCACGCTCAGAGAAATGCACCAACCATGGAATTTCAATAGTTTGAGCCCAAACTATTCTTATTCGGATGGAAGAGTTTGCGCAACAACCACAGCATATGGATATGGCTTAGGTATTCGCAGAGATTGCGATAATCGTTTATATGTAGGGCATTCAGGTGGCTTGCCAGGTTTTGGAAGCAACTGGAATATATTACCAGAATATGGTTTAGGAGTAATGCTTTTTGCCAATGTAACTTATGCTCCTACTAGCGCAATCAATATTAGAATGATCGATACATTGGTGAAGTTGGCTGGCTTAAACCCCCGACAATTAACAGCTTCAAGCATTTTAAACCAAAGAAAGAAAGAAATCCTTGCATTGATTCCTAATTATACCAATGCGAAGAAATCAGGCATTTTTGCTGACAATTTTTTTGACGATTATTTTACTGACTCTTTAAAGAATGATGCAACCAAAATATTTGACAAAATCGGAAAAATAGTTTCCGTTAAAGAATTGATTCCAGAAAACCAATTAAGGGGATCATTTATTATTGAATGCGAAAAGGGATCGGCAAAAATTTCGTTCACCCTTACGCCAGAAAATCCTGGACTTATTCAAGAATACAGATTTAGATTAATCAATTAAGTATTGATTGCTCGAAGTTGTTTTTTCATCACCCAAAAAAACAATGGCGGGAAATGCGCCAATATCATCATGCCCGGATAACCAGTAGGCATCTGCGGAGCGTTTTCATGATGTTGTAGTATTTGGTATTTTCTACTGGCCAAATAATGATGATCGCTATGTCTGCTCAATTCAAATAACATGAACCTACCTAATACATGATTGCTATTCCAACTGTGTATGGGCAGCGCTCTTTCGTATTTCTCCCCATCTATTTTCTTTCTTTGTAAACCATAATGTTCAATATAATTGACCGCTTCTAATAAGCCAATTCCAATGATGGCTGCTAATAAAAAATAGCCAACAATAATTGATCCAAAGAGAAAGAATATTATTCCAACAAAAGCAATTTGAATAATGGAGAATTGAATCATTTCGTTTTGCCAGTTAAATATCGAAATACCTTTTTTATTCATTTCTTTATTGGCGATCTGCCATGCGCCTAAATAAGAAAAGACAATCGTTCTTGGATAAAATGCAAATACAGATTCTCCCAACCTTGCGCTGGCAGGATCTTCTATTGTTGCTAGTCTTTTATGATGTCCTTTATTATGCTCTATAAAAAAATGCATGTACAGAGAACTTAACAATAAAGCTTTTGCTAAAAACTGTTCGAATCGATTGGCTCGATGGCCTAATTCATGCCCTACATTAATACCGAAAATACCACAAAGTAAACCCATGCTAATGATTTTACCTGTTATATCAATAACACTCAGCGTTGTATCTTGTAAAGAGAAAAGAAAGTAAAAAAGGGAGCCGAATTGAAAAGGGACTATCAAATACAAAAGATAATCATATCGCTTATCCGATTTGGCCAATTCTTCTTCGGCTGCGTCTAAGTTAAGTGGATCGGGTTTTATAAATAATTCTACAAATGGAATAAAAACAAATGCCCATAAAAGTGGTAGAAAACACAACCAACCGGTTGCACTAAATGCAATCCATGCTAATCCAAAAACAATAAAAGGAGAACAATATTTAATAATGCGTAATTGCATTTGATCTTTTTATAAATATACAGTTTTGTTAAATTATAAATAAACAAATTTTCAATCTGTCATGAATAAATTTTGAATCTGAAGAAATTATCATTTCTTCAGACTTAGTTTGAGAAGCAAACTGGAAATAAAATTACTCTACCGTAACACTCGATTTAGGAAAAATAATTTTACCATTTTCATATTCGAAAAAAGATAACTTGTTATTAAAATAAATATAATTATATACTAAGTCTTTATCTTGTGAAATACGCACCAAATCTCTAGGGTTTTTCTCAAGATATTCTTTATTGGTATACTCTGAAAACTTGTAAAAACTTAATGAGTATTGTGTATAAAAAGCGGCATCTTTCTTTTTGTGTTTCTCAACAAAAGAATCAATATAAGCTTTCATTATCTCATTACGCTTAAATCCATGAATAATAAAAATATTATTTTTATATATTAGAGTATCACCTCGATCTTCAGAAGTATAAACTGAATCGGGAACATTTAACTGCTCAATAAATAAATTTTTATCCAATTTGTTATTACAGCTATTCAGTAGAAATAAAATAAATAACAATCTATAATTTTCCCTTAATTTTTTTAGTAACATATATTTTTGTTATAAACGGTTTATAATTCCTTTTGTGTTGTAAAGTCCACCAAGCTCCAAAAACCTCCGTGTTTATTTTGATATGCTAAAGCATCATTTTTATCTAATCCAAAATGGTCTGTAATTTCTATTATTAAATCTGCTTCCCAATTTCCACTTGCTGCATCAATAGTGTAATTTTTTAGATGGATATCCGTTTTTTCTGTGTCATTAACTAATATTTGTAATCCGGCAAATTTATTATAAAGTCCATTAAACTTGGGTCGTAAATTTTGAGGTATATCAATGTTTTGAACTTGAGCAATATTGCCATTTACTGATCTCAATTTGACATTTAAAAGATCACCAAAATCTTTAGCAAAGTTTTTCATTGCTGAACTTTTTGATGCTGCTTTGTTTAATTCGTCATCAGAAAATGGTGGGTTTTGAGGTCCATTTTTGAACTTATTGATCATTTTTTCCCCTGTTATGCGCAATGTATTTGGCTTTAAATATGTAGTCCAAAAAAACAAACCTTTCATTTCATCAAACAATTCTTGATCTGACTTATTAGCATAATATGGATTTATACCATCTGTATTCCCATCTGTTCCAAAAGTCATATCATCTGTATTTCCTCTGCCTTGGGTTCCACCTATTTTTCTTAATTGAGTTATTATATAAGCTGCATCGTTTTCTATGAAATCTTCTTCTTCAATCCCGTTTTCAATAACTTGATCATCAGGCACATCGACTACTGCAGTTATATTGTCAAATGGGTTATTAGGATCATAATAATATGGATTTACTGCACCAGAAGGATTTTGTCCTGGCATCCCAATCAAATCTAATACTGAACCAATAGGTAAAAATGGGTTATTAGGATCCTCTACCCAATTAGGAGGATAATTGGTATTTGGTCCTCCATAAATTGGTGTTGGAGTATAGCCACCAATTCCTGTTCCTGGTTGAATTAAATTTGGCGGCGTATACGGAAAATAAGGAATAGAGGGCGTATATGATGGAGGATTAAAAACTGGAGGGGGAGGTAATGGGTTAACCGGTGGTGTTGGGTTTGGAGGAGGAATTGGGTTTGGGTTTTGAGTACCGCCGCCACCACCACCTGTTGCACCCCAATCTACCTGCCAAGAAAAGATATTTCCGGCGCAATCATAGTGAAGAACAAGTACAGCGCCAAAAGGTACAAGAAAATTTCCAGCAGAGCCGCCAATTCTTATAGTACCTCCGCACCCAGCATCTTCGCTATTTTTAACTATATTAAAATTTGATTCATGAGTAGCATTATTTGATACAGTTCCGATTTGATCAGATAAAAATGAAAGCTCAACATTTTTTAAATTGAAATTATACGGGAATGGGAATGTGAGACTATTTTTTTGTTTATTTTCCTTTCAAAATGAGCAAATACAGAAAGCATAACTCCTTTCAATTTTACATCATTAGAATCTTTTGCAGTTGATGAAAGAATAGCTTGCTTATTGTAGGTTTTATATTTAATTTTTCCATTACTAAGTTTGCTACAAAAAATATAGGATTTTACTTCTTTGCTATTTGTATCAATCAATGGTATAAAATAAGTTCCCCCTGATGTTAAACTATTACTAGAAATTACCACACTATTCGATGTAATGCTACCTGCTTTAGTTGAACTTCCATTTAACAATTGAAGATTACTTTCCGATGAAACCCAATCAGGCATTCCGTTGCGTTGTATAAATTCATATAAAAAATGATATTGCCCTTCTGTTTTCTTTATATCACCTATTAAGTATCTTAATTCATCAGAAGCATTTTCTGGGATTTTTAGAAACTGATTAATGACTTCTTGTTGATTTTTGGTATCTTCTACTAATGGAAGATTCAATTCTTTTTTTGAACAGCCATTAATTAAAAAGAAAATTACTAAAATGATCAATTGTTTATAAAAAATCGAGGGGGGGGGGTAAATGTAGGTCTTAAATTAAAGATTTGCATATAGGCTTTTATTTATATATTAAAAATATAAATAAATAGGATACTACATACACCACTACAAAAAATACGGTGAAATAACGGGAATCAATTAACCCTTCATAATTCCAATCCCTCGTCCATCCCATTTAGGAAACAACACTCCGTTATTATTGATTTTTAAATGTCCATTTGCAACCGAACTAAACACCGCTCTAAAATCGGTACTCACTGGTAAATCCCTTCCATCTTCTAGGCTTTCCTTTGCCAATGAACCAATATTTTGATACACTTTACCGCCTTGCACATCGTTGCCTAAAACAAATAAACAACTGGCTCTTCCATGATCGGTTCCACCTGTTCCGTTTTGAGCAGCTGTTCTTCCAAATTCTGTCATGGTCATCACTGTAACATCATCTTGATAAGCTGCAAGGTCTTTCCAAAAAGCAGCAATACTATCACTAAAATCTTTTGCATTTCTGGCGAAAGTTCCGTTGGCTGCTCCTTGGTTAAAATGGGTATCCCAACCTCCGCTTTCTGCAAAAGCCACTTCAACTCCAATATTCATTTTGATTAATACAGCAATTTGTTTTAAAGAATTACCTAATGGGCTTGTGGGATATACTACACCAGCAACTGGCTGATAATTTTTAATATTATTTACATTGAGCATTTTCAAAGCATCAAAACTTTCCTTTCCTGCTTTATTCAAAATATTATTGCTTGTTTGATCATAGAGTTCTTCAAATGAACCTGCTGCCATATTTGCTGCCATTGGATTTCCACGCATTTGAATGGCAAAGTCTTGTAAATTATTAATGGCAACAGCTTCATTGTCTCCATATAAACTTCTGGGCATTGCACTGGTTAAACTAACCGCTCTAAAAGGGGTAGCATCATGCCCCATTAATCCTACAGCTCTATTCAACCAACCACTGGGAGTTCCTTTGCTAAATGGGGTGCCGCTCTCCATATAATCCTGTGCATCAAAATGACTTCTAGTAGTATTTGGGCTTCCAACACCATGCACTATGGCCATTCTTTTATCACTAAAGAAAGGGTACAAAGATTCAAATGAAGGATGTAATCCAAAACGGCCATCTAAATCGAAT
>JANOZT010000128.1:0-45739 GCA_031429515.1 Sphingobacteriia bacterium
CTTGCCCTTTATCTACAATAAAAGTTTTTCGTTCATAAAGGTTATCCGATTGTTCTTCGGAAAGTAATTCTGTATCTACCTGCATCATGCAAAAATAGGGTAGATGCTTCATTTTGCTCTATTTTTGCAAAATGCAACAAGTTGTATTCGAAGATTTAGGAATTCGGCCATACAAGGAGATTTGGGATTACCAAGAAGCCTTGCTTAAAAAAAATGCCGATGTAAAAGTATTGTTTAGGTACACAAATGAAGTAAAAGCGTCTCCCAACGAATTGCCTACTTCAAATCATTTATTATTTGTAGAGCATCCACCGGTATATACGCTTGGTAAAAATGGCAAGCCCGAACATGTTTTAATTAGCGAAGAAGAAAGAATCGAAAAAGGAATTGAATATTTTCAAATCAATAGGGGTGGGGATATTACCTTTCATGGACCACAACAATTAGTAGGGTATCCAATTTTGGATTTAGAAAAATTTAAAACTGATTTAGGGTGGTATTTAAGAAGTTTGGAAGAAGTAATTATTTTGACTTTGGCAGAATACGGCATTAAAGGTGAAAGAAGTTTTGGAGAAACAGGTGTTTGGATAGATGCCCATTTAAAAGGGAAGGAAAGAAAAATCTGTGCAATGGGAATTAAATGTAGTAGGTGGATTACTATGCATGGGTTTGCTTTTAATATAAATACTGATCTAGATTATTTTAAATATATCGTTCCTTGTGGAATAGAAAACAAAACCGTTACTTCATTAGAGAAAGAATTAGGACACGCGGTTCCTTTTGATGAAGTAAAATATAAAGTGAAAAAAAATTTTGAAAAGATATTTGATTGTAAGTTGCAGCTCAGTTGAGTTATTGAATGTAGAATCTTTTTCTTTCTAGCAATTTTCCTTCTTCTTTCAATTCATATTCAAACCATCCCTCCTTTAAAAAATTGCCTTTTTCAATTAATAATTCTGTTTCAGGTATTGGATCAATTGATAATAGTCTATTTTTTTCTGAGCTATAAAAAGTAATTGAATAATTGAATTGATCTGCCTTTGGTAAGAGAAGCAATAGGTTGCCTTTTTTATCAATTCGCAAAAACGAAGATTTCAATATTTTACTTGACTCTTCCGATTTTTTGTAGGTAATGTTCTTTTTATTTTTATTTAATGGCTTCGAAGGCGTTTTTTTAAACGCTGTGTTGTCTTTTTCATCAACTGGTGAAACTGTTTTTGAAAAAAAGTAAGCTCCTCCTTTTAGTGTGTAAAATATTCGATAATATAACTGGCCTTCATCCGGAGCTTTTTTATCAATAAAACCATTTTCTGCTAATTGAGGAGATTGGGCGGAAAGTATTGTTCTGAAGTTGCTAGTGCTATCAGTAGAGCGCTGCACTGAAAGCTGTATACAGTTTTTATGCGGATTATTCCAACTGATTTTATTATTGCTTTTACTTAAATGGATGACTGAAAAATGAGGCAAATATTGCTGGGCGATTAGTTCTTGTCTAACAGTAATTAGAAAAAGCGTTGAAATAACAAAAATGACCAGTTTCATAAGGGTAAAGATAAATGGCATTCGTCTAAAAATCCAAGATGCCTTCCTCTAAAGAAGAATTGCCTTGGATCCCGCCACTATGAATAATTAAAAGATTATTGCCTGGTTTGAAATAGGAGTTATGGATTAATTTTTTTACTGCATATAATAACTTTCCTGTGTACACAATATCAGTAGGAATTTTTTCCAATTCCCATAAATGATTCATGAAATCGAGCAGCGTTGAATTCGATTTTGCATATCCTCCAAAATGGTAATCATGAATGATCGACAATTGTTTTGATCGATCATCATCCGACAGCAAACGATCAATTTCATTGTTAATTGAATAATTATTTTTCAAAACACTTACGCCGGTAATTTTTTGATTGACTTTGCATCCTTTAATTAATCCGGCAATCATAGTGCCCGTTCCAACTGCACAAATGATATCGGAAAATTCAGCGGAAATGGATAAGTTTATATCAGCCGCTCCTTTTGCACCTAAAGGGCCATAACCACCTTCATTTATCCAATACAAGTCTGGTTGATACAATGCTTTTTTAATGGCGTCTTTCACATTAAACATGGATCGGCTTACAAAATGCAATTGCATGCCATATTCTTTTGCTTTGATAAGAGTAGGAGATAATGGAGTAGTGGATTCTCCCCTTATTATTCCTATTGATTGTAGTCCATGTTCTTTACAAGCAAATGCCAATGCTACAATATGGTTTGAATAAGCCCCCCCAAAACTTGCGATACCAATTTTTTGGTATTTTATGGCCTCTTTAATGTAGTATTTTAGTTTAAACCATTTATTGCCGCTCACCACAGGATGCAGTAAATCCAGCCTGAGAATGCTTGTTTCAACCCCATTTATACTATAAGAGGGTATTGGCTGAGTCAATATTAAATTGCCTGAAATTTGCATGATTTTGTTAGAACTAAAATGTTTATGGCTAAATTTGCATTTTTACAAAAGTACACTATGAAATGAGCTATAACTAAGTGTTTAACCAAACGAATAGTTTATTTGCTCATTCCATGTGGCCAAAGTCAATAAAAATAACACATGAAACCTACCCTAGTAATTTTAGCCGCTGGAATGGCAAGTCGATATGGCAGTATGAAGCAAATTCAGTCATTTGGGCCTTCTGGCGAGACCATTATGGATTATTCCATTTATGATGCAATAAAAGCTGGATTCGGGAAAGTTGTTTTTATTATTCGTGAAGATTTTGCAGAACAATTTAAATCAATATTCGAACCCAAATTAAAAGGTAGGATTGAAATTGATTATGTTTTCCAGCATTTACTATCTCATACAAATGGTTTTACAGTTCCTGTAGACAGGGTTAAACCTTGGGGAACCGCCCATGCTGTTTTATGTTGCCAGGGAAAAGTGAATGAGCCTTTCGCGGTAATTAATGCCGATGATTATTATGGTAAAGATGCTTTTGTTCAAGCTTTTCAATTTTTGCAAAATCAATGCAATGAATCTACTTATGCTTTGATTGGGTACGAACTGAATAAAACCCTCAGTGATAACGGAAGTGTTAGTCGTGGTGTTTGTACTGCAGATGCCCAACATAATCTCACTAATATATCAGAAAGGACTAAAATTTATCAAGCTAAAGAAAGTATTGTTTACGAAGATGAAGCGGGAACTCATTCTTTGGATACCAATAGTTTGGTTAGTATGAATTTCTTTTGTTTTGCTCCAGGTTTTATTGGTCTTTGCGAATCATTGTTTAATTCCTTCTTGCAAGAAAAAGGCAAGGAATTAAAATCAGAGTTTTTTATTCCATATGTTGCAAACCTATTTATTGAATCAGGAAAAGGAGTAATGAAAGTAATACCTACTTCATCTAAATGGTTTGGAGTTACTTACAAAGAGGATGCTGCTGGAGTTCAGGAGTCGATAAACAATTTAGTTGCAACTGGTATTTACCCTAATGCTTTGTGGAGCTAATTCTTTAAAGGATTAATTATTTGCCGTAAGCCTTAACGTAATAAACAAACTCTTCTACTTTATTGATTTGAGAAGTTCTTTCTACTCCCTTAAGAGTAGACTTTGTAGGCATTTTAATTTTTCTAAAAGCAGAGTCACTATTCTTTAAATCTTCAACAATCGAATAGATGTTTTTAGATTTTACCGCAAAAGTTACTCCTTCTGCTTGTGCCTGACGCGTACTCAATACACCTATTATCTCACCATTTTTGTTAAATACAGGAGCTCCAGAATTTCCAGGATTGGCACTAATTTGGATCTGGTAAGAAAGTGAGTCGCCGTTGAAACCAGTTTTTGCACTCAAATAACCCATACCATATACAATGTCATTTCTTGGATAACCCAAAGTGAAAATCTCTTCGCCCAAGTCGGCATTATTTTTTTGAATAGTATATGGAATTGATCTTGCTGAAATATAATCAGTATCAGTAATTTTTAAAACAGCTAGATCCTTCAATTGGTCTATAAATACAATGGATGATTTAAATTCTTGTCCTTTGTTGTTGACTACAATTGCACCTGTTCCTCTGAGTACATGTGCATTAGTAATAATGTAACCTTTTGTATCAATCAAAAATCCGGAACCTCCGCTTAATAAACGAGCATTTAAAGGAATTTTACTTTTTACTTCATTGATGATTGCTCCTTGATATTGCTGGCTTTTCTTGACTGCTTCCAAATCTTTTCCTAATTGCTGCAATTTTGGATCGGTAACTATCGAAGAAAAATAAAGGGCTAATCCACTAATGAATAAAGCAATAACTCCACCAACAGAAGCAGCAATTGCAGTTACTCGCTTGTATTTATTCCAGAATTGGATTACTTTTCCTCTAGTAGGTAATTCACCACCTTCGTTGATATCACCTTTTGATATTAAATTAACATGAACATCATGCAAGGTTTGCTTGATATTACTATGAGCAACATATAGATCCATTTGATGCATGAACATATTATGTTCCACCACCATTTGGTCTATCTCTGGAGTTTTCTTTCGCAATGCCTCAAAATAATCGCGCTCTTCATCGTTCATTTCTCCGTTGAGGTATCTTTCAATTGCTTCTAATAATAAAATATCGTCCATAATAGTTACTCTCCAATGTTATATTGCGAAAAAAACAACTTTTTTAGTCGAAGTAAACATTTGTATTTCTGGTTTTTGGCATTGTCTGCATTGGTATATCCAAATTCAGAGGCCAAAGCATTCATGTCCATTTTTTTCAAATAATATCCTTCTAATATGCTTTTACAAGGTTCGCCAAGACTATTTAAAGCCCTATCCATTATTACAAACTCTGCATTTCTTTTTTCGTGCGTTTCAAGGTCTTCTTCAACTGCTACAGTCTCTTCCATGCTATCAACTTGTTGGGTAAAACGGCCCAATTGTTGAAGTCGCTTAAGCCAGAGACGCCTGCATATGGAATATACATAAGTTTTAATTTGACAGGTTAAGACAAATGATTCAGTTTGTGCTTTCTCATACAGTGCAATCATTGCTTCCTGAAAAATATCTCGAGCTTCATCGTAAGACCCATTATTGTTTAAAATAAAGGTCTGAACCATCGTAAAGTTGTCTTTATAGATGGTTTCGATGGCTTTTGAGTCGTTGTTTGCCAATCCTTTCAATAATACTTGTTCGTTACTATCTCCTTTCACTATCTGTGCATTTAATACTAGAAGGGGGGTAAAAGTAACCCAAAATAGGCCTAAAATATTTTTTTTTAAAATGGCAGATTTACTGGGTTACCTTTTATACTATGTACGTATTAACCTATAATCATTCAAACTTAAAAAAAATTAAAATGAAAAAGTTGTTATTCGTATTGGCATTAGGCGTTTTCGTTACTTCTTGCGATACTGCAAAAACTGAAGAAGTAAAAGTTGATTCTATGGCTGCTACTGTTGATTCTATGGCTGTGAAAGTTGACTCTATGTCTGCTAAAGTTGATTCAACTGTTGCTAAAGTTGATTCTGTAATTAAGAAATAATTTCCAAACTACTGGTGTTAATGAAGTGAAAAGATCCAGCTTGCGATCAGTACAGTAGTTCAAGATTTTCATATGGCAAGCAATCGTTATAAGCCGCTCCGTTTCCACGGAGGGGCTTTTTTTTACTATTCCCATATTCGTATTATAATATCGGGCACAAAAAACTAACGAACCTTAGTTTATAAAATCCAAAAAAACTTTTTTGCTTACTATTGATTATCTATATTTGATAAGTATGCAAATAGCGATCAATAATTGGTTTTATTTTTTTGGTTATTTCTACTTTAGAAATAGTAGCCGGGTCCTATTTGCAAAACTGTAAAAGTTTACAAAAATCAAAATAAGGTCCCGGTGAATAACCGGGTTTTTTTTTACCTATATGGCAACATAAATGGTCAACTATGCCGAAACAAAAAATACATAACAAAGGAATTTGTATACAAGGATACGAAGGGAGTTTTCACCAAGTAGCAGCTCGATATTTTTTCGGCAAGACCGTTGAAGTTATTCCTTGTGCATCTTTTAGAGAATTGGTAAAATTAAGTTCAGATGCTACTCAATCTGCTGGAGCTGTAATGGCCATCGAAAATTCGATTGCAGGAAGTATTTTGCCTAATTATAATCTGTTATTGAAATCTAATTTACAAGTTGTTGGTGAAGTATATCTGTCTATCAGTCAAAACTTAATGGTCAATAAAGAAGTTCAATTAGCTGATATTAAAGAAGTGCATAGTCATCCGATGGCAATTTTGCAATGTCTGGATTATTTGGAAAAACAACATTGGAAATTGATCGAAACAGATGATACTGCCTTAAGTGCCAAGCATGTTCAACAACATAAAAGCAAGCATATAGCAGCGATCGCCAGCAAGTTAGCTGCAGAATTATTTGATTTAAAAATTATAACTCCAGACATTCAAACACAAAAAACAAATATTACCCGTTTTTTAGTACTTCAACGTGCTAAAGAAGCAGAAGCAGTTGTAGACGCCAATAAAGCATCTATCTATTTTCAAACCAATCATTCAAAAGGTATTTTATCGAAGGTATTAACTGTTATAGCTAACGAAAATATCAATCTGAGCAAATTGCAAAGTATGCCTATCCCTGGGAGTAATTTTAAATACGGTTTTTTTGCGGATATGGAGTTTGATCAAAAAGCAGCATTCACTAACATGTTGAAATCAATTGATTCAATGACCAATAATGTCACCATTTTTGGTATTTACAGAAAAGGTAAATTGGTAAAAGGATAATTATGCAAATGCAAAAAGCGAATAGACTATCTGGAATTGGAGAATATTATTTTTCTCAAAAATTAAGGGAGATTGATCAGTTGAATCAAGCGGGAAAAAATATAATTAATTTAGGAATCGGAAGCCCTGATCTGCCTCCACATCCTGATGTAATAAAAGTGTTGCAAGCAGAATCTGCAAAACCAAATACACATGCCTATCAATCATATAAAGGGTCTCCAATATTGCGAAAAGCAATTGCAGATTGGTATCAAAACTGGTATCAGGTTGAATTAAATCCAGATGAGGAAATATTGCCTTTAATTGGGAGTAAGGAAGGCATTATGCATATATGCATGACTTATTTAAATGAAGGAGACAAAGTGTTGATTCCTAACCCAGGCTATCCCACTTATGCAAGTGCTGTTCAATTAGCTGGCGGAATTCCAGTTCCTTTTGAGTTGAAAGAAATCAATCAGTGGGAACCCGATTTTGATGCATTATCAAGAATGGATTTAACGGGCGTCAAAATGATGTGGGTGAATTATCCTCAAATGCCAACTGGTAAATTACCTTCCGATGAACTATTTACAAAAATTATTCAGTTTGGCATTCAACACCAAATATTGATTTGCCACGATAATCCTTATAGTTTTATTCTCAATGATCATCCAAAAAGTATTTTAAGTATTCCGGGAGCTAAAGAAGTAGCTATTGAATTGAATTCTCTGAGTAAGTCGCAAAACATGGCAGGTTGGAGATTAGGCATGCTTTGTGCTTCAAAAGAAAAGATAAATGATATCCTCACATTCAAGAGCAATATGGATAGTGGAATGTTTTTACCCATTCAATTAGCAGCGGCTAAGGCCTTGAGTTTAGGGAAAGATTGGTACGATAGTATCAATGCCATTTATGCTGGGAGAAGAGAAAAAGTATTTCAGCTATTGGATCTGCTAGAATGTGTCTTTGAAAAAGACCAAGCTGGAATGTTTGTTTGGGCAAAAATTCCTATAGCATATAAAGACGGCTTTGCTTTGAGTGATCATGTATTATACAATCACCAAATTTTTATCACGCCAGGTGGAATTTTTGGATCAGCTGGAAATGGGTATGTTAGAATCAGTTTGTGTGCTAGTGAAGAAAAATTGGATGAAGCAATTAAAAGAATTGTAAATAATTAGTTAGCATGAAAGTAACAATCATTGGTTTAGGTTTAATTGGTGGATCATTGGCAATTGCATTAAAAGAGCTGGGTATTGCTTCTCATGTAATTGGAGTTGATCATAATCCTGCACATGTTGCAGAAGCCGTTGAATTAGGTTTGGTGGATGAATGTGTAGACCTCGATCATGCTATTGCAGATGCTGAATTAATTATTATTGCTACTCCGATTAATGCTGCTGAAACAATTTTGCCGCTTATCTTAGATCAAGTAAACAAGCAGATTATTTTTGATGTAGGCTCTACCAAAAAAGTAATCTGTGAAAAAGTTGCTGCTCATCCAAAGAGAGGAAGATTTGTGGCAACACACCCAATGTGGGGAACAGAAAATAGTGGCCCTTCCGCTGCAGTAAAAGGTGCATTCTTGCAAAAAGCAACAGTTATATGTAATAAAAATGAAAGCGATAAAGATGCAATTGATCTAGTAGAGCATATTTATGGCAAATTAAATATGCATTTATTATATATGGAAGCGGCAGATCACGATATGCATGTGGCATATATTAGTCATATTTCCCATATTACTTCATTTGCCTTGGCTAATACCGTCTTGGAAAAAGAAAAAGAGGAGGATGCCATTTTTGAATTAGCCAGTGGTGGATTTGAAAGTACAGTTAGATTGGCCAAAAGTAACCCAGCCATGTGGGTGCCCATATTTATGCAGAACAGAGAAAACGTATTGGATGTATTAAATGAGCATATATCACAATTAAGAAAATTCAAAACCTGTTTGGAAAAGGAAAACTACCAATACTTACAGGAATTGATCGAAAACGCCAATGGAATAAGGCGAGTATTAAAAAATTAGCTAATTGATCGGCAAGAAAGCGGATAATTAGTTAAAAACACAGCAAAGGCTTATAAATAAAGTACCTTTGCGCAAATTTTAAAATAAATGACAACATTCGAAGGGTTGGGAATTGATGAGAGATTGATTCGAGCAACCACAGAGTTGGGGTATGTGAACCCAACTGCAATTCAAGAACAAGCGATACCGGTATTATTGAGCGGTACAACAGACTTTATTGGTTTAGCACAAACCGGAACAGGTAAAACAGCAGCATTTGGACTGCCATTGCTTCATATTATTGACGCAGCAGCCAAATACCCACAGGCATTAGTAGTATGTCCTACACGTGAACTGTGTATGCAAATTGTAAAGGAGATTGAGCTCTTTAAAAAGTACATGACCGGTATTTCCGTAGTTGCAGTTTATGGAGGAGCATCCATAGGACTTCAAATCAGGGACTTAAAAAGAGGTGTTCAAATAATTGTTGCTACTCCAGGAAGATTGATTGATTTGATCGAGCGAAAGGCAATTAATTTAGAACAAATTAAATATGTTGTTTTAGATGAAGCTGATGAAATGCTTAACATGGGATTTCAAGATGATATAGAATTCATTTTGAAGAATACTCCACAAAGAGACAGTACTTGGTTATTCAGTGCTACCATGCCACCAGAAATTCGCAAAGTGAGCAAGCGTTATATGAAAGACCCTAAAGAAGTAACTGTAGGGAAAGTGAATATGGCCAATAAGAGTATTGACCATCAATATTATCTTACAACTGCGCAACACCGTTATGAAACGTTGAAACGTATCATCGATTTCAATCCGGGTATCTATGGAATTATTTTTACTAGAACCAAAATTGATGCGCAGGAAATTTCTGAAAGATTAACAAGAGAAGGATATGATATTGATGCTTTACATGGTGACCTTACTCAAGGACAGCGTGATAAAGTAATGGGACAATTTAGAGAAAAGAGTCTTCAGTTATTGATAGCAACGGATGTAGCTGCAAGAGGTATTGATGTTCAGGGAATTACCCATGTTATTAATTATGAATTACCAGATGATGTAGAAATTTATACGCACAGAAGTGGCAGAACAGGTAGAGCAGGCCTTCAGGGAATTTGTATTTCAATTGTTCATGCAAAAGAATCATACAAGCTGAAGCAAATCGAAAGAATCAATAATTCACAGTTTCATAAGTTGGATATTCCTTCAGGAAAAGATGTTTGTAGAAAGCAATTCTTTTCATTTATGGAAAAGTTATTGTCTGCAGATATTAGTCATGGAGATTATGAAACTTATGTGCCAATGTTAGCAGAAAAGTTTGCAGATGTGAGTAAAGAAGATGTGCTCAAAAGAGTTGCCGCAATGGAATTCGATAGATTCCTTAAGTATTATGAGAATGCAGAAGATTTAAATCTTAGAGATAAAGGAAGAAGAGAACCTTCTGAGAAAGGTAGAGAAAGAGAGCGGGGTGATAGAAATGACAGAGGTAGATCTCGCGAGCAATCTTCTGGTAGTAGAGAAGGAAGGAATGAGCATAGTAGTGGAGGCAGTTATAGTAGATTATTTGTGAATCTCGGAACCAAAGATGGTTTTTATAAAGCTAGTTTTCTTCAATATATTCTAGATATGAGTGATTTGAAAAAAGAATCTCTTGGAAGAATTGATATGAAAGACATGAATAGCTGGATAGAAATCGATAAAAGTGCTGCACAGCAAATGGTACGTGCACTAGATGGTAAAAACTATAAGGGAAGAAGAATAAGAATGAACGATGCGGATAGTGGAGGGAAGAGATAAGAAAGATGAAAGATGAAAGAAGAAAGATGAATTAAGAATTGAAAATGATAATAAATGGAAGAGACATTAGAACAAGTTGTTAGCATTAATACATTGTTAGCTAAAAGACCACTCATTATTTCAGGGCCTTGCAGTGCAGAAACAGAAGAACAGGTTATGCAAACAGCAACAGCACTTGCAGCAACCGGAAAAGTAGATATTCTAAGGGCAGGTATTTGGAAACCTCGTACCCGTCCAGGAAGTTTTGAAGGTGTTGGAACTAAGGGCTTGCCTTGGTTACAACAAGCCAAAAAAGCAACAGGGTTGCCAGTTGCAATAGAAGTTGCTACCGGAAAACAAGTAGAAGATGCTTTGCATTTTGGTGTAGATGTTTTGTGGATTGGCGCTAGAACAACGGTTAACCCATTCAGTGTTCAAGATGTTGCTGATGCATTAAAGGGAGTGGATGTGCCTGTATTGATTAAAAATCCAATCAATCCTGATTTGGAATTATGGATCGGTGCAGTTGAAAGAGTTGCAAAAGCTGGTATTCAAAATATTGGTTTAATTCATCGTGGGTTTAGTTCTTATGGCAATACAGAATACCGAAATGCTCCAATGTGGCATTTGGCGATTGAAATGAAGCGTAGGAATCCTTCCTTGTTAATGATCAACGATCCTTCTCATATTTGTGGAAGAAGGGATATTTTATTGGATGTTGCGCAAAAAGCCATTGACCTTGATTTTGATGGTCTGATCATCGAAAGCCATATTGATCCCGATAATGCTTGGAGCGATGCTAAACAACAAGTAACTCCTGAAAGATTGGGCGAAATGATCAACTCCATTATATGGAGACGTGAAGATATTGATTCAGAGGAGTTGCACGCCAATATGGAGAAAATGCGCTCTCAAATTAATCAGCTAGATGATGAGTTGATGCAATTGCTTGGGCAACGTATGAAAGTAGCGGATAAAATTGGGCAATATAAAAAAGAGAATAATATTACGATTCTCCAAACGAATAGATGGAACGCTATTTTAGATAGGGCTTTTGTAAAAGGAGAGCAATTGGGATTGAGTAAAGAATTTATTACTAAATATTTTGATGCAGTTCATATGGAAAGTATCAACCATCAGAATAAAATCATGAATAAATAAGTTAATGGTCACCAAAAAAATTCAATTTTCTGAAAAAACAACTAGCTTCTATTTTGACGCTGATTTTTTGCATTTAGACAAATTAGTTTCAAGAGACAGTGCCATCATTATTACGGATGAACCTATTTTTGATGCTCACAAAAAAAAGTTGAAAGGCTGGAATACCATTGTACTTAAACCAGGAGAGCAATTTAAAGTTCAGCAAACAGTAGATGTATTAATAGATCAATTGTTGGCCATGGGAGCAGATCGGCAAACTGTTTTGGTTGGAGTTGGCGGTGGAGTTATTACTGATATTACTGGATATGTTGCAGGCATATATATGAGAGGAATTGATTTTGGATTTATTCCTACTTCTCTATTAGCCATGGTGGACGCTTCCATTGGTGGAAAAAACGGAATTGATGTTGGGGTATATAAAAATATGGTTGGCCTTATTCGGCAACCTTCTTTTCTTATTTACGATTATAGTTTTTTAAAAACTTTGCCCATCGAGGAATGGCAGAATGGGTTTGCAGAAATTATTAAACATGCATGCATAAAAGATGCGACGATGTTTAAAGAACTCCAATCTAATAGTTTGTCAACTTATCGAAAAGATAAAAAAGCCATTTCTACTTTGGTTCAAAAAAACGCTTTAATAAAAGCTGGAGTGGTAGTGAAGGATGAATTTGAAAAAGCAGATAGAAAACTGTTGAATTTTGGACACACACTAGGGCATGCTATTGAGAATATGTATGAATTAAGTCATGGACAAGCAATTAGTATTGGTATGACTTATGCTTCGATCATTTCACAACAATTGAAATTTTTTAAAGGGACGGATGAAGTTGTTGCATTGTTGAATAAATATGGTTTACCAACACTAGTTGATTTTGATACCAATAAGGCATTTAAAGTATTATTGAAAGACAAGAAAAAAGAAAATGTTTCTATAAATTATATTCTCTTAGAAAAAATTGGAAAAGGAGTAATACAACCTTTATTATTGGTACAACTCAAGGACATTTTCAAAAAATTACAATAATAAAGGCTTTTCTTTTTTATGAATAAAACGATTTATCCATCTTTAATAAGCGGAACACTTAGAGCTGCTGCTAGTAAAAGCAGTATGCAAAGAGCATGTGCGGCTGCTTTATTAATAAAAGGAGAAACTCGCATTATCAACCCTGGAATAAGCAATGATGATCTTGCCGCAATTGAGGTAATTCAAAAATTAGGTGCTATCATTCGATACGATATGAATGGAGATTTACTCATTCAATCAAATGGCGTTTGCCCTATTTCCAATGAAATGAATTGTGGGGAAAGTGGTTTGGGTATCAGAATGTTTACTCCATTAGCTGCCTTGAGCAATCAAACAATAAAAATTAATGGAACTGGAAGTTTGTTAACAAGACCTATGAGTTTTTTTGATAAAATTTTTCCTCAACTTGGAATAATAATTGAATCGAATGAGGGGAAACTTCCATTGATCATTAAAGGGCCATTATTACCTGTAAATATTGAAATTGATGGCTCTTTGAGCTCTCAGTTTTTAACTGGTTTATTAATGGCTTATGCTGCTGCAGGCGCAGATGGGGTTACCATAAAAGTGAATGATTTAAAAAGTCGTCCATACATAGATCTTACATTACAAGTATTGAAACATTTTGGATGGGAAGTTAATAACGATTCTTATCAGGCATTTCATTTTAACAATCATTTGCAAGTTCCTAATAAAAATAGTCATACATATCAAGTAGAAGGAGATTGGAGTGGCGCAGCATTTTTATTAGTGGCAGGAGCTATTTCAGGTAACATTATCGTTACAGGGTTAGATGTGTTTTCTACTCAAGCAGACAAGGCCATTTTACAAGCGTTGATGGATGCAGGTGCTGCATTATCGGTTGAAGAAAAGCAAATATCAATTGGGCCATTACCATTAAAAGCTTTTCATTTTAATGCAACAGATTGTCCTGATTTATTTCCTCCCTTAGTAGCATTGGCAGCCTATTGTGAGGGAACAACTGTGATCGAAGGAGTTAGTAGATTGGCACATAAAGAAAGTGATCGAGGACTTACTTTACAAGAAGAGTTTGCTAAATTGGGAGTTGAAATTCAATTGCAAGGAGATTTGATGTTGATTAAGGGTTCGTCAAAACCAACTATAAAAAGCACTACGGTTCATTCTAGACATGATCATAGAATTGCCATGGCTTGTGCGGTTGCTGCTTTTAAATCTGATGGACCTGTTTGTATTGAAAATGCAGATGCTATTAACAAATCTTATCCTAACTTTTTTGAGCATTTGCAATTGTTAGGGGCAACGATTAAATAATAGTATTCCATTATGTTATTGATAAATTATTTTTTATGAACTCTTTTGGTCGTTTATTTCGAGTACATATTTTTGGCGAATCTCATGGCGAAAGTGTAGGCGTGGTAATAGATGGATGCCCTGCTGGTCTTCCGCTGGAGGTTGCGGATTTTTTAGTAGATATCGAAAGAAGAAAAGGAGGTATACAAAAAGGAACTACTCCACGCAAAGAAGACGACCTGCCGATTTTCAAGTCGGGAATTTTTAATGGCAAAACAACGGGAGCTCCTATCACTATTTTATTTGAGAATAACAATACCAGAAGTGGAGACTACGAAAAACAAAGATCAGTTCCAAGGCCAGGACATGCCGACTTCACTGCTCATAAAAAATATGGAGGAAATGAGGACTTCAGAGGCGGTGGACATTTTAGTGGTAGACTAACTGTATGTTTAGTTGCTGCAGGAGTAATTGCAAAAAAATTATTGAAAGGGGCTGGAGTTAACACAATGGCTGCCGTAACTGAAATTGCAGGCGAGAAAGACACTGAAAAAGGGTTGCAGAAAGCCATCGATCAAAAAGACAGCGTTGGAGGTATAGTGGAATGTGTGGTAGATGGGTTGCCTATTGGATTAGGCGAACATTTCTTTGATTCAGTAGAATCTTTGATTAGTCATGCCGTTTTTGCTATTCCTGCTGTGAGGGGAATAGAATTTGGAACGGGTTTTGCTGCAGCAAGGATGTATGGAGTTGATCATAACGATACTTTAGAAAATGCAGAAGGGAAAACAACTACTAATCATGCTGGGGGAGTTGTTGGAGGAATCACCAATGGAAATCGGTTGGTTTTCAGAATTGCTATAAAACCTACTTCATCCACTCCAAAAGAACAACAATCCTGGAATTGGGAAACCAAGGAAGTGGAAACATTTTCTATAAAAGGAAGGCATGATTTATGCATTGCACTAAGAGTTCCGGTGGTTTTAGAAGCAGTAACTGCAATAATTATGGCCGATTTGATGTTATTAGAACAGCGTATTAAAAGAATTGTATAAATTAAGGGTATGGATTCAGATTATATTTATCATGTAACCACTCAAAAGCAGTGGGAAGAAGCAGTTGAAAAAGGACAATACGAAGCGGATACTTTAGCTGCGGAAGGTTTTATGCATTGCAGTACCGAAGATCAAGTTGAAGGGGTTTTGGAACGATACTATATAGGTCGAACTGGTTTGGTAAAATTAAAAATTCAAAAAGAAAAAGTAGAAAGGCCCTTGGTTTTTGAATTGGCTGGATCAATAAACGAAGTTTTCCCTCATATTCATGGAGCTTTAAATTTAGATGCTGTAGTTGAAGTAACTACTATTTAGTAAAATAATATTTTAATTATATATATAAATGATTGGTTTAAATTACTTTAATCATTTATTTTTAATTTTCCTTCCTTTTTTAAGCCTTTTGGCACTAAATTTGGCAATACCCCGGTTCTAAGGGGTGAGTTTTTACTTAATCTAGCCCTCTTAACACTATTTCATCATTTAAATGTATTTATGATTAAATTTTTTGGGCTGTTATTATCAATTTTCTTTTCAAGTTCCTCATGGGCTCAAGTGGATACATTGCCAAATCCAATCAAAAAAGATACTGTTTTGTTTCCCATTGATACTGTAATGACCGCAATAGATTCTGCAAAACTGGCTGATTCACTTGTATTAACAGGGAAAGTAGTTAGGGGAATAGCTAGCTTTTACAGCGCCAATTTGGATGGTACTAAAACAGCAACAGGCGAAATATTCAGAAATAGCAGGCTCACAGGGGCCAGTAATAACCTAAAACTCAATACCTGGGTCAAAGTAACTAATTTAAAAAATGGAAAAACAGTAGTTGTGAGGATCAATGACCGGATGCATCCAAGGATGAAAAAGAAAGGAAGAGTGATAGATTTAAGTAGGGTAGCAGCCAAAAAGCTCGATTTTATGGAAGATGGGCTTACAAAAGTCAAATTAGAAGTAATAGATCCTCCAAAAAAATAAAAGAAATATTAAAAGATAAAGTTATCTTAATTTTAAAAAGTCAAATTCTCACTGTATTTTTACAATAATTAATAAAAAACTGTTTATGAAGAAATTTTTGTTTTCTTTTATAGTTGTATGTATTGCCACAGCAACATTTGCTCAAGGCCCAACTAGTTACAAAAAAAGACCAAGTTTAGGTGTGTCTTTTTTTCTGAATGATATGTTTACTGCTGAAAGAATCAGTAAAACATCTTTGTCCGATATTCTATCGAATAACAAATGGGCAAAAACCTCAGAAATGACCCCTGGTTTGGCACTTCAATATTTTGAAGGAATAACTGAGAATATTGATTTTATGGGAAGCCTAGGAGGAACTTTTACAAAGTATTCTTTTTACCCTAAGTCTGGTATTGCTCCTTCAACAAATGCTAAGTTCTTATTGGAAGTTGATGCAAACATCAATATAAAGTTGTTAACTGATAAATATGTAGTTGTACCTTATATTACACTAGGCGTAGGTGCATCCATGTATGGTGGCACTTATTTTGCTGCGCAAGGTAATACTGGTATGGGTTTTCAAATTGGATTAGGCGAAGGTACTTTTATCAATACTCAATTGTTGTATAAGCCAGGTGTCTCTAATTTAGCCGTAAACCATATGGCATACACTATCGGAATTGCTTCTCCTTTAAAGGATAAGCCAAAACCGGTTGTTGTAGTAGCTCCACCTCCACCACCTCCTCCTCCAGTTATTGAAAAAGATACTGATGGGGATGGCATTTTGGATAAGAATGACAAATGCCCTACTGTTCCTGGAGTTGCTAAATACCAAGGCTGCCCTGTACCAGATACTGATGGAGATGGAATTAATGACGAAAATGATAAATGTCCTACTGTTAAAGGGTTGGCTAGATACCAAGGTTGTCCAATACCTGATACAGACAAAGATGGTATTAATGATGAAGAAGACAAATGTCCTACAGTTCCAGGATTGGCGCGCTACCAAGGTTGCCCTATTCCTGATACAGATGGTGATAGTGTAAATGATGAAGAAGATAAATGTCCTACTATAAAAGGTACTATAGCAAATAACGGTTGTCCTGAATTAGCTAAGCAATATAATTTTGATAATAAAAAGATATTGTTTGTAACAGGAAGTGCTGTATTAACAAAAGGTTCTAAAGTTGAATTAGCGAAAGTTATTAAAGCATTGAATGAATTTCCTTCTTTGAAATTATATGTGGATGGTCATACCGATAATACTGGAACTGATAAAATCAACAAACCATTGTCATTGAAGCGTGCAAATTCAGTAAAAGCATACTTATTTAGCAAGAAAATTGCTGCTGATAGATTGTTAACTGATGGATTTGGAAGTAGTAAACCAATTGGTGATAACAAAACCACTAAAGGAAAAACTGCAAATAGAAGGGTTGAGTTCAGGGTTCAAGAACTTTAATTCTATCTTTATAATACTAAAAAACCTTCCTGAAAATTCAGGAAGGTTTTTTTATGCATTCAATCCGAAGAAAGAAAGATTTTTACAGAAGTAGAGCTGATTAATTAATGAATGCGATCGCCTCTCAATGTAAGTTCTTTCATGATTACAATTTCATGCGCCAACCATTCCTTCCAGCGTTTTCTCACTTTATCTTTAGGAATATATAGGTCTGCTAAATTAATGAAGAGGGTATAATGACCTGCTTCGCTTTCCATAAATCTTCTATAGAATGATTGTAAATAAGCATCATCTAATCCTTCACTTAATCTTTTAAATCGTTCACAACTCCTTGCTTCTATCAATGCCATTGTTAAGAGCTGATCTAACATACGATCATCAATATGGCCCCCTTTTTTTTGGAACAATAATAACTGATTTACATACTCGTCTTTTCGTTGCTTGCCAAAATGCAAACCTCTTTTTTCTAATTCTGCTAAAACCAATCTAAAATGTCCCCATTCTTCAGTTACAATCGGTGCTAATTCTTGTACCAATTCTTTTCTATCAGAATATCGTTGAATCAATGAAATGCATGTCAATGCTGCTTTTTGTTCGCAGTAAGCATGGTCTGTTAAAATGGCTTCCAATGAAATGGTGGTTAAGTCTACCCAACGTGGATCTGTTGGGAGTTGTAATCCCAAAATATTTTTTGTGTGTTGCGATAATGCGTCTTGCATAAATGAAAGAATTAAAACTGCAATCTAGTTACAATTATCCCGATTTCAATAAGCCATTTTAGTTAGTTTTGAATGATGTATAACGATCAATTTTTAGAAGGCAAAATAAATGTACGAAAAGCAAATAATGCATTTCGTACTTTGCGATTGCCTTCCGATAAAATAGATTTTCATTCCAATGATTATTTAGGGATTGTTCATGATCATTTAATTCAAATAAAGGATCATGGGTTAGCTCATGGTTCGATGGGGTCCAGGCTATTGTCAGGAAATGATGAAATGATTGAAACGGTTGAAGCAGAACTAGCCCATTTTCATCAAGCAGCAACTGGGTTGATTTTTAATTCTGGATATGATGCCAATTTGGGATTATTATCTTCTGTTCCTCAAAGAGGAGACACGATTTTGTACGATTATTTATGTCATGCTTCCATTAGAGATGGAATCAGATTGTCGTTGGCTAAGTCGTTTTCTTTTGAACACAATAATCAAAATGATCTTGAGCAGAAATTGCGAATTGCAACTGGGACCATTTTTATAGTAACAGAATCCGTTTTTAGTATGGATGGTGATCTTGCCAATCTAAATGAACTAGTAATTATTGCAGAGAAATACCATGCACATTTAATAGTTGATGAAGCACATGCAACTGGAGTAATCGGGAAAATGGGAGAGGGCTTAGTTCAATCATGTGGATTAGCAGATCGTATTTTTGCACGAATACATACATTTGGAAAAGCCCTAGGATGCCATGGTGCTGTAGTTCTAGGGTCTTCCAATTTAAAAAATTACTTGATCAATTTTGCGAGGAGTTTTATTTATTCAACTGCACTGCCGCCAATGGCGATAGCAGCAATTCAAGCATCATATAGGTTATTTCCAAAGATGATTAATGAAAGAGCATCCATTCAACAATTAATTCATCATTTTAATATGGCTACTATTCGATTCGAGAAATTGCATTCGAATACACCTATTCAAATTGTTGTTATTCCGGGAAATGAAGCAGTAAAATCAATGGCCAATCAATTACAAAATGCTGGATTAGATGTGAGAGCAATTTTGTATCCTACTGTGCCTAAGAATAGTGAGCGACTAAGAATTATTTTACATGCATTCAATTCTATTGAAGAATTGGATGTCTTAATTAAGGTGCTTCAATAATTATTGTTCAAAATAGGCTAAACTTCCGCCTACCCATTCTTTGTCTTTATTGTAACGAACTCCAATCATTTTTCCTTTACTTAATCTGGATAAATTATTGGTGGCAATTGGGCGTTTCTCGCTGTCTTTCCAAAAATAAAAAACCCTGATTTCTGCTTTTGCAGGTTCATCTGGAGTTTGAATGACTGTGGCATAATTCACTTTTTGCTGCAATATCCAATTATGTTTATCTTTTACTTGATCAATATCTGATTGTGTAACATCAATTACTACACCTTGTCCGGCGAAAGAAAAAAGCGGCTTTAAAACATAGTTTTCTAAATCCGTTGGAACCGGGTTCAATTGATCCAAAAAATGGGTTTTGGGAATATATGGATTATTAATAAAGGGTAAAGTAAATTTACTAATCCGGTAAAACCAATTGGGGTGAGTGATCCATTCCACTTCAAGTTCTTCTAATAATAATTTCCCTTTTTCTTGTATGGCAGCTGTTTGCTGTTGAAGATCATCAAAAATAATTCTGTTATAGATTCTTTTTATTTGAACTAATCGGTTGTCTTTTTTATAAAATATTTTTTTCCCATCCTGTATCAATTCTGTTAAGCACACAACCGGAATGCCAATATAGTCGGTGGTGCAATAAAAATCAATCTTGGTTTTTTGTTGATGAGGAAGAATCTCCAATAAAATCACTTCTTCTGATTTGCAATTTCCAACAATTATTTCTTTCAATAATTGGGTATAGCTAGTTGGAGTAAATCCATTCAAATAGCTACTGAAGTTTTTGGGGATGTCAAAATGTTTTCTAGTAATTTCTTCATGCCATATTTGATATGCAAATAGGGTAGGGAAACCTTGCATCTCAATTAATTGAGGTTCTAATTCTCCCAATTCGTTCTCACAAATGCCAAAATCGAAAGCAATAAAATGAGGGTGTTTTTCATCACCTGGTACATGAACATTTGCTGGAATAGCTTTCTCGCTTTGATGCATAAATTCGGGTTGAGCAATTACATCAACAATCGCTTCACATGCAGCAATCATTTTTTTGGTGAATATTTTATCAATAAAAATAGGCGTTTCTGCTACCCTGAATTCAATTGCACCCGGATGTTTTGCCGTCAATTCATCGAGAAATTGATGGTATTTTTCTTCTGTAAAATTTTGATTAAATTGTTTGCGGATAGTAGCTATCATATAAAGAAAGATTTATTGAAAGGCGTCCACCAACTCGCCTACAGCATGATTCAAAAAATTGGGTAATACATGATTATGCGTCCAAATGATTTTTTCATTGTCCTGTAAATGTTCCACCATGCTTCTCCATTTTTCTTCACCATGATTTTCAATTACAGTTTGCTTTTTGTCTTCTCTTTGCAGATACATTCCCATTCCAATAGGGTCGGCTTCTGGGTGAAATTGAGTACCTAAAAAATATTGGTTAAACCTTAATGCCATGATGGCTCTTTCGAATGGCACATGCGGACGATGTTTTTCAATAGCTAAAATACTACCCCTCATTTCCCTGATTTTATTATGGTTAGGTTCAATGACTTGGTAATCGCGGCTATCCACCCCATAAAAAGGATCGTTCAGTCCTTCAAAAGCCAATTCATGTTTTCCTTCTTCCAACATGTGTATGGGGAATACGCCAAATGCAGTAGATTTTCTTTTACAAACTTTACCTATATTATAATATTTAGCAGCCAATTGAAAACTATGGCAAATGAACAACACATGTTTTTTAGGAAAATATCCAGCTTGATTATTCCAAGTATCGATGGACTCCATCCATTTAAAATACTTTTTTTCCCATTCGGTTCCTGTACTATCGATTGGGGAACCAGGCCCACCACTTGATATATATATATCATAATCAATTGATGGAATTTCCATTTTCAACCTCACTTCAAATTCGGTATAAATCACTTTGTAAGAATGAATGTCACCCCATTCTTCGATGATTTCTCTTATACACCGCATGCCCTGATTGGCAACACCTTCGTAGAGGTCTAGGATGGCTACTTTTATTTCAGTCCCTTCGGGTAAATTCATGTTACTGCAATATCATCATTTTTGCCGTATTTTCTTGGGCAAAACGACTTGTATTTTATCACATTTGAGTGTTGAGAAGTTTAAAAATAAGTCAAGTTGGTTTTTGGCGTTAAAGTAAGTAAGGTTTCATACATCAATTTGATGGTTTCTTCGATGTCTTTCTTGTGAATCATCTCTACCGTTGTATGCATGTATCTTAAAGGAATGGAAATTAACACCGATGGACAGCCATCATTGGCATAAGCAAAACTATCGGTATCTGTTCCTGTACTTCTGCTCAAAGTGCGCATTTGCACTGGAATCTTGTTTTTATAAGCCACCTCTTCTACCAGTGATAATAATTTGTTGTGGATAGCTGGAGCAAATGCTAATGATGGGCCTTTACCACATTGAATATCACCTTCGATTATTTTACTGATCATTGGAGTGTTTGTATCGTGTGTTACATCAGTAATAATGGCAATATTGGGTTTTATTCTTCTTGCGATCATTTCAGCCCCTCTTAAGCCTATTTCTTCCTGCACTGCATTCACCACATAAAGACCGAAAGGAAGTTTTTTCTTATTCTCTTTGATTAATCTAGCTACTTCAGCAATCATAAAACCTCCAACTCGGTTATCAAAAGCGCGGCCAATTAAAAAGTCATATGCAAGTTCCTCATATCCTTCTTCATAGGTTACTACCGATCCAATATGAATACCTAATGATTCTACTTCCTTTTTATTTCTTGCACCGCAATCCAAACAAAGGTTCTCAATTTTTGGAGATGGTTCTTTTTGTTCGGGATTACTTAGCCTTGTATGTATAGCTGGCCAACCAAAAACGGCTTTAACAGGTCCTTTTTTGCCATGAATCCATACTCTTTTAGCAGGAGCTATCTGGTGGTCAACTCCACCATTTCTTTTTAGATAAATTAATCCTTGATCATTTATATAATTTACAAACCAGCTAATTTCATCGGCATGTGCTTCTATCACTACTTTGAAAGGAGCATCAGGATTGATCACTCCAACTGCTGTTCCGTATGGATCAGTGAACATGGTGTCTACAAAAGGTTTGATGTATTCCATCCATAATTTTTGCCCGCCACTTTCAAAGCCAACCGGTGATGGAGTATTAATGTAATTCTTCAAAAAATTCATTGATTCAGTGGTAGTAACTGATTTTGATTTTACTGCTTTTGCTTTTGCCATGTTTATTTATTTTATGAGAATCATGCCGATAATTCCAAAAATTGCTTTTACCAGCATTAATCCATCGATGATTGCAAGATAATAGAGAATTGATTTACGTTGGTACATTGTATGGCTAACAATTATCAACAAAACGAAGGGTATGCTGTTGAATAGTATTCTTAAGGGCGGAAAATGGTTGATGATTGCTATAGAAAAGAAAAACATCCATCCAGAAATGACGATGGGGATAATTACCCAAGAAAGCGTCTTGCGCAAGCCTAAGCGTACAATAAATGTTTTCAATTGAAAGTTATAATCGCTGCCATAATCTTTAATGTCGAAGAGTATACAAAGAACAGAAATATAGAGCCAGTTTTTTAGTAAAAGAAAAGCAGTGGTTAAAGTAAATACTGAATTGCTGGCATTAGTGATATCATAGTAAAATACCGGTAAAATAGAAACAGTGCCTGCCCAGATCAATCCAATCAGAAAAGGTTTAAAAAGCCCCCATTTTCTTAAAGAAACAAAACCTTTTCCAGGAATTTCAGTGCCATAATACAAGACTGCTAAAATGGGGAATACCAGCATGAATATCCATGTTCTCCATTCAATGGATGAAAATGAAAATAATTCCTTCACAATTAGTTGAAAAAGTGAAATCCCGCCAAGTAATAAAAATCCAATTTGAGTATACTTGATTTTTTCTTGGTGTTGATAATACCAATGAGATCTTTCATTGGCATGGATAGATGGCCGATTTTGTTGATTTGCATAAGCCACTGTGTAGTAATAAGTACACAAACAAAATAACATAATGTAAAAGTAAATATTACTCAGAGGAAGTTGTTGTTGGAAAGAAGTTTCAATACAGAGTGCAACTGTACAAATTCCATAAAATACATTGCTAAAAAAGAGGGCTTTTATCAAATGTTGAATGCGCATCTAGCGAATTAAAACAATGTCGGGGGAGCTGATAGTGTCGCTTCTGTTTTGCGCTTTGTCTTTCATCCAAAATTTAAAATAAGAAGTATCGTTTTTATTGCTGCAACCTATTATTGATGCAATTCCTGGAGCATTAGCGTTGTAAATGAAACTGATTTCCATTTTACCTTTTAAATTACTGGTTGGGCTAAAATTAGGGATCTTATTTTTGCTGGTAAATTGAACACCCGGTGTAGTTGGGCAAGTTCTGGAAATTTTTTGAACCCAAAGAGTATCTTGAATGTCTCCTTCTTTATCGGTAAAATCGATTGTAAAAGTGAGAATATTCCCTTGACTAAGAACTGTTGAGCTCGCACTATTAAACTTAATTTGTGGTGCAGTGGTATAAGTGTCTTTGCCACAACCATAAAAAAAGCTGCCAAATGCCAGTAGGATCAATATTTTTGTTCTCATTCTTTTACTTTCTTATTCAAATTTAGTTAAAACAATACAATACTTAGCAGTGCATTTTGTGGATATTAACAATATTTTTAGTGACGCTCAAAAGCGGTTTAGCCAATATTGCGCTGAAATCTATGAATTTCAGTATCAAAACAACCCTGTGTATCAACAATGGGTGGATCTAATCAGGCCTGGCGCTTCATTTAAAAAGATACCAGGTTTAATACCATCGTTGCCTATCCATTGTTTTAAAGACTTTGAAGTGGTTACAGGAACATTTAGTCCTGAAAAGATTTTTGAGAGTAGTGGCTCAACAGGAATGATTACTAGCAAGCATTTGGTAAAGTCTTTGAATATTTACGAACAATCCTTTCTACAATCATTCGAACTATTCTATGGAGATGTTCGTGATTGGTGCGTTTTAGCATTATTACCGGCTTATTTAGAAAGAGATACATCTTCATTGGTGTATATGGCTGATCATTTAATTCAAAAGAGTGGCCACTCAAAAAGCGGGTTTTATTTATATAATCATGTTGAATTAAATGAAACAATTCAACAATTGGAGCAAATGGGTCAAAAAACTATTTTACTTGGAGTGACATTTGCATTACTTGATTTTTCAATGACTTTTCAGCAACAATTAAAGCATACTATAGTAATGGAAACTGGGGGCATGAAGGGAAGGGGGAAAGAACTCACTAAGTTGGAATTACATCAATTACTATGTAATAATTTTGGCGTTAAGACAATTCATGCAGAATACGGGATGACTGAATTATTGAGTCAGGCATACTCTACTGGTAATGGAAGGTATGTATGTCCACCATGGATGAAAGTGATGGTACAAAGTGAAGACGATCCTTTGCTGATACAATCTACTGGAACTGGTTTGTTAGTGATCATAGACTTAGCCAATATGCATAGTTGTTGCTTTATTGCCACACAGGATATTGCAAAAGTATTTGAAGATGGAAGTTTTGAAGTGTTGGGTAGAATGGACCATAGCGATCTGAGAGGATGCAGTTTGATGGTGGTTTAATTATCTACTAATGTTTCCGTTCTAATTGCAATCGGCTTTCTAGTGCCATCATATTGAATTACCAATAATTCTTCTTCTTTGAAAATAATTTGATCTTGCTTAAATAAATGGTAATTGAAATGAATAGGAATTACTGTATAGCGTAATTTTTGATGGGGCAGTTGATGCTTTTCTAAAAAAGCAAACTTGTCTTTTTTATTTATTTCCGAAATGAATTTTTCGGCTGGTTTTATTTTGTGTTGTAAATAATAGTCAATGGCCAATAATTCTTGCACTATTAAGTTGTCAGGATAATTTATTTTTACGAAGTCATTGGCGATATTGTAAATATCCATTGCTGTGTAAGAAAAAAAGCTGCTTCTGCTTTCAAAGTATTTGCCAAGCCCTAATAAGAAATCGAAAATACTAAAATGCGTAGTGATGTAAATAAGTGTATTGCCTAATCTTTTTTTATTCCAATAAATTTCTAAAGCATGCTCAAGTTTAGTAATATCCGCCAATTCTTGTTCACTTAAGTAATTACTCTTAATGATTTGATAAGGAGCAATAGGATCAAAAACATAACCATATTTTTCGTACTTATCTCTCACTGGTGTTCCCTTCAAAAATTTCAAGAAGCCCAATTGCAGCTCTGGTGGAAACAGAGCAAAAACGGTTTCGAAACTGTATTTAGTATCTTCCCAATAATCCAAAGGAAGGCCAACAATCAAGTCTAAATGCATTTCTACATGGTCTTTCAATTGTACAATCACTTCCTTGGTTTTCTCGAAGTTTTGTTTCCTGCTAACTTCCAAATTGGCTTTTTGGTTAACTGTTTGAATGCCTATTTCGAACCGGAACATCCCTTTGGGTACTTTTTCGATGATGAACTGCATGATTGCTGGATGTAAAATGTCGGCAGTTATTTCGAATTGGAAAACATTTTCGGGCCTTGCATGGTCTAGGATAAATTGAAAAATATCTAAGGTAAAATCTTTTTTTACATTAAAAGTTCTATCTAAAAACTTGATTGTTTTTCCATGGGTCATTAAAAACAAGAGATTGCTTTTAATGTGTTCCATTGGTAAATACCTTACTCGATTGTCTAAACTAGCTAAACAAAATTCGCATTTATAAGGGCAACCTCTAGAAGTTTCTATATATAATACACGATTACTGAGTGTAGTAATATCGTCGTTTTGATAAGGATTGGTATTGGCGTATAACGCTAAATCAAAAGTAATTGCATTGTTATGATAGCTTATAGTATCATTTACTTTAGCAACAATATTGTCTATAGAATCGATGTTTGGATAGTTTTGAATAAAATGCTGGAAAGGAATTTCGCCTTCGCCAGTGATAATGAAATCTATTTCAGGAATTGAAATGACAGATTGCCAATCATAAGTGACTTCTGGTCCGCCTAATAAAATTTTAGTACTAGGATTAATTGATTTGATTAATTGCGCTACTTCGAGTGTTTGAGTGATATTCCATATATAGCAGCTAAAACAAACTACTTCAAATTGGCTACAATAATTGGCTATTTCGTTTTTATCTTCTTTTATGGTGAATTCTTTCCATGAAAGTCGTTGGTCCGATTTATTTAGTTCAAATAGCAAACGGATAGCCAAATTCATATGAATGTATTTGGCATTAAGTGTAGTGAGTAAAAAATGGGGGCTTCGCACATTGCAATGGTAATTATTTTATTTTGAGATTTAAAGATTTGGCTATTGAAATCAAGTAAATTCTTGCCTATATTTGGTTTTAATTTGCCTAAGTTCCATTTTAAGTATAAATCCAATGCGCATTCTCATAGCAGATGACCATAGTTTAATTAGAGAAGGCTTAAAGAAAATCCTTCTTGAGTCATTGCCTTTTGCGGAAGTTCATGATGTAGCTGATTCAACTGAATTATTAAAATTGGCAATCAATGAAAACTGGGACATTATTATTTCAGATATCAGTATGCCGGGTCAATCTGGAATTGAAGTGCTCAAGCAAATTAAAGTGCATGTGCCGATTACTCCAATACTGATGCTGAGTATGCATGCTCCTGAACAATACGCAGTAAGGGCAATCAAAGCGGGTGCTTCTGGATATTTAACCAAAGAAAGTGCACCTTATGAGTTGGTTACAGCAGTTCAGCAAATATTACTAGGAAAAAAATACATTACCAATAGAGTAGCAGAAGTGTTGGCTGAATCTTTAGAGAACTATAACAATAAATTGCCTCACGAACAACTATCTGACAGGGAGTTTGAAGTGCTAAGAATGATCGTAGAAGGCAAGTCCATTTCCGAAATAGGAGATATTCTATCCTTAAATGTAAATACCATTAGTACCTATCGTTCCAGAATTATGGAAAAGATGAATATTCGCAATAATGCGGATCTGGTAAAATATTCAATGGAGAATAAGCTATTTAATTTGTAGTAAAAATACTACACAATTTGCGTTAAATCACTGATTGTTAATTTCCCTGACTAACCTATTTTTACTTTGTAGAAAGCAGTTATAGTTCTGCTATTTTAAAATTCAATATCCTGAATATCCAAGTTTTAAGCCAAAAGACTTTGTGGGGAAATCTGCAAAGTTTTTTTTTGTTCTAAAACCATTCAAATGATGAGCCAGTTAATTGATGTTTTAATTGTGGATGATTCCAATATCATTTTAGAAAGTTTATCTGATTTAATAGGGGAGAATAATCCAGGCATCAATTTAGTATGCGTTAATTATGCGTTAGATGGTATTCAAGCATTAGAAAAAACAGCACCTCGAATTGTAATACTTGATATCAACCTGCCAGGCATGAGTGGGATTGAAATGTTGCGTAAAATAAGGGAATTGATGCATGTGCAGCCAATCATTATTATGCTAACAAATAATGCATACGCCTGTTATGAATCAGAATGTTTAAAGATGGGCGCCGATTATTTTTTAGATAAGTCAAGAGATTTTCAGCGAATACCTTTAATTATTTCAACAGCACAAGAAAAGATTGTCAGAAATTAATTTACCAATTCCTTAGATTTCCAGCCAATCAAAACTACCCCTAAAATTACAAAAGCTGTTCCAACAACTTGCATCAACAAAATTTTCTCCCCTAGTAAAAAATGTGCTTGAATAATGGTTGAAACAGGGCCAATACCAGTAATGATGGAAACATTGTTGCTGCCAATTTTTTTCATTCCATTACTCATTAAAAAGGAAGGAATAACTGTAGCAATTATTGCGAGTGCAATTGCATACCAAGTTAGGGTAGGAGTAAATTGAATATCAGTTACGTTTTTAGTTAGTAAAAAATGGGTGAATATGCCAACAGTAGCAGCTAGCATTGCATAGGCTGTATACCTTGTGGCACCTGCTTTATGAACCAGTTTGCCCGTTCCAACTAAATAAAATGAATAAGTTATTGCACATAAAAAAATCATGAATGCTCCAAAAATAAAATGCGGGTTATCGCTATCCATTTTTAATTCGGCAAAATAAGCGATGCCTATTCCAAAATATGTAAGTAATAATGCAATTACTTGCTTTTTACTTAAGGACGACTTGAAAATATAGGTGTTGATTAATACGGCAAATGTGGGGTATAAAAAAAGGATCAATCTTTCAAGCCCAGCTGATACATATTGTAATCCAATAAAATCGAATAAGCTACTCAAATAATATCCAAAAACACCCATAGTGATGATCCATAGAAGAGTGGTCTTATTCAATTTTTGTACATTATCTTTTTTTAGTGCAAACCAAGCAGCAACCAAATAAAAAGGAAGTGCAAATAACATTCTTAAGCTTAGCAGTGTTAAAGCATCTACACCAGTTTCTTTAAAAGCCAGTTTAACAAAAATTGCTTTGGTAGAAAATAATAATGCGCCAGCAAGACTTAATAGAAAGCCAGATACAAAATGATTTGCATGTTTATTAGTGTTCATTTTAAACGCTCACATTAAAATCTCTCAATGCGTCGTTTAAACTAGTTTTTAAGTCGGTACTTGGTTTTCTTTGGCCAATAATTAATGCACAACTAACTTGGTATTCTCCTGCGTTGAATTTTTTGGTATAGCTACCAGGAATTACCACACTTCTTGCAGGAACCCTGCCTTTCATTTCAATTGGTTCAGTTCCACTAACGTCAATTATTTTAGTGGATTGAGTCAATACTACATTCGCTCCTAAAACGGCTTCTTTCTCAATAATCACACCTTCTACTACAATACACCTACTTCCAATAAAACATCCGTCTTCAATAATTACTGGGCTTGCCTGAAGGGGTTCTAGAACACCTCCAATTCCAACACCGCCACTTAGATGTACATTTTTACCAATTTGAGCACAACTTCCCACCGTTGCCCAAGTATCTACCATTGAACCCTCATCTACAAATGCTCCAATGTTTACATAGCTAGGCATCAAAACCACGTTTTTTGCAATATATGATCCATAACGCGCGGTAGCTGGAGGTACAGCCCTTACACCCAACTCTTTATAGTTGCTTTTTAGCAACATTTTGTCATAAAACTCAAATGGAGGAAGGTTCCATGTTTGCATTTGTTGAATTCCAAAATAGAGCAAAATAGCTTGTTTTACCCATTCATTAACTACCCATCCATTTTCCGATGGAGAAGCCACTCTTAATTGTCCTTTATCAATCAATTCAATCGCTTCTTTTACCGCATTAAGGTGTTTCTCTTCTTTCAATAAGCATCTATCAGCCCAAGCCGCTGTTATAAATTCATTTAGCATCTTTATTTTTTTGCAAACATAGCAAATACCTTAATGCTTTGTTTCCCCATTTGATAAAGACCAGTATTTTATTATTTGTGTGGAAATTTTGTAGCGTGAGTTGTAATTTTACCAAATGCAGCACATTTTGGTTATTCAAACCGCATTTATTGGAGATGTCGTATTGGCAACATCCATGTTGGAAACTTTACATCATCAATTTCCTGATGCTATTTTAGATATTGCTGTTCGAAAAGGAAATGAGTCTTTATTAAATCAGCATCCATTTATAAATCAGGTGTTAGTTTGGGATAAAAAATCAAATAAGTATAAGCACTTATTAGAATTGTTAGGAGCTATTTGTAAAAAAAAATATAGCCTTGTTTTAAATTTACAGCGCTATGCTGCAACAGGGTTTTTAACTGCTTTTTCAGGTGCATCAAAAACAATTGGGTTTAATAAGAATCCATTTCATTTATTTTTTACTGAATCGGTGGAACATTCAATGAATATAGATGGAACGGGGGGGCACGAAATTGAACGGAATCATCGGTTGCTTCAATCCATTTGTGATAGTGAAACGGCTCATCCAGTATTGTATCCTTCCCAGCAAGACTATTTAGCTGTTCAAGTATATCAACAAAAAAAGTATATCTGTATTGCTCCAACATCAGTTTGGTTTACTAAACAATTTCCTAAAGAAAAATGGGTTGAGTTAATTAATCGAATTCCAGCCAATTTCAGTCTTTTTTTATTAGGAGGTCCGGGTGATTACTCTATTTGTGAGCAAATACTTGAATCAACAACAAATAAAAATTGTTTCAATCTGGCTGGAAAATTAAGTTTTCTTCAATCTGCAGCATTCATGAAAAATGCAGTCATGAATTATGTGAATGATTCAGCGCCTTTACATTTTTGTTCGGCAATCAATGCACCCGTTACAGTTGTGTATTGTTCTACCATTCCTGCTTTTGGATATGGCCCCCTTTCTACCAACAAAACCATCGTAGAAACCAACAAGATATTAACTTGCAGGCCATGTGGGTTACATGGTAAAAAAGAATGTCCTTTAGGACATTTTAATTGCGCAAAGACAATCCAAATTCAACAATTATTAGATAGCATTATCTTCTAAAATAAACAGCCCTACATTTGCACTGAATGGATATTCAATTGAGTCATACGGAGTTGACCATATTTAAGCAGATCAGTTCAGTTGCTTCTGGTCTGAATATGCCTGCATATTTAATTGGAGGCTTTGTTAGAGATAAAATAATTGGCCGCCCAGTTAAAGACATCGATATTGTTTGTATAGGCGATGGAATTGATTTGGCCAATGCTTTTGCAGCCACTTTAAGTCCGCGGCCAGTGGTTGCCTTTTTCAAAAATTTTGGAACAGCTCAAATCAAGTACGGCGATTTTGATATAGAATTTGTAGGTGCAAGAAAAGAAAGCTATCAGCAAGAAAGCAGAAAGCCTGCTGTGGAAGTTGGTTCTATAGAAGATGATAAGAACAGAAGAGACTTTACCATGAATGCTTTGGCGATAAGCTTAAATGAGCATGATTTTGGCCAATTAATCGATCCTTTTGAAGGCATTACTGCTATTCAAAATAAATCAATTAAAACACCATTAGACCCACTAACTACATTTAGTGATGATCCATTAAGAATGTTAAGAGCAATTCGATTTGCTACACAATTGGGTTTTGAAATAGAGGGGACCACATTTTTAGCAATCATTGAAAATGTACATAGAATAAAAATTGTTTCTCAGGAAAGAATCACCGATGAATTAAATAAGATCATGCTTTGTGATAAACCATCTTATGGTTGGGATTTATTGTACAAATCTGGCTTGTTGAAAGTGATTTTTCCTCAAATGGTAGAACTACATGGTGCAGTATATATTGATGGATTAGGGCATAAAGATAATTTCTATCATACATTACAAGTGTTAGACAATATATGCGTTCATACCAATAATATATGGTTGAGATGGGCCGCATTACTGCATGATATTGGTAAACCGCCTACCAAAAAATTTGAAGATGGGCATGGTTGGACATTTCATGGACATGAAGTTGTTGGGGCGAGGATGGTTCCTAAAATATTTGCACAATTGAAATTGCCCTTACATGATTCGATGAAATATGTACAAAAATTGGTCTTGCTGCATTTAAGGCCTATTAGTTTAACGAAGGAAAATATCACGGATAGTGCCATTCGAAGATTGCTTTTTGATGCAGGTAATGATATTGACGATCTGATGATACTTTGTGCTGCAGATATCACGAGCAAGAATAAGCAGAAAGTTAAACGCTTTCAGCAGAATTTTGAATTGGTAAAAGAAAAAATGATGCAAGTAGAAGCGTCTGATCGCTTGAGAAACTGGCAGCCACCAATTACAGGAGAAATGGTAATGGAATTGTTTGGTCTCCATCCGGGCAGAAATGTGGGGATTATTAAAGATGCCATTAGAGAAGCAATTTTAGATGGATTGATTCCCAATAATTATGAAGCCGCTTATCAATATATGTTAGAAAAAGGGGAAGAACTGAACCTTAAACCCATCAAATAATCACTAATTTGCACCCCAACCCTTAAAATCGGATTGAATGGCTATTTTAAAATTCAGAATTTATTTGGAAGAGGATGATTCAGTGTATCGTGATATTGTAATTAGGCATACTCAATCTTTTCAAGACCTTCATTTTACAATACTTAAGTCTTTTGAATTTGATTCGAAACACCAAGCAACATTTTATAGAAGCAATGATAACTGGCAACACGGCCGGGAAATCAGCTTTGAAAAATACGATAAGCCTTATAAAGCAGAGCCATTAATTATGGTCGATACTTTAATTGGATCTGAAATACAAGACACGAATCAGAAATTTGTATATGAGTATGATTTTATAAAGCATTGGACTTTTTTAGTTGAGTTGATCAATGTGAGTAAAGAAGAAAAAGCCAAAATAGAATATCCTTCTATCTCTAGATCTGAGGGAATCGGGCCTCAGCAATATGGTACTAAGAGTTTATTAGGCGATAAGTTTGCAGACATAGAGGAAAAATACGATCTAACAGAAACTATGGAAGGCTTTGGTGAAGAAGGAGAAGTTGTAGAAGGTGACTTAGATGAAGAATCCAGCGATTCAGTTGCTGATGAGGATGATGCACAAGAGGCAGATGGTGCCGAAGAACAAAATTCAGATTTTGAAGAATAGTAGTTTAAAAAAAGTTTTTGTTGTTGTTGGTCCAACTGCCATTGGTAAAACCAGTTTTGCTATTGAACTTGCCCAATCTTTGGGAACTGAAATTATATCTGCTGATTCAAGACAATGTTTTAAAGAACTTTCAATTGGTGTTGCAAGACCCAGTAATGAAGAGTTAAATTTAGTAAACCATCATTTTATAGCCACAAACTCAGTGGCAGAAGATATCAACGCAGGGTATTTTGAACAATATGCTTTAGAAAAAGCGAAAGCTATTTTTGAGAACCATGAATCCCTTGTAATGGTTGGTGGTACTGGTTTGTATATCAAATCTTTTTGCGAAGGGATCGACCCAATGCCGATTATCCAACCTGAGATTAGATCAGTAATAATACAGGAATACAATGCAAAAGGACTCATTTGGTTGCAAACAGAATTAAAACATAAAGACCCTGCTTTTTGGGCTGTTGCCGAGCAACAGAATCCACAAAGATTGATGCGTGGACTAGAAGTTTTCTTAGCAACTGGAAAATCAATTACTGAGTTCAGGTCTGCTGAAAAAAAACAAAGAGATTTTGAAATAATTAAGATTGGTTTGGACTTGCCATTAGACCAATTAACAGTGCGAATTAATCAAAGAGTAGATCTGATGATGAAAGCAGGATTGTTGGAAGAAGTTCAATCTGTAATTGGTTTCAGCCAAAAAGCAGCATTGCAAACTGTTGGCTATAAAGAATTGTTTGATTATATCGATGGAAAAATTTCATTGGAAGATGCAGTGCAGCTGATTAAAGTTCATACTCGACAATATGCCAAACGTCAAATGACTTGGTTCAAGAAAGATGCGGAGATTAAATGGCTTGATGCAACGAAGCCTTCTATTCGCGATGTAATACAATAGTTTTTATAAGGAGGATTTCAAGTCAAACTTCAACTTAATGCCTACAATTCACTTCACTCTATTTGATGAGGATGTTCCAAATCTTCACTGCAACTCAATGCCTACAATTTACTTCACTCGGCTGCAATGAAAGAACTCGCCCCGAAAATCGGGGCTCAAACAACTTTCATTGCTAACGCCTCAATCGTAAATTGCTTGACGGCATTGCCTTGAGGCTTGATTTGAAATCCTCCTCATCAAATAGTTTTGGAAAATCTTCAATAAATAGTGTTAGAAACTCCTCAATTATTAAATGTAGTAATGTATTGCAAAAAATAGAATTAAATAATATTCACTTCGCGTTCTAATGTAATTCCAAACTTTTCTTGAACCGATTGAATAATTGTAGTCGAGAGGTCGAATATTTCTGCTCCAGTTGCTTTTCCATAATTCACCAATACCAGTGCTTGTTTATCGTAGCAACCTGCATCAGCTTTTCTAAAACCTTTCCATCCACATTGTTCAATTAACCATCCTGCAGGAACTTTCACTACTTCGGCTATTGTAAATCCTGGTAATTCAGGAAATGATTTTTTCAGCAATTCAAATTGAATCGTAGGAATTACAGGGTTTTTAAAAAAACTACCCGCATTGCCTATTTTTTTTGGATCAGGTAATTTGCTACTTCTAATATTAATAACCGCATCTGCTATGGATTTGATTGAAAGTCTATCAATATTCATAGCGTCTAATTCTTTTTCAATTGCACCATAACTGGTATTGTAGATTGGTTCTTTTCGTAATTGATAAGTAACACTCAAGATAATGTACTGATTTTTTAGAGCCCTTTTAAAAACGCTTTCTCGATAACCAAATGCGCAATCTTTGTTGCTAAATCGAACAATTTTTTTATCAGTAATATGATAAGCTTCTAACTCATAAAAAACATCTTTGATTTCTACTCCATATGCGCCAATATTTTGCATAGGGGAGGCGCCAACATTACCAGGGATCAAACTAAGGTTTTCAATTCCGGCATATCCGTTTTCAACACAATATAAAACCAATTGATGCCAATTCTCTCCAGCCATGGCTTTTACATAAATAAAAGAGTGGTCTGTTTTAATTACATCAATGCCTTTCAAATCATTTTTAATTACCCAGCCATCAAAGTTTTTGGTGAATAAAATATTACTGCCACCACCTAAAACCATTAATGAGTCTGATGATTTTTGTTGCTGCTCTATAATTTCTTCTAAGGATTCAATTGAACTAAAAGAGGAGAAATACTTGGATGATATTTCAATACCAAAGCTATTGTATGGTTGTAAGGAATGATTTTGCTCAATTTTCATGTCTATCTAATAAACAGGATCAATGTTTGGAATAATATGAACTGCTTTATATCTTTTATTGGTTTGAACAATTATCATCTGTTGATGGATCGCTTTTTTGCATTGTAATACATAAGCTGCGTCTTTAGGCAATTTAATTAATATTTCCCATAGATATTGATTTCTTACTCTGTCAACAATTGGTTGTGAAGGCCCATTGATCATTGTGCCATAAGTATTTTTAAGTCCTTGAGTAAAAATATTTGCAGCTTCTTCTGCAATATGTTTTTCTTTATGTTTGAATGTTATTTGGATCAATCTTGTAAATGGAGGATAATCAAAATGTTTTCTATTGTCAATTTCAAATTGAAATAAGTCCTTGTAATTATGTTCTTTTACAAATTGTAAAACGGGATGATGGATATTGCTAACCTGTACCATTACTTTTCCTTTGCCATCTTTTCTCCCAGATCGGCCACTTACTTGTTCCATCAATTGATAGGCCCTTTCGTTTACCCTAAAATCGGTAAAATTAAGTATTCCATCTGCATCTATTATTCCTACCAAACTTACATTCTCAAAATCCAACCCTTTCACAACCATTTGGGTGCCTACTAAAATATCAATTCTGTGTTGTTCGAATAAATGAATCAACGTATCGTGGTCATGTTTCCCTTTTACACTATCATAGTCCATTCTGGCAATTTTTGCATCAGGAAAGGATTCTGCCACTAGTTCTTCAATTTTTTCTGTCCCAAAATTCTTTTGAATAAAATGATGACTTCCACATGCAGCACATGTTTGAATTACTGGATAAGTTGTTCCACAATAATGACAACTCAATTTATTTTTTGCTTTGTGATATGTGAGGGTAACATCGCAATGTTGGCAATGAGGAATCCAGCCACAAGTGTCACAAATCATGTATGGAGAATATCCTCGCCTGTTCTGAAATAAAATAATTTGTTTTTTTATTTCAAGGGTTTCTTCAATTGAAGAAAGCAATTGTGGCGATAATGGACTTTTTGTTTTATTGGCCAAGGAAGTCTTTTTGATATCGATTAGTTCTATAGTAGGCATGGCAACATCTCCAAACCTTTCAGTTAGTGTGACTAATCCATATTTTTCTTGCTGAGCGTTGTAATAACTTTCGATAGAAGGAGTGGCACTTCCTAATAATACTTTTGCTTTGAATAAAGATGCGTAATAGATAGCAGCGTCTCTGCAATGGTATCTTGGTGCAGGGTCTTGTTGTTTGTAAGAAGCATCGTGTTCTTCATCGCAAATAATCAAGCCTAATTCCTTAAAAGGAAGGAATAGTGCAGATCTTGCACCTAAAACAACTTTGGTTTCACCGGATTTTATTTTATTCCAGATCTCCACTCTTTCGTTGGGATTAAATTTAGAATGATAGATAGCAATATGACCGCCTAAACTTTTTTGCAAGCGACGAATCATTTGTGCTGTTAATGCTATTTCTGGTAACAGATAAAGAACTTGTTTCTGTTGGAGTAATTGTTGTTCGATTAGTTTAATATAGATCTGTGTTTTACCACTTGATGTTACTCCATGTAATAAACAAACTGATTTTTTTTCAAGTTGGGTATTAATGCTTTCTAAAGCTATTTGCTGTGCTGCTGATAAAGAAAAATCTACTTTAATTTCTTTGGAAAGATGGGGTAATCGGTCTGTATTTCTTTTCTCAATTATTAAAATCCCTTTTTCTGCAAGCCCTTTCAATTGAGCTAGTGATGCGTTGGCTTTTTTTAGTAATGCTGATTGTGTTACTTCGCCTTCAGATTGCTTAAAATGTAAATAGGCAAGGAGCAGCTCCATTTGTTTAGGTGCTTTCCCGAAATTGTTTAACAGTAGTTCTATTTTTTCTTCACTATGGTAAGCAGGGTGTAATAAAATATAGGAAGTTATTTTTTGTTTGTATTTTTCTTTTAACTCTTCCCAAATAAAACATACACCTTTTTCAATCAACTTTTTTATTACTGGATACGTATTATTAATATCCAATAATTGTTGCACTTCACTTAATCTCAGTTCTTTTTTAATTTCTAAAGCTTCTGCAACAATAAATTCATTGTCTGATAAATCACTGAAATCTAAACTTCTTTCTTCGTTCCACTGAAGTATGCTTTCGCTGGATAATTTAAGATTTGCTGGAATGGCTGCTTGCATTACTTCTCCCTCGCTACACATATAATAATTGGCAATCCATTCCCAGAATGCTAATTGTTGTGAATGAACCAGAGGAAGTTCATCAAGTACATTGATGATTGGAGAAGGCTTAAATTCGTTGGGTATTGAAGTCAATATTTTTTTTACAATACCTGCATATTTTTTATTTTTCCGAAGCGCTACTTCAACCCTTATGCCCGGTTGAATAGCATCTTTGAAATTATCTGGTACAGACCAAGTATAATTTTTAGGTAATGCAAGCGGTATAATTACTTCTACAAACAAGGATTCATTTTTTTCAAAAATACACTTATGGAGTGGGATATTGAATATATCGTTTCAAGCCTTCTTCCATTGAACGATACACTTGTTTTTTAAGTTCTGGTAAATCTTGGTCTGTAAGGCCAGCTACAGGTATTTCGGCTAAATAAACAGCTCTATTTATGCCTGGTGTTAATTCAAACATACTTCTATAATGTAACCTTTTAAAGGTATCTACAAAAAGTATAGGCTTTATTGGAGTTTGAGTTTCTATTGCAATTTTAAATGCTCCATCATAAAAATTTTTTAATGGACCTCTTGTTTCATTAAATGTGCCTTCAGGGAATATGAAAATGGACACATTGTTTTTGATGGCAGCTTTTAATGCGCGAATACTTTTAGCTCTGGCTTCTGTATTTTTTCGATCCACAAGCACTACTGCGGCTCTGTAGATCCACCCAAATACAGGAACTTTTACCATTTCGTATTTTCCTAGTGCTCTAAAAGGTTGATGCATGCACAAAACAATGGGAGGGATATCCATATAGGATATATGGTTTGCAACAAAAATGTATTGTTTGTTTCGATCATGTGGAGTTTCGTATATTTCACTATGTTGAAAGCCAATGAATATATACCAAATTCTCGCCCAAACTTTGCAGAAAAAATAAACCAAATTTCCGCCCATTACTTTTCCAAATGGAATTGATAGCATGATAAAAGGAAATACCAGTAGCATTGCAAGAATAAAAGTGGCAAATGCATAGATCGAGTATATAAACTGCAGAAATCGAATTAATTGTTTCATTAGAAGCATTCAAGGTATAAAACTGTTGAATACTTGCCAAAAAAACCCCGTAACAAGTGTTACAGGGTTACTAACCTTCCATTTCTCCGATTAAAATTTGTATACTGCTGCAAAAATAAATGAACCAACAGTTTTGGTGGATGTTCCATCTCCTTTTGAAAAAAGTAATTGATCGCCACTATCCGATCTTATTTCGGGTATAATGGTCAGACGGTCAATTTTAATATTTGCAGATAGGGTAGCAGCAAACATATTACCTCCAATAACTGGATTGACTTTTCTATCAATAAAATAATCGCCTCTAAGTATAAGACCAAATTTATTGGTTGGGTCGAAGTTTAAATAAAGTGCATTACTCTTCCAATCTGAACTAACTCCATTGGCTTTTGTTCGTTGAATACTGCCATCATAAGCCATGCTCCATTTGCTAGATAGGGTAGCAGTTGCAACTATATTGAATTGCGTTACACCGCCGCCGCCTTGATAATTTAAATAAGCTTTTATTTTATCATTTTTTGTACCTGTGCTGAATTGTGCTAGTACAAATTTAGTTGGGTTAGAAGTGGTAGTATAATCGGTTGTATTTGCAACACCCACCATGAATGAGGATTTACCTCCTAATGATATATCTGTTCTAATTCCTGTATGAAAAAATGGACCATATGAAAAACCATAAGACATACTGTAGTTTCTATTGCCTATTGGATCTACTAGTTCATAGCCAATATGTGTTGCCCATTTGCCAAAAGTAAATTTTACTTTATCGGAGGGGGCATAAGTGATAAACAATTGTTTTACAAGTGCCAATGACCCCCCATCATTATAGGAGAATTCCTGTGCCCTTCTTCCAAAACCCAGATCTGCAGTAGCAGCAACTTTTCCAATTGAGTGGTCAATTCGTACAGATGCCATCCCTAATTCAAAATTGTTATGTGCGTTGGTAAAACTGGTTAAATTATTGGTTTTGCCTGGAGCGTCAGCTAAACAATACCGATAATAAGTATCTACAAATCCCGAAAATGTGGTACTTGCCTTTTTTGTTGAATCTGTTTGAGCATCAGTAGCTAAAAATGCGAACACACTGATAGAAGCAGTTAAAATTTTCTTTAACATTGTATTGGTTTTATGATTAACAAATGGGTACAGCCTTTAAACCTGTTCAGAGGTTTATACAATGGCTGTACCTTATTTTTTTAGAAGCTATAATTGCTATGCTACTTGTGGAGTTCTTCCGTATTTTTCATTGTGTTGAGAAGCATCAAGCCCTTGCTCTTCTTCTTCAGAACTTACTCTCAATGGAAGAACTAGATCGATAAATTTAAAAATAGCAAAAGAAACTACAAAGCTGTAGCCCACAACAATTACCAATGCTTTTACTTGTGTAAAGAAGAATGCACCATTTCCGTACAATAATCCATCAGCTCCGGCTCCATTCACTGTTTTTGTTGCAAATATTCCAGTCATTAACATACCCACAATTCCACCCACTCCATGACAAGGGAAAACATCTAATGTGTCATCCAAAGTAGATTTGCTTTTGTAATGAACTGCTAAGTTGGAGATAATTGCTGCAACAAATCCAATAAAAATACTTTGAGGAATTGCAACAAACCCTGCAGCTGGAGTAATGGCCACTAAGCCAACTACTGCTCCAATACAGAATCCTAATACAGAAGGTTTTTTACCGCGAATCACGTCAAAGAACATCCAAGAGCAACCTGCAGCAGCAGCAGCTGTATTGGTTGTAGCAAAAGCCGAAACAGCTAAAGCATTAGCTCCTAATGCAGAACCTGCATTAAAACCAAACCAACCAAACCACAATAAACCAGTTCCTATTAATACATAAGGAATATTTGCTGGAGGGATTTCTCTGTTTTCTAAATGTGATTGTCTGCGTTTTAATACTAATGCTCCTGCCAATGCAGCACAACCAGCAGAAACATGAACAACTGTTCCGCCTGCAAAATCTAATGCTCCCATTTTAAATAAGAATCCATCAGGATGCCAAGTCCAATGTGCAATTGGAGCATAAACTAATATGCTAAACAAAGCGATAAATAAGATATAAGCAGTAAATCGTATTCTTTCAGCAACAGCTCCAACCACTAATCCTGGAGTAATAATGGCAAACATTAATTGGAACAAAGCAAAAAGGCCTAAAGGAATTGTGGGAGCTAAACTCCATGGAGCTCCACTAGTAATTCCTTTGAAAAATAAATGGGTAAAAGGGTTGCCAATAAATCCTCCGATCGATTCACCAAAACAAAGGCTATAACCAACAAATACCCAAAGAATACTTACTACACCTGCAGCAACAACGCTTTTGATCATGGTGGAGATTACATTTTTGCGATGTACCATTCCGCCATAAAAAAAAGCTAGGCCAGGAGTCATTAGAAATACGAGTGCAGTGGCTACAATAATCCAAGCAATGTCAGCTGCGTTGTAAATTTTACCTCCGTCATCAAAATTAGGCAATGAAGGAATAAAGATGGCTCCAATGGCAACTGCCATTAAAACTAAAAATGGAGCGAGTTGTTTTGCTTTTGATTTCGGCATAATTTAATATTAAAAATTAAAATAATACAATTTATTCGTACTAAATTATATAAATTATTCTACAAAACTTTAAACATTTTCAAATATAAATAAATGTAATGTTAATAACCTATTAATGAATAATATATTTTAAAATGCCATCTGTATTGTTTTTAATAAAAAAAGTCGAACTAAAACAGCTCGACTTTTACTTGTATATAAAATAATTATATGTATTAATTATTCACTAAATAGCTCGAATCCTTAGATTCCAGTATTGAAGCGCCAGTTAAAAATTCATCCACTTTTCGCGCAGATTCTCTTCCTTCACTTATAGCCCATACTACCAATGATTGCCCTCTTCTCATATCTCCGGCGGTAAATACTTTCTGAATATTGGTTTGATAGTTTTTTTCAGAAGCCCTCACATTTCCTCTCTCGTCTAATTCCACTTCCATTTGTTGAATCAACCCTTGGTGTTGAGCATGCAAGAATCCCATCGCTAAAAATGCCATATCGCAAGGAATTCTTCTTTCAGATCCTTTGATCTCTTCAAAACCTGCCGTTCTACCATCGCTTCCAATTTTCCATTCAAGGTCAACTATTTCTAGAGCAGTTAATTGCCCCGACTCATTACCTATGAATTTTTTGGTAGCAACTGCCCATTGTCTATTGGCTCCTTCTTCATGCGAAGAAGTAGTTTTCAATAACATAGGATATTGTGGCCAAGGCATGTTCTCTGTTCTTTGTTCTGGAGGCTTAGGCATTAATTCAAATTGTGTTACTGATGCCGCACCATGTCGGTTAGAAGTACCTACACAATCACTTCCTGTATCTCCACCACCAATTACTACAACATGTTTCCCCTTAGCTATTATATTTTCTTCTGAGAATGAAATGTTGGCGACCCTTTTATTTTGTTGTTTCAAAAATTCCATGGCAAAATGAACACCTTTTAAACTTCTGCCTTCAATTGATAAATCTCTAGGAACAGTTGATCCGCCAGCTAAAACGATGGCATTGTTTTCTCTCAATAAATCATTGATTGAAATAGTTACTCCCACATTGGCATTGCACTTAAAAACAATACCTTCTTCTTCCATTATTTGTATTCTTCTGTCGATTACCCATTTTTCTAATTTAAAATCAGGTATGCCATATCTCAGTAAACCACCAATTGAATCATCTCTTTCAAATACTGTAACGCTATGACCTGCATAATTTAATTGAGCCGCCGCAGCTAAGCCTGCAGGACCCGAACCAACCACTGCAATTTTCTTTCCTGTTCTAAGATTGGGTTTTTTTGCTAGAACAAAACCTTTGTCGAATGCTATTTCAATAATGTGTTTTTCAATTTCTTCAATGGTTACCGCTGGCTGATTGATACCTAATACACAGGCAGCTTCGCATGGTGCTGGGCAAATTCTTCCGGTGAATTCAGGGAAATTATTTGTGGCAGATAAAATTTCATAAGCTTCTTCCCAACTCTGGCGATACACAGCATCATTAAATTCAGGAATAATGTTTCCTAATGGACATCCGCTATGACAAAATGGAACCCCACAATTCATGCATCTTGCAGCTTGTTGATTCAATGTTTGATCGGGTAATCTATCTACAAATTCTTTGTAGTCGTTTACTCTGTCGTTTGGGGAACGCTTTTCAGGTAACGTTCTGTTGAATTCTAAAAATCCGCTTGTTTTTCCCATTATTAGTTATTAATTATTGGTATAAACTCTAAATTGTATCTCATATCTCTTAATTCATATCTCTTAATTCATATCTCTTAATTCTTATCTCTTAATTCTTATCTCTTAATTCTTTTTGGGTAGCTTTTTGCAACACTTTTTTATAATCAGTTGGAAATACTTTAATAAAATTTTTCAATTGATTTTCAAAATCAGCTAAAATAAATTGAGCAACTGCACTCTTGGTGAAAGCAGTATGCTTTTTAATTAACTGGTGTAACACTACTGCATCTGATTCATCAATAGGGTCTAACTCAACCATTTCCATATTGCATTTATTGGCAAATTCATTTTTAACATCGTATACATAAGCAATGCCACCACTCATGCCTGCAGCAAAATTTCTTCCTGTATCGCCTAGTATTACTGCAATTCCGCCAGTCATATACTCACATCCATGGTCGCCAACGCCTTCGGTAACTACAGTAGCACCAGAATTACGAACTGCAAATCGTTCACCTGCTTTTCCTCTAATGAACGCATCGCCTGAAGTAGCTCCATACAATGCAACATTGCCGATAATGCTATTATTTTCTGCAATAAAATTGGCATTAGCAGAGGGGTAAACAATTAAAGTTGCTCCACTCAAACCTTTGCCAAAATAATCATTTGCATCACCTTCTAATTCTAATTTTAATCCTTTGGTATTAAAAGCACCAAAACTTTGGCCTGCAGTTCCAGTAAATTTAAAATGAATACTGTCCTTTGCTAATCCTTCACTCTTGTATATTTTGGTTATTTCATTGGATACAATTGTGCCAACTGTTCTATCTGTATTTTTAATATCAAATGCTGCAAATACATCAGACTGTTTCGCAATTGCTTGTTCAGCTACTTTCAACAATTTCCAATCCAACACATCGCTGATGCCATGATCTTGTTCTTCTTGTTTGTACAAGCCTGTATACAATGAATCAGGTTCTTTATACAATATTTTAGAAAGGTCAAGATGCTTATACTTCCAATGCGATGAGTCTGATTTTTGAATCAGGTTATCTGATTGGCCAATCATTTCGTTCACTGTTCTGTAACCCAATTCAGCCATGATCTCCCTTAATTCTTGTGTAATGAATTTGAAAAAATTAACCACATGGTTGGGGTCGCCCGTAAATCTTTTGCGTAAAGTTTCATCTTGTGTGGCAACACCAACTGGGCAAGTATTCAAATGACATTTGCGCATCATGATGCATCCTTCAACAATTAATGCAGCCGTTGCAACTCCCCATTCTTCTGCCCCGAGTAATGCAGCAATGGCAATATCCCTTCCCGTTTTCATTTGACCGTCTGCTTGCACAACAACCCTGCTTCTCAATTTGTTTTTTACTAGTGTTTGATGTGTTTCTGCCAAACCTAATTCCCAAGGTAATCCTGCATGTTTAACTGAACTTATTGGAGATGCTCCTGTTCCGCCATCATGACCGGCAATCAACACTACATCTGCTTTGGCTTTTACTACACCTGCAGCAATTGTTCCAACACCTGCTTTAGAAACTAATTTTACATTAATGCGCGCAGCACGGTTGGCATTTTTTAAATCAAAAATGAGTTGAGCTAAATCTTCAATCGAATAAATATCGTGATGGGGTGGTGGAGAAATTAATCCAACACCTGGAGTTGCATGTCTGGTTTTTCCAATCCATTCATCTACTTTATAGCCAGGTAATTGACCGCCTTCTCCAGGCTTAGCACCCTGTGCCATTTTGATTTGTAATTCATCTGCTTCCGATAAATACAATGCAGTTACGCCAAATCTTGCAGATGCAACTTGTTTAATGGCTGAGCGCATAGAATCTCCATTGGGTAATGGGGTATACCGTATTTCGTCTTCTCCACCTTCGCCTGTATTGCTTTTTCCACCTAGTCGATTCATTGCGATGGCTAAAGTAGTATGCGCTTCCCATGATACAGAACCGAATGACATAGCACCTGTTGCAAATCTTTTATAGATATTTTCTGCTGGTTCTACTTTGTCTATTGAAATAGAAGGGCGATTTTTTACAAATTCAAATTGACTTCTTAAAGTACATGCTCTTTCGCTTTGTTCATTGATAACCGAAGAATATTTTTTGAATGTGCTGTAATCATTTCTTTTTGTAGCATCTTGTAATAGATGAATTGTTTGAGGATTGAATAAATGAAATTCACCTTTTCTTTTCCATTGATATACTCCACCCACTGGTAAGCGATCTACTGGTTTGTCTTTTTTACTAAACGCAAAAAAATGTTTGGTCAAAGTTTCACGTGCAATTTCATCTAAACCCATTCCTTCAATTCTAGAAGTTGCTCCGGTAAAATAAATATCTACTACCGATTTGTTGATGCCAATGATTTCAAATATTTGCGCACCTTGATAAGATTGCAATGTTGAAATACCCATTTTAGAAAATACTTTGAGCAAGCCTTCATTCACTGCTTTGATGTAATTCTTTTTTAATTGCTCTGCATCTAAATCGGTTTGTAATTTTCCGCTAAGCTTCATGTCGCGGATAGAAGAGAGTGCTAGATATGGATTGATAGCAGTTGCGCCAAATCCAACAATACATGCAAAATGGTGCACTTCCCAAACATCTCCAGCTTCTACAATTAATCCTACTTGACCTCTATATCCTTTTTTAATTAAATGATGATGCACTGCTGCAGTGGCTAATAAAGATGGGATAGGGGCATGGTCCGAATCAATGGCTCTATCAGTTAAAATGATCACTTCAAATCCATCTTGAACCGCATCTACTGCATATCTGCACAAACGATCTAAGCCAGCTTTTAATGAACCTGGTTTACCATCTGCTCTAAAATAAGTTTGTAAAGTTTTTGCTTGAAACACACCTGTGTCGATACTTCGAATTTTCTCCAACTCATGATTATTCAGAATAGGTTGTTTGAGTGCCACACTATGACAAGCCATTGGATCTTCAATCAATAAATTACCGTTGCTTCCTGCAAAAGTGGCCAATGACATCACCATTCTTTCTCTTATAGGATCGATAGGAGGATTGGTCACTTGTGCAAATAATTGCTTAAAATAAG
>JANOZT010000129.1:0-47658 GCA_031429515.1 Sphingobacteriia bacterium
ATATTAGCCTTTATTCAGATCTAAAATCAATAATACAAATAGCCTATAATATATATTATGTTAAATAGCACACAACAGAATAGTAAAGAAAAAAAGCCCACGCTTCTATTAAATAAATACAAAGATTATTTTATTGGAATGGGTATCGGATTATTTTTAACACCAATAGCATTAACAATCCTGCCACAATTAACACAAATCCAACTATATATTTCACTATCGTTTTCCCTAATTGTTCTTTATATGGCTCTAAAGTTAGATAACGCCATTTCTTAATTTTATACCCGCCATTTTTAGCTAAAGACTTCCCTTCATCATTGATATTAAAATACCCTTTACCAAGCCCTAAGTAACTATCTTTTCTTAATTGATAATAGCATTCATCTTTACGTTCTTTATTATTATCCAATATTCCCAATATTATATTTTCATCTATAAAAAATGTATCATTTTCTTTGGCATATTTAAATATTATATTGCAATCTTTTTGAATTGTAGTTAATCCCATACCTCTAACTTAGCGAATTTGTTGCTCGTTCCCCTCGCTACGCTATCTTTTTTTTTCTTTAATATTCTTGCCCCTTCGTGGTTGACATGCGAGGCAAATTATGCCAACCACTACACATATCCAACCTAAGTAACATAATATACAGTTATAATAATAACCCATACCCCAATAGTCGTTTTTGCGGGAGGCAGCCGATTGGTCAACCGACTGCCTCCCGCAAAAACAAAAGGAAATGGGTTAACTCTTATAACTAAGTTTTATGTTAAATAGTTTATTTGACAATTTAATATACTCATACTACCTTTGTTTTAAGTTGATCACTCAATAATTGCCAAATGAAAAAGATTGCCCTTCTATTAAGTAGTTATATAATTTCTACCCTCTTATTTTCCACTACCAGTTTTGCTCAGGCAAAATCAGATAGCACCATTACCCAAAAAATTCAAGTCCTAGAAATCAAAGTTGCCCACCAACAAAAGCAAATCAATCGAATAAAGAATCAACCCTTTTTTGAAACCCCCAATGGAATAGACCGCCGCGGATCTAAACAACCCATTTTCAATAAAATGCGTTAATGACAGAATCAGGCTTTTTGTTGTAATTTTCAATTACTAAACAATCAGCTCATGCAATTTATCAACCGGTCAATCCTTTCATTCAGTTTTGCTATTTTAACCCTTTTAGCTTCTGCTCAGGTGGATCCTTCCTATCTAAAAGCCATGAAATGGCGTATGATTGGGCCGCATAGAGGCGGCAGAACTGTTGGAGCTGTTGGAATCCCCAATCAACCCAATGTTTTTTATATAGGTGTAAATAATGGTGGTGTTTGGAAAACAACCGATTTTGGAAGAACCTGGAAACCTATTTTTGATGATCAACCAACTGGGTCCATTGGAGATCTGGCAGTAGCCCCTTCTAACCCAAATACCATTTATGTGGCTTCTGGCGAAGGAATTCAACGCCCCGATTTATCAGTTGGCGATGGTATGTATAAGTCTACTGATGCTGGTAAAACTTGGCAAAATATAGGTTTAAAAGATGGCCAACAAATTGGAGGAATTGCCATTGATCCTAAAAATGAAAACAAAGTTTTTGCTGCAGTATTGGGGCATCCTTATGGTCCGAATACAGAACGTGGTGTTTATAGAACTTCTAACGGTGGAAAAACCTGGGAAAGGGTTTTATATAAAGATGAAAATACTGGTGCCATACAAGTAACCATCGACCCCAATAATTCCAATATTGTTTATGCCGATTTATGGGCTGGTCGTCAAGGCCCTTGGGAAAATGGTGCTTGGAACGGAACAGAAAGTGGATTATATAAATCTACAGATGGCGGTGATACATGGAAAAAATTGGTCACCGGCCTCCCTACTGTAGCTCAAGGTTTAGGTAGAATTGGGTTTTGCATTGCTCCGAGTAATTCCAATAGATTATATGCAACAGTTGATGCCGGAGATAAAGGAGGAATTTACAGAAGTGATGATGCGGGTGAAACTTGGAAAAACATGAGTAGTGATAACAGGTACTGGGGACGCGGTTCGGACTTTGCGGAAATAAAAGCAGATCCATTCAATGCCGATATCGTTTATACAGCCAATGTGGTTGTTTGGAAATCTACTGATGGAGCAAAAACATGGAAAGATTTTAGAGGCGCTCCCGGTGGAGATGATTATCATCGTATTTGGATCAATCCCAATAACAACAATATTATCTTAATGGCTTCAGATCAAGGAGCTATCATTACTGTAAATGGTGGTGAAAGTTTTTCTTCTTGGTACAATCAACCAACTGCTCAATTTTATCATGTAAGTACCGATAATGCATTCCCCTATAATGTATATGGAGGTCAGCAAGAAAGCGGATCGGTGGGTATTGCTTCCAGAGGAAATGATGGTCAAATTACTTTCAGAGAATGGCATCCTGTAGGTGTTGAAGAATATGGATATGTGGCTCCTGACCCACTCGATCCCAATATTATTTATGGCGGAAAAATTACTCGCTTCGATAAACGTACTGGTCAGGTTCAACATATATCTCCAGAAGCAATTGCATCAGGAAAATATCGATTTGTAAGAACAGCCCCAGTGTTGTTCTCACCGATTGATCCTACTACATTATTTTATGCAGGTAATGTGTTGTTTAAAACAAATAACGGCGGAAAATCATGGCAAGTAATTAGCCCAGATCTAACGAGAGAGAGTTATTCAAATATTCCTGAAAGTGTTGGAATTTATACTTCTGAGGAAATGAAAAAAATGCCGAGACGTGGTGTCATCTATACCATTGCACCCTCTCCAAAAAATGCGAATATTATTTGGTGTGGTACCGATGATGGTTATATTCAGTTAACAAAAGATGGTGGTAAAACTTGGAAAAATGTGACTCCTCCTTCTATTACAGAATGGAGTAAAATATCTATCATGGAAGCCAGTCATTTTGATGAGAACACTGCTTATGCCGCTGTGAATAGAATTCGTTGCGACGATATGAAGCCGCATATTTATAAAACAACTGATGGCGGTGCAACTTGGAATGAAATAGTAAATGGACTGCCTACAGACCCTATCAATGCTGTAAAAGAAGATCCAAATACAAAAGGATTATTGATTGCCGGCTCTGAAAGAATGGTTTATTTCTCATTGAATGATGGTCAGCAATGGCAACCACTCCGCTTAAATATGCCAGCTACTTCTATTCGTGATTTAGTGATTAAAGACGATGATATTGTTGTAGGAACTCATGGAAGATCGTTTTGGATTTTAGACAATATCACTCCTCTTCGTCAGTTAGTAAAGAATAAAAATGTTGTTCTTTTTAAACCCCAAACTACCACAAGGGTTAGATGGAACATGAATACAGATACTCCATTACCTCAAGAAGAACCAAGTGGTCAAAACCCACCTGATGGAGCAATCATTGATTTTTATTTGAACAAAAAATCAAATGGGCCAATTACGTTGGAGATAAAAGATAATACAGGAAAAACAGTTAGGAAATTTAGTAGCAATGACCAGCCCTATCCTATTCCACCAGTAAATATTCCACTGTATTGGATTCGTCCACAACAAATATTATCAGCTGAAGTTGGTGCACAAAGATTTGTATGGGATATGCATTATGCTCCTCTCAATACTATTCCTAGTTATCCAATTGCAGCCATTGAAGGAAACACTGCACCTTCCCCTACTTCGCCATGGGCAAAACCAGGAAATTATACAGTAACATTAAATGCCGATGGGCAAACTTACACAGAATCTTTTTTGATTAAAATGGATCCAAGAGTAAAAACACCTTTGAAAGATTTAGAATTACAGCATTTATATTCAATGGACTGTTACGAAAAATCCATTGAGGCTAAAAAGTATATGGACGAAATAGCTAAATATATTGCTGCTCCAAATATCAATGAAGAAACAAAAAAACAATTGATTGGCTTAACAGGATCTGCGGGCAGAAGACGCGGTGGATCTGGCTCTGCTAGTTTTGGATCTTTAGCTAGTTCTTATGAAACTATTATGAGCAATTTACAAGATGCAGACCTTGCTCCTACAGATATTACCGTTCAAACAATTAAGGAATTAAATACTTCATTTGATGCGTTGAAAAAGAATTGGGTAGAATTAAAAAAGAAATTATAAGTACTTCTTTGATAAATGCATTAATATAGGAAATCAGTAAATGAATTATTGCATTTATCAGCAGCGAACGATGTAATTGATTCAATCATAATTAAAAATAAAAAGCAGCGAGTGTTGCAAATTTTTAAAGCATTATTTATTAAATTTGAAAATCAGCCAAAAGATTAACTATAATCCTTTAATCTATTGGTTGAATGGTTAATAAGTGAAATTAAAATCATTTTAAAAAAAATAACCACTCATCGTTTATGTTGATGAATTCCAATATTTAAATATAATAATCCTAAAAACAAGCCTAGTGCAGTTATTAATAATAGTTCGTTCATAAATGGAACCATATTAAAGGAGATAGCTGTTACACCTTGAATCATTAATAATACTTCATTTAAAACAACACTGAATGTAAAGATGCTTATACCCCTAGTTATTATTTTATTTTCAGCAATTAATTTCTGGCTCAATATGTATCCGAAAATAAATAAGGTGATTACTCCCAACAATATTAAATGGAGATATCCTATTACAATTGGTCTAAATCCATAAGCCAATTCACTCAATGAAGGGATTGTAGAACAAGTTTGCAAAATGAATTTTATACTCAATGCACTAGCCGAAAGTCCCAATAACCATTTTGTAACTATAGTAGTATGACAAAATACCTCTTTTCTGATTTTGTAAATTATTTTTACCATATAGTACCAAGCAATAAGTTGAAGGATTGCTGCTATTATTACCAAAATATAATTCCATGTAGAAAGATTTAGCCAAAGAGCTGATAAAAAATATGCTGGCATGCAGGCTCCTGCAAATAACCAAAATATTTTTCTTAAAGAATATGAATTTATATTGTATCCAATGATGAAATTCATCAATAGGCCCATGCATGCAAAAAAGAACCAACCATTGTATTGAAAATGAAGAAAAAAGTAAACCGATAATAAATACCAATTTTGGTGTATAATTTTATTAGCCATCATAAATGCTAGTGCAAATGCTCCAACAGATGAAATGGCATTGAATAATATTGCAGCCTTAAACCAATAGCTAGAAATATTAGAAACCGAAAGTCTATTTAAATCTTTCCAATATAACACAGCAAAAACCCAAGATACAAATATGGATAATGTTGAAAAAAGGATGGAATAAAATGCATATCCTTGAATAGAAAAGCCAACTAACATGCCATAAGCACATATTAAATTAGCATATAGTATACTATTGTATTTATAAAATTGATCTGCCTTTTTTTGGATGGATAAATGATTAATTAATAATGTCATTAAAATCTGTGTTATCCAGCCAGAAAAGGCAAAATGCGAATGTCCGTGTAATAAATGTTTTTGATCGATGAATGGAATTGAAAAAGCAATCTTATACCGGAGAATACATCCAATAATTGCAACAAGCATTAAATTAAGAAAAGAAATTCTAATCCAAATCATTCGTTTGGGGTACATGCTGATTTTATTTCAAAATAACAAAACATGTATTTCTTAAGTTGTGATTCAAATCATATTCAACAATATACTTTACCCTTATCTACTAATAACTCACCATTTTGATGCATTATTCTAATTGTTCTGATAACCGTTTCTACTCTTAATCCAATCATATCTGCAATTTGCTGTCTTGTAAGCATTACTTTATTGCATTTGGGACAAATATTCTTTCTTGATTGTTTAAAATATTCAAAAAGATGTAATATGCTTTTTTCTGGATTGTGATTGGATAATTCACTTACAATAAGAAATTTAAACCGTAATCTTTCGCTTAGTACCTTGCTAAATGAAAAGTGAATAACCGGATTTTCTGAGAGTAATTGGTGAAAAGTTGATTTATTTAATCGTAAAATAATTGAATCTTTATTTGCAATACTTGTAGCAGCATATACCCCATCATCAAATAAAGGTAATTCTCCAAAACTTTCTCCGGGTTCAATCATTAATTGCAATATTTCCCTCCCCTCCTCATTAATATTAATCCATTTGATGCTACCACTAACAAGTTGGTGATAAAAAGCACAAGTAGTCCCCTCTCTAAAAATAATATCCCCCTCTGTTATTTTCTTATAAGTAGCACCCCATGCTAGTAATGTATTGATATCTATAATCATAAAATTTGCATAAAAGCATCTTTTTAGATAGTTAAAATTATTCAACTCTTAACTTATATACTATGATATATATCATATAATCAGTTACCGAATTATGATTGTACGCATAAAAAATAGAATTGAGCCTTTGTAATCTTGCATTGTTATTAAACTTTTAAATTAATAGTATGAAAAAAATGAGTGTAATTGTATTATTAGGATGCATTTTAGCGGCTTGTGGTGGCGGAAACTCTCACAATGTATCTACAACTTCTGAAACTGTAAATGATGCCAAAGAAACTTCAGAAAATGGCAATCCTACTTACGACCCCAAACGTGGAGAAGGAAAATTCAAAGACATTGTTGTTTCTGGTGCCTTAGACGCTTCAATGGCAGAGAATGGAAATAAAACCTATAGTGTTAAATGCAGTAGTTGCCATAAACTAACCGAGGAAAAATTAGTTGGACCAGGCTGGAAAGGAGTTACATCTAGGTACTCTGCTGCATGGGTTATGAATTTTATTACTAATCCTGATGAAATGCTCAACAAAGATCCCAAAGCGCAAGCTCAATTGGAAATTTGTTTGGTGCGAATGCCTAGTCAAAATTTATCAGATAATGATGCAAGGGCTTTATATGAGTTCATGAGAAAAAATGATGGCATAAAATAGATTAACATTTTTTAATCAAAAAAACTTTACAATATGATAAATATTCAACTCAAAACGGTTGCAAGCATTCTTGCTGGTGTTTTACTCAGTGTTGCTGGTTGTAAACCTAAAAATGCTGGTAACGCAGTTAGTGCAGATGCTGCTGCAAAGTCTTATGTAGCCCCAGGTAAATACGATCAATTTTACAATTTCGTATCAGGAGGTTTCAGCGGACAAATGAGCACTTATGGATTGCCTTCTGGTCGTTTATTGCGTGTTATTCCAGTTTTTTCAGTAGATCCTGAAAAAGGATGGGGTTATAGTGAAGAAACAAAGCCAATGCTTAACACTTCTCATGGATTTGTACCCTGGGATGATTTACATCATACTGAATTGTCTCAAACAAATGGAGAAATCGATGGTCGTTGGATTTTTGGAAATGCCAATAATACTCCTCGTGTTGCACGTATTGATTTAAAAACATTTAGAACTGCAGAAATCATAGAACTACCTAATAGTGCAGGAAATCATTCATCCCCTTTTATTACCGAAAACACAGAATATGTGGTTGCCGGAACAAGATTTAGTGTTCCCCCTGACAACGTAAATGGGGATGTTCCTATTAATTCATATAAACAAAATTTTAAAGGCACATTGAGTTTTATTAGTGTTGCCAAAGATGATGGTAATATGGAAATTGCTTTTCAAATTCAATGTCCTGGAGTAAACTTCGATTTAAGCCATTCAGGAAAAGGGCCTTCAAGTGGCTGGTTCTTTTTCTCGTGCTACAATACAGAACAGGCCAATACTCTTATGGAGGTTAATTCTTCCCAAAAAGATAAAGACTTTATTATGGCTGTTAACTGGAAAAAAGCAGCCGAATACATCAAAGCAGGAAAAGGAAGAAAGCAATCTGTAAAATATGCTCATAACAAGTATAGTGATGTAACTCACAGTGCAACATCTACAATCAAAACTGAAGTAATTGTTTTAGATGCTAAAGATTTTAAAGATCTTTGTTATTTTATTCCTTGTCCTAAATCTCCACATGGTTGCGATGTTGATCCTACAGGACAATATATAGTTGGAAGTGGAAAATTAGCTGCATTAATTCCAGTTTTTAGTTTTGACAAATTACAAAAAGCCATTGCTGCAAAAGATTTCATTGGAGACTATGAAGGTATCCCTGTTGTTAAGTATGAATCTGCTTTATATGGAGAGGTAAAAAAACCTGGTTTAGGACCTTTGCATACCGAATTTGATGGTAATGGATTTGCTTACACTACTTTCTTTGTTTCTTCAGAAGTAGTAAAATGGGATATAAAAAATTTAAAAGTAGTTGATCGTGTTCCTACCTATTATTCTGTTGGTCACTTATGTATTCCTGGTGGAGATACAAAAAAACCAAATGCTAAATATTTAATTGCATATAATAAAATAACCAAAGATAGATATTTACCAACAGGTCCTGAGTTGGCTCAAAGTGCACAGTTGTATGATATCAGTGGAGAAAAAATGCAGTTGATTCTCGACTTTCCTACAATTGGCGAACCACACTATGCTCAAGCTGTTAGTGCAGATCTTATTAAGAACAATTCTTTGAAATTCTTTAAAATTGAAGAAAATAAACATACTTATGTTTCCAAAGGCGAAGCGGAAACAAAAGTCATTAGGGAGGGAAATAAAGTACATATTTATATGACTTGTATCCGTTCACACTGGTCTCCAGATAATATAGAAGGAATAAGAGCTGGAGATGAAGTTTATTTTCATGTTACTAATTTAGAGCAAGATTGGGATGTACCCCATGGCTTTGCCATTAAAGGTGCTAATACAGCAGAATTATTAATTATGCCAGGTGAAACGCAAACATTAAAATGGATTGCAGAAAAACCAGGTATGTTCCCATTCTATTGTACCGATTTTTGTAGCGCATTGCATCAAGAAATGCAGGGATATTTAAGAGTTTCCCCTGCAGGAAGCAATGTTCCATTACTATTCAGTACTGGAAAAAATCTTCCCGTAGAAGCAAGTACTACCAAGAAATAAGATTATAACTTTTAAAGGGCAGGTGCTATCATACCTGCCCTTTATTAATGCTTCTAATGTAATGTACAAATGAAAAATAATCAAATATCTAGCTTAATTAGAATAGCTATGGCACTTTGTGCTGCAGCTTTAATGGTGGTAATATTTGTACCATTATGGAGAATAGAACTAGCCGCACCACAATATCCGGAAGGGTTATATTTACTTATCTACCCAAATAAATTAGGAGGTAATGTTGATATTGTAAATGGCCTGAACCATTATATTGGCATGAAAACTTTACATGCCGATGATTTTATAGAATTTAAAATGTTGCCCTACTTCATTATTTTTTTTGCTTTGCTAGCATTATTTGTTTCGATTTTAGCAAAAGCAAAATGGCTTAATTGGTTTTTTATATTATACGTTTGTTTTGGGGTTTTTGCCATGATTGATTTTTGGCGATGGGAATACAATTATGGACATGACCTTAATCCTGAAGCTGCCATAGTTGTTCCTGGGATGTCTTATCAGCCTCCACTTATTGGATTTAAGCAATTATTGAATTTTGGAGCTTACTCAATACCAGATATTGGGGGATGGATATTTATTGCAGTTGGTTTAATCAGTATGTTCTGCGTTTGGTTGAATTGGAAAAAAAGTAAAAAAAATATACCCACGATTCCTGCTATTGTATTGCTTTTAATAGCAATATCATTTTCATCTTGCAATAATGGCCCTGAGACAATCAAACTTGGAAAAGACAATTGCCATTTCTGTAAAATGACCATTATCGATGCACATTTTAGTGCAGAAATTATTACCACCAAAGGGCGGATATACAAATTTGACGACTGTTATTGTTTACTCAACTATTTAAGAACCAAGGCATTGAAATCTAATGAAATCAACAATATTTATATCGCTTGTTTTACAGGAAACCATCAATTAATCAATATTAAAGAAGCAATGTTATTGCAAAGTAAAAATATTAGGGCGCCAATGGGTGGAGATATTGCTGCGTTTAACGAGTTTGACAGTATTACAAAATATCAACAGGTTTATCCTGGCAATTCTACTAACTGGTCTAGTATTTACCAAAAATGAAAAAATATTTACCTATTTTTTTGATTGTTTTCTTTCTAGAAAGAACAGCAGCTACTACCCTTTCCATTGGAAAAGAAAAATCCATTAGATCTATTCAAAATGGTTTAAACAAAGCATTGGATGGCGATACCTTGTTGATATTTCCTGGAATTTATAAAGAAGGTAATATTATAATCAACAAAAAGGTTTTCATGATTGGGATTAACTTTCCAGTGCTGGATGGTCAACATCAATATGAAGTACTTTCCATCAAATCTCCTGGTGTATTGGTACAAGGATTAAATATTATTCACTCCGGCGTTTCAAGTATCGAAGATTTTGCAGGAATTAAAATTTACAATACCCGTGATGTAATTATTAGAGGCAATAAATTAGAAGACACTTTTTTTGGAATTTATGCTCAATATGGAATTAATTGTACAATTGAAAAAAATACAATTACAGCTAATAGAATAGAAGAACAGCAAAGCGGAAACGGTATTCATTGCTGGAAAAGTGATAGCATGCGTATTATAGCAAATACCATTACTGGTCATCGAGATGGTATTTATTTTGAATTTGTAACCAATTCCATTATTTGGCGTAATACTGCTCAGAAAAATCTTCGTTATGGACTTCATTTTATGTTTTCTAATAACGATACATATATCACTAATATATTTCAACAAAATGGTGCTGGGGTAGCAGTAATGTTTTCCCATCATGTAAAAATGATTCATAATTATTTTGAAGAAAATTGGGGTGATGCAGCATATGGATTATTACTTAAAGAAATTTCTGATAGCTATATCGAAAACAATCGATTTACTAAAAATACTGTAGGCATTTATATGGAAGGAATTAGTAGAGTGGAAATGAATAAAAATTCATTTGAAAGAAATGGTTGGGGTATGAAAGTGCAAGCCAGTTGTATGGACATAATTGTGAAAGAGAATAATTTTATAGGTAACACATTTGATTTAGCAACAAATGGAAATTTAGTATTAAATACATTTAATGGAAATTATTGGGATAAATATGAGGGATATGATCTTGATAAAGATAAGATTGGTGATATTCCATACAGACCTGTAAGCATGTATTCAATGATTATAGAAAGGAATCCTCCAGCTATGATGCTTTTTAGAAGTTTTATTACTACCCTACTGGATAAAACTGAAAAAATATTACCATCCCTTACTCCAGAAAATTTGATTGATAATTACCCAAGAATGAAATCCTTTGATCTATGATTATTGTTAATAATGTTTCAAAATCTTTTGGAAATTTTAAAGCGCTTGATAATTTTTCAGTTAGTTGTGCTAAAGGAGAATGCATTGCTTTGATCGGACCCAATGGAAGTGGCAAAACTACTTTTATTAAAATTCTATTAGGCATGGTTATTTGCGATAGTGGTTTTGTTACATTTAATGGAATCAATATTTTGAATAATTGGCAATATCGATCTAAAATAGGTTATATGCCACAGCTAGGTAGATATCCAGAAAATATGACTATTGGCCAAGTAATTGATATGATGAAGGATCTTAGGAAAACAACTATTTCAACATTAATTGATGATGAATTAATTAAAAAGTTTGATTTAACCTCATTAATCAATAAAAGAATGAGAACCTTATCTGGTGGTACTAAACAAAAAGTTAGTGCTGCATTAGCATTTCTTTTTAACCCTGATGTATTAATATTAGATGAACCAACTGCTGGACTAGATCCTTTATCATCTGAAATTTTAAAAGAAAAAATTGTTAAGGAAAAGAAAAATGGAAAACTTATTCTTATTAGTTCGCACATTTTGAGTGAGTTGGATAATTTGGTAAGTCAGGTAATGTATTTACAAGAAGGTAAACTTCATTTTCATAAAACAATAGATCAATTAATGAAAGATACTGGTGAAGATAAATTAGCCAAAGCCATTGCATATATCATGCTTCAATAATCATTCTATGAAAAAAGTAATCAAATATGTAATTATTGATATTGTTCGTAATAAAATTATTATTACTTATACGCTGTTTCTATTTATAATATCAATCAGTGTTTTTAGTTTAGAAGACAATTCTGCCAAGGGGTTACTCGGATTATTAAATATTATATTGATTATAGTACCATTGGTAAGTTTAGTTTTTTCCACTATATATATTTATAATAGTGCTGAGTTTATAGAATTATTAGTTAGTCAGCCATTACAAAGAAAAGCCATTTGGCTAAGTTTATTTACAGGATTGGCAACATCCATGACTTTTGCCTTTTTAATAGGTGCAGGAATACCAGTACTTATTTATCAACCAGATAGTATTGGAGCAATGATGATTTTAATGGGAATTTTGTTGTCGGTAATATTTGTATCTATTGCTTTACTAGCTGTTGTTAAATCTAGAGATAAAGCAAAAGGAATTGGGGTTGCTATACTATTGTGGCTTTATTTTTCTTTGATTTTTGACGGGTTTGTGCTTTTTTTAGTTTTTCAATTTTCCGATTATCCTATTGAAAAAATAATGATTAGTGTAAGTTCACTTAACCCAATTGATTTAGGCCGTATTTTGATTTTACTCAAACTGGACATTTCTGCTTTGATGGGATATACTGGGGCTGTATTTAGTGATTTTTTTGGAACAACAATTGGTATGTTATTTTCATTTTTTGTTTTGTTCATCTGGATAATTCTACCTCTATGGCTGTCCGTAATAAATTTTAAGCGTAAAGATTTATAAAATGAAAAAAGATATAACCAACAGATCTGATATTGAAAAGTTAGTTCAATCGTTTTATACAAAAGTAAATAAAGATGATTTATTAGGCCATATATTTAATCAGGTTGCGAAAGTAAATTGGGAACTTCATTTGCCGATAATGTATGACTTTTGGGAAAACTTATTGTTCTATACTGGAAACTATCATGGCAATCCTATGGATTTGCATAAACACTTACATCAGCTAAGTAATTTGCAAGCAGAACATTTTAATCATTGGAATTCTTTGTTTGTCCAAACAGTAGATGAATTATTCAGTGGGGATAATGCTTTAATTGCTAAACAAAGAGCAATGAAAATATCTTCCATTATACAAGCTCAATTGCATTCATCTGGCTCTTTGTAGAATAACCAACCTAAAAAAGCGAGCATATTAATGCTCGCTTTTTTTGGTCAAATGAATTATTTTGCTGGAGCTGGTGGTAATAATACCTTGTCAATCACATGGATGATTCCATTAGATGCAGGTATTGAAGCCACAATAAAAGCATTCCCATTGACATAAATTTTGCCATCTTTTTTTGTTATGGCAATATTCCCACCATTAACTTGGCCTATTATTTGGCCATCGATAAATGCCTCTGTTTTAAAAACACCTACCGAAACGTGATATTGCAAAATATCCGCTAAAGCATCTAATTTCTCTGGTTTTAGTAAGCCTTCAACTGTACCTGGAGGTAATGCATCAAAAGCAGCATTTGTTGGAGCAAAAACGGTGAATGGGCCTGTATTAGACAACACATCAACTAAATTGGCTGCTTTTACAGCTGCAACTAATGTGGTGTGATCTTTACTGCCTGCAGCTATTTGTACTACATTCTTAGCAGAAACATCATCTTGAACCCCTGATTGTCCTGTACCGGTTGGCTCTGATTTTGATACACTAGATGAAGCTTCGGTATTTGTTTCTGAACAAGCTGGCAAATAGATTGCAAAAATGGCAATTGAAAATAATAATAAGCATTTACGCATAATGAATCTTTTAATTTTATATAAATATTTGTACATAAAATTAATTTATCGGTTGCGGCTATTTTATGATTGCAATCATAAAACTATTCTTTTTGTTCTTCAATCTTTTGTACAAAAATCAAATCTGCCAATTACACACTGCTTTGAAAAATTGCAACACTCGCAGATTTTTAATTTTAGTAATGATTGAATCAAATACATCGTTCGCTGCTGTATTTGACACAGTATTGAATAAATAATAACACTATTGATACTTTGAAAAATTTGCAACTCTCGCTGCTTAGAAATGCAGTAACTTATTTCAAAGACCCAGAAATATTGCATTTCTAAAAGGCTCGTTTTTGCAAATTTTTTAAAAGCATCAATTATTCAATTTTAATATTATACAAATGAAAATAGCGCAATTCAAAAGACTTTTTTTTGCAATTTTTTCAAAGCAGCTTTATTCAATTTTTAAATTGTGAAGATTGAATCAAATACAAGAGTGAGCCTTTGAGAAATGCATTAATGAAGGGAATCAGAAATTGAGTAAATGCATTTCTCGGCAGCGAACGATGGATTTGATTCAATCGGCACAGATATTAAAAGAAGCAACTAGATTGCATTAAAAAAGCCCCAATATATGGGGCTTTCTCTAAAGAATATTTAGATTCAAGTTTATTTGAAAGTTCCGTGTAATGCATCAAATTCTTTATACTTAACTTCAAATGCATCAAATGCTTTAGGATCTTTTCCTCTTACTTTGTTCATTTTATAAGTATACAAATTGGCTAAGAAATCCACTGATTTATTCAGCACTCCTTTCTCTACATTCGTTCTAGGACTTTTATCTTTTAGAATTACATAAGTTTTATTCAACCAATCAATTGCTGTATCAATATTGTCTTGTGCAATTTTGTCTACTTCAAGATTCTTTTTCTTAATTGCATCTGTTTGCTCTTTCAACTTTGCATCTGCTGCAGCTTTTTTCTTAGGATCTTTTTCAACAGTTTTATTAGCATTCAATTGTTGTAATTCCCTGATATTAGCACCATACTTATCATCTGCGTCATTGAAATAGTTATAATGTATTACTGCCACATTATAAGCTGCTAAGGCATTTTGATTGTTTTTAGTATAGGCTTTTTTGAATGCTTCAACTCCTTTAATAGTGTACTTTTCAAAAATGGAACTATCGGTTTCTTTATGTCTAACATTCACAAACACATCACCAAATTGTAAATATTGCATTTCAGATAATGTTCCTGCAACATCTCCTTTATCATAAAAAGCAGTCTTTTCGGCCAAAGTAAAATTTTGATCGATGTATTCAACTTCGTAATCATCCCAATTTTCTTTTGGATATACTTCTTTTCCTAAATTAATGGCTTTATAAAAGCCCTCTTTATCTTTCTTCTTAATACCTTGATCGGCTAAAAATTTATAGATGTCCTGAAAATTTTCACCAGTACATTTTGCTTCAGCTAAACGGATATAGTAAGATGAAGCGCGATCCATTTTTTGTGCATTCTGATTTGAATATGCAGCATATAAAATAGAAGTAGTATCAAATGATGCTTTAGAATTTGCCCATTTATTTTGGAAAATAAAATCACTATAGAATACAGCAGATTCAAAATCTTCAGCAGCTTTAGGCCAAGCTTTTGCAGTAAAATCTGTTAAGCCAGTATTAAAAGACATTGAATACAGATCAAAAAATCCATCAGCGCCCTTTTCTTTTACAATAGCGAAGGAAGGATCCATAGAAACATACTTTTTAGTCGCTTCAGCAGCGTCAGTCAAAGCGTTTGGATACTTTGCTTTAGTAGCTTCATTTTTTGCTAATGCAGCATTTAAACGTGCTTTCCAATACCAGCCCTCTGCTTTCGCAGCTCCTTTTGGATCGGCTAATAACTTATCGTTTTCTGTTTTAGCATCTTCAGTTTTCCCAAGTAATACCAGGGTCTGCACTTTTTTGAAATCCTGCGCAATCGCAACATTCAATAATACAATGCTGAAAAGAACGGAGAAAAAATACTTCATATGGAGTGTTTTAAAGTTGTTTAATTGGTTGTTTCTTCAGTTGGTGTTTCGTTAGTTGTTGTATCGTCTGATATTGTATCGTCAGTTGGTATTTCTTCAGTTGATATTTCTTCAATTGGCGTTTCTTCAATTACCTGCTCTTCAATTTGAGAAATGGCTGCAATTTCATCTGTATCATCTAAGCGAATCAATTTAACTCCTTGTGTAGCTCTTCCTGCCTCTCTGATATCCACTATTCCAGTACGAATGGTAATACCAGATTTACAAGTAATAATTAAATCTTCTACTTCTTTCACATATAAAATGCCTACTAATCTACCTGTTTTCTCTGTAACATTAATAGTTTTAACTCCTTTTCCTCCGCGATTGGTAATTCGGTAATCTTCAATAGCCGTTCTTTTTCCAAATCCTTTTTCACTTACCACTAAGATAGTTCTTTCGGTATCGTCTTTGTTAACACAGATCATACCTACTACTTCATCTGTATTATCATCTACTTCAATACCTGCCACACCTATAGCTCCTCTTCCTGTAGATCGAACTTTTACTTCAGGAAAACGAATGGCTCTTCCACTCTTCACTGCCATCATGATCTCGCTATTACCATCTGTTAATCTTGCTTCTAATAACTCATCGCCTTCAATAATATTAATAGCATTTACACCATTTGCTCTTGGTCTGCTGAAATCTTCTAAAGAAGTTTTCTTTATAATTCCTCGCTTGGTACAAAGTACAATGAAATGATTTTGTACAAAATCTTTGTCATCTAACTTTTTAACATTGATGATGGCTTTCACCTTATCATCTCCTGGCAACTGTATCAAATTTTGAATTGCTCTACCTTTTCCCTGCTTCTCTCCTTCTGGAATTTCATAAACGCGCATCCAGAAACATCTTCCTTTCTCTGTAAAGAACAACATCGTATCATGTGTAGAAGCCACAAATAAATGCTCTACATAATCTTCTTCTCTTGTTTTAGATCCGATCGCACCTCTACCACCTCTTTTTTGTTGACGATATTCGGTAGCAGAAGTTCTTTTAATATACCCTAAATGTGAAATAGTAATTACCACATCTTCATCTTCAATTAAATCTTCAATGCGCATTTCATCAGCCAAATATTGAATTTCACTTTTGCGTTCATCTCCGAACTTGGCTTTAACTTCAAGCAATTCTGTTTTAATTAAGTCATAACGCATGTCTTCACTTGCCAATAAAGCTTTCAAATGCTTGATAGTAGCAATTAAACCATTGAATTCATCTATGATTTTATCGCGTTCCATTCCGGTAAGTCTTTGTAAACGCAATTCTAAAATTGCTTTTGCTTGAGCTTCCGACAATCCTTGTTCTTGAGTATAAATATCATTGGCCAAGTCGGAGAACATAGCGGCATTTAAATACCATTTCTCTTCTTTACTTTTTGAGATCAATACTTCTTTGGCTTCATCAGGAGTTCTACTAGCCCTAATTAATCGAATCACTTCATCTAAATGATCAAGCGCTTTTAAATAACCTTCTAAAATATGTGCTCGTTCTTCTGCTTTTCTTAATTCGAATTTAGCTCTGCGAATAACTACTTCCATCCTGAATTCGATGAACTCGCTGATCAAATCGCGAAGGTTCATTATTCTAGGTCTTCCCTTGCTTAGTGCAACATTATTGATACCATAACTGGTTTGTAATTCGGTATGCTTGTACAATTGGTTGATCACCACTTGTGCAACTGCATCTTTCTTTAATTCAACAACAATTCTAGTACCATCTTTATTACTCTGATTACCAACGTCGGAAATTCCGTCAACAATTTTGTTGATGGCTAGCTGTCCTATTCTGTCGGTCAAAACATCTCTACTAACTTGGTAAGGCACTTCGGTAATAACAATCATTTCTCGGCCATTAGGCTTTGTTTCTACATTGCATTTACCTCTTACCACTACTCTGCCTCTTCCAGTAAGTAATCCTTGCCTCACGCCTTCCATACCGTAAATAACACCACCTGTTGGAAAATCTGGGGCTTTTACAAAATTCATTAAGTCTTCGATCGGGATGGATCTATTCTCTACATATGCAATACAGCCATCAATTACTTCACTCAAATTATGTGGCATCATATTCGTTGCCATACCTACAGCAATACCTGATGAACCATTGATTAATAATTGAGGAATTCTCGTAGGAAGCACAGATGGCTCTTCTAAAGAATCGTCAAAATTTAATTGAAAATCGACCGTTTCTTTCTCGATATCATCCAACATAGCTTCTGCAATTTTCTGAAGCCTTGCCTCAGTGTAACGCATAGCGGCCGGTGGATCTCCATCCTGATTTCCAAAATTACCCTGACGATCTACCAAAGTATATCGCATGGTCCACTCTTGTGCCATACGCACCAAAGTATCGTAAATGGCGCTATCTCCATGGGGGTGATATTTACCCATTACTTCTCCAACTATACGGGCAGATTTCTTAAAAGGCTTATTACTGCTATTGCCCAATTCACTCATTGCATATAAAACACGACGGTGAACAGGCTTAAATCCATCTCTAACATCAGGCAATGCTCTACCTACTATTACCGACATTGAATAGTCGATATAAGCAGTTTTCATTTGCTCTTCGATATTTACCTGAATGATACGATCGTTATCGTTTGTAAGCGCTGGTAATTGATTCTCTTCCATGTATCTTTTTCTCGTTCAAAATTGATTACTGTTAAGTGGTAAAATAACCACTCAATTAAAGGTTTGCGAAGATACCTTTTTTAGGCTTCTAAATAAGCTAAAAAAAGGGTTTTTTTAAGGGTTTTATCCACAGTTGTTAGGAGCTATAATTGATTGATTTTCATGCATCGGAAGCATTTGTGCTATATTTATTTTTTTATATGACAAATACTAATCAAATATTGCTTTTTGGGGCAGGAAAATCTGCCACAGTTTTAATCCATTATTTGGCCAGAATATGTGGTCAAAATCAATGGTATTGCACCATTGTAGATTTAGATGAAAGTTTAGTTCAAAAAAAAATAGGCGATTCTGCTTTTTTAAAGGCCAAATCTATATCCATAGAGGATGAATTTGAACGAAATTCATTAATCGCCAATACCCAGTTGGTAATCTCACTTTTGCCCCCACATTTACACATTTTGGTGGCAAAATCTTGTTTATCAATTGGGAAACACCTTTTAACAGCTTCATATGTTGATGATTCCATTAAAAGCATGGAAAAAGAAATAGCTGAAAAAGGCTTGCTTTTTTTAGGAGAAATGGGGCTTGACCCGGGAATTGATCATATGAGTGCCATGCAAATTATTGATGGTGTGAAAAAAGAAGGCGGGGTAATAACTTCTTTTAAATCACATTGCGGTGGATTGATAGCCCCAGAATTCAACAATAACCCATGGAAATATAAGATTACTTGGAATCCGAGAAACATCATAACTGCCGGCAAAGCTGGAGCGATTTATAAGAAAGATCATGTAATTATCAATAAAAGCTATTTAGAAATTTTTCAAAATTGTGAATCTGTTGAAATTGCTGGCCTAGGTAAATTAGCCTACTACCCCAATAGAGACTCTAATAGCTATGCTGTTCTATATGGATTAGAAAATGTTGGAACATTTATCAGAACAACTTTACGTTACCCTGAATTTTGTTTGGGCTGGCAGAAAATAATAGAAGCAGGCTTAACTTCTGATGAAGAATATATAGACACAGACGAAATGTCTTTTGGAAGATTTTTAAGAGAATGTATAGCTGCAAAAAAAATCGAATTAAACACCCCTTTGCTCGAACAACAATTTGAATTCCTTGGACTATATAGCAATCGATCAATTCATGAGGGTAACAAAACATATGCTGCAATTTTACAAGAATTATTAGAAGATAAATGGGAATTAGAACATGGTAATAAAGACATGATTGTGCTATTACACGAAATAGATTATACATTGAATAATGTAAGTCATCAAATAAAAAGTTCGCTTATTGTTAAAGGAGATGATGAACTCAATACCGCCATGGCAAAAACAGTTGGGCTTCCTTTGGGAATAGCAGCCAAACTCATTCTAGAAAATAAAATAAAATTAACGGGGTTGCATATACCCGTCGTAGAATCCATCTACAAGCCTGTATTGGAGGAATTAGCTGAAGAAGGAATACGATTTGAAGAAAATTAAGAGATAAGAAAGATGAAAGATGAAAGATGAAAGATGAATTAAGAGATAAGAGATATGAGATACAATTTAAGAATAACCAATAATTAATAACCAATAACTAATAACTAATAACTAATAACTAATAACTAATAATGAATTTCTGGTTAATAAAATCTGAACCTTTTAAATACAGTTGGGATCAATTTGAAAAAGATAAAAAAACTTTTTGGGATGGGGTAAGAAATTACCAAGCAAGAAATAATTTGAAAGCCATGCAAAAAGGCGACTTAGCTTTCTGGTACCATAGCAATGAAGGAATGGAAATAGTTGGTATTGCAAAAGTGGTTAAATCATTTTATCAAGACCCAACTACCGAAGAAACTGCTTGGGTAGCGGTTGATTTTGCCCCTTACAAAAAATTAAAAAAGCCAGTTACACTCATAACAGTAAAGGGTGATAAAAGATTAGCCAATATGGCATTGATCAAAAATAGCAGGTTATCGGTACAACCTGTTACCGAAGATGAAATGGCGATCATCATGCAATTGAGTGAATCTAAAATTTAACCTGATGAAGAAATTGGTTGTACTTACTGGCGCAGGCATTAGTGCTGAAAGTGGAATAAAAACTTTTCGAGATAGTGATGGATTATGGGAAGGTTACGATGTAAATGAAGTAGCAACTCCAAGAGGATGGAAAAAGAATGCGCAATTGGTACTCGATTTTTACAACATGCGTAGAAAAGATGTAGCCAGTGCAATTCCAAACAAAGCACATAGTATTTTGGCTGATTTAGAAAAGCATTTTGATGTTCAAATAATCACGCAAAATATTGATGATTTGCATGAAAGAGCTGGAAGTTCTCAGGTTTTACATTTACATGGAGAAATATTTAAGATGAGAAGTGTTTTAGACACAGATCATCAATTTATTGAATCGATAATGGACGATATTCATTTGGGCGATTTTGCCCCTGATGGTGGACAATTCAGACCCCATATTGTTTGGTTTGAAGAAGATGTACCAATGATTCGAAAAGCAGCATCAATAGTGGAAGAAGCAGATATATTTGTGGTGATAGGCACTTCCTTAGCGGTTTATCCTGCAGCAGGCTTAGTAAATTATGCCCCAAGAGAAATTCCTAAATTTATTATTGATAAAAACATCCCTTTTACCCAATCCGTATTGAATTTAACTTCCATAGAGGCGCCAGCTACTATTGGTATGGAAAAATTGCAAAAGCTATTGCTAAATAGTTGATTTTGGTTAAAAACAATTCACTATCCGCATTCCAATCACGCTTATCTCATATCTCATATCTCTTAATTCATATTTCTTAATTCATATCTCTTAATTCTTAATTCGTAGCTCGTATCTCTTAATTCTTATCTCTTAAATCCTATCTCTTATCTTTTATCTTTCATCTCTTATCTTTTATCTCTTAATTCTTAATTCTTTCGATAACTTTGCACCTTCAAAAATTAAAAAAATGGCTTTACAAGCAGGAATAGTAGGTTTACCCAATGTAGGAAAATCAACCCTTTTTAACGCAGTGAGTAATAGTGCTAAAGCACAAGCAAGCAATTATCGTTTTTGCACTATCGAACCCAATACTGGTTTAGTGGATGTGCCAGATGAGCGATTAAATAAATTGGCTGAATTAGTTCAACCCATCAAAATAATCCCTACTCAAATGGAGATAGTGGATATTGCGGGCTTAGTTAAAGGAGCCAGTAAAGGAGAAGGTTTAGGCAATAAATTTTTAGGAAATATTCGTGAAGTAGATGCCATTATTCATGTGATCCGTTGTTTCGAAGATGAAAATGTTTTAAGAGAAGAAGGCGCTATCAATCCTATCAGCGACAAGGAAATCATTGAAACAGAATTGCAACTCAAAGATTTAGAAAGTGTAGAAAAGAAAATGCAACGTGTAGAGAAAATGGCACGTGTTGGAAGCGATACTAAAGCAAAAGCAGAATTTGAAATCTTATCTAAATGCAAAGCACATTTAGATGCGGGAAAAGGAATTCATACCCTGGGTTTAAGTAAAGATGATAAATCAGCCATTGCAGATTTATTTTTATTAACAGATAAGCCGGTATTGTACGTTGCAAATGTAGATGAAGCTTCTATGCATACAGGTAATGCGTTTTCAGATAAATTAAAAGTAGCAGCTGAAGCAGAAGGCGCCCAAGTGATTGTGATGTGTAATAATATTGAAGCGCAGATCGCTGAAATGGAAAATGCCGATGATAAGCAAATGTTCATGGAAGAATATAAAATGACCGAGCCTGCATTGAATCGTTTAATTAGAACTACTTATAAATTATTAGCTCTTGAAACTTATTTTACTGCTGGTGTGCAGGAAGTAAGAGCTTGGACAATTCATCATGGCTGGAAAGCACCTCAAGCAGCAAGTGTAATTCATACAGATTTTGAAAAAGGATTTATCAAAGCTGAAGTTATTGCATACGATGATTTTGTAAAATATGGAAGTGAAGCAGCTTGCAGAGATAATGGCCGTTTGAGAATTGAAGGAAAAGAATATATTGTAAAGGATGGAGACGTTATGCATTTTCGATTCAATGTTTAGCAATAACCATCAACCAATAACCAATAACCAATAGCTAATACCCATGTTATCGTTTTGGGAAAAAGATAGTTTTTATTCAGATGCAGATATAGCCATCATTGGCGGTGGGCTAATGGGTTTATGGACTGCATTGGAAATAAAAAAACAATCCCCAGGAATTGCTGTCACCATTTTAGAAAGAAGCACTACCCCATTTGGTGCATCTACCCGTAATGCAGGATTTGCCTGCTTTGGAAGTCTCACAGAGTTGCTTTCAGATGAAAAAAATATAGGTACAAATGCCATGTTGGAAATGGTGGAAATGCGTCACAAAGGCATTGAAAAAATTAAATCAACCTTTAGCCCCAAACAAATTGACTTGGATGAATGTGGTGGCTATGAAGCACTGGGTTCAATCAATTGGGCCGGAGAATTAAACGACCGCATTAATTATATCAATCAATTACTTTTATCGATAACAGGCAAAGCAAATTGTTTTTCCAATGCAACCAATCAAATGAGTTCTATTGGTTTAAAAAACTTTGACCACTTAATTTTCAATCCACTAGAAGCAGGAATACATAGTGGCAAATTAGTAAGTGCCCTAACTCAATTAGCCATTGAAAAAGGAATTCGAATTTTGAATGGTATTGAGATAATTGGCTGGGAAAAATTGAATGATAAAATATGTATCCAATCAACTCAAAAAAAATCTATACAAGCAAATCAACTGCTTATTTGCACTAACGGCTTTACTAATGAATTAGTTCCAACCTTACCTATAGAGCCAGCTAGAGGACAAATTATTCTCACATCACCAATCAAAGGATTAAGCACCAAGGGCACTTTTCATTTTGATGAAGGGTTTTATTATTGGAGAAATATTGGCGATCGAATTCTTTTAGGTGGAGCAAGAAATAGTGATTTTGCCAATGAACGAACCACTCATTTCGATGGATCTAATTTAATTAGAAATAAATTATTCGAATTTTTGAACACACATCTGGACACAAGAGAGCCCATCATTATTGAACAAAGTTGGAGCGGCATCATGGGGTTTACCGAAAACAAGCTTCCATTATTTCAACAAATAGAATCGAATGTTTCAGTAGCTATTGCTTGTAATGGAATGGGCGTAGCCCTCACCCCTATTTTTGCCGAAAAAGTTGCTTTCGAATTATTAAATTAGCTTTAATTGCTAATTGGCTGTTTGTTCATTATTTTTAATAGAATTTTTTTTATGAAGCAAATTATCATCTACCTATTTGTTCCTATATTGTTTCTTAGCTGCAAGAATACAGAGCAACAAGATTCAATTGTAAATAATGTTATACCTGCACCTGCTGCAATTCAATATGCTGTCCTGAAAATATATCCCCACGATACTTCCTCTTATACCCAAGGGCTTTTCTTACACAATAATGTGTTATTTGAAGGAACAGGATGGTATGGGCAAAGTAAATTAATGACTGTTGACATTAACACAGGAAAATCAATCAAAAAAATAGAATTGCCCGATGAATATTTTGGTGAAGGTATTACTTTGATGAACAATACCATTTATCAACTTACTTACATGGAGCACAAAATTTTCGTTTATGATGCTACCACTTTTAAAAAAAAGAATGAAATGGATTGGCCCTATGAAGGTTGGGGTCTTACTAATAATGGTACTCAGTTGATCATTAGCACTGGTGGCAGTAATTTGTATTTTGTAAATCCAGCTACCATGAAGATCGAGAGAACCCTTGGAGTATCTGACAACAATGGTTATATAGATAGTATCAATGAATTAGAATGGGTAAATGGGTCTATTTATGCCAATAAATACATGAGCGATTTGATCCTCAAAATTAATCCTCAAACTGGCAACATTGAAGGAAAAGCCGATCTATCTAACTTAATGAAAGAATCAGGATCATCTTATGATCCAAGAACCATTGATGCTGGATTTGTATTAAACGGCATTGCTTACAATCCTGCCAATCAACATTTTTTAATTACTGGAAAGCGTTGGCCTTTTTTAGCTGAAATTACTTTCAAATAAAAGTCCGAACTACTGTTTAGGCGAAAAAATGTAAATAACCGAACTACATTTTTTATGATTGAAAATAGTCTTGGCATTAGAAACTAAGCCTATCCAAAATGCTTTCACCATATTGGGTTTCCCATTTTTATATTGTTCACTAAGCATTGAAACATAAAAAGAATCAAACCACATAGGATAGACTTTTACTAATTCAAACCCATTTGAATTGGCTAATTGTTCTATTGAATTTGGAGAGAAATGATATAAATGTCGGGGAACATCATATGCAGCCCAGTATTGTTGATAATGATGAGCATCCTTAGAAGTATAATTCGGAACTGCAATCAATAATTTACCATCTGGAGCAATTAAGTTTTTGAAATGATTCCAATAGCCCGAAAGATCATGTACATGTTCTAAAACATGCCATAATGTAATTGCATCAAAAGAATGTGCAGTTAAATAATTAATTGTAGAAGGCTCATGAAGCGTTAATGAATAATTCTTCTTGGCTAGTTCTCTAGCTGATGAATCTGGTTCTAGTCCTATTACTTTCCATCCTTTCGATTGCATCTGATGCGCAAATGCGCCAGTACCAGCACCTATATCCAATAATTGGCCAACAGATTTATTAGTAACTTTTTGGATCAATTGTTGTTTTGATTTTAATGTAAAATTCCTGACAAGATGATACAATCGATTGATCAATCCTTCTTTGGTATCGGAATGAGAGACATAGCTGTTGGATTGATAATAAGGTCCAATATGATTAATATCTGGAATGTCTTGGGTAAATCTTAGAGAACAATTATCACAATGCCAAATAGAAAAGTTTTCTTTGCTCACCGTATAATCAATCGCCTTTAATACAGGTGCAATATTTACAGCAGAACAAGCCGGGCATTTTGATAAATGAATATTTCCCAGCATACGCTATACGTAATAAAATAAAAGTGCTCCTACTCCAATGAGTAATAATATGATTGCATAAATCCACCAATTATCAGACTCTTCTCCTTCAGATTCTTGTCCTAATAATTCGCGAATATCCTCTTCTTCTTGAAACGTTAGATCTTTCTCTTTATCGTAATCTATACTTACTGCTTTTTTAGGCATCGGATAAGTTGCATCCAATTTTACTTGCGGCATTAACTCCAATAAATTCTTTTCAGGAGAAAAAAGAATATAGCCATTATCTTCTTTTTTAAGGCGACCAATTCCTGGTATAACTGCACCTTGAGGAGTATTGATGGTAGATTTTATCTTATATAAATAATCATGAAAACTTCTGATGGCTACCACTTCGTCAACCCCCAACTCATTGGCTAAGAAATCGAAAAAAAACTTATCGGCTGTTGCATTGTCTTGTTTGAATTGAATTACTTGAGTGGGCGCGTATAATAATCCATTAATGGCATCTAGCTGAGCTCCACTAGACTCAATCACGAGATTGCCAATATCAGGAATGCTTAATTTTTTGTTAAGCGATAGATATTTATTCAAGTATTGGTTCATGCTCCCTCCGTTTATTAAAACGAATATACAACTCCTGCCATAACATTAAAACCAAAAACTGGATATTGATTCCATCTTTGATAAGTATTATTGAATAAATTGTTCATCTGGAGCCAAATTCGACAAGTTTTTTGTACATAAAACTCGCCGCCAATATTCAAATCTAGCCCTGGAGATAGCCTAGTTGGTGGAATTGATCCGGTTTTGTACATGCTACCCCCCAAATAAAACAAATCTGCCTTTACCTGAAGATCTTTCATTGGTTTCCACATCGCAGAACCTGTTATTTCAACCGGAACAAGCCCCCAAGCATAATTATTCACTGAAAAAGCATTGAATTGAGTTAAATTAGCAGCAGCCAATAAGGACAAATTATCCTGAACAGTATAGCCAAATTCACCCTGAATTTTCACGGCATTCATGCTAGATTCATAAATCGTATTAAAGGTTTTGCCATCTAATGCATCATTTAAAAACAACGGTTGATTTTTTAATTGTTGGAAAGCAATTTTTGCATTGTAAGAAATATGATTCCCAGAATTTCCCTTTACGCCAATAAATTGTTGGTTGATCTGTGTATTTAATATAGTTGAAAAAGGGCCTATCCAAGGATTATAGGCAATTAAAGACCGATAGCTATTCTTTTGAAGATTTCCATCCCACCCTGCTTGCAAGGTCAATGGAGAGTTTGATAACTTTCCTTCAGCAATGAAATTGGGTAACATGGTATATCGGTTATTATCCCAAGAAGGTCTCAAACCAATATTTAATATAAAATTCGGCGTACTAAATATAACTGCAGGATTTAATGAAAACAGGTTATTATTGATTGTTGCGGTTGGCAACTTGGTATTGGCAATATCAGCATCGAAAGTCAATTTAAATGACATGATTTTGCTAAATACCTTCTCAATTGGCAATTTAAAAATTACATTATTTTCTGAACCGCTATTATTATCAGTAAATCGATAATAACTCAGTTGAGGATGATAATTAACTCCTGCTTCATTTGCTGTAGAATTCTTTGCCCCTACTTGTAATGAAACAGTATTGAATATTTGCTTCAATTGATCTTTTGTAAAAGATAATGTAGAAGGCTTAAAGCCATACTTGTATTGAGTTATTGAATTAAAGTAAGCATGGCTTGTCCATTCAATATTTTTGGGGCTATTAAAGATTGAAATTACATCTAGATTTAATTTACTAAACTGTTGTGCAAATAAATTACTCTTAGAACTTATATAGTCTGCTTGTATAGTGGTAATGGATTTTTTCCCATCCCCAAACGAGAACCTTCCTTCTCCAAAAAATGTACTTAGATTTCCAGCACCTAATTTAATTTGATGTTGATTGATCCAAGCTAAACCTGAATCAGCGGGCATTGCTAAAGGCTGAATCGATATTGGCTCATAGGAGAAGAACAAATTAGACGAAGGAACTTTATAACTGAGAGGAATTTTAGTTGTATCAGCTACACTAGAAGCAGCAGTAAAATTAATTTTAGCAGCATTTTGCAACGAAGGTTTAAAATCTGAAGTAATTACTACAATTCTGCTACCAATCGTATCAATGGTTTCAGCTTGCTTTTTCTTCTTTGAGGGAGCAGCCTTTTTAGTCGATTTTTTTTGAGTTGATTTTTTCTTTTGGGCAGCAACATCATGCCCAATAATTAACAATAAAGGCAAGAGTAAAAAAAATATCCTTCTATTGGTCATATTCATTTCTATTAACTATTGAACTTTTGTAATTTTTTCTCTTAATGCGATCACAACTAATAATTTTTCACCTGCCATTTTTTTCAACTCGTTGATGGTGGCATTGTCAGAAACACTTTTATAAGTAGCTTCTGCATTGAATAAATCATTCTGTTTTAAATAAATATCTCCAATCAATATATAACTACTGGTTACCCAATAGTCATACGATCCATATTGTTTTATTACTTCAAAAGCAGCTTTTTCTGCATCTGGCAATTGATTATTCAACAATAATAATTCTGCAACTCTATATTGCGTTTGGGCTGTTATTTCAGATTTTCCAAAGGCCAACAATTTTTTATAGCCTATCAATGCTTCGTTATTTCTATTATTTAATTGATCCGTTTTAGCAATTACAAAACCAGCCATTAGTTGATCGTCGGCAGCAATTCCTTTTTGTGATAATAATTCAATAGCATTCGGAGCAGCTTCAACAAAATTTTCTGACTTAAATTGACATCTTAACAAGCCCCTCATTGCTTCCAAACGATTTTCTTGTTGAACAGCTATATTTTTAAGCAATGAATAATACTTGCTTGCTTCTTTATAGTCTTTTATATCGAAATAATATATTCTCGCAGATTGCAATGCACTTCGTTCGGCATACTTATTCGGGAACTTGGAAGCAACCAGATTATAAAAAGGCAAAGCAGTATTATATTGTTTTTGAACAATATTAATTTCCGCCAAAAAGTAATTGGCTTCAATTGTATATTTTCCATCAGGATATTTCAAAACATACTCAGTAAGACCTGTTTGTGCGCCCATATTATCTTTCGCTTCATATCTATTATATGCTGAACGATATGTTAGAGAATCGGCTTCATTGTTAGCAATGGGCTTGCCATTTGCTTGCATCAATTCAATAAATGTAGCCGGTTGTTGTTTTTCTATATAGATATTTCTAATATATTCAATTGCCGATTCTGTTTCAGGACTATTTGGAAATTTGGACAACAAAATCTTGAACTGATCCAAAGCAGGATCGTTTTTATTAATATTGAATAAGGCAATCCCTAATTTCAAATATCCTTGCGGATGATATGGTATTGCTTTGTCATTATTGATCACTTTATACAAAGGAGATAAAGCACTATTATAATCTTCTTCAGCTAAATAGGTATTGGCAATTTCTAATTGAGCTTGTGGAATCATGCTTGAAGCAGGATATTGTTTTTCAAGAAAACTAAGCCATTGAATTTTTTCACTCGGCTTGTTGAATGCGCCAGCAATTATTCCTTTTTGATAAGTAGCATAATCTGCTGCAGGCCATCCATTCTGGATAACTTGATCGTATATCGTTAATGCTAACTTGTATTCTTTGGCCATAAAATGGCAATCTCCAACACGTAAATAAGCATCTTTTTCTACATCAGTATTTGAACCATTGGTAGACTTATTGACTAGTTCGAATTGTTCTTTTGCCAAACGATAATTTTCTTGTTTAAGAAAACAATAGGCTAAATTATACCTTGCGTTAGTGGAATTTACTTCCCCATTTCTAACAGGATTCTTTAAAAAGTTTTGCAAATAAAGAACTGCCAAATCAGTTCTTCCCGCTCTATAAGACAATTCTCCTTTCCAAAAATTAACAAACTGAATTTGCGCTGAATTATATCTTACTTTAAGAATTGAGTCTAATATTTTTTCTGCTTCAACAGTTAGTTGATCATTGATCAATTCAACTGCCCTACCATATAACAATGTTGGCAATATTTTTTCGGCATTGATTGATTTATTACTTAATTCTGAATATATCTCAAGACCACCTTTATAATTACTGGTGTTAGACAAAGTGCTCAACAATAATTCTTTTGATTCATTGAGGTAAATCGATTGAGTATATGCTGTAATAAATGCTCTTAAGCTGGTTGCAGCTTCTCCAAAATAATTTAAATCGTAAGTCAATTTTGCGAAATAGAAAGTGGCTACTTCCTTTTGTGTGGCATTGCTATTGTTCGCTGAACAAAATTGAAATGCATTCCTTGCATTTTGACGATCACCTACTTTTAAATAGGCATCAGCCAATAAATACATGCTATTCTGTGCCAATGAATCTTCTGCCCCTCCTATTTGCTTAAACCCTTCAATTGCTTTATCAAAGCGGTTTGCTTCATAATAGCAATAAGACAATTCATATAAATCTTCTCTTCTTACTTTTTTATTTGCTGCAATATATTTTTCTAAATATGGTAATGCTTTATCAAACTTTTTATTCTCAAACCATAAATGACCCAATAATTGCTGCAATTGAACAGTATAGTACATATCAGTTTGTTGATAAACACTTTCGCCATATTTCAATGCCTTGTCATTTTCACCATTGAAATAATACAATTCAGTCAGATAGAAAGGAACAACATTTTGATAAGCCGGATCTTTTTCTGCAATTAAAAAGCAGGAAATAGCTTCAGTGTACTGCTTATCGTTAAACAAAATAAAACCATAATAATAATTGGCATCAATATAATTTGGATCGTCGGGAATTTGCCGAATACTATTGAATAAAGGTTTTGCTTTATCAAACTGTTGACCAACAAAATAGCAGTACCCTTGATGAAACTTCATGGTGGCGATCTGCAAATTATTTAAATTGGCAATATTCGATTTGTCATAATATAAAAGGGCATTGCCGAATTCTTTTCTTCTGTAATAAAACTCCCCCAAATAAAAACTCACTATTTGCTTATAAACGTTTTCAGTAGTTAATTCAATAAATGATTGAGCACTACTCACTACTGATTCATCATCTATCTGCAATCCGCAAATAATATAATAATATAAAGATTCTGTTCGAACATGATTGGGAACAGCGCTACTAGCTACTCCATTATTATAAAATAATTTAAATAAAGGATAGGCTAAACTAAATTGATTCTGTTGATACAATAATTTGGCTTGCTTGAAATTGGCATCTGGTTCAATAAAAGCTTGCGTTAATTGAGCTTTCATGAATAGTGAACCAAACAAAGAAAATAAAATTAGTATACCTGCTTTTTTGATCATAGGTAATCCAGTTGTATTGCTTGATAAAGATAGCCGTAGACTTTTGTAAGACTTTGTTAAGCCTTTATATGTGGAAAAACAACTGAAGGTTGTAAGTTTGTCAACAAATTGCTAAAATGTACGAACATTTCACCACATTGAGGGTTAGGTATGCTGAAACGGATCAGATGGATATTGTGTATTATGGCAATTATGCGCAATATTTTGAAGTAGGAAGAGCAGAATGCATTAGGGCTTTGGGATTTACTTATAAAAAAATGGAAGAAATGGGGGTAAGAATGCCTGTTGTAAATATGGAAGCAAGATTTTTAAGAGCTGCTCATTATGACGATTTAATTACCATTAAAACCGTTTTAAAAGAACTACCATTAAAGCATGAAATTCATTTTCACCATGAAGTATTTAATGAAAAAAAGAAATTAATTACTACCGGAAAAGTGAGTTTGTTCTTCATAGATACTAAAACAGGAAAATGGATTGGAATGCCAGAGGATTTAAAAAAAACCTTAGCGGTTTTTTTTAAATAGTCATATAGTTATTGGTTATTAGGTTATTGAAAAATGTAAACAATGGAAAAAACACTCGCATCAATCATTACTATCGGTGATGAACTATTGATCGGTCAAGTTATAGACACCAATAGTAGTTGGATTGCTCAAGAATTAAATAAAATAGGTGTAACCGTAAAACATAGAGTTGCAGTGGGTGATATTTGGGATGACATTTGGAAAGCGCTCGATGAAGAAACAACCATTACAGATATCATTATTATTACTGGAGGTCTAGGGCCTACTGCAGATGATATTACCAAGCCCCTATTAGCCGAATACTTTGGCGGGAAAATGATTGTACATCAGCCTACACTGGATCATGTTCAACATATTTTTGAGCATATACTCAAACGACCAATGATCGAAAGAAATGCAAAACAAGCTGAAGTGCCTGATAATTGCATTGTGTTAAAAAATGAAAAGGGAACTGCCCCAGGAATGTTGTTTAAAAGAGATGGTAAAATTTTTGTATCCCTACCTGGTGTTCCGCATGAAATGAAATGGATAATGACCAATCATGTTCTACCCCTAATTCCTCAGATATTCAATACTGGTTTTATTGAGCACAGAACTTTACTCACAGCTGGAATTGGAGAATCATATTTAGCAGAATTAATACAATTATTTGAATTGGCTTTACCAGCCCATATTAAATTGGCCTATTTGCCCAATTTTGGAATGGTTCGATTAAGGCTTTCGGGATGGAGTTCGAATGAGTCAGCATTACAAAATGAATTAAATACGCTGTTTAGCAGCTTAAAAGAGCTTGTACAAGAATATCTAATCATAGATGAAGACTTGCCAATTGAAGTTGCTATCGGAAATCTATTAAAAGCCAGAAACGAAACTGTTTCTACTGCTGAAAGTTGCACCGGAGGATTTATTGCCCATATGTTGAGTATTCACCCTGGTTCTTCTGCCTTTTTTATAGGATCCATCATATCCTATGCCAATATCATTAAAGAAATGATGTTAGATGTTTCTCACGAAACTTTAACCACTGTTGGAGCAGTCAGCGAAGAAGCGGTGATCAAAATGGCTCAATCAGTAAGAAAATCGATGAATACCCATTATTCCATTGCTGTAAGCGGCATCATGGGGCCTGGAGGCGCAACGAATGAAAAACCAGTGGGATTGGTATGGATTGCAGTTGCTTCAGCCCACAAAGTGGTTGCAAAATCCTTTAACTTTAGATTCGATAGAAGAAGAAATATTGAATTAACAACCACGAATGCATTGAATATGCTAAGGGGTATAATTGTGGATAATAGTTGAATAAGTATATACGCTTTACCGCTATATTTGTTGATTAGTAGCGTTTTGTACATACAAAATCAAACTATATCGACCGGGTGATGGACTTAATTTTACCCACATAAAACAGTAGCACAGATGGCAATAGCTGAATTGATCATGCCTAAATTAGGCGAAAGTATAATGGAAGCAACCATTCTTAAATGGCATAAGAAGGTTGGCGATCATGTGAAGCTAGATGAAACCGTATTGGATATTGCAACCGATAAAGTAGATAGCGAAGTTCCCTCTACTGTTGAAGGTATCATCACAGAAATATTATTCAATATCAATGATGTAGTTCCTATAGGAACCGTCATTGCTAAAATACAAACTGTTGACAGCATAAAAACTACACCAGTTGCACAAGCAGTTCCTGTTCAAAATCAACCGGTAAATCAACCAATTGTACAGCCAACTATTGCACCAACTCCTATCGTTCAAGCCCCGATTCCAGTGATGGAACCTGTTGCAGCAATTGCACCTGTTCAGGCTCCCGTTTTTACTAGCGAAGTACCATATACACCTTCATCCCCTACAATAGAACTATTGTCTAAGCCTGCTGCGAATCGTTTTTATTCTCCGTTGGTTTTAAATATTGCCAATAGTGAAGGCGTTGGTTTAAGTGAATTAGAGAGAATACCTGGCACAGGCATAGATGGCAGAGTTTCTAAAAAAGATATTTTACAATATGTTGCAGATAAAAAAGCTGGCAGAATAACTCCTATTCCTGTTATTCAACAACCAGTTTATGTTGCACCTACCCCTGCATATCAGGCTCCTCAACCAATTGCTCCTCAACCAATTGCTGAACAACCGATTACCGAACAACCAATTGCTCAAAATACAGTACCAATTGCTCCAACAGTAGAATTACCAACAGTTGGAACACCAACTATTGTTAGTACTCAACAAAATATTCAACCAACAATCGAGCAGATTTATGGAAGCGTTGATCCTATTGTAGAAAAGAATAATAAAGAGGCTATCAACGCAATGGTTGAAGCAAGCGCAACTGAAAAATTGGTCCCTGTAGAAAGGTTTGCAGCTCCAACACCTGTTCAAACAGTGTCTGTTCAACCAACAGTTGCGCAACCTGCACCAACAGCATCTCAAACTACACCAATTCAACCAACTCCAGTTTATTCAGCATCACCTCAACCAGTTTCAACTTATACCAATACGGTTGCCACATCAGGAAAATCTTCAGACCCTTCAAATGTGGTTCTTACGGGATTAACCGAAATTGTTGAAATGGACAGAATGCGAAAACTGATTGCCAATCACATGGTAAACAGTAAACATACTAGTCCACATGTTACCAGCTTTGCGGAAGCAGATGTTACCAATATGGTGGTATGGAGAGAGAAAGTAAAAAAAGAATTCGAACAAAGAGAGGGAACCAAACTCACTTTCACTCCAATGTTTATTGAATGTTTAGTGAAAGTGATGAAAAACTTTCCATTGATCAATTGTTCTTTAGATGGAGATAAAATAATCATCAAAAAAGACATTAATATTGGAATGGCTACTGCTTTGCCTTCCGGTAATTTGATTGTTCCAGTAATCAAAGGTGCAGATCAATTAAATATTGTTGGCTTAAGTAAATCAGTTAATAATTTAGCTGACGCAGCAAGAAATGCACGATTAAAACCAGAAGATACAACAGGTGGAACATTTACTTTAACCAATGTTGGCACTTTCGGAAGTTTAATGGGCACTCCTATTATCAATCAACCACAAGTAGCAATTTTAGCAGTTGGTGCAATTAAAAAGCGCGCAGTAGTTATTGAATCTACTGAAGGAGACACCATCGGAATTCGTCACATGATGTATTTATCATTAAGCTATGACCATCGCATTGTAGATGGTAGTATTGGTGCAAGTTTTCTAACTGCTGTTGCCAAAGAATTTGAAAATTGGGACCTAAATAAACATTGGTTTCATTACCTCTAACAATGGACTTGATTAAGATTTTTAATACCTATTTTAAAAAAGCCATCTTTCTGATGGCTTTTTTATTTGCTACAAATGCTTATTCTCAGACCCCTGGTTTAGGCACATGGTCAGTCATCTCTACTAAATACACTTTTAATAAGCAATGGAATGTTTTTTTTGAGGCACAATTAAGATCTCAAAGCTTTTACAATAACTTCCACTATCACGAATACAAAGGAGGTATTGGCTATAATTTTCCAAAAAGTATCAGTGCTATTTTAGCGATGGGCCACTATGTAACTTATCAAACAGATGGCAATTTTAAATCTCCACAAATAACGAATGAGTTTAGAATTTGGGAACAGTTTGTTCTCAATAATAATATTAATCGATTGAAAATTGAACACCGATATAGAATAGAACAACGATTTCTCACAGATGGATATCGTAACAGATTTAGATATCGTTTAAATGCGCTTTACCCAATTAATAATTTGGTAATAAAGGAAAAGACTTGGTACTTAAGCTTAAACAATGAAGTTTTTCTAAATAATGATGGGATGATATTTGAACAAAATAGAATTTATGGCGGTATAGGATATCAGGTAAATAAGCAACTTACACTTCAAGCAGGCTATATGAATCGAATGGACAATTTGGGTCCTGGAAAACAACAAAGCAAAAATTTCTTTCAAACTGTGCTATTGTTTTCTTTAAACGAATTCAAATCTGGGAGAGAACTACTTCCAAGCTCTGTTGACTAATCAACATCTGTGCATAAAGAAATTTTTGTTCCCTATTCTGATTGAGTAAATTGGATAAACAAAATCAATCAGATGAGAAGTTTATCCCAAACCTGGTTTGCCGACGGATACATCGATTTTGAATTAAAGAAATATACTTTACTAGCTTATTTACAGGAAGTAAATAAGTATTTCTGTCAGAACAAACTCTATCCATTATTAGCAGATGTGATTTTCCATTACAATAATTTAGTGGCATTCAGGGAAAATAAAAAATACCTACAAGAACAATTTCCCAAAAAGTTAAATGGTATTCAATTAGTTCAGTTACAATTGTTATACGAATCAATGGTTGAAGATGATGAACTCATGCAGGAATTGGAAGAAATCATTCTTTATGCTTCAACCATTATGAAAAAAACAATCAATAGTGGCACTGAGATTTATGAGTATGTAGAAAATAAAATCAATATAGAACCTGTTGGTATAATGCCCATTGATCATTATGAAGGGTATTTTTTATTATGCGAAGGTGCTTGCAAAAACACATGGGTATATCAATACAGGTTGAGTATTTTCGAAAAGCACGATGAAAAATACAGAAGCATTAAAACCGAATTTGTAGATGTATGGCAAAGAAATTTAGTCAACACCTATGGCAATATTAAAAATCAGTTAATCAAACAAAGAGCCGAATTGCCTAATCCTGCTGTATATGCAATGGAAACAGATTTAAGTTTACCAATAGAAGAAACATTGCTACCAATTGCAAAAAGAAGCCTGGTAAGATTCATCACCAATAACGGCTTTACTGCTTAATTTTCATTCGTAAAGAATGAGAATACTGTAGTGCCATAATTTCTTACAAAAGAAAACCCAGGAAATTTTTCATAGGCATTGCGTGGAGTATGTTCCAAAACAAAAAAACCTCCTGGAGCAATTAATCGTTTAGCAACAATTTTCTTAGGCAATTCATCAATTGTGCCAAGTGCATATGGTGGTCCTGCAAAAATAAAGTCAAATGTTTGTGTACAAGAATCTAAAAAACTAAACACATCCATTTTTAATAAAGCTATTTCTTGCATTCCTAATATAGTAGCATTCTTTGCAATAAAGGAATGCATGATTGGGTCTTTTTCTACAATGGTCAAATGTGCGGCACCTCTAGAACCTAATTCATAACTGATACAACCGGTTCCCCCGAATAAATCGAGGGTATTGATTCCTTCAAAATTCATTCTGTTTTGTAAAATATTGAAAAGACCTTCTTTGGCTATATCAGTTGTGGGGCGAGTAAAGGGCATATTTGTTGGCGGGTGGATTTTTCTACCACCCCATTTCCCGGAAATAATTCTCATATACTGAGCTTATAATAGGGAGTAAAATAATGCAAGGGGTACTCTGATTCCGCCATTTTGAAAATACCAGTCGTTTGCAAATTATCTAAATTTATTCTTGAAAATATTTTAGACAATTGTAACATCAAACCAGTTTCTACATCAATCATTCCGCTTATTTCAAGCGCAACCTCCGACAATTCAAATTGATACTGTTGTACAATTCTTAACAAATAATACAATACATCTTCTGGAGTATTGTATCTATATGATTGTATCAATTGAAAACGCTCTTCCTTCCAAACAGCTAAAATAAAATGATGAGAATAAAATTGCAATTTTATAAACTGTTGATCAATAAAAGGCCTTCGCATCACATCATTCAAGAGATTTGAATAAGTATGCGCAGTCTGAAAAATAATAAATTGCCTGCCTAACAATTCAGTAATTGCTTTTCTAACTCTGTAAGCATTAATAAATACTTTAGTAGCAATTAATTTTTCGTACTTCACTTCATGACGAACACTTTCCCCAAAAATCAAATTAAGGTAATCTTCTGCTGAAGTTGCAGTTAAGAGTTTTTCAGGTATCATGATGGCTTCTTCAGTATTAAAATAACAGGTTACTTTTTTGTAACCATTATTGAAAATCGAAGAACCGGTTTTGATCTCATAAAATATATCATTCCAATCGTCTTGCTCGCTTTTATCTAAACTGAATAATTCAAAAGCATCAATTTCACCCGTCAGATCGGATTTTGCCATACATACAAATGCTTCATCGGCAATCTCTACAATCAACTGATGGGTTGAACCATTAATGGTTTCCTCGTTATACAAACCTATTTTTTTCCTAGCCATTCTTACAAATTACTACAATTATATATAAAAAATCATTCTCTTCAATATTCAAATTAGTTCAGGTTTCAATTTACTACCTTTACTCCATTGTATGAACGTTTCAAAATCCTCTTTAAACCTTCAAGTAGACACAGGAAATAGGCAAATACTTCGCATTGCCCTTCCTATTTCGGCATCCATTTTAGTGCCTCAAATTAATTTCATCACCAATAATATTTTTTTGAGTGGATTGGGTCAAAGAGAACTAGGCCTTGCGGGTATTACAGGTGTTTATTATTTATTATTTGCGGTAATTGGCAATGGCCTAAACAATGGTTTACAGGCATTAATTTCAAGAAGAGCTGGCGAAAACAGAATCGATGAAATTGGGACTATATTTTGGCATGGAGTAAGAATTTCTTTGGTATTTGCCTTATTTGGCATCCTATGCACCTGGTTTATTGCACCAACGGTGCTTAGCTGGTCTTTGCATGATTCAATCGGAATAGAAATGGCCATAAGTTTCCTTTCTATTAGAATCTTGGGCTTACCCATTTTGTACATCTATCAAATGAGAAATGCCTTATTGGTAGGAACCAATCAGAGTAAATACCTCATTTTGGGAACTGCTACCGAAGCAATTGTAAATGTGGTACTTGATTATGGTTTTATTTATGGGAAACTCGGTTTACCAAAACTTGGTTTTAATGGTGCAGCGTACGCTTCCATTATTGCAGAAATAGCAGGCTTATTGGCAGTATTTGTCGTAATCAAATCAATTGGAATCAGTAAACAACTTCATTTATTTGAAAAAGTTAAGTACCAGCAAAAATACATTCGATTGATCTTAGTACAATCTTACCCCCTCATTTTGCAACATGCCATTAGCATCTTGAGTTGGGAATATTTTTATATTTTAATTGAACACCATGGAGCCAGAGATCTGGCTGTGTCTAATACTATGAGAAATATGTTTGGATTTTTCGGTTGTTTTACTTGGGCATTTGCTGCAACAACCAATACCATGGTTAGTAATGTTATAGGCCAAGGAAAAAAGGAAGAAGTAATTCCATTAATACATAGAATTCTTAAATGGAGTGTAGGCTTTGCATTGATCGTATTTTTAATCTTGAATTTTTCGCCTAGAACATTTTTGAGTATTTATGGTCAAGGAGAAGATTTCATTATTGCGGCTATTCCGGTAATGCGCATTGTGTCTATTGCCATGTTAATGATGTCGGTTGCTGTTGTTTGGGTAAACGCAGTAACAGGAACAGGCAATTCAAAAATGAATTTATATACCGAAATAGCTACTATCGTATTTTATGTTTTATACGTATATATAGTGCTAGAAAGGTATTTTCTTCCTATTACATTTGGATGGATGAGTGAATGGCTATACTGGGGAATAATGTTTATTCCCTCCTACTGGTATATCAAAAGCAATCGCTGGAAATCCTTGGAAATTTAACCTTTCAATTGATTCACCAAATCGATGTATTGTTGCATAGCATCTTCCTTGGTTATTCCCTTTAGTTTAGCCCATGCTTCGTGCTTAAACTTAGCTACAAAATCAAAAGCATTTGAAGGGCCAGATTCATTATTGTCTCCTTCCATTCCTTGTTTGAATAAAGAATACAACTTTAATAAAGTTTCATTATCGGGCTTTGCTGACAATGTTTTGCTATTTGCTACAGCTTGTTGAAATAATTCTACTAATTCCATATTGGTTGATTTATTGTAATGATTCTAATAGTTGGGCACCTTCTGCTTTTATGGTATTATCTTCTGAACTTCTTGTAGGAAGTTTAACTAATTTATTCAATACTTCTGTTGCTTTTGCTGGTTGATGCGCTTCTTTATAGGCTTTACCTAGGTCTAAATAATTAGGGGCAAAATAAGGCTCAATCGTTTTACATTTTTCCATTAAAGCAATTGCCTTGTCTAAATCACCATCAGGCAGACCACCATAGAATAATTTGACGGCCATTTTTTTTATGCCAGAAAGGGTGACCATTTCGTAATGCCATTTACCTAATGTGTAATTGGCTTTAGCGTGATTAGGATTAATGGAAATAGCTTTGTCGGCATAGGTCTTAACATCTTTAACAAAAGCTACAATTTTTTTGTTCTCCGATTCTACATCAGTTAGTTTACCTGATGCCATAGCCATTGCATAATTGGCATCGGCACTATTTGCATCGGCCTGTAATGCCCTCTGTGCAAATGCTAGCGCCGATTCATAATACAGTCTTTTATTTTTCTTTTCTTTTTCCTTTTCGGCTAAAAGCACATTTAATTCAGCCACTTTTACCAAAGCTCTTATATTGGTAGGGCTTGTTATCAAAATCTGTTTATACTTTTCCAAAGCCTCGGGCTCCTTCAATTGTTTTTCTAAATTTTCTGCTTCTTTCAGTTGTACATTTATGTCTTGAGCAAATGTTGTCAACAAACAAACAGAGAAAGCCAAAACACCAATGATTCGGATGAAAAATTTCATATTAATTTCTTTCGAGCGTAAATGATACACCCACTTTACCCTCAAAACGAGTAATAGGTGGACAAATTTTATCGATGGATATAGCTACTTTATTAGCTAGAGAAAATTGTGCCAGAATTGATTGAGCTATTTCCGTTATCACTGTTTCTAATAATGGAGTAGGAATTTCCATTCGCTTTTTCACTAATTCATAAACAGCAACATAGTCGATGGTATCTTTCATATGCAGCACCGGCAATGTTACAGGCTGAACCCAAATATCGATATTGAGCTCAAAAAAATTGCCGAGTTTTCTCTCTTCGGAATAAATTCCATGGTAAGCAAAAAATTGAACGTTTTTAAGATGGATCTGCAGCAATCTCTTTTATTTTAATTTACCTAATAACTCTTAATTCTTCTTTCTTAATTCATAATTCTCACAAGCCTTTGGCGGTTAAATATCTTTCCGCATCCAAAGCCGCCATACAACCACTTCCTGCAGCGGTAACTGCCTGACGATAGTTTTTATCTTGTACATCTCCTGCCGCAAAAACCCCTTCGATATTGGTTTTTGTAGTACCAGGCTGTGTAAGCACATAACCGGTCTCGTCCATGTCTAAAAAACCTTTAAAAATATCGCTATTCGGTTGGTGACCGATTGCTACAAAAAATCCACTAATAGGAATTTCTTGTGTAGCCTGTGTTTGATTATTTTTTATTCTAACAGCTTCCACTTTTTTCTCTCCTAAAATTTCATCGGTGTCGGTATTCCAATACACTTTGATATTGGGAGTATTCAATACCCTATCCTGCATTACTTTACTAGCACGCATTTTATCTTTTCGAATAAACATATGAACCGTAGTACATAATTTAGATAGATACATGGCTTCTTCTGCAGCAGTATCACCAGCACCTACAATGGCTACTTCTTTTCCTTTGAAGAAAAATCCATCACATACTGCACATGCACTCACGCCAAATCCATTCAATCTTTGTTCACTTTCTATACCTAACCATTTTGCTGAAGCACCCGTACAAATGATCACTGAGTCAGCATGAATTTCTTTTTCCTCATCAATCCAAACTTTGAACGGCTGAGAATTGAAGTCAACTTTTGTGGCCAATCCATAACGTATATCTGTTCCCATCCTCGCTGCTTGTTTTTCGAAATGAACCATCATCTCAGGACCCTGAATTCCATCAGGATAGCCTGGATAATTCTCCACTTCTGTAGTAATGGTTAACTGACCACCCGGTTGTATTCCTTGATACAACAATGGTTTCATATTGGCTCTTGCAGCATAAATTGCTGCTGTATAACCTGCAGGGCCAGAACCTATAATTAAAACATGTACTTTTTCTATTGTAAGATCACTCATATAAAAACTTTTGTTGTTAAAAATAACATAGAAAACAATGCCATTGTCTCCCTATTCTATTTTATGGGAAACTTTGTGAAATTCCTTAGTCAAAATGATAGGTTTCCCTCAAAACCTCAATTAGACTAGCAGCTTCAGTTTTTAAACTTTCCATTCTTCGTTCAACCACCTGCCTAAGTAGTTGATATAATTTGATTCGGTTATAATAATGCCCTAATGTGGCTTCATCGGCCTTTAGTAAATAATTTTTGCTCCCTTTTTCCATAAGGTCTACACTCATCATTTTTCTATCTTTTTCCAGCATTTGTCTATCCTGAATAGATTCATTTATGTCCAAAAACTTTGCAAACATTTGGTCTAGGTCATGTAAAGATTTTTGATACATCATAATTTTAGCATCATAAGTAACAATACCATCCAATGCTTTCTTTTTTTGGATCAATCGCATGCCTCCAGAATTCTTTAATTGTTGTAAGGTTTTATCTGTAGGAAAGAAATCTCTATAGCCTACAATTCTTTCCATACTGCTTCTTAAGCTTTGATTGTAACCTTTACTTAGTAAAGAAAAATTGAGGAATATTGTATCAAAGTTTTTATCCCTTCTGGTAAAATCTTCTAAGGATACTCGAAGGTTCAATGTATCTGCCTGTAAATCTTCTATCATAGAGCTTATAAAAGCTTTCTCCCTATCTTTTTCGATTTTATGCTCCAACTGATATTCAGCAATAAAACCACAAAATACAGCCAAGAAAAGCATCAAAAATTCCCAAAAATAATTGCGCCAATTTTTTTTGCCGCTATGACCATGAGCATGATGATGTACTTCCATATTTATTTGGGAATAATGATATTTTTAAAAGAAGTTGCATAACCACAAAATGCACCCAGTGCGCCATTGCTAACATTTCCATTTACAACACCTGGAGATGAGAATGGATTACCAACAGATTGATAAGTATACTCCCAAGTACGCCAAAAATCGTAAGTAGCTTTGTCTATATTACTGTATTTAACACTTACGGTGTCTCCTTTTTTAAAGAATCCATAGTTTTCTCTTTCTAAAGGAAAGTTTTTGTCTACACCTTTTGGAATATCAACAGTATACACTTTACCATCAATTACATTATCGTCGAACACGCTATTGTAACCGGGTAAAAATTCCTGCCTGTTCACTTTTGTATAATAACGAATGTAATTACCTAAACCAATTGGGTCGGTTATTTTTGCAGATATCACCCTAAAACTATCTGTAGATGGCCTATTAGGAACCGGCTTACTCCACATAGAGTCAATGGTTTTTGTAAGTAAAGGAATCATTGTTGTACTTAGATAAGTTTGGCCGTTTAACTCTATTTTTAATTGATAGGTTTTACCATAAGTTCCTATAAAAGCACCGGCAGGATTAGCAGGATCATTGGTATAATAGACAAATCTATAACCTTGAACCATTACATCTACTAATTTTAGTTGACTTGTTTTTGAACCATCTGACAAAGTAACTTTTGCATTTCTTACAAATGAATTATTCAACTCAGCAGTGTCAATAGTAGAGAAATAATTGAGAGAGGTAGACAAAACAACTATAGGTTGTGCGCCGGATTCTATTTGTCCATCTACTACCAATTTAGGTGCTAAATCGGGTGGAGTAATGGTAATGCTTTTTTCACAGGCAATTAGCCCAGCTGTAAAAATGCCCAAGAATAAAATAACAACTCGATTCATATTAATATTAACAAATAAACACACAAAAAGATTAAAAAAAACGCCCCTGTTTTTACAGAGGCGCTAAAATATACATTCTTGACAGGAAGTCGCCCTGCATTTGATTATTTAACCTAAATATGCTTTCAATGCATTGCTATAACGTGCTTTTTGCAAACGCTTGATAGCACGCTCTTTGATCTGACGAATACGCTCTTTGGTTAAATCGTATTTCATCCCAATTTGCTCAATAGTTACTCCGTTCTCGCCATCTAAACCAAAATAAGCATTTACGATTTCTGCTTCTCTAGGACTTAAAGATTTTAATACTCGACGAATTTCTTCGCGTAAAGAATCTTTCATTACATCTTCATCAGTATCATCGGATCCTTCTAATAAATCTCCCATAGCTACATCTTCCGCTTCGTGAACAGGTGCATCTAATGAAGTATGACGGGTATTACTTTGAAAAATATTGTTAATTTCTGTTTCGCTCATCTCCAAAATTTCTGCTAATTCTTCGGTTGATGGCTCGCGCTCATGTTCTTGCTCAAAAGCCATATAGGCTTTGTTGGCTTTGTTATAAGTTCCAATTTTATTTTGTGGTAAACGAACCAAACGTCCTTGTTCAGCTAAAGCTTGTAAGATGGATTGACGTATCCACCAAACCGCATAGGAGATGAATTTAAATCCTTTGGTTTCATCGAAACGCTGAGCTGCTTTGATCAAACCAAGATTTCCTTCGTTAATCAAATCACTCAAAGAAAGCCCTTGGTGTTGGTATTGTTTGGCAACTGACACAACGAAACGTAAATTGGCTTGAACCAATTTGTCCAAAGCACGTTGGTCTCCCATTTTGATTTTTTGCGCCAAAGTAGTTTCCTCTTCGGGATTGATCATTGGGATTTTAGAAATTTCCTGTAAATACTTCTCTACTGCTTGTGAATCTCTGTTGGTAATCTGTGTAGCGATCTTGAGTTGCCTCATGTTGAATTATTGCTTTAGTGTATAACGAGAATAAGACTCCAAATGTTTCAAAAATGCTGTAAAAGAAATGCAAATTTGTTTGAAACTGTTCGAAGCGAGCAAAATTACGCTTTTTACCTCAAATTTTTGCAGTTTATATTGAAAAAATAGGCAGATTTGCAAGATATGATTGATTATCGTTCAGATACACTGACAAAACCAACCCCAGATATGTTAACCGCTATGCATATGGCCAAAGTTGGGGACGACGTTTTTGGGGAAGACCCTACAGTAAATGAATTGGAAAGCTATACTGCTGGCCTATTTGGCATGGAAACTGCCCTTTTTTGTCCAAGTGGTACAATGACCAATCAAATTGCCATTAAATGCCATACCCAACCTGGGGACGAAGTAATATGTGATCAACTTTCACATATTTATCAGTATGAAGGCGGTGGAATTGCTTTTAATTCGGGCGCTTCAGTTCGGTTATTAGCGGGTGATTTTGGGCGAATCAATGCCAGTCAGGTTCAAAAAGCCATTAATCCAGATGATGTACATAAACCAATCAGCACTTTGGTTTCTCTAGAAAACACCGCTAACAGAGGCGGTGGTTCATGTTATCAATTTGCTGAATTTCAATTGATTAAAGAAGTTTGTTTACAAAATAATTTAAAGCTTCATTTAGATGGAGCTCGCCTATTTAATGCTATAGTGGCACAAAAAGAAAACCCTGCCGATTATGGCAAAGTATTCGATTCAATTTCTGTTTGCTTAAGCAAGGGCTTAGGGGCTCCCGTTGGAAGTGTGTTGTTGGGCAATAAAGACTTTATTAAAAAAGCAAGAAGAATTCGCAAAGTTTTTGGTGGAGGAATGAGGCAAGCTGGTTTTATTGCAGCAGGTGCACTTTTCGCCATCCAACATCAAGTTGATCGATTACAAGAAGATCATGATCATGCAAAAATGATCGCTGCAGCATTGCAACAAAAAGATTTTGTAGGCACTATTAATCCCGTTCAAACGAATATTATACTATTTGAAGTAAAGGGCAGATATACAGCAAAAGATTTAGTAAAAAAACTGCTTGACAATGGAATTAATACTATTGCAATGACTACTACCCAAATTCGATTTGTTGTTCATTTAGATATTAGTCCAAAAATGGTTGCAGAAACGATTAGGGTAATTGATAGCTTATAGATAACTTTGCTCCCCCCTATTTATAAACTGCTTTATCCATTATATGTTACCAAGAATCAACCCAACTAATACGCAAGCCTGGTTTTTATTAAAGAAACATTTCGAAGATGAAATGAGCCGCAAACATATGAGGGATTTGTTTGCTGCAGATCCAGAAAGATTTCAAGCATTTTCACTTTGTTTAGATCAATTGGTATTTGATTATTCAAAAAATATCATCAATAAAAAAACATTGCAGTTATTGCTTCAATTAGCTGAAGAGTGCAAATTGAGCGATGCAATTCACGATTTATTTGCAGGTATTAAAATCAACGAAACAGAACACAGATCTGTATTGCACACAGCTTTACGCAATTTTACTGATACACCAATATTGGTAGAAGGCAAAGACATTATGCCAAAAATCAGTAAAGTGTTGGGGCAAATGAAATCATTTTGCGAAAAAATTCATAGTGGTAAATGGAAAGGATATACAGGCAAAAAAATTAAATACATCATCAATATTGGTATCGGAGGAAGTGATCTAGGACCAGTGATGGTTACAGAATCATTAAAACCATATTGGGTGGATGGAATTACCACCTATTTTGTAAGTAATATCGATGGCACTCATATAGCGGAAACCTTTAAAAAAGTAGACCTTGAAGAAACGCTTTTTTTAATTGCTTCTAAAACATTTACTACTCAAGAAACAATGACCAATGCGCATACTGCAAGAGCTTGGTTTTTAGCAACTGCCGTTGATGAAAAACATATTGCCAAACATTTTGCAGCCTTGAGTACCAATGAAAAATTGGTAACTGAATTTGGTATTGACAAAGCCAATATGTTCGAGTTTTGGGATTGGGTAGGCGGAAGATATTCCTTATGGAGTGCAATTGGTCTATCCATTGCACTAACCATCGGCTATAACAATTTTGAACAATTATTGAGAGGTGCGTCCATGGCAGATGACCATTTTAGAAAGGAGAAATTTGCTAAAAATATTCCCGTATTAATGGCTTTGTTGGGTATTTGGTATACTAATTTTTATGGCGCACAAAGTGAAGCCATACTTCCATATGATCAATACATGCATCGTTTTGCCGCTTATTTTCAGCAAGGTAATATGGAAAGCAATGGCAAAAGTGTAGATAGAAAGGGTAATCCTGTAAATTATACAACCGGTCCAGTGATTTGGGGCGAACCTGGCACCAATGGCCAACACGCATTTTATCAACTCATTCACCAGGGAACATTAATGATTCCTTGCGATTTTATTGCCCCTGCCATTAGTCATAACCCTATAGGCGATCATCATTTGAAATTGATGTCTAATTTCTTTGCTCAAACAGAAGCATTGATGAATGGCAAATCGGAAAATGAAGTAAAAGTAGAAGGCATGAAAGCCAACAAAAGCGAAGAAGAAATCAAGAACATCACTCCTTTTAAAGTTTTTGCGGGTAACAAACCAACCAATTCTTTCTTGTTAAAGGAAATCAATCCTCATTCATTGGGAATGTTGATTGCTTTGTATGAACACAAAATTTTTGTACAAGGAGTTATTTGGAATATTTTTAGTTTTGATCAATGGGGTGTAGAATTGGGCAAACAAATGGCCAATAAAATTTTACCAGAATTATTGAGCAATGAAAAAGTGAAAGACCATGATAGTTCAACCAATGGTTTGATCAATGTATTTAAAGAAATGAGTAAAAAATAATTGGTGAATGGACGAATTGATTATCAGGCCTATTGAACAAAAAGACAATCAAGCAATTGCTTTGATCATAAGAACTGCATTGACTGAATTCGGAGCCAATAAACCGGGTACTGTTTATTTTGATGAAAGTACAGATCATTTGTACGAGTTGTTTAAGCAAGAACCAATAAGCGCCTATTTTATTGCAGAATACGATGGAGCAATCATTGGCGGAGCAGGCATCTACCCTACTGAAGGATTACCCAATACTACTTGCGAGTTAGTAAAAATGTATCTCTCCAAAACCGCTCGTGGTAAGGGATTTGGCCAACAAATGATTGCACATTGCTTATATATTGCTCAAACTAAAGGATTCACACAAGTATATCTGGAAACCATGCCCGAATTAAAAAAAGCCGTTTCGGTTTATGAACAATTTGGGTTTAGTTATTTAGATGGCCCAATGGGCAATAGCGGACACAATGGATGTGATATCTGGATGATCAAAAATATTTGATCACCATAAATTTCGCGGGCACCAATCTCCCCATTTATTCCCTAATAAAAAGCCGATCAAAATTTCGTGCGTTCCTTTACTCACTGTATTTAGTTTGGAGGTTTGGATATCATAAGAATATCCAATATTGATCGAATGATTGAGGTTCACTCCCATCATTGCAGCAAATCCATCATTGTATCGGTAGGATGCACCTAACCACATGATGTCTTGGTATTGGAATTTTGCATTT
>JANOZT010000130.1:0-1656 GCA_031429515.1 Sphingobacteriia bacterium
GCTCTAACGGCTTTTACTTCTGCAACTGTTACTGCAGAAGACTTATTACCAAATGAACTTCTTACATAAGTTAATACATCTGCAATTTGCTGATCTTTCAAAAATGCATGGGAAGCCATAGGATTCTCATAACTGTCTCCATTTATTTCTAATGGAACATTCATCCCATTCAACACTATACCTATTAATCTTTGCTTGTTGCCATTCACGAATTCTGTTTTTATCAACGGCGGATTCATTCTTGGAACACCACCACCATCTGCTTGATGACAAGTAAGACAATAAGAAGCATAAACTGCTTTTCCATTTGTTTTGCTGGTACTAGAACCAGGTTGAGATTGCAATAAAACTCCTAATCCGATAATTAAAATACTGCAGATAAAAATTTGCTTCATATTGCACTACTTATTTTTATAACTGATTTTCCAAACATATCCTTTGCTATCATCAGACACATACAAACTACCGTCCACTCCTTGGGCTAAGCCACATGGGCGATGTTTTGCACCACTTAAATTAACAACTGATTCCATACCAGAGAATCCGTTGGCGAATACTTCCCATTTACCAGTAGGCTTGCCGTTTTTCATTGGCACAAAAACCACATAAAAGCCTTCTTGTGGTTCTGGAGCTCTGTTCCAACTTCCATGAAATGCTATAAATGCACCATTCTTATATTTTGCTGGAAATTGATTTCCTGAATAAATCAACAATGCGTTAGGTGCAAGATGACCTGGGAAACCAACCAATGGACTGATTGCATTATCAGCACCAGTTTTAACTCTATCTCCTCCAAATTCAGGATTCAATATTTTTTTATTTTGCAAATGATCCCAATGCGCATATGGCCAACCGCAATCATCTCCTTTCTTTACCATATACATAGTTTCTGAAGGCAATTCAGCTCCTGCTTTTTGATCATAGTATTCAGGGTAAGATTGAAATAACTCATCTCTACCATGAACTGTAATAAATAATTCATTCACTTCATTGTTCCAATCTAATCCGACACAATTTCTGATTCCTGTTGCATATCTAACCCCTTCACTATAAGATTGATTGAGTCGATCCACTTTAAATTGCCAGATACCACCAGCACTGTCTAAAATAGGACATGGTGTTTTACCCTTTGATCTTCTTTGGCGATCTTGTTCCTGACAAACATTACTTGGAGCGCCAATGTTCACATAAATATTACCAGCATTATCCAATGCAATCGATTTTGAATTGTGTTGGCGCTTATCCCATAAACCAGTTACAATTTTTTGAACACCAGTTGTATCTATTCCAAGTTTACTGTTATTTAAAGGATATCTAAAAACAGAAGTATTATTGGAGGCATATAAATAGCCATTCTTAATAGCAATTCCAGTGCCTACATAATTGCCAAAACTTAACGTATCGTCCATAATACCGTCTTTATTAGTATCACGTAAACGCACAATCCCACAACCTTTATTAAGGCGTTCTAATTTCATGTATAGATCTCCATTGCTATTCATTGCAATATGTCGAACCCTACCAAAATTAGCCGCTACGGTGGTAGTGGAAAATCCATCAGGAGTTTTAATGCTTACATCCGATTGCTGAGCCATACATGACATCAGGGAAAAAGAAAAACCGAGGAAAAGTGTAGTAAATTTCATTTGAAGGTTT
>JANOZT010000131.1:0-3557 GCA_031429515.1 Sphingobacteriia bacterium
CTCTATAATAAAATTGAAATCCAAAACGTTTTGATTGTCCCCATAAATTGAAGCCATTACTAATTTGAGTAATGCTCTTTCCACTGCCTGTAATACTAGTAACTCCACCCAAAGGATCGGCATTGAATTGAAAATCTTTGGTATTGATAAAAAGTCCTCGTAAACGATTATTTATATCTTTTTTTATCAAATGAATTTTATCCGAGTAAACTTTATTAGAGTCATTGGCATTGATCGGGCGAAATTCTTGCAAATAAAAAGCCAATTCTTTTTTTTCGAGCGAAGTTAATTCAGCTGACTTGCTTTCTAATTCCAATAACAAATTACTTATTTGATTGCGACTAATTGGTCTGATGATATCCTGAAAATCGATCAACCCTTTTTGTGATAATCGATACAGATAAGGATACACTTCGCTATTTTGATTTTCCCAAATAGTTTGGGCATTGCTTTTGATTGATACAAAAGCAATTAATAAAATCAATCCAAGTTTAATTACATTAATACGCATTCTGGTCGCCTCTTAAGATATTGATAACTGTTTGTAGTATGATCTGGCAATCGAGCCAGAAAGTCCATCGATGTATATAATATAAATCGAAATTTACTCTTTTCTGCATATCACCTGGAGTTTTGGTTTCTCCCCTGCAACCATTCACTTGTGCCCATCCACTAATGCCAGGTAAAACAATATGGCGCAACATGTAGTTATCTACAGTATGCATCGATTGAATATTCAAAGGAGTAGGATGAGGGCGAGGCCCAACAACCGACATATTACCCAATAATACATTGAGAAATTGTGGCAATTCATCTAAATTGGTTTGGCGCAAGATTTTTCCGATCCAAGTTATTCGGGGATCATTTTTAGTAGCTTGTTGGTATTTGCCATCTGCATCTACATCAAGACTTTCTTGCACCATTGTTCGAAATTTATAGCAAGTGATTTTTTCATTGTTCAATCCCCATCTTTCTTGTTTAAAGAAAATAGCACCTCTCGATGTAAGTTTAATGAATAGAGCAATCAATGGAAAAAGTATAATTCCAACGGTTAAAAAAACCAATAAAGAAAATACAATATCAAATACCCTTTTTAATAAACGATTCTGCCACTGGTCCAAAGGCAATTCCATTACACTGATGGTAGGCATCATTCCAATATTATCAACAGCAATTGCAGAGGAAGCATATTGTTGTAAATCTGGCAATATTCTCACTTTAGTTCGATGATAGTCGCACACTTCCATACAGCGCTGTATATTGGTATAATCGCTATTGGGCAAAGCAATTACTACTTCATCAATTGCTTGTGTTTTTAATACATTATTGAGGGCTTCTATATTTCCATAGTATTTACAACCATTTATTTTTGCAGGTTGTTCATCAATTATCCCAACACATTCATAACCATAATAATAATACTTGTTGATGGTTTCGTAGTAATTGATTGCAGAAGGAGTGGAGCCTACTAATAAAATTTTATCGTATAATTTACCTTGATGAAGTGCCGCATGAATACTTTTTCTCAATAAGTATTTGATTGTTGAGATGGCAATAAATATATAAGCCAGATAAGTACCGAAAAACCCAACTGTATAAGGAGGGGTTATATCAATGAAAAATAAGGTAGAACTTAGTAAGATCGATAGTAACAATGTGTTGTAAGTAATAAAAATAATTTCTTCGGAAAATTTATTGGATCGTCTATCGGCATATAATTTAGAAAACTGTGAAAGTATATACCAGAATACGATTGAAAAAAACAAAAAGAGAAAACTAAAACCCGAATGTAGATTTCCATAATAAAAAAACACACTAACTATATATGCAATAACTATAGCCAATGCATCGGCTAAGTAACGTGTGATATTATAATAACGCTGTTTTTTCTTCATAGCATTAGCAGTGCCCTTTCAACTCAAAAGGGCTTCAAATTGGGACGTGAAGTTAACTAAAAAGCCTCAATCGGGTTAAGTATTACAGTACCAAATAATTGATTAATTCGATTGACTATCAATGGAATAAGCCACAAATGACTTATTGAGCCCTAAAAATTGCTCACTGTAAATGCTCGAATGAGGAAATAATGACCTCATTTCCTGCTTGGTCAATAGCTTGATTTCGGCCACTTGTTCCTTCGCTTTGTCTATGTCTTTTTGTTGGGGGATATGACCTAAACTAAAATGTTGAGTAAGCCATATTTGTAGCTTTTTTGGTAAATATTGAAAACAAGGGAATACCCAATGCGGCTCTATAGGAAACCAATAATTGGGGGTTTGAATAAAATGCCATTTTGCTACTCGCAGTACCTCGGCCGCCATTTTTTGTTGATTTTCCCAAGAATAAAGGTGTTCAATCACTGAATTGGAAAAAACCAAATCAAATTGTTGATTTTGAATATCACTTAAATCAGTTGCATCTCCTTGAATTGCTTTAAACGGGTAATCTACTCTTGGAGGCGCTTCTAAATTGAGTAATGTTATCGAAATTCCTGGCTCGTTGAACTGCATGGCTTTCCAAAAGGCTACAGTTCCTCCAATATCTAATATGCTTAATGGTTTTGGTAAATCCTTTAAAATTGATAAGAAAAATTGGAATCGCTTATTCCTGAATCGGTGGGAAAGGGATTGACTATTGGTATTGTCAGCAATGGTATTAACAAACTGTTTGAGCATGGATGTCAAAAATAAGACTTCTCGTATTACATTTGTAAAATGCAGTTGAAACCAGTAAAAATCATAAATACCTCCAATAATCCATTACCTGAATATGCAACAACTGGTTCATCTGGTATGGATTTGAGGGCTTTTTTAGAACAGCCCATTATTTTGGAGCCAATGCAAAGGGCCTTGGTGCCTACAGGATTATTCATAGAATTATCCGGTAATTTAGAAGCACAAGTAAGACCAAGAAGTGGACTGGCTTTAAAACAAGGCTTAACTTGCTTGAATTCTCCTGGAACGGTAGATGCAGATTATAGAGGAGAGATCAAAGTGATTTTGATCAATTTGTCCAACGAACCACAAACCATTCATTCTGGAGACAGAATTGCCCAAATGGTGATTCAAGAAGTAGAAAAAATAAGTTGGCAATTGGTTGATCAAATTGAAACAACCGATCGTGGAGCTGGAGGTTTTGGAAGCACTGGCAAGAAATAAGAAAGAAGAAATAAGAAATATGAATTAAGAGAGAAGAATTAACAGATAAGAGTTATGAGATTTATTAATGATAGTAGAAAATGAGTCCTTTGAAAAATTGTGCGATTTGAATTTTCGATAGAAAATTCAGCAATTTTTCAGCAGACAAATTTTATGCTATCTTAAGAAAAATTGCCATTTTTAGGTAGCTGAATTTTTAAATATTTGTGGCAATAAAATTTAATGCAAATGAAAAAACTATTTCAAATATTTTTCTTGATAGCCATTCTTGCTTCTTGTAAAACAGTGAAGAAAGTTTCTGGCATTCAAGAAGCCATCAATAAAAAAGATACCAGTCAAACGGTGATGATCGAAGAAACACCAAAAATAGACTCAGCTGCTATTGTAAAAAGCATTATG
>JANOZT010000132.1:0-5013 GCA_031429515.1 Sphingobacteriia bacterium
ATCAACTTTTTTGAGTTGTTGGCATTTGGTGTTATCATCGTTTGTGTTATCTTTTTAGCTCGCAGAAATATCATTCGATTGAAAAGATTTATGTCGAAAGATCTAAATGGATGGGCTCGCTCCGATGCCAATTATATTTTATTTATTGAAATTATTTTGATGAGTTTGTTCCTTACTATGAATGCCACAGATCAGGTATTGCAAGGTTTAGGGGCAGAACATTATCATACAACATCTGCGTTTATTATTTCTTCTAAGCTTATTCCAATTTTTAATGGAATGAGTATCAATTCTTTGATTGCAATTGAAAGAACCGCATGGTGGTTACATATTGCAGGCATTTTTGCTTTTTTAAACTACCTACCCTATTCTAAACATTTGCATATAATGCTGGCATTTCCCAATGCTTATTTTGCCCGTTTAGATGCTCCTGGAAAAATGAAAAATATGCCTGCTGTACAAAATGAAGTATTGTATGCAATGCAACCGGAATTAGCTCCTACAGATGCCGCACCTCCTGCTAGTTTTGGCGCGAAAGATATTTTTGATTTGAGTTGGAAAAATTTATTGGATGCTTATAGTTGCACAGAGTGCGGAAGATGCACTGCAGCCTGCCCTGCAAACAGCACTGGAAAGTTATTAAGTCCTAGAAAAATCATGATGGCTACCAGAGACCGAATGGAAGATGTTGGCAAAAACATCAATACTAATAAAGAATTTAAAACCGATGGCAAATCTTTATTGCATGATTATATTAGTGTAGAAGAATTAAGAGCTTGTACTACCTGCAATGCATGTGTTGAAGAATGTCCAGTGAGTATATCACCACTTGATATTATTACGGAATTACGTAGATCGTTGATTATGGAAGAAAGCAATGCACCACAAGAATGGAACGGCACTTTTAGTAATATCGAAAATAATTTTGCTCCTTGGAAATTCTCTCCAGATGATAGAGACAAATGGGCTACTGAAATGGCATAAGTTTATTTATACAAATGGCTTGTAGACGATTCGCCACAATTGAAGCAATGCGGTGAGGATAAAAATGACCCCCATTATTTTATTGAGGGTTTTATTGCTGGTATTGAGTTTATTCACCAGCCAATTTCCTCCATGTATATAAACCGCTAATCCGGCTATAGTCCCCGTTCCTGCCCCTACTGTAAATAAGTTAAATGCCAATGCAGAAGAAGGCAGCAATCCCATCTGAAATAAAGTAGTGGTCCATAAAAACCAAAATGGAATTTGTACAGGGTTTAATGCACTCATCATCAAACCTAATAAAAATCGATGTAGCTTATTCTTCAAAACCAATGATTTGGATTCTCCATGCTGTTTCTTAGCAGTAACAAAAGCCATTATTCCCAAAATCAAAAATAATACTACCGTTAACCAACCCAAGGCTAAAAACCAATTTCGGTGTTGTGTAACCCAATCCATTCCTGTTAAAGCAAATCGCAGATAAATCATTTCTACAATAGCTACGCCAATAGCAAATTGCCAAGCTTTTTTAAACCCTTCTTGTAGCCCAATTTGGGTACTGGTAAAACTCATGTTACCTAGTGGTAATTGCCCCAAAAAACTTACGGCAAAGCCTAATAAAACATAAATAATCTGCTGCATTTGAGCAATTTAGTCTTTATACCCCGTCTGACCATACCTTTTAAAACACCCCCCGTCTGACCGGTTTACATGTATACCCCGTCTGACCATACCTTTTTAAGCATACCCCGTCTGACCGGTTTATATGCAAGAATATTAAACAAGGCCAATTCAATGCCATTATTCACTTAATTTTGAACCAATAAAATAAGATTCATGAAGATTAATACAATGGCGGAAATGATGGCAGCTGGTGAAATGCCAGAAGTGTTGTTTTGGGTGGGTTGTGCAGGTAGTTTTGACCAACGGGCGCAAAAAATCACCAAAGCATTTGCTACCATTTTAGATAAAGTAGGAATTAAATTTGCCATTTTAGGAAAAGAGGAAGCCTGTACGGGAGATCCAGCTCGTAGAGCCGGTAATGAGTTTTTATTTCAAATGATGGCCTATCAAAATATTCAAGTACTCAATGGGTACGGCATTAAAAAAATTGTAACTACTTGTCCTCATTGTTTTAATACGCTCAAGAATGAATATCCTGAATTAGGAGGCAATTATGATGTAATTCATCACACTACTTTATTACAAGAACTCATTAATGAAGGCAGGATAAAAATGAAAGAAGGTGGAGAATTCAAAGGGAAGAAAATTTCTTATCATGATAGTTGTTATTTAGGAAGGGCCAATGATATTTATGAAGCACCTCGTAAGGTTTTAGAAGCCTTAGATGCAGAATTAGTGGAAATGAAACGATGCAGAACCAATGGACTCTGCTGTGGTGCAGGTGGTGCGCAAATGTTTAAAGAAGATGAGCCAGGAGATACTCGTATCAACATGGAAAGAGCAGATGAAGCATTGGCAACCGGCGCGTCATTTATTGCGGCTGCTTGCCCTTTTTGCAATACCATGATGACTGATGGAGTAAAGAACAGAGAAAAAGAAAATGGAGTAGGTGTTTTAGATGTAGCTGAAATGATCGCTGCAAGTATGCAATAAAATGTAAAAAATGGATTTAAACTATCAACAACATCTACCAGACAATTTTTCCGATGACTCAAAAGTTTGGGTTTACCAAAGCAGTAGATTGTTTAGCATGAGCGAAGCTTTTGAAATAGAAGATATTTTGACCGACTTCACCAATAATTGGAAATCACATGGGGTTCCAGTGAAAGGTTATTCTAATTTATTTTTTGGCCAATTTATAGTGATAATGGCAGATGAATCTGCAGCAAAAGTAGGTGGCTGTAGTACAGACAGTTCAGTGCATGCGATTCAGGCCATAGAACAAAAATGCAAGGTCAATTTAATGGATCGTCAAACTTTGGCTTTTATTATTCATGATAAATTACAAATGTTGCCACTTTCTCAAATCAATTATGCTTTTGAAAATAACTTTTTAGACGAGCATACTTTGTATTTCAACAATCTTGTTGCAACAAAAAAAATGCTAGTGAATGAATGGTTAGTACCCGTTAAAAACAGCTGGTTAAAATCTAAAATAAAATCATTAGCAATAAGTTAAATAATTAGCGCTTTAATTTATCTAAGATTTCCTTTTTTTGCTTTTCACTCAAATTACTTTTCTGAACTAATTTATTCAATTGGTAACTAATAGACAAGCGATAGTTTCTCGTTGAAGTAGCATTAACACTTTCAATGTTAAACTGTTTACCTGTAGTAACAGTAATATATTGTTGTGGAGTAAAAGGATCAATCATATTGAGTCCAACTATTAACCTTCGATCAAAGAATTTCCTTTGTACACCTAAATTTAAACTCAGGTTGCTCCTACTCCTTCCTTGTGGATCTGCGAAACTATTAAATCTAGTAGATCCTTCAATATTCCAAACATTGGTTGGCGTGTATGTGTAATTTAAACTAGAATAAAAAGTTCCACCATCTTGGTAGAGATATAATTGCTTTTCTTTATCACTGTACATATTATAGGCAAAACCTGCACTGGCATTCATTCTAAACTGCTTAGTAAATGTATACCCTCCAAAAACACTTGCCTCATACTCCTTTCTATCTGCAATATTCAAATAAGTAACCACCGTTTTTCCGCCTTCAATTATATTTCGAATAGTATTAAAAACGTTGTCTACTTTATTAAATCCTAAAGATGTATTGATATAATATTTTCCTTTTACCCAACTAAGATTCCAATCGAAATTATGGGAAAGAGTTGGTACCAAAAAAGGATTACCAAATCGTAAATTATATGGATCGCTATAATCTACATTGGGGTTTAACTCTCCAATACCAGGTCTGCGGATCGTAGCACGATATACTAAAGAAGTATTCAATGTTTTATCAAATTCTTTTCTAACTGTTAGATTCGGCAATACATTCCAATAATTATTAGACACATCTGAGACATTGGCTTTAATAAAATTGAAACCCATTTTAGTTTGTTCCGCTTGTGCTCCAAATGTTAACCGAATATTTTTCTTGAATAAAAAACTAAATCCAGCACGAGCGGTAAAAATATTTTGCTTAAATAAAAAATCATTGCTTAACAAATCATTGGGAACGAATACCCCATCTGATTTTCTCAAGAAAGCAGTATTCAACGTATTGTGAAAATCAGATAATAAATAATTGAACCCTCCTGAAAAACTACTGCCTTTCTTTTTAAATGGCTTGGTGTATTCTAACCTGCTGGTGAGTGAACGATTGCTATTATTAAAGTATTGAGTTTGAGTTGAATCAACTCCAGTTGGGATAAATACTGGATTTAAAAATTGTTGAAAGAAATCTCGATCGTTGTCATTTTTACTGGTATTGCCAATCACAAAAATGCGCAATACTTCTGCTGGATTTTTTCCTTTATGAGTATATGACAAAGTGATACTATGTGTATATCCATCACCAACACTTTGATTCTCCCGAGTGCTCACTTTATATACCTGATTAAACCGATTGATATTGGTATAGCTGTTATTACTAAGATTATCGAAATAATTGAGATTACCTTGATATACAAAACCAAATTGATTATTCTTGTTCATTTCATAATCAATTTGTGAACGCCAATTCGGACGGGTATTTTTATTGGTAAACCTACCTGTTGTTTTAAAGAAATTGGTGGAATCGGCATATATATTGGTTCGAGTACTATAACTATTGCCACTAATTTGGCTAACCCCAGTGCCGATGGTTTGATTAATGGATAATTTTTTATTGCGATAACTTAGATTACCTGAGAAATTTCCTTCCCCCCTTGTGCCTGCACTAACATTTACTCTACCCACCCATCCGATTTTCCCTTTTTTGGTAACTATATTAATTACTCCACCTGTTTCAGTTGCATACTGTGGAGGCGGATTGGTCATGACTTCAATTTTCTCAATACTACTCCCTGGTAAACTCTCCAACAAATCTTGTAATTGTTGTGGAGTTAAATCG
>JANOZT010000133.1:0-1564 GCA_031429515.1 Sphingobacteriia bacterium
ATCAGCTCCATCTGATACTTTTTTATAAGCATCCGGAGAAACTACCATACCATCCAAAGTTCCACTGGGATAATTGTTACCTATGCTGCTTCCGCCCCATCCAGACACATACATATTTTGGCATCTGTCCACTAAAAATGCAGTAATGGATAAACTTGGTATTGATGCAGTAGGGCTTCCGAAATTGGTAAAGAAAATAAAAGAAGATAAATCTGGTGTGAGTTTCGCAATAAATTGTTTGCCAGTTGCTTGACCTGGATTCTTGGTATTAAAATTGGAATTTTTTACTGGGAAAACGCCGGTTGTTGTGCCTGTTATATAAGGAAACCCTAGTTTATCAAATTGAATTCCAAATAATACATCTTGTCCAGCTGTTCCAATATAGGTAGTTTTATTAATAGCAGATCCATCACTTTTAATATTCGTGATAAAACCATCAGCTACACCTTGATTGGTTGCATTTAAAGTGCCTGTTTTATCGCCTGGAAAGTCTGTACTCAAGGTTGCTCCTGCAATATAAATATCTCCATTACTCGGATTAAGACTTAATACAAAAGCAGCATCATCATTGTTACCGCCTAAAAAAGAACTGAAAATTACATTGTCTAAATTGGGGTCAAACTTCATTACCACACCATCTTGGTATCGGCCACTTGCAACTCCGGCACCAGGTTTTTCTTGAAATGCTCCAGTGGTCGTTTTAAAATTAGTAGATTGCGTAACAGATGCCAATAAAATATTATTGTTGTTATCAATAATTACTTCACTTCTCGAATCATCTCCATAATTTCTTCTCGTAGAAATACTTCCATTGATTTGAGGATAATTGGGCTCAACATTAACTCCATCATTGGCGCTTCCTCCAATTACCATGGAACCCACTAAAGCAGATCCGTTTACATTTAATTTAGTTACTACAATATCAAAACCTCCTCCTGAACCGAATAATTTAGTCACCCCTTTTGTAGGATAGTTAGTTGAAGAGGTTCTTCCGGCAATAATTAAATTTCCATTTCTATCCACTACTAAACTATGTGGTTGATCATCTCCATTGCCACCAATATAAGTTCCGTACAATCGATTAATTCCGGTAGGATCAAATTTAATGATGCCCATATCAATCTTTAATGTACCACCTGCTATAAAGTTTCCTTGAAATGCACCATTGGAAGCAGGGAATCCATCCCCAAAAACAATACCACCTGCATAAAAATTTCCAGCACCATCATAAGTAGCTGTAAAACCCCAGTTATCAGCAGTACTTCCTGTATAACTGATGAAAATAATGCTTGGATCAATTACCAATGTTGCCGCTTTATCATAAGCAGCATTCAATTTAAATTGAACAAAATTTCCTTTGACATCATAACTGCATGATACATCATTGCGTTCATTTTTATTTAACGAATAGGTATAAGGTTCCATCTCTTGAATGGTTCCAACGGATGTATTGATTTGTAATGATTCGTCTTTTATTTTCAAGCCATCTACCCCATCAAAATATAAAATTACTTTCGAAGGATCTCCACCAGGGTGTACAATTACATCGTATTTTAAAGTAGCA
>JANOZT010000134.1:0-26808 GCA_031429515.1 Sphingobacteriia bacterium
AAAATAGATCTCTCCAAACCATTACCTAATTATCGTCAATTGAACTATTTATTCATGCGAAGTTTTTATGGAGATATTACATTAAAATTTCCAAATGCACAACAATACTTTTATCAACAAAGCAAAGCCAATTGGAATAAGCTAAATACCTATTCACAAGGAATGCTTGCATTAATTACCAGCAGAAATAATGAAAGGGCTTGGGCAGTAAAAAATATATTACCATCTCTTTTAGAAAACACCATCATCAATAGCAAACAAGGTATGTATTGGAAAAACCAAATGACCCAATATTGGTATTCCAATCCTATTGAATTCCAAAGCATGATGATCAATTGCTTTAGTGAAATCAATCTAGAAGAAAAAAATAATCGAAATAGTTCATCTATCAACAGCATGAGAACTTGGTTGATATTAAACAAACAAACCAATCACTGGAACACCAGTATAGCAACAGCTGAAGCATGCTATGCATTACTTGTTAACGGCTCATCTGGAATGAATGCACTTAGCAACAATAAGCAGGTTCAAATTAAAATGGGCAACTTGAACATTAATAGTGCAAATGAGAAATCGGTAGCAGGGTCTGGTTATTTTCAAAAAATAATTGAAGGAGAGAAAATTGTTCCTGAAATGGGCAATATTCAATTAACAGTAAGAGAACCTAATAAAATGGGCAACCAAAATCAACCAAGCTATGGAGCTATTTATTGGCAATATATAGAAGATTTAGATAAGATCACAGAAGCAAAAGGTCCTCTTTCACTAACTAAACAAATTTTTGTTGAACGTATCATTGAAAATAAAAAAACCTTGGTACTCATAAACGATAATGATGAAATTCAATTAGGTCAGAAATTAGTGGTTCAATTAAAAATACAATCAGATAGAGACATGGAATATATTCATGTAAAAGATCTAAGAGCTGCTGCAATGGAACCCTTAAATGTATTAAGTGGTTACAAATGGGAAAACAGATTGACATATTATGAAAGCACCAAAGATGAAAGCAGCAATTTTTATATTTCCAATTTACCTAAAGGAAATTATACATTGAGTTACGAAATGAATGCTACTCAAATTGGTATTTTTTCTGTTGGCATTGCATCTATGCAAAGCATCTATGCACCAGAATTTAGCAGCCATTCAAATGGAATAAAAATAAGAATCAAAGAATGATCAAGGTTGACTATATCATTGTAGGTCAAGGAATCAGTGGCAGCTTTCTTGGTTGGAATCTGATAAAAGCAGGTAAGCAAGTTTTAGTAATTGATCAATCTACACCCCACACTGCTTCTAAAGTAGCCAGTGGCGTAATTAATCCGGTTACTGGGAGAAGAATTGTACAAACATGGGAGATTGAAACCCTTATGCCCTTTGCAGTGGAAGCATATACACAATTAGGTGATGAATTAGGAGTAACCTTAATTAATCAATCTAATATTCTAGACTTTCACGCTACACCGCAAATGAAATTAGCTTTCGATGATCGATTAGCTAATGATAATATCTATTTAAGCAAACCAGTAAATCCCGATCAATGGAACGAGTATTTTCATCCAAGTTTTGGAGTTGGAGAAATCGATCCTTGTTGGTTAGTAGATATACATGCATTGCTAAATGGCTGGAGAAAAAAATTAGTTGACAGCCATTTATTACTCGAAGAAAAGTTTGAATCCTCCAATTGCATTATTGCTGCTGATCATGTTGAATATAAAAATTATCTAGCTGAAAAAATTATTTTCTGTGATGGTATAGCTGGTTTTGAAAATCCTTATTTTCATTTACTACCATATGCTGCCAATAAAGGAGAAGCAATCATTGCATCCATTTCAGGGCTTCCTAATAACCATATATTCAAACAAGGAATTAGTATAGTTCCTTGGAAAGAAGGCTTATTTTGGATTGGATCTTCCTATGAATGGAATTATACCGATTTGAAACCAACAGCTGCATTTAAATTAAAAGTAGAGCAACAATTAAGCAATTGGTTAAAACTTCCCTACTCAATTTTGGACCATTTTGCTTCTGTCAGACCGGCCAATCTTGAAAGAAGGCCATTTGTAGGATTACATCCGGTTCACCCATCGGTTGGTATCCTAAATGGTATGGGCACAAAGGGCTGTAGCCTTGCCCCTTATTTTGCACATACATTTACCAAACACCTACTAGAAAATTCGCCAATTCATCCTTTGGCGGATGTTCAACGTTTCAAGAAAATTTTAAGTCGATAATTGATCACAAAAAATTAATATTGTGTATTAATTAAATAAAAAATTTACAATGGGTCAACCTCCATCAGCCACAAAAATTTTCGACAATTCTTCAGACCTAAAGCAATCTAGGATTCTTACAAAAGATGAAACGACAGAGGCCTACACAATTCCTATACAATATAGAAAAATGGAAAACCTTCACATTGTATTTTGGCTATTTAAAGATGTTGGTTGGTGTATGGGTTGGAGATGGCTGGGTGTTACCATGATTATTCCTACACTGATTATATCGATCATCATCGCCTATAGAACGCGCAAATATATGTCGGAATTAACTCATAATTTGGCAATTACCGTTTGGATTTCAGCTAACTCCTATTGGATGATCAGCGAATTTTTCCATTTTGATGCGATTGAAATAGGCTATGGTTTGACTTACAAACATTTAGCATTAATACCTTTCACAACGGGTATTTTGTTTCTAGCATTCTATTATTTGATCTGGAAACCAAAACACCGAGATACCGAATAGTATAGCTTTACCACTTATCATACATACTTTACCATTCTTCTCTAAGCAAGTTCCATTTGACCCTATTCCTATTGTTGAATTGAAGCGGTTGATGATATATTTACATCAGCAAAGACAATAAAGCCTCTGAGCTAACTAACAATGAATACTTATTTGGAATTTCTTTTTGCACGTTTTCGTCAAAGAGTAAAACCGCCATCCTTCGGCAATTGCTGAACCCCTCTGCATTTAACCCAACATTACCTAACAATTTCTTAAAGCTTTCGCTTTGAAGATAATTGAATAGCTATCTTCGTTCGGGAAGGGAGTTAACAACCTTTTTAAAAAACAACTGATTATGAATTTAAACATGAAACCTATTTTATTGGTTATTCTAAGCCCAATGGTTATTTTATTGATTGCTTCTTGTGAACCTAAAAAAAATGAAGACATTACTCAAGAAGTGAATAAAAACGGCGCTGTAGAAACAGCTGTTGAAATAAAACATATTGATTCTCTAAATGATGAGTTAATAACTACCCATAAAATATGGGTAAAAAATATACTCACTAAAGAGTTTATTTACAGAGATACCATTGCATCATTAGGAAAAACATCAACAATGGCAGAGAATAAAGATGGTGAAACAAAAAAAGTTACCATTAATAAGGAATACGAAATATTTATTACTGTAAAATAATTGAATAATGAAAAAATCAAAAACAATCAACCTTGTTTTGATTACTGCAGCATTGGCTGCTTGTAATCAACCTGCAAAAAATGATTGGGATACCAATACTAAAGTTCACCTGCGAAGTGATACTTCAGCTCCTTATACAAGAGTACATCATAGTGGAGCTGGGATTGGAACGGCATTGTTATGGTACTATGCATTCAGACCAATGGGTAATTACAACAATAATCAATATCAAAGAGCAGGTTATTATTCTGGAGGGATAGCAACTAGTTCTAATATTGGAAGAAATAGTTTTAAAGGATCTGTAAGTAGAGGTGGATTTGGTAGAAGCGGCTACTCAGTAAGTAGTTAAATCAATAAGCATAAACAAATGAAAAGACATTCAATAGTTCCTAGAAATAACTGGCAAAAAGCGGTAGAAAAATTAGGATTTGGTTTCCACACTAGCGATGTTCCTTATTGGGATGAGTCGGTATATTATTCATTTGAATCATCAGAGATTAATTCAATTGAAAAAGCAACCAATGAGCTTTGGGAAATGAGTTTAGCAGCAGTACAAAATGTTATTGATCATCAACTTTACAGTCAATTTGCTATTCCAGCATACATCGTTCCATTGATTGAAAAAAGCTGGGAACAAGACCATCCTGCCATTTATGGAAGATTTGATCTATGTGTAAAGAACAATCAAATAAAATTATTGGAGTTTAATGCGGATACACCTACTAGTTTATATGAAGCAGGAATAGTTCAATGGTTTTGGTTGCAAGACTTTGACGCCTCTAAAGATCAATTTAACAGTATCCACGAAAAACTCATTGCTTACTGGACATTTCTAAAACGATTCTTGCATAATAATGCATTGCATTTTACCTGCTTAAAAGATACATTAGAAGATTTAACCAATACTGAGTATTTAAGAGATTGCGCTATTCAGGCAGGGCTTGAAACAAAACTGATTTTTATAGATGATATTGGCTGGGATGAAGCGAATCAACAATTTGTAGATTTAGTAGAAACGCCCATTCAAAATATTTTTAAATTATACCCTTGGGAATGGTTAGTAAATGAATCATTTGGTGAAAATATTTTAAAAGCAAAAAATGATCCTTATTGGATAGAACCTGCTTGGAAAATGATTTTATCCAACAAATCAATATTGCCCATTTTATGGCAGTTATATCCTAATCATCCGTTACTATTACCAGCTTTTTTTGAACCAAGCTCGCTAACGAATTATGTAAAAAAACCAAAGCTCAGTAGAGAAGGTGCCAATATTGAAATGATTCAATCGGGTGTTTCATTGAATAAAACAGCTGGGGAATATGGGGAGGAGGGCTTTATTTACCAAGAGCTATTTTCTTTACCTGAATTTGATGGAAAATTTCCTGTAGTTGGAAGTTGGATAATTGGGCAGGAGGCAGCAGGTATGGGAATACGTGAGGCTGATGGATTAATTACCGACAACAAAAGCAGATTTGTGCCTCATTTAATTAGTTAAACAAACCCCATTCATCTTCATAAGTATCTTTTTGAAAAGTAGATACCCATTGTTTGTATAATTCTCGGAACCTGACCAATGCTTCCTCAATTACTTTTTTGTGTGCATCATCGGCCCAACCCATTAAAACAGCGAAACCGATTTGCTCCATCATTTGTTTGCAATTGGTTCGGATATTAGATGCATTTTCCATTTTCAACACATATAAATCCATACTAATTGCTCCAATAATTTTCGGGGCAACGATCATTAGGTTTTCGTAGATCAAGGCTTTAGTTGATGCAGGATGGGTTTCTTCACCATCATCCGCTAAGTTTTCTGCAAATGCAATCACTAGACCAAACACTTCTCGCCATTGCTTATACATTGCTTTTGCAATTGCTTTTGCTGGACCTCTACGCCATTCTTCGCCCGCATCATCAGGACCCACCTTGTATCGGCTATCATCCCATTCGGGTAAAAAATTGAGTTCGTTTAAATCCATTTTTCGAAGGTAAGTGAATAGTTGTTTACCGTTTTAATTTATTTCATTTCTAATTTTAAGAAACGTGCAGTATGGCTGGTTTTATGTTTGATCATTTCTTCAGGTGTTCCTTCAAATAATATTTGTCCACCACCGTCTCCACCTTCTGGGCCAATATCAATTACATGATCTGCAACCTTAACAACATCTAAATTGTGTTCGATTACTAAAACAGAATTTCCTCTATTCACTAATTTACTCAATACATCCAGCAAATGTTGAATGTCCTGAAAATGAAGCCCAGTCGTAGGTTCATCTAAAATATAAAATGTTTTGCCGGTATCTTTCTTACCTAATTCAGTTGCCAACTTAACGCGCTGTGCTTCTCCTCCACTCAAGGTTACTGCAGATTGTCCTAATGTTACATACCCTAATCCTACTTCTTGTAACATTTTTATTTTTCTATATAAAAAAGGAACAGGTTGAAAAAAGTCTACTGCTTCATCTACAGTAATATTCAAAACATCACTGATGGATTTTCCTTTGTACCTGATTTCTAGTGTTTCTCGATTGTATCTCTTTCCATTGCATTTTTCGCAATTCACATATACATCAGGTAAGAAATTCATTTCAATTACTTTCATTCCACCACCTTCGCAAACATCGCACCTTCCTCCTTTTACATTAAATGAAAATCTTCCTGCATTGTACCCGCGAATTTTAGCTTCTGGCACTGAAGCAAATAAGGTTCTGATCTCTGTAAAGAACCCACAATAAGTAGCAGGGTTAGAACGAGGTGTTCTTCCGATCGGAGATTGATCTATTTCAATAACTTTATCGATATGCTCCAATCCTTTGATAGATTTAAAAGGCATTGGTGTAACACGGCTATTATAACAATGCTTGGAGAGAATAGGATACAATGTTTCATTGATCAATGTTGATTTACCACTACCACTTACCCCACTTACCACTATTAATTTACCTAAAGGAAAAGATACATTTACATTTTTTAAGTTATTACCACTAGCCCCATTTAACACTAATGATTTTCCATTTCCTGGTCTTCTTTCGGAAGGAATGGCTATTGATTTTTTCCCACTCAAATATTGTGCAGTCTCAGAATTGGATTGTAGAACTTCTGCTGGTGTTCCGGCTGAAACAATATGTCCACCGAACTTTCCTGCTTTCGGGCCAATGTCCACCAAATGATCAGCAGCCATCATGATGTCTTTATCATGCTCTACTACCAAAATACTATTGCCAATATTGCGCAAATTTTTTAATGCATGAATCAACTGCTGATTATCGCGTTGGTGTAAACCAATGGATGGTTCATCTAAAATATAAGTGATCCCTTGTAATTGAGAACCAATTTGAGTGGCCAAACGAATGCGCTGTGATTCTCCTCCACTCAATGAACGAGATGGTCTGTTGAGTGATAAATAAGTTAATCCAACATCTAATAAAAACTGCACCCTCTCTCTGATCTCTTTTAATATGTCTTTTGCTATGAGGTTTTGTTTTTTATCTAACCTTTTTTCAATATTTTCAAACCAATCATGTAGCTTATCTAAATTTAAATTACTGAGTTCCGCAATATTTTTTTCATCAATTTTAAACCAGCAACTTTCCTTCTTTAGTCTTTGTCCGTTACAAGTTGTACAGGTCTTTAATTGCATGAATTGTTCTACCCATTCTCTCAATCCTTCACTATTTACACCCAAAAACCATCTTTTTAACATGGGAACAATTCCTTCAAATTCCCCTTCATAGGGATTGCTTGTTATCTCTTCTTCTGCATTTTCTAATTCTAAAGAACTTCCTTCGGTATTGCCATATAACAATATATTCAGTGATGCAGGGGGTAAATCTTTGATGGCTCTATCTAAATTGATTTTATGTTTTTTTGCTAAAACCTCTACATTCCTAAACATATAAGCATCCCGCTGAATACCTAAAGGCGCTATGCCTCCTTCTTTTACACTCAAATTTGAATCAGGAATAACTGCTTCCATATCGATGGAATAAACATTACCTAATCCTTTACATGTTGGGCATGCCCCATATGGCGAATTGAAAGAGAACGCATTTGGAGAAGGTTCTTCGTAGCTGATGCCAGTATCTTCGCACATTAATTGTTTAGAATACTGAATGGTTTTTCCAGAATCGTTGAGCAATAAAAATAACAGGTCTTTACCCATCTTCAATGTTTGCTGAACACTTTGACTCAACCGAACTTTCATATCGGGTGTTACTTGCAAACGATCAATCACTACTTCAATATCATGAATCTTGTAACGATCAACTTGCAATTTTGGAGTGAGATCCATTATTTCTCCGTCCACCCTTACTTTTAAAAATCCTTTTTTACGAATGTCTTCAAATAATTCTCGATAATGTCCTTTTCTTCCTCTTATTAAAGGCGCTAATAAACTGATCTTTTGTTTGGCGTGTTTGGAGAAAATATTTTCAACGATTTCTTCTTCGCTGAATTTGATCATTTTTTTTCCTGTATTGTAACTATACGCTTCTCCAATTCTGGCATACAGTAACCTCAAAAAATCATATACCTCTGTAACTGTTCCGACGGTAGAACGAGGATTTTTATTGGTGGTTTTTTGTTCAATAGAAATGACAGGAGAAAGACCAGTTATTTTATCTACATCAGGCCTTTCCATATCGCCCATGAATTGACGAGCATAGGTACTAAAACTTTCCATATACCTGCGCTGGCCTTCATTGTAAATAGTATCGAATGCCAAGGAAGACTTTCCACTTCCACTAACTCCAGTAAAAACAACTAACTGATTTTTGGGGATCCGAATATCGAGATTTTTCAAATTATGTTCTCTTGCACCAAATACTTCAATAAATGCATCATCATGAATCATTTCAGTTGGAATAGGAGATTTCTTCTTTGCCATAGTTCGGGGTAAATATACAAACATGATTAGGCCTTTATAGTTCAATCATCCTATTATTTAGTAAATATTTTAATTTCCTATAAAATTAGTAGACTAAATTTTGGTGAATTAATTCTACCTCCCTATATTTGTAGTAGTTCTTTAAATACTTATCAAGAAAGGCGGAGGGTTTTGGCCCTGTGAAGCCTTGGCAACCCATACTACTAACTCAGTTGTATGAAGGTGCCAATTCCATTTCTACTTAAATGTAGAAGAAGATAAGTCAGAGTAAGCTAGTACAAAATCTAAACGATTATAATATACTGCCCATCTGATTTATCTGATGGGCTTTTTTATGTATGTGAGAGAACTGTTTTTTTTAACACTAAAAACAGTAAAATGAGTACAGCTACACAATTGATTCACAGCATTCCGATTGACCCATTAACTGGTGCTATTTCAGTGCCTATTTACCAGACATCTACTTTTGTTCAAGAAGAACCTGGTGTAAATAAAGGGTATGATTATTCTAGAACCAATAATCCCACAAGGGAAACATTGGAAAACTTGGTTGCACAATTAGAGCATGGTCAGACCGGGATTGCTTTTGCAAGCGGATTGGCAGCGATTGATGCTATTGTCAAATTATTAAATACTGGAGATGAAATTATTGCAGTAGATGATATTTATGGTGGCGCTTATCGTTTGTTTACAGCTGTCTATGAAAAATTTGGTATCAAAGTACATTATACCGATGCTACCAATATAGAAAATGTATTTAACGCCATCACTCCAAAAACAAAATTGATTTGGATTGAAACGCCAACCAATCCAACTTTAAAGATTGCAGATATAGCAGCAATTGCAAAAATTGCTCAATCACAAAACTGTTTGCTTTGCGTGGACAATACTTTTGCATCTCCTGTATTGCAACAACCTATTTTGCTAGGAGCTGATATTGTAGTGCATAGTGCTACTAAATATTTAGGCGGTCACAGCGATTTAATTGCGGGTGTGGTCGTAACCAAAACTGCAGCACTAGGAGCCAAGATTAAATTTTTACAAAATGCATGTGGGGCTATTTTGGGGCCTTTTGATAGTTGGTTAGTGATTCGCGGAATAGAAACTTTGCATTTGAGAATGAAGCAACATTGCACCAGTGCTCAATCAATTGCTGAATTTCTTCAATCTCATCCAGCGGTAGACAAAGTCTATTATCCTGGATTAAGTTCCCATTTGAATCACGACATTGCGAAGCGGCAATCAAGTGGATACGGAGGAATCATTTCTTTCAATTTAAAACAGGATACTGAAAAAGCTGCAATATCAGTAGTAACTTGCACCAAATTATTTAAGCTGGCCGAAAGTTTAGGTGGCATAAAAAGCTTGGTTTCGCATCCAATGAATATGACACATAAATCAATTCCGGCGGAAAAAAGAAAAGCGGCAGGTGTTACAGATAGTCTAATTCGATTATCGATTGGATTAGAAGATGGGGAAGATTTAATTGATGATCTTGAACAAGCGCTCAATTTACTTTTTAAAAAAGAATCTGAATTAATTGAAAAACAAATTTTAGCATAAAATAATGGAAACGCATAAACAGTTAACTATTGGATTATTTGGATTTGGGGTTGTAGGAGAAGGATTGTACAAAGTATTACAACAAACTCCATCGCTTAAAGCAACTATTAAAAAGGTTTGTATAAAAAATGCTGGTAAAAAAAGAAATGCGCCAGCCGAATTATTTACTGCCGAAAAAAATGATCTATTGAATGATGAATCTATCAATGTAATTGTGGAAGTTATTGATGATTCTGTGGCAGCTTTTGATATTGTAAAAACAGCTTTATTAAATGGTAAAGCGGTAGTGAGTGCAAGCAAAAAAATGATTGCAGAAAATTTACCGGCTATTCTTGCTTTACAGGAACAAACTGGGCAATCCTTTTTATATGAAGCTGCAGTTTGCGCTTCCATACCAGTTATTAGGAATCTGGAAGAGTACTATGACAATGATCTATTGCATTCGATAAAAGCCATTGTAAATGGTTCTACCAATTTTATTTTGACTAAAATGTTTGAAGATAAATTGGATTTTTCAGATGCATTATTAATGGCGCAACAATTGGGCTTTGCAGAAAGCAATCCAAAACTGGATGTTGAAGGTTATGACGCAGTTAATAAATGGACCATTTTGATCAATCATGCTTATGGTATTGTTTCTCACCCAGATAGAATATTATTCACTGGTATTCAAAACGTACAAGGCTCAGATGCAGCTGTAGCAAAAGAAAAAGGTTATGATATTAAATTGATTGCCCAGGCTAAAAAACTGAAAAATGGTAAAGTGGTAGCATTTGTATTGCCACAATTTATTCCCTTGAATGAACCCTTGTCATTTGTAAAAAATGAATACAATGGGGTAGTCATCGAAAGTGGATTTGCAGATAAGCAATTTTTTTATGGAAAGGGTGCTGGAAGTTTTCCTACCGCTTCTGCTGTTTTAAGTGATATTGCTGCTTTAAGGTATAATTATAAATATGAGTACAAGAAATTATACCACCATCAACCTCATATACTTACCAACGATTTTTATTTGAAAGTATATTTAAGTTTCGACGACTGGAAATATATTCCGAGAGAAAAATTTGAATGGATAGAAGAATGGCATGCACAAGCTGAAAGGAAATATTTAATCGGTGTGATTCATTGCAACCAATTGGTTGAATCTGATTGGTGGAAAACCAATAATACCTCATTGGTGTTAACACCAGACCCAATAATAGATAATTTGGATATTGTGCACTTAAAAAAACGAAGCCTAGAATTAGCCGGGCTGGTATAATTTATTGAATTTTTGTCGATTTTTTTGTTGAAAACCCTGTTCTATGGAGCAGGGTTTTATTTTATAGCCCCTGCTTATTTGTATATTTGTTGTCAATAATAAATAATTGAATAATACGAATCAATCATATTTTCTTAAAAGTGCAATCATCACTACTATACTAGGATTAATCTTGATTCTGCTTTCATTTACAATTGGAAAAGATCAACTATTTCTATTATTCAATGGTAATGGTGGGGTTTTGGCAGATTTCTTTTTTACCTATTGCACTTATTTAGGAGATGGAGTAATTTGGGTTCCAGTGGTTGTATTATTTATTTTTTTTCGCAAAAAGCTATTACCATTGGTTTTTAGTGCAATTATCTTTTCAACATTATTGGTTCAAGTTAGCAAGAATTTTATTTTCTCCAATGAAGCAAGACCAACCAATGCTATCAGTCAAATCAATTTAATTCATACAGTAAAAGGAGTTGAATTGCATACCAATAATAGTTTCCCTTCAGGTCATACAACTACTGTTTTTTGCATTTATATTTTGGGATGTTTAGTGGTTGGAGGAAATACAATGCTCATCATCGGATTAGTGCTAGCATTGCTTACAGGTTATTCTAGGATCTACTTAGCTCAACATTTTCCTTTGGATGTAGGGGCAGGAATGATCACAGCCGTAATTAGTATTTATTTATCATTATGGATCCAGCAATTATTCAACACGAAACAAAACGCCGAGTTGGCTCAATAACTCTTAATTCATAATTCTTATCTCTTAATTCCTAATCCTTCCACCTCCACTCCCCTGCTATTTGCAAAGGCTCTTTTAAATTATTCTTCAATAAAAATGCTTTTGTTTCTTCATCGCTAAAATGCTTTGCCTTGATTTCATTTGCATCTGCAATGCCATACAATAACATAGAACTGAATCTTACAGTATTCTTTATTCCTTTTTCATCAACTAATTTAAAATTATCGCAATCTGCATGATAACATGGTCCTGCATTATTTGGTAATGTTCCTCCTGCGCCTCCACCGGTTGGCACTCCATGTAACATAAAAGGTTGGTGATCACTGTGAAGGCCAGCACCTGCCCTAAAAGTATTTTTATAACTGGTATCAAAGGTTTGAGCAATGGCACCAATCGACTGAAATAATTCTCTGCTTTCTTCTGCAGTAGTAGAATACCCTTTTGGGTCATTGGTCATATCATAATTCAACATATAACGAAGTTGATCAATTGAATGATCTTTTACAGCTGCATCAACAAAAGCTCTCGACCCCAAAAGCCCTTCCTCTTCTCCCATAAATAAAATAAATTGGACTGTTCTCGCGGATTGTAAATGAAGTGCCTGAAAGGTTCTGGCCATATCAATAACAGCGAAGGAACCAATTCCATTATCAATCGCTCCTGTTGCTAAATCCCAACTATCTAAATGCCCACCTACAACCACTTTTTCTGTAGGAATTGATTTTCCTTTGATTGTTGCAATTACATTTCTAGCTTTTATTAATCCAGAAAAATTGGTCATTTGTATTGCTGCAAAATGATTTTTTGTTGCGACTGCTTGCTTCAATTGTAAACCATCTTCTTTCCCGATACACACTGCTGGAATAGGAATTAACTTTCCGGTAACTGAAGCAGTACCAGTTAACAATATTCCACCATCAGCTGTATTGATAATAACAATTCCTTTTGCACCATATTTGGTTGCTAAAGCAGTTTTTTCTGATCTGTGTAAGGATTTTGTTCCAGGTTTGGAACCAGGCAATACTCCAAGATAAACTAAAGCGATTTTTCCTGTTACTTTTCCTGGATTATTTGCATAATCTTCTTCCAATCCATTACCCATATCTACCAATTCCAATTTTACAGAAGCATTTACAGGTGAGTGAGCCAATGTAACCGACTTAATGGGTTGCAGATTATTTAGATCTGAACCAATTAAAACACTTAATGTTCCTCTACTCCAGCTTTCTACTTCAAAGGGTTGATATCGAACATCTTTAAACCCATAAGACTTTAATAAATTGTAAGCAAATTCTTCCGCCTTTTTTCCATTTGCAGATCCTGTTAATCGATGGCCAATTGTTTCAGTAGCTGTTTTTAAACTGCTATAGGCTTTAGAATTGTTTTGCACTTCGTTATTGATGGAATTAAAGACCCTATTCCACTCCTGTTTAGCTTGAGAAAAAATTGCAGGTGAAATGGATAACACTAATAAAGTAAAAAAAATGTACTTTTTCATAATACTGTTTTAATGTATCAACGAAACTAAATAAATTATTTCTTTTTCTCGAATAAACCAGTGTCATACATTTTCTCAATTAAATCATTCAATTTAATAGGGGATTCGATTGAAATCATGTTGATATATGACAAATCTCATATACGCATAATAGCTAGAAAACCACTAATGAAGTAGTTTTGTACCATCAATCATTTCCAAATCATTTCAATATATGAATAAGCATCAAAGCTATATACCTGCAGCAGAAGCAATACAATTAGTGCAATCAAATATGAGGGTATTTATTCATGGAAGTGCTGCTACGCCTTTACATCTAATGAAAGAGTTAATTGCACAAAAGGAACGCTTGGAACATGTGGAGATTGTAAGCATGACTCAACATGGCATTGATTTGAACAACCCAGATTTAGAAGGTCATTTTTTTATGAATTCGCTATTCGTTTCGGAAAGTAATAGAAAAGCGGTAAATAGTGGAATGGGGGATTATATTCCCATTTTTCTGAGTGAAATTCCTTTACTCTTTACTAGAAATATTCTTCCTTTAGATGTTGCCATCATTCAAGTGTCTCCGCCTGATAAACATGGTTATTGTTCATTGGGTACTTCTGTAGACATTGCTCGATCAGCGAGTAATATGGCAAAAAAGGTCATTGCACAGGTAAACCCAAATATGCCTAGAGTTCATGGAGATGCTTTTATACCCTTTAGCAATTTCGATGCTGCTGTTTGGGTTGATGAACCTTTACCAGAAGTCAGTTATTCCGATGGTGCCAATGAAATCAATGAAAAAATTGGAAAAATTGTGGCAGGATTAGTTGATGATGGCGCTACATTACAATTAGGGATTGGCACAATACCAGACCAAGTTTTAAAGAATTTGACCAACCATAAAAATTTAGGTTTACATACAGAGATGTTTTCGGATGGTGCCATTCCATTGATTCTAAATGGTACAATTAATAATTCACAAAAGAAAATCGTGAATGGTTATTGCGTTACTTCATTTATGCTAGGCACTAAAAAATTGTATGATTTTGCAGATGATAATCCAATTATCAAAGCACTAGATATTAACTATGTAAATGATCCTCGTATATTGAGTTTAAATCCAAAAGTAACTGCCATCAATAGTGCCATTGAAATAGATATTACTGGGCAAGTTTGTTCCGATTCAATCGGTACTTATCAATATTCTGGCATTGGTGGTCAAATGGATTTTATCAGAGGAGCTGCATTGTCTGAAGGGGGCAAGCCAATTATAGCGATCCCATCAATTACTTCAAAAGGCGCTTCAAGAATTGTTCCATTTCTGAAGCAAGGTGCAGGAGTAGTTACAACTAGGGGTCATATCCATTGGGTGATTACAGAGTATGGTGCAGTAGACCTATTTGGTATGAATATGGAACAAAGAGCCAAAGCATTGGTGAACTTAGCCCACCCAAATCACAGAGAAGAGCTTGAAAGAACTGCTTTCGAAAGATTCAAACATTAGTACGCTTTATATTTTCATTCCAATTAATTAATCTGTAAATAGCTTAATTTTGAAATGAAATAAGCCGGTAACGATCATGAATGCAGTTACTATTAAGAAAATTTTATTAAGTGGTTTCTTTGCTGGAATCGTATTATCCATACTATCTTATGGAGGATTATTTATTGCTGTACAAATCCCTTTCTTTTCCCCTTTTTTCGTTGAATATTTAAGTAGTGTTTTTATTTCCGATCAATCAAGGGATTTATTGTTTTATTCTCATGCAATGGTGATTAGTTTTGCACTTTCTTTCTTCTGGGAAAAATTTAAATCCTCTTTTAAAGGTTCAATTATTTTACGAGGCTTTGAATTTGGTTTAGTATACACCATTACTGGCCTTTTTCCTATACTCTGGTTAACTTATAGCCAAATAGAAGTATCAGCAACAATGGTTTTTTCTTGGCTAATTTTTGGATTGTTTCAAGCAAGTGTTGCAGGAATTATTTTTGCTAAAATGAATCCTTGAGCATTTAATCAATTGGCTTTAGATTCAATTTAAACTCCACTGATAATTCATCTTTAGCTTTAATGATTCCACCTAATTTACTGGGAGGATTTAAATTGAAATCAGAAAAATGAATTTTTTGATCGCCTTTTAAATGTACTTGTTGTTTATCATCGGCTGTGAAATAGTAATTGATCTCAAATTTCTTACTAACCCCAGCTAGACCTATATCAACTATACCTGTTATTTTGCTTGGATTTTTAAAATCAGGGAAACTATTGATAGTTAAAAACTTCACTGAAAGGATTGGAAACTCTTTAGACTTGAGGGTTTTACGAAGATCGCTCGACATCATTTTATTATGACAATCAAATGCATCAATATGTAAATTGAGTTTGCCTGTTAATGGCAATACAGCTCCTCTAGTCTGTAGCTTAAAACAAGTTAATGTATCTGGAAGATTGTAATTAGCGATATCACATTGAAATGTATTTACATTGGTACTTCCATTCACCGTTAAACTACTTCCTTGCATTACTACCCAAGTAACTTTAGCTTCTGGCAAGTTGAATACAGGATTGACGAATAATAGTGCTATGATGAATAAATAAATTTTCATATCCCTGCTAAAATACGATTAATAAAAAGCCGAGTGAAATAAATTCACCCGGCCATAATACACCATAAAAACCATTTTTTAGAATCCAACTACTGCTTCAATTACATATCCATTGAATTTTCCCAATGAACGGTAATCGGTAGAAGGGAAATCAATATATTTTTGATTTACTATTTCACCTTTTAACAATACATTCTTGGTTAAGAACCATCCGGCTGCAAATGAAGATCTATTTACTTTAACATCTGCAGTAAAACCTGCAAGTCTCGCTGTTACAGTATTGTATCTATATCCAATAAACAAGTTTTCTTCTTTTCCAAATCTGTAAATACCTTCCATTGCAAACTGAGTGGCGTTTCTCTTATCAGTTTCGGCTTTAGTTCTTCCATTTGTAAACTCATAAGTACCGAACATTTCAAATCCTTTGTATTTCATAAAACCATTTAACATGGTTGCAGTTAAAGTTTTTGAGAAACCAGGATTAAATCTTCCAGAAGCAAAAATTCCTGTTGAAGCAGGCAATGCACCTGGTACTCCTTTTTCCATTATATTTTGATAATTGGAGCCTGTGCGATCTCCACTAAAAAGGGTTAATCCACTACCTGCATTACTACTATTGGTATAAAGGCTTGCAGATAAACGGAATCTTAAATCCTTGTTTAATTGCTTATCAATTCCTCCTTTAAAATAAATAGATGGATTTCTAGCAGAATTCGGGTCTTGAGGAGTTACAGGAAATGAATCGATACTACCCTTGATCATACCACTAGTCATACCCAACATTCCGAATAAACCATTTTTTTGCAAGTAAACTTCACCACCAATTTCTGTAGCAAATTGATCCATAATATAATTCTCGATAAATGGATTGTACAATGTTTGACCACCATCTGATCTACGAAAGTGTTGGTCACCATAATTGACTTCAAAATGTCCTATTTTGATAGTAGCCATTTTCATCAGGTTATCCCAAAATTCTCCTTTAAAAGGTACTTTGTCAAATTGAATATATCCACCTTTTACCCAAAACTCATTGTGGTGACGTGCAGACATATAACTGGTAACATTTAACTTAATTCCATCTGCTAACTGCACATCCATAAATAAATTTGCTTGTGCGGTCATAAATCCATTCTGTACTGGATACAAACGATTAGCTCCGGTTCCTGTATTATTGATTGCACCTGGATTTTCGTGTTTTAGATTTTGAAATTGTTGGGTAAATCCAGCACCCCATCTCACAGCCAATCCATTGAAAGGAACTGTATCAGATTTAAGTGTTTCAAACATATGCATTCCAGTTTTATCATATGGTCTAAAATTGGATAATTTTGGTTGTTGTGCTAAAAGGGCAACAGGTAAAAGCCCGAAAATAATAAAGGCAAGTGTATTTTTAAACCTGTTAAATTGAAGTTTCATAAAATAAAATTTTGGTTGTTAATAGTGTAGGAAAAAGTTTATTTAAAAATATTAAAATCAAATTTGAGTGTTACATCGTTACCTGTTTTTATAGTTCCCATCATAAAAGAAGGGGGTTCCATGGCATAATCTTTCATACTTATTTTCTTGGATGCCATTACATTGATAGACTTATCAGCATTCACTTTACATGTAGCATTCATATCTGCATCCAGCGTTTTTCCAGCAAGGGTCAATTTGCCTGAAGATTTAATTAAGAAATTATTGGCATCTATTGCAGTAACTGTGCAATTAGTAGCCGAAAAAGTAATAGTAGCTGCTTTATCGGATTTTAATGCTTTGTATGCATTTTTATCCATTGAGCCTTTACCACTTTTTAATGATACTGCTGTTGTAGAGAAACTAACTCCACTTACTGCAGTTATAGCATTATTTGCATTTAAAGTAAACAAACCTTCAAAACTGCCTGAATTGGATTTCATATCCCAGTCATGTAATGTTGAAGTACCACTGACAATAATGGATAGATTGCCTTTTGACAGATACTTTACTTGGGCAAATGAATTGAAGGTGAAGATTAAACCGATCCCTATTAGGAGAACCAGTTTTTTGGTTAAATGGTGTGTGAAGTTCATATAGTTGGTTTTTATGTGTAAGATTTGGTTTAATAACTTTTCTTACAACACAAAATTACCAACGAGCCTATTGCCTAAAAAGGATACACATCATCGATGAATATGTTTTAGGACAATCATAAACATGAGGAATATCATATAAGTAAAAGCAGCAATTCGTTAATGAACCTAATAGATTAACGTTGTTTGATCAATAATGCACTTACTACGGGGCGTTCAACCCCATTATCGCCAGGGCGATTGAGTAGCTGACCACCAGCAATCATTGAGCTAGACCCGCCTCCATCTAAATTTATGGCATTGCTACAGTTTAGTATTTTCATTGCAGCAGCTAACTCGGCCAGATTCATCCCATCATAGCCTGCAGTAGGGTTATCTCCTTCAACAACTAATAGAATAATTAAGTTATTATCAGTATACCCTATTGCAGTTCTAGGGCGTGAACTGGTATTATTGATACTGATCAACTCTTGAACATCTGTTATGTTAACGGCATTATTTCGCAACAACATGGGAGACCCCCCAATGGCAGATTGTATATTCCATATAGAAGCCCCTGTTGGAAATATATCTGTTGGAACAGGTAAAGGCGCTACACCTTCGGCATTTGCATTAGGAGAAGGATATTGATAGATCAAATCATTACCAGTTCCTACATTATAAATCCAAGCAGCGGATGGATCTCCTGTTGAACTAATTCCAAAAGCAGCCCTTGTTGGAAAATAGGTGGTTGCTACTCCATTGAAAGTTCTTGAGAGTGTTTTAATGTTTGCAGAAGCAACTGGTCCACCATTGTATTTAACTAAACTAAAGGATTGATTCCCTCCAAAATATCCACCATTAACACAAGCAAGTACTCTCCCAGCTTCATCTTTATTAAAATCACTTAGTTTTTTGGCGGTAGTTGAGAGCACTGGTTTAAACTCAAACAAAGTATTCTTTGCATTATAAGCAATACAAAACATTTTTATTTTCTTACCAGCATATATACTATCATAAAAATACAATTCAATACCAGAAGGAAATCCTGAACTAATTAAAGAGGAATATTTCCATCCAGCTGGTAAATTCATCAGCTTTGCACCTGGGAATACTACAACTGGTGGTGTAGTAGTTGTAGGACTTGATGTAGATGATTTAGAGCAGGCGTTCATCGTTATCAGAAACGCAATAAGCACAATACTAGAGGTGAATTTTTTCATTTTTTTATAATTCAATGACTAATAAATAAGTTGGTTGTTCTGGAAGTTTTTTTATCGCAGTGATCCATTCAGTTTGAACACTTGAAACCAGTTTTCCTTCTTCGTTCCAAATTTCAGGGCTGCATAAGCAACCTAATGAAGGTGTACAAGGAAAATATTTTTGATTGGAATAAAATTCAGTTGGAATAGTAGTTCCATGAGCAATTATTTCAGAGCGACCAATCTTGCCTGCTTCGTAACTCTGCCATAAACCGGAAATACTTGATAATGGACCTAATAAAGATTGATAGAAATGCTGATTGCCTAATTGGTCTAATGGATTTGAAAAAAATAATGGCCCACTATTTTGCTCGTATGGCATCAACATTTGCAAATTGGCAGTAGGACCAATCCAATTATTGTTGGAAGAGTCTAACCCAGTAATTCGAAATAAACCTTGAGGCGTATTTCCATTGGTTAAATAGTAAGGCATATTAGTAATTGATCTTGCCAATTGAGTATACCGCAATGGTTCATTTTTTTTATCTGTAACCCATTTACTTTCTGCTGTTCGAATCATTAAATAGCCGGGGCGATTTCTATCCTTGTATTGAAAGCTTACTAACACATATTGGTTGGGTAAAAATTTATTGTTTAATACGCTCGATTCTTTGACTGATAGTAAATTTGAAATCGGTTTATTATTCAGTAAATACAATTGATAATAAGGAGATTGATAAAATGAATCATCTGAAGAAATGATTGGATCAATTTTACCTAAATGAAGGTATTCCAATAGTAAGGCTTTGATTTTATCCGTTTTTGCACCCTTTAAAATTGCTTTCATTGAAGGAGCATAAACACCAGGATACAATGTGTACAAAGCTTCTAGAAAAGCCCATTGTAATCCTGCATTTAATTGGCTAAACTGATTCAAAAAAAGAGGAATATTTTTTTCAAAAGCTTCCGGCTTATACAACATGATTTCCATTGCCCAAAACGCCGACTTCCACTTTTGATAATTGCTATCTACTAAAGGAATTTTTACAGTGGCATCTACCAAATCAATTAATTCATTTTTTGTTTTTTCTCGAACAGTTGCTTGAGTAAATGCAAAAAAATTGGGGCTATTTTGAGCATTCAAAAAATGAGCAAAAAATAAAAAATATAGGAAAATCCAACGACCCATTTTATTTTTACTATTACTGATACAATGGTTCTTTAAATGAATTTACTGACTCATAATAAAAAAATACTTCTCCTTTATAGCCATATTTTCTATTCAATTCCATCATTTGTTTTAACATCACTGGATCTACTCTATAACCATCTCCTAAAGATGTTAGTATACCAGGAAAAACTTTATGCTGTAAAGAAGTGGGCACTTGTGTAGTTAGTTCCTTCAAAATTTTTTCATATGCATCAATTTTATATCGATACAACTGTGGAATGATCAAATCGGCGTAACCCCCATTTAACCAAGCAGGCCAATCTTGTAAATATTGTTCTTTGCTCCAAGGATATATACTCGGTGCCCATGTAACCAAGCAATTGGCCCTCTGTTGTTTTACACTTTGATACAGATTTTTTCCAAAAGCACTTATTTTGTTGGCCTTCCATTGTATAAAAGCACTGTCTTTTGCATTGGCAGGAGGCAGTTTTCCTTCAAATTCTTTTTTATATAATTCAACTGAATATTGGTCATAACCTCCTTCACCAGGCATGGCTGGTAAACGATCGTCGCCCTGCACTCCATCTACATCATAATTTTTAACAACCTCAAGCATGAGTTTTTGTAAAAAATTTTGCACTTCCGGATTCATGGCATTCCACCAAAAAAACCCATTCTTTTTGAGCAATTCACCTTTATTATTTCTGCCTGCCCAGGTAGGATATTTATCTAACCAACCATGAGAGGAACTGTCTTTATATGCATAAGAAGCACCAAATTCAAACCAAGCATGTACTCTTAACCCAACTTTATGTCCTTCTGTTACAAATGCTTTTAAGGGATCGAAATTGTTATAAATAGCAGACTGTTTTATACTAATATATTTGTTAACCACTTCACTTGGATACATGGTAACTCCTCCATTCCAAACAACTACAAAAATATCAGTGAGCCCATTCTTTTTACAATTCATGACTGCTTTTTGAACATTCTCCTGGCTACGCATTGCATCGCTGGCAACATTAGTAATCCAAGTGCCTCTCAATACCGGCTGTTGTTTTGGTTGTGACATTGCAATTAAGCAAATACCACAAAAGAATAAAATGCTACTTATCTTTCTCATGACATTATTGATTTTGTTTGTATTCCATATACCGATTGTATAAATGATGGGCTTGTATATAGGAAGATTGAGGGCTCATAAAATGACTGAACTCAAAAGTGATGGCTTTATCATAACCAGCTCGTTTTGCAGCTTCCAGCTTTAGTTTTAGTTTTTCAAACTTAATTGGCAAAAATTTTATAGGCATATCTCTATCTAAAGTTTCTGCATTGGTCCAACATTTCAAATGGTATTTATCTGCCAATAATTTATTTACACTAAAGAATTGGTCTAATTCAAAATAATCTACATGGCCATCCTGAAATGCAACCGCATCAATAGATTGATGTATCCCATGAAAAATCTCATCCCATTCCTGTTCATGTTCTTTTAAAGAAATCGCATCAGTTTTAGACAGTGTACCCGAAGCCGCCATTACAGCTTTCTTACCATCGATCCATGGAGAAATAAACACAGGTAATTGATCGCTTATTTGTTTACACATGTTTCCTAAACTACTAAATGCTTCAATAGCGCCCTTGGTTTTACGACTAATTTCTGTACTGATGTACCAACCTTTAAATGCTTTTCGATGACCATACAATTTCCATACTTCATCAATCACAAATTTATTAGCATCTATTTCTACTTGCATATTACCAGTATCCCAATAAATGCCACTATCGTATAAACCAAAGTACAAACTCATTTGGTATTTCTCTGCTAACTGTAGGTATAAGTCCATTAAATCAATTGGAGGAGCATAGCATCCGTGTTCTTTCATTAAATAAGCCGAAGGATAGGTGATGAATCTTCTGTACCCACTTCTTATTACAATTACAGTATCAATTCCAGCCGCTTTCATGTGTTGAAAGTCTATTTCCCACTCTGCAGGTCCCCAATTTTGGTGAGGTATATCATGACTAATTTCGTCTATAAAAGTTCCAGTGATCAACATACTATATCAATTTCTTTTTTAATAAAACTTGCTTCCACAATAAATATCCTTGCCCATTCAAATGTAAACCATCACTCGTATATTGTTTACTCAATTTATTGTTAGCATCTAAAAACAAGGGGTGTAAATTCACAAATGATATTTTTTTTGTATCACAGTAAGAGGCTATTTGTTGATTCACCCATTTAATATGTTCATCTTTGTTTTGGTATCCGGCAAATTCGGGAAACTCATTATTGGTTGGTAATATACTTTGAACAATCAACTTTGTATTAGGAGAATGAGATTGAATATATTGTACAATGCGTTGAATATTTTGCACAATGATATTATCAGGCATTCTCTTTGCCATATCGTTAATACCAATCATTAGAAATATTTTTGCAGGTTTAGATTCAACAATTTCATCTAGCCTTGCTAAAACACCAAATGTATTATCTGTACTGATACCCCTATTTTTAATGTATTTATTTCCAAACAATTCTGCCCAATCGGCAATATCAGTGATACTATCTCCTAAAAAAATGATCTCTCCTTGTGTATTGGGCATCATCCTAAACTGCGTCACCTTATGCGCATAATAAGAACTCATATAAGAAGAATCTATTCGTTGTTGGGCTTTTGAACCAACAAACGCCAACATGAAAATACCTATCAATAATTTTGACAAAAACATATTGCTCTATTAAACTTCAAGTGTTTCGGCTTCTAATTCATTTGCTTTTTTCAATGGCACCAACCAAGTAATCAAGAATGCAGGAATCGTGGAAATTAACACCCAGATAAAAAATTCTTTATAGCCTAAATAATCACTTACAAATCCACTGATCATCGAAGGAATCATGAACCCTAAATTCATCAATCCGCTACCAAAAGCATAGTGAGCCATTTTGTATTTGCCAGGAGCAATATTTTGCATGATGAATAAAATCAATCCAACAAAGCCAAATCCATATCCAAAATATTCAATAGCCACTGCAGATCCAATCACATACACATTTTCAGGTTGTGTAATTGCCAAAAATGCATACGCTATAAAGGGAACATTAAAGAAAGCACAAAGCATCATCAATGTTTTTCTATTCAACCCTTTATTCGACACGAAATAACCTGCTGCAATCGATCCTGCAACAAATGCAACAGCACCAAATACTCCATATAAAACACCAATTTGAGAAGTAGTTAATCCTAATCCTCCTTCTGATCTTGCCGCTTTAAAAAACAAAGGGGTGATTTTAATTGCCTGTCCTTCAGCAAATCGATAGAATACAATAAAACAGAGGCTGTACCATATATTTTTCTTTTGAAAAAAAGTAATGATCACATCTTGCAATGTATTTATGCCTTCTTTGAAAGAATGAACTTCTGCTGCTTTACCTCCTGAGGGAAGCATTTTCATATTATACAATCCAAGCACGATCATGATGACACCATAAATAAACATCACCGTCATCCATGCATTGGCAATACCATATTTTTTTTCCATTTCACCGGCCAGATAAACTAAAGCACCACCAGACAAAACTTTTGCAACATTATAAAATGCTCCTTGCCAACCTACATATTGAGCTTGTAATTTTGGAGTCAATTCATTGAGGTATACTCCATCTGCAGCTGTATCATGGGTTGCACCACTAAATGCGATTATTGATAAAACAGCGATGGATAAACTAAAAAAATGATCTGCTTTTAAGGTTAATGCGACCAAACCAAATAAACATCCAGTAAAAATCTGAGTGGTATACACAAAGAATTTTTTGGTTTTAAACATTTCTAAAAAAGGCCCCCATAATGGCTTTATTGTCCAAGGCAACATAATCAATGAGGTCCAAAAAGCAATTTGGGAATCAGAAATACCCATATTTTTATACATAATAGAACTAGCAGTTGCTAATGCTACAAATGGAAGACCCATAGCAAACCAAGTACTTGGAATCCAATAAATGGGCGATCTTTGAAAAGAGGCTGGAGTTGGCAAAATCGTTTCATTTTGAGGCCATTTGTTTAAAAAAGGGCCTTTAATTAAAAAATTTAATAACTTATAGTGAATTTATAATTTTTTTAATTAAGTTAGACAAATATTTCAAAAAATCGTATAAATATGTTTGCCTGTTTACCCAAATTAAAGCAATTTTCGCTGTTTTCATTGATCATATTGAGTATAACAATAAGTGCTTGTTCGAAGGGTTCTAGTGGTGGATCTACAAGCCCAACCCCTACTCCAACTCCAACACCGCCTCCAACACCTTCTTGGGACCCAAATGCAGTTCGTGGAGCCTGGATCACTACAGCAGCAAGTACAGCTTTAGATAGTAAAGACAATGTAAAAGCAATGGTTACTACTTGCAAAAATGCTGGAATCAATAATATTTATGTAGTAGTATATAATAATGCAAGAACCATTTACCCTAGTTCTGTAATGCAAGGCCTGATTGGTATCAGACAATTAGAACGATATGCAGGAAGAGATCCTTTACAAGAATGTATTGATGAAGGAAAACTAGCAGGCATAAAAGTGCATGCATGGTTCGAATATGGATTTTCTTCTTCTTATTCTGCAAATGGAGGTCCGATTGTAGCTGCAAAACCTTTATGGGCAGCAAGAGATGTGAACGGACAACTGGTTGTTAAAAATGGATTTGATTGGTTAAATGGAATCAATCCGGAAGTACAACAATATATGATTGATTTATTTAAAGAAGTAGTTACTAATTATAATATTGATGGAGTTCAAGGTGATGACAGATTACCTGCGATGCCTTCAACAGGTGGTTATGATGCTTATACTACAGCACTATACAAAGCAGAGAATGCTGGAGCTTCGCCTCCCGGAAACAGTACAGATGCAGGTTGGATAAGGTGGAGAGCCAATAAACTCAATTCATTTGTAAAGCGATTAAGAAATGAAGTGAAAGCTATTAAGCCTGCTGTACAATTCACCATGTCACCTAGCCCTTATCCGTTTAGTATCAATGAATATTTACAAGATTGGCCAACTTGGGTTGATAGTAGTTGGGTAGATGCAGTAATGCCGCAGTGCTACAGATATACTATAAATGATTACGATGCAGTACTCAATCAACAAAAATTATATTACAAAAATCCGGCCGTTGCATTTTATCCTGGCGTATTAGTTAAATCAGGAACTACTATTCAAAGTGATGGGTTGATGTCGCAGTTTATACAAAGCAATAGAAACAATGGCTTCAAAGGTGAAGTGTTTTTCTTTTATGAAGGCGTAAAAGATAAACTGAGTTGGTTTCAGGGATTGTATCCATACATAAAATAATGTTGAATGAAATTAATTAAGAGTCTGTTTAGTATTGTTGGCATTTTTGTTTTTACCAGTTTGGCTTATCCTCAAAAACTCACCAATTATGTAGACCCTTTTTTAGGAACAGGAGGACATGGCCATGTATATCCTGGCGCTACTATTCCATTCGGAATGGTTCAGTTAAGCCCCGATAATGGAGATGAAGGATGGGATTGGTGCAGTGGTTACCATTATAGCAGCAAAACCATTGCTGGATTCAGTCATATGCATTTAAGTGGTACTGGTATAGGAGATTGGTGCGATATTTCTGTACTTCCATTAACTGACACTGCATTAATCAGAAAAGAAAAAATAAAAATTCCTTTTTCGCATAAAAACGAATCTGCCAAGCCCGGATATTATTCAGTAGTATTAAGTAATAAAATTAATTGCGAATTAACTGCAGCCAAAAGAACTGGGTTTCATCGATATACATTTCCTAGTAAGGAAGGGTGGTTAAGATTTGATATGGGATTTCAAATTAATTGGGATAAAACTACTGATGGAGAATTGCGTTTATTAAATGACTCAACACTTATTGGATATCGGTATAGTACTGGTTGGGCAAAAGGACAAAAAGTGTATTTTGCTGCAAGATTTAATAAGGCGGTTCAGACAATAGTTTTTATAAATGATTCAGTTAAAAATGGAAATACTGCTATAGGCAAGAAAGTAAAAGCCGCTTTAAAATTCAATACGGCTTCCCCATTGGAAGTTCGTGTTGCAATCAGTACAGTGAATACAGATAAGGCTTTACTTGAATTGAATCAATCTAATGAAGATCGTTTTGACATCACTGCAAAAAAAGCAGATGCACTCTGGGAAACTGAATTGCAAAAAATAAAGATCAATACAAATGATAAAAATCTAGCAACCAAGTTTTATTCTTCTTTATATAGAACTTGTATGGCACCAGTTATAAATAGTGATGCAGATGGGGCGTATCAAACGCATAACAATCTCCAAAAAAACTTTACAAAAGGTAAAGAGAAGTATACTGTTTTCTCTCAATGGGATGTATTTAGGGCATTGAATCCATTGTTTACCATTAC
>JANOZT010000135.1:0-1633 GCA_031429515.1 Sphingobacteriia bacterium
AGGAAACGGAAATGCTACATTAGATAGTTCAAGAGCTTTTGAATATGGGTTTAAGCAAAATACTTTTTGGAACAATCAAATCAGTGGAGAACACAATATCAAACCCAACGTACTTAAACTAAAATGGTATGGATCTTTTACCCTATTAGACGGTTATATTCCAGATCAGCGTAGGTTGTATTATCAAAAAAATAATGGAGCTGCCAATAATCCATATGTTGCATTGTTATCCAATGTGTTGTCTCAAAAAAGCGGTAACAGATTTTATCAAAATTTGAGTGATTATGTGTATTCTGCTGGTGGTGATTTGGCTTATACATTTGATGCATTGGGTGCTAAGCAAACCGTAAAAGCAGGCTATTTGTTCCAAGTAAAAGATCGCTTGTTTGATGCGAAACCTTTCTCTATTTATCTTCCTAGAGATAATGCTGCACTTCGTTTACAAGGGCCATCCACCATTTTTAATCCTAATAATTTTGGTGATGGTTCTACTACCAGTACTCTATTGGCATTCGATGCTATCAAGGGAAATTTATACAGGTATTTAGCCAATGCAATTTTGAATGCAGCTTTCTTACAATTCGATAATCAGTTCGGCCCTAAAATGCGTGTGGTTTGGGGTGTGAGAATGGAAGATTATGACCAGTTAGTTGGAAGTGTTAAAACATCAGATCCACGTTATAACAATACTAAAGTAACCGACTTTTTACCAGGAATTAATGCTACTTATAAACTAAATCAACAAACCAATCTTCGTTTATCAGCCTCTCAAACCATTGTACGTCCTGAGTTTCGTGAATTAGCTACATTTCAATACTATGATTTTGAATTGAACGCTGCTGTACAAGGATTGCCAACTCTATTAAGAACCAAAGTTACTAATCTAGACCTTAGGTATGAATTGTATCCAAGGGCAGGAGAAGTATTTTCATTTGGAATGTTTTACAAACACTTTGATAAGCCCATCGAAATGATTTTTAATTTTGGCGCGGGCGGTTCAAGTAACTTTAATTTTGCCAATCCAAATAGCGCACAAGCTTATGGTGCAGAATTTGATTTTAGAAAAAAATTGGATTTTTCTGAAGCTTTTAAGAATTTTACTTTCCAAGCAAACGCCTCATATATTTATAGTCGTGTAGTAGATTCAAAATTGGCGTTAGACCGACCATTACAAGGTCAATCTCCTTTTTTAATCAATGCCTCTATCTTATATGATCTAGAAGAGAAAGGTTTTAGTGCTACTTTATTGTACAATCAAATAGGTAGACGTATCACTTTCGTTGGAAGCCAGGATCAGCCTGATATCTATGAGTCTTCAAGACCAGTTTTCGATTTTCAAGTCACTAAAAAATTATCAAAAGGTAAAGCAGAATTAAGATTGAACGTGCAGGATATTTTAAATTGACCATTGTATTTCTATCAAAACCCTGATGGAGATACCAGACGCCATACATCATTAGATCCAAACAGGTTAACAAGACGATTTGGAACAAATATTTCAATCACTTACGGATATACATTATAAAAATAAAACAACATGAAAAGTTCAATCATTTGGGTAGCAGCTTTTGCAGGATTAGCAATTACCAGCTGTAGAAAAATTGAGATGGATGGCGGAACAACTGTTACCGTA
>JANOZT010000136.1:0-26580 GCA_031429515.1 Sphingobacteriia bacterium
GATTGCTCGTTGTATGGCTATGAATGGTGCAGAAATATTTTTACACAATACTTCTGAAGTTGGATCATTAATTCCCACTCCAAAAAATATCGCCAAACTAGCTAGATCAATCGAAAATATGGCATATGTGATCAGTGCCAACAGTGCTGGCATTACTGGATATGCTATTCCAGCAAATTCAACAGACGGCCATTCGCAGATAGTGAATTATGAAGGATTAAAATTATGTGAAGCGGGGTTTGGAGAAAGCATGGTGGCTAACGCAAGTATTCATGTTGATGCGTTAAGGCAACTTAGGAACCGACCTGGTATGGCCAATTATTTATCTCGTCAACGATTTGAATTATTTGCACCCACTTATAATCAATCAATATATCCAGCAAATAATTTAGCCGAAGATCAACAACCCAATCGAGCGCATTTTACACAAACACAGTTGGGGGTGATTGAAGCGTTGAAACATAAGAAGGTGATATAGTTATTGGTTATTAGGTTGAGTAAGTTAAACGATAGTAAATGAAAATTAGAAACCCTCGCACTGGGGAAATGGATTATGAAATACCTGATTTTACGAGTGATCAAGTAAAACAGATCTGTGATGAATTGCGTCAAAATCAAACTGAATGGGCCAGTAAGGGAGTACAGCATCGCATTGATGTTTTACAAGCATGGAAAGCAGCAGTTACCAAACATGAAATAGCACTGATTGAAGCGCTGACCAATGACACAGGAAGAATTTGGGAAACAAAATTAGAAGTACAAATAGTGGCTTCTTCTATCGATAGATGGTGTGGTATTGCTGCTTCATTTTTTACAGATGAAGTTCAACGAGCTTCTTCCATTTCATTTATTAAACTGCAACAGAGTTTAGTGTCTTTTGAATTGATTGGCGTAATATCGCCATGGAATTTTCCTTTGTTGCTTTCATTGATTGATACAATTCCTGCTTTGCTTGCAGGTTGTGCAGTTGTGGTGAAACCAAGCGAAGTAACACCTCGGTTTATTGCTGTAATGCAAAATATCATTGATGAAGTTCCTACACTCAAAAAAGTATTGACCTATATACCCGGTGATGGAAATGTGGGAGCAGATTTAGTGCAGCAAGCTGATTTAATTTGTTTTACAGGAAGTACTTCTACCGGAAAAAAAGTTTACGATGCTGCCAGTAAAAAAATGATCCCAGTGTTTTTAGAATTGGGAGGAAAAGACCCCGCTGTTGTTTTGGAATCGGCCGACCTTTTATTGGCTGCAAAAGCAATCGCATGGGGTAGTACGGCCAATGCAGGTCAGAGTTGCCTGAGTATTGAGAGAGTGTATGTACAAGAAAAAGTGTTCGATCCATTTGTTCAATTATTGATAGCAGAAGCCAATGATTTACTGATTAATGCAGACAATATTTTACATGGAGAAATCGGCCCCATCATTTTTGAAAAACAAGCTGCCATCATTAATGAACATTTAAAAGATGCGTTGGATAAAGGGGCTTTGGTTTTAACCGGAAACAAACAATGCGAATTAATCAATGGAGGATATTATTGCAAGCCAACTGTTTTAATTAATGTTTCTCATGATATGAAAATAATGACCGAAGAAACATTTGGGCCTATCATGCCTGTAATGAAATTCAGTACAAAAGAAGAAGGGATCGATTTAGCTAACGGAACAATCTATGGATTGAGTGCTGCTGTATTTGCAGGTACGGTTGAAGAAGCCCTTGAGTTTGGGAAACATATTCATGGTGGAGCTATTAGCATCAATGATGCAGCACTAACAGCCATCATGCATGAAGGAGAAAAGAATTCTTTTAAAATGAGTGGTATTGGAGGAACAAGAATGGGGCCTTCTGCCATCAAACGGTTTATGAGGCAGAAAGTATTTATTATAAAAGATCAGCCGATTGTTGCGCCATGGACAGGCGCGAAGTTTCGCAGGTATTAGTTATTAGTCATTGGTTATTGGGGGAGTAGTTGATAGTTGTTGGTAAAATAAAATATAGTAAAATGAAAAAAATTGTTTTTCTTTTAAGTGTTCTTGTATTAACTCAAATAGCATCTGCACAAAAGAAATCTGTATTAATCAATCGCTTTCAAGAATTTATCACTGGCGATTTTGATAATACTGCACAAGTAGTTGCTGAAATTAAAGCTGGTAAACAGATTCATCCTTTGGCTATTCACGTAAACAGATTAGCAAATGATAAAGTGAAAAATATCCCTAACGGACTCAATGGATTCTTTATAATAGAAGAGAGTTATTATTTAGCCGACGGAAAGCCCATCGACCTAAAACCTTATTTGTTTTTATTTGAAGAAAAAGTGGCTGGTATTGTTCACCTCACTACATTTCAATTGACTGGGTTAAAAAAAGAAGAAGTGCGCAACGATAATCCTTCATTGCAATTTGATTTCAATCAATTACAACCATCACCTACTTTTAAAGGTGCCGATTATACATGGGACTCGAGCGATGAAACCTTTAATACAGTTTCACCCAACGATTTGGGAAATGGTATGAAGTTTACCCTTACCGAAAAATTTGCCAACAAACAATTAAGCGTGTTAGAACAAGTTGAAAAAGATGGGAAGTTGCTTACGGCTTGGAATACGCCGATAATTTATTTAAGGACGAAGTAGATCAGTCTTTTCTAACTATACAAGGCTTAAAATCAGTAAAAAAGCTTATTTACTATGCAAATCTAATATTTTATATTAGATTTGCATAGATGATTATCAGAAGATTACAAGAAAACATCCAAAAAGCATTGCAACGCAGTCCAACTGTTGCGTTTTTAGGTCCACGTCAAGTGGGGAAAACTACTATTGCACTCAATATTGCAGATACTTCCCCATCCATTTATATTGATTTAGAAAGTAGTTTGGATTTGGAAAAAGTAAAGGACATTGTATCATTTCATAGAGATAACAGCAATAAACTCATTGTATTAGATGAAATACAAAGACTACCAGAAGTGTTTGCACCGCTTCGCAGCATTGTAGACCAAGAAAGAAGAAAAGGAAATAAAGCAGGCCAGTTTCTCTTTTTGGGATCTGCATCTATAGAATTATTAAAACAATCTAGTGAATCATTGGCAGGAAGAATCGCTTATATTGAATTGTATCCAATTGATGTTTTAGAATTTGCAAAGAACGATATAGACTTATTGAATTTGCTTTGGTTAAGAGGTGGCTTCCCAGAAAGTTTATTGGCTAGTACAGATAATGAAAGTTTGCTGTGGCGAAGAGATTTTATAAAAACATATCTCGAAAGAGATATTCCACAACTAGGTCCTAGAATTCCAGCCGAAACTTTGGAGCGATTCTGGACAATGTTATCACATAACCAAGGAACAGTCTTAAATGCAACCTTGTTAGGAAGAAATTTAGAACTTAGCGGAGTAACCATTAATCGATACCTCGATTTAATGTGTGATTTAATGTTGGTAAGGCGAATAAAACCTTGGACATTTAATATTGGGAAACGATTGGTTCGGTCTCCCAAAATTTATGTAAGAGATAGCGGTATTACACATGCTTTATTGAATATAGAAAATTATACTAGTCTTTTAGGACATCCAGTTGTAGGGGGAAGTTGGGAAGGATTTGTAATTGAAAATATATTAGCCGTATTGAATCCAGGAGTTCAAGCATTTTACTATCGCACTGTTGGGGGTGCAGAAATAGATTTTATATTGGAATTTCCAGATAGAAAATTATGGGCCATCGAAATCAAAAGAAGCGCAACCCCTTCCGTTAAAAAAGGATTTTACATTGCTTGTGAAGATATTCAGCCAGAAAAGCGATGGGTAGTTTATGGAGGAAAAGATCAATTCTCAATGGGGGCAGGCATTACGGCTATTTCATTATTTGGTATTATGCAGGCGGTAATGGAAAGGAAATAATCATTTCAACAAAGCTTCATTATTCATTCCCATCAAACAGGTATTCATAAATTCAATCATCGTCTCTTTATCTGCTTTACTGAATTTTGCAAATAGGCGTTTGTTGTATTCGTTTCTTACTTTTTCTATTTTCTCTACCATACGCAAACCTGCGTCTGTTAAAGATAAACGCTTTCTTCTTTTATCAAAACTATCTTCTACTTGTGCCACTAATTTTTTCTTGATGAGAATATTTAATAGATTGGTCACATTCGCCCTGCTTACATTCAATGCTTCTGCCAATTCTTTGGCCATTAAAGGTTTTTCATGTGGATTGAGTTTGAAATAAAGAATATTAGGATCTTTAACCAATAACAATAATATAAACCACTGTTGGGTAGTGATACCAAATTCCTGGGTGATATTATCGCCATTTCGCTTCCAGGTTTCAGATAATTTGATGATATGAAAAATCACTGAGGCATTGATATTCTTCTTGATCATAATACAAACACATTAAGTTAATAATACACCTCTCTTGGCTCGCTGATTAATAATATAAGTAGCTATTAATGAAAATATTGTTAATACGATCATCAACTTAAATGCATTTTCATAACTGCCATTCGCTTTACGCATTCCTCCTAAAACTGCCACGCCAATGGATGCACAAATTGTATCGATAAAAGACAATAAGCCTAAAATAGTTCCATATGCAGCACCGCCAAACAGATTAATAATATACAATTGAATCATGGTAAATGTTCCACTATAACCCAATCCAAAAACAATGGCGCATGGAATTACAAAACGTTGATCCTTCAAGCTCATGTATAAGAAAACACAACCCAATAGCATATTAATTACACTCATCAACATGATTTTCTTTACATCAAACTTATCTCCTAAAAATCCAAATAAGAGCTTACCTAATAAACCACATAAGAAAAAGATGCCTTGCAATTTGCCACTTTGTGCAACATCTAAACTTAAATCTACTTGATAGTTACGCTGGTTCTGAATAAATCCACCAATGCAAAACCACAATGCAGCAGTTACCAATGCTACCATATAAAATTCTCTTGATGCCAAGGCTTTCTTCAATAAAGCTTTGCTCTCTGCTTTATCAACTTTTGGTTGACGACTCACTGTGCCAGGAATTCCATCGGCATAGGTATTGAATTTAGATGGATGACTAAAAACCAATAATGCAGGTACAATAATTAAAATCGAACAAAGTATAAATTGATATTCAGCCGCGGTATGCCATCCCAAGGTTTTGATCCACTTACCAACGATTGGTGCAAATATGGCAGGGCCTACACTACTGGCCATTAACAATATACCTGTAGCAATTCCTTTATACTTTACAAACCAATTATTGATCACATACATACTGGTGAGTAATCCTACCAAACACAGAAACAATGGGTATACAATTACAAAAATTTGGATCATTCCAAAACTAGTGGCTTTGGATAAAAAATACAATCCACCAGAAACACCGATGGCGCCCGTAACAATCAACACTTTTGGTGAAAATCGTTCCAACAAATTTCCTACAAAAGGAAGAGGTAATGCCAATACCAAATACAAAGTAGCTGCTAGGCCTGTTGCTTTAGCAATATCTACATTAAATTCTTTGGCAAATTCCGGTAAGTATAAATTGAAGGTATTGAGTACAATTCCATTACTGGCCATGTACATTAAAAACAAGCAAGCCAATACTACCCAGCAATAATATTTTTTCATATTACAATGTTGAAAGTTATTGAAGTAAGTTAATAAAAATTAATTAACCTAGTTAACTGTTTTTTGCGCTACCCCATAATTCCTTTCACTGCACCTCCGTCTACTGTGATTGTTTGACCTGTAATAAATCTGCTCAAAGGGCTTAGTAACCAAATGGCCAATGAAGCAAAATCGGTTGCTTCCCCCAAGGCACCAACAGGTATTTGTTGAATGGCTGTAGCTCTTACTTCTTCAAATGGAATACCTGTTTGCTCCGCTTTCTTTTTATATATCCTATCAATTGCAGGTGTATTATGAGAGCCTGGTCCAATGATATTGAGGGTAACTCCCGATTTGGCAATTTCCTGCGACAGTGTTTTTACCATGCCCACAACTGCCACCCTCAATGAATTACTCAATACTAAATTTTCTAAAGGTTGTTTTACGGTTGAGCTTTCAATATATAAGATCCTACCATATCCATGTTGCATCATAGCAGGAACAAATGCTTGTGTTAATGCTACTTTCCAACGTAATAAAGTTTGATAGGTATTGTCCCAATCTGCTAAAGTAGTTTCCATCACTGTTTTTGCGGGAGGCCCTCCTGCATTTACTAATATACCATGTACCTGACGATTGCCTACTTTATCCATTAATGATTGCAACACTATTGGAGTAGATAAATCACCTGCTAAAATGTCCACTTGATTGGGAGCGGTCGATTGTAAGGCCAATAATTTTTCTTCACCTCTTGCAATAGCAATAATATTTGCCCCTTCTGTAATCAGTGCTTCGGCAATGGCTTTTCCAAATCCAGAAGTAGCGCCGCCTACAATAAAAAGTTGTTTGTTAATTTCTAAGTTCATGGTTTGAATGAATAAACGATTCTTAATTAATATGGCCGATGTAAATATTGTCCTTTTGCTTCTCCAATGATTGCTCCATTTTCATAAATTAAATTTCCTCTCAAAAATGTTGCTGTTACAGGGCCTTTGAAAGTATGTCCTTCAAAAACACTGTATCCTTGTGTACTTGGAGAATCTCCTGAATTAACAGTAAATGATTCATCAGGATTGATCAAAACAATGTCTCCATCAAAACCTTCTGCAATATCTCCTTTATGTTGTAAGCCAAAACGTTGAGCAGGGTTCCAACAAAGCAGCTCTGCCATTCTGTTTACACTTAATCCTCTTTTTGTTCCCTCGGTATACAATCCACTCAATAAAAATTCTGATCCACCAAAGCCACTTTTTGCCAACCAAACATTTTCTTTTTCGTGGGCATCTGTTTTAAATTCTGCTTTACAACATGCATGATCACTACATACCCAATCAATATTTCCTGCCATTACATGTTCCCATAAATACTCCACATCTTCTCTGCTTCTGATAGGTGGATTTACTTTTGCATGCAAGCCACATTCGCAATCATAATCCAGTATCAAATGCGCTAATGTAACTTCTCTTCTAAAATTGATATGAGGGAAAACCTGTTGCATCATTATTGCAGCATCCACTGCTTTGGCTGAAGTAAGATGCAATAAATTGATATTGGCACAGGAAGTTTCATGCGCTAAATAGGATGCAATAAAAATTGCCAAACCCTCACTGTGAGGAGGTCTTGCTGCAGAATACGCTCTTAGGCCTTGTAGCTTTCCTTCTTTCTGCACTATATTGGTATAGGCACGCATGATCTCTGCAGTTTCGCAATGCAAGCCTAAACTTATTGAATCGGCTTTTTCTGGAAAACGATCCATCGCTTTTTTAACTCCTCTCATAATGAATTCAAAATGCGCATAGTCATAGTATTCACCATCAGGAGTCATTAAAAAATCTTTCTGTGTATTGCTCGTTCCATGCAAACCATAATTGCCATAGAACATAAAAATTTTAAAACTGGTAACTCCAAATTTTTCAACTAGTAATTCTATTTCATCAATATGACTATATTGTATTGGTGCAATATGATAAGTATAATCAACAAAAAATCTTCCTTTAGAAATTGCCAATACTTCAGGATAAAATTCGGCATAAGGTCCTGTTTTATTTAAATAATATTTTCCAGTTCGCATATAATTCAAAGAAGAAGTTACACCACCCATTGCAGCAGCTTTACTTTCGGTTACTGCATCTTCTTCTAATGGATTATAAATTCCCGTATGCATGTGAGCATCAGTAATTCCTGGAAATGCCAATTGATTCTTGCCATCATATACTTGAGCCGCTTCTGCATCTGCAATGCCTGAAGCAACTTTTACAATTTTACCATCTTTGATGGCAATTTCAGCTTGTATAGTTCCTGATTCATTAGGACGAACTATCTGAACATTTTTTATCAACAAATCGTACATAGTCAATCAATTTTTATTTTATATTTTATTTGCATGTCTGCTTACTAATTTCCAACCTTTCTTTTTTTCTACATAAACCTCCGTATACATTAATTGCAACTCTATTGGTTTTCCATCCATTACAACATTGAATGTGCCCTTGCCAGTAACAATGCCTGTACCTTTAAAAATCCGCGCTTTTGATTCTGTAACTTTTACTCCTAAATAATTGAGTTTTCCAGATTTTAAATCGGCAATGATTTCATCCTTAGATTCGGTCCATCCGTTAGAATGGATATATACTAGATTTTCATCCAACACCGATTTTAATGAATCGTATTGTTTTTTTACCAGCCATTCAAATTTCGATTCGTGTAATTGTAAAATTGTTTTTTCTTTTGCTGCGTTTTGATTTTGACCGTTTTCATTTTGAGCAACTAAGCTCAAAGTAAAGCACATAAATAGTGCAATGGTTACTAGTTTTTTCATGATGCGATTATTTTTTGTTGATTGAATTGTTCAATTTCTCCTTCAGAATATCCTATACTTTGTAAAATAACTTTGGTATGTTCTCCAATAGAAGGTGGGTTCATTCTCAATACAATATCAGTTCCCTCATATTCAATAGGCGTTTTGGGCAATTTAGTAATAGTACCATCCGGAAGTATAGTAGTTAATAAACTATTACCCTCATTCAATTGTACATCATCAAATAGATCTTCCGGTTTAGCAATGGGCGCAAAAGTGATTCCTGCTTTTTCGCAACGCTGCATAATCTCTTCTTTGGTATAATTCAACATCAAAGTTTCAACTGCAGGAATAAACCATTCTCTGTTGTCTATTCTTAAATTATTGCTTTGTAATCTTGCATCGATTTTCCAATCTGATTTTTCAAATACTTCACAAAATCTTTCCCAATGTTTTTCGCTGATAATACCTACAAAAACCTGATCATGGTCTTTGGTATTAAAAATCTGATAAATGCTCCAAGCACTTACACGTGCTGGCATTGGCGGAACAGACGTTTTGGTGATGGCTCCATATGCCATATGTTGCCCCATTAAAAATGTAGTTGTTTCAAATAAACTGGCTTTCACTTCTTTTCCCAATCCTGTTTTTTCTCTTTCATACAATGCCATTAAAATGCCAATGTAGCCAAACATTCCTCCAGTGATATCAACAATAGAAGTACCTGCACGCAATGGGTCACCAGGTCTTCCGGTCATATACGCCAAGCCTCCCATCATTTGTACCACTTCATCCATGGCATGTCTTTTTTCATATGGACCAGATGCAAATCCTTTTAATGAACAATAAATCAATTTTGTATTGATGCTTTTTAAATGATCGTATCCATATCCTAATCGATCCATTGTACCTGGTCCAAAATTCTCTACTACTATATCGGCAGTGCCAACCAATTGTTCAATGATTTTTTTTCCTTCAGCTGATTTAATATCAATTGCAAGGCTTTTTTTATTTCTACTATAAAAAGGAAAATACCCTGTTCCAAATCCTTTGAGTCTGCGGGTTTCATCGCCTTGTGGGGGTTCTATATGAATTACTTCGGCACCCATATCAGCCAATAATAAGCCAGTAGTTGGTCCCATCACTGCATGAGTGAATTCTAATACACGTATATTTTCTAGGGGCAAACTCATTCGAGTATATAATCTTTGTGTTTTAATAAATAATTTACCAACCCTCCGGCTTGCATAATATCAAGCATTACTTTAGGTAATTTAGTGGCGTTGTATTTTTTATTTTGAGAAAGGTTTTTCACTATGCCATTTAATAAATCAATTTCTAACTCATCGCCGTTTTGAATATCGTGATCAGGAATTTCTAAAACGGGCAATCCAATATTGATGGCATTGCGAAAAAAGATACGAGCAAAATAATTGGCTATCACTACCGAAACTCCAGCAGCTTTTAATGCAATAGGTGCTTGTTCTCTAGAAGAACCACATCCAAAATTATCACTTGCAACAATGATATCACCTTTCGCAAATTTTTGATGAAATGCCGGATCCAAATCTTCCATCACGTGCTGCGCCAACGAAGCAATATCCAATGTTTTGGTATACTTACCGGGAATGATTCGGTCAGTGTCTATATTGTGTCCGTATACATGAGCGAAAGGCATAAAACTAGGATTTAAGTAGAACCAGGATTAAAGGATTATTAGGATTAAAGGGATAATGCATAGAACTAGGATTTAAGGATTAATTGGATTAGATGGATAATGTTTATTAAATAATCGTTTGAACTGTAAACTCTTTGCTCCAAAATTAATGAGCAAACCCACTTCTGATCCACTGGCTTCAAGGTAATTAAGTGCTTGTGCCATATGCACATCTTCTAATACTGTTACAGCTTTTATTTCTACCATAATTTTATTATCTACAAAAAAATCAACAATTCTTTTTCCAATAATATCGCCTTTATACAAAACATTCATTTCAAACTGTTCAATGAATTTAATTTTCTTTTTTGCAAATTCAATACTTAATGCCCTTTGATAAATATATTCTTGAAAACCACAACCTAGCACACGATGAACTTCCATAGCGCATCCTATAACATCGCCAGTAATCTCCGCATATATTAACTCACTCATTTCTCTTTAATCCTTTAAATCTTTTAATCCTGGTTCTTTCTTGGTTCTGTGATTTCTCCTTTCATAGCACTCATCGCCACGGTTGCAGGGCTGGCTAAATAAATTGCTGCATTCGGGTTACCCATTCTTCCTTTAAAATTTCTGTTAGCTGCGCTGATCACAATTTCACCATCACCTGGCACTCCTTCATGACTTCCTACACAAGGCCCGCATCCACTATTAATAATAGTAGCACCTGCTTCAATCAAAGTTTGAATAGTTCCATCTTTTAATGCATCAATCAACACTTGTCTGCTTGCTGGAGCAATTACCATTCTCACTCCTGGTGCAATCTGTTTGCCTTTTAGTATGGAAGCCGCTACTTGTAAATCATCTAATCGCCCGTTGGTACAAGTGCCAATAAATGCATAAGTAATTTTAGTGCCAACATATTTTTTTACATCATGAACATCATCAGGAGAATTAGGTATGGCAATTTTTGGTTGAATGGAAGCTGCATCAATTTCAATAACCCTGCTATAGCTTGCATCGGCATCGGCATAAGTAGGGGTGAATGCATAGGGGAGTTCTAATCCTTCAGGAGAAACAATTCCTGTTTTTGCACCCATCTCAGCCACCATATTACATAGTACCATCCTTTGAGATAATGTTAAGGCAGCAATAGCTTCTCCATGGTATTCAACCGACTGATAAGTAGCGCCACTAATGGTTAATTGCTTCACCACTTCTAAAACCAAATCTTTTGCTGATACGCCCGGTTGTAATTTTTTTCCATGCAATACCACTTTAATACTCTGCGGCACTTTCAACCAGATTTTTCCAGTGAGCATAACAGCTGCTAAATCGGTACTACCTACTCCACATGCAAATGCATTCAATGCACCATAAGTTGGAGTATGACTATCCGCACCCATAAATACATCACCAGGTTGTACTTTTTGATGATCTACCATTACCTGATGACAAATACCAGATCCAATATCGTATAAAGCTGACCCCTGCTCTTTTGCAAAATTGCGCATAAGCATATGCAAATTAGCAATGCGCTCATTGGGTGCAGGTGCTGCATGATCTATGATAAGGTGTACTTTATTTTTATCAAATAATTTTGTACCACCCATTTCTTTGAAAGCCTTTAAAGCCAATGGCGCTGTAGTGTCTGTAGCCATGCATCCATCCACAGGAACAATACATAATTCACCAGCATATACAACCTTGCCTGCATGTTTGGATAATATTTTTTCTGCAATGGTTTGACCCATGTTCTAATTCATTTTTATGTCCGAACGATTCATCAGTTTATACAATAAGCCGGGCAATTCTTTTCCCAATACCTTTTCGAAATCCGTACTGATTGCAGCCACTTTATTGATATCAATTCCTGTAATAAAATTCATCTGATGCAAAAGATGAACTGCATCTTCAGTTGCAATATTACCAGTTGCTCCTTGTATGAAGGGGCATCCGCCTAATCCACCAAAAGCAGTATCAAATTGAGTAACCCCTGCTTCAATAGCAGCAATCATATTGGCATAGCCTTTATTTTCGGTATTATGTAAATGCAATGCAATAGGAATCTTGCCACTAAAGGTTTTTATTTTTAATAGCATTGATTTTATTTGAGCAGGATTTCCCATACCAGTAGAATCTGCTAATGCTAGTTCTGGTACTCCACAATCTAAGTGATGTTGGGTTAGATCATATACCAACTGAGGATCAATATTTCCTTCATATCTACAACCGAATGCACATTGAATTCCTCCTCTCACCGTAATACCCTCGCTTTGTGCCAATTGAACCATTTCTTTAAACTCCATTTTTGCAGCTTCTATGGTTTTATTGGCATTTTTAATACTATGGGTATTGCTTGCTGAAAGAGAAATAGCCAAATGTTTAAGCCCCACTTTAATGGCTCTTTCTACTCCTTTCATGTTTAAAACCAGTCCGCTGAAAATCACTGAATTATTTGTAGGTAAATCACTACAAATGATCTCTGCATCGGCCATTTGCGGTACTAATTTGGGGTTCACGAAACTCGCCACCTGTATGCGTTTTACCCCCGCATCAATCAATTGCCGGATGTATAACAATTTTCTTTCCGGTTCAACGTTTATCGGAATGGTTTGCATTCCGTCGCGAAGGCCTTGTTCTTCAATAATGATGTGTTGCTGACTCATATAGATAGTTAATGAAGTTAACTATTTTTTGTAGATTTAAAAACTAAAATCACTGTCTTGAGGAAATACCTGTTGCTTATTTGTATTGGTTGCTTTATCTATAGCATAAAAGCGCAGATTCCTGTTTATGTAAAAGACATTACTGATCCAGAATCTAAAGTTTCCGACGCTCTCTGTAGCCCTTTACACACTGTAACAATTTGTACTGCTAATTTAGATAGTGTAAAACTGTTTTATGTGAAAGGAATGGGAATGACCCTAGTTGGCCCAATAGAACTCACCAAGAAAGAAAGGCAACAACAAATAGAGATTTGGGATTTACCAGGCTCACTAGATTACAAGATTTATTATCTGCATCGACCAAATGTTCCTGAAAACATCAAAATAAGGGTTTTGGTACTCGGTAATAAATCTCCATTGATTCATAAAACCTATAATAGTAGAGAAATGGGGCCTTTTACTTTGGGATTCCCCAATGCAGATGAAGAACGTTTAGATTCCATGATACATGAATTGGGTTTTTCATCTATGGCACCTTTGCAAGCTGCAATGCTTACAAAACCCGACGGTTCTAAATATAAATACCTCGAAACTATTTATAAAGCCCCCGATTTTATTCATGCAGTGGGTATTGAAAGAGGAAACGGAATGCCCCAATTATCGGATTATGATCCGATTAGTTTAATTGGTGGACCAGGATATGCAGCACAAGTAGTTACCGGAATTAGCAAGCAAGTAATTAAATTTTATACCGAAGTGTTGGGTATGGAAATAAGAAAAGATACAGAATGGAAAACTGGGGAAGGCTCTGCTTTAGGGATGGAACCAAATATTCCTTTTCGATTTACTATTGTTTATGCAAAAGGCGCAAAAAGCGGTCATTTATTATTTTTAGATTTTAAAGACAATAAACGTATCAGCCCCAATGCCGCTCCCAGATTGCCTAACAGAGGAATTGGGATGTTTAGCTTCGAAACCAAAAACATCCGATCGGTATATAATAAAGCCAAAGATGCGGGTGTAAAAATTATTGTAAAGCCAACAGATCACAAAGATCCATGGATTGGTCCATGTAGGGTTATGACATTATTTGCCCCCAATGGTTTGATGATTGAAGTGTTTCAGAAAAAATAAAAAACAACAATTACGCAGCGCCTTCTTCGGTAGCAGGAGCAACATTTTTAATTAATAATTGAAATTTTGTGTTTAAAGACACAGTGTATTCTCCGCCGTCTAAAAATTCTTTAGTGGCTTTATCTTCTAACATTACAGCAGCAAGATCTGAGGCGAGCGCCGAACTGCTGATTAAATTACTCACTCTTCCTTTTGTAAATTCAATAGTGAATTTGTAGCCTGCTTTTCTTCCAGACCCCATTCTTTCAAAATCAATTCTATTTAGGTCCAATACCTGGCCTTCTTGCTTGGTACGCTTCAATAGAATTCGAATAATGGGTAAGTATTTAGTCCAGATTTGGGCGTACATGTAAAGTAGTAGTTTAATTGTTAATCCGGTGAAGTTCCGAAAAAAATCGCCTAATTCCGAATTTGGTTTATAAAAGTCTTGAATCCGGCTATCTTCGCAGCACTATGAATGATTTATCTACCGTATTGATAAAATCGCTGATTGTACACCAGGCGGGCAATGCAGCGCAAGGAGGCCGACTTTTTTTATCTGAAAAACCAGGGGAAACCAATCAAAATGATTTAGAAGCCGCTTTGATTCAATACCTGTTAAAACCCCTAAATGAAGCAGAACAGTTCCGTTTTGATACAGAAGAGAATATCGTTTTTAGTGTAATTGATGCCATTTTTGAGGATGCTAGCTTATTTGAAGCTAAAACCAAAGTGCTGGCCGAGCATTTTCACTTAAAATCGAGCAGTGTTTTTGCCAAATCGGGTCAACTTTGCTTTATTTATTTCCAACAAATACCATTTGCCGATCAATTTATAGACGCCATTGGTATTTTTCATAGCTCAGCAAAAGAAAATTTCATCAAAATTACCCAATCAACTTCGGCAATCAATTTATTATTAGAAGAAGGTATTGATTTGAAGAAGCCCGAAAAAGGGGTATTGATTCTGAAAAAAGAGAAAGAATTGGGCTATTTAGCTTACGCCATTGAATCTGCATCGAGCCAACAAGCCGATGCTGATTTCTGGAAGAAAATATTTTTGAATATTTCCCCTATTGAAAATAGCTATCATCACACCAATGCTGCCTTGGGTATGTGTAAATTATTCATCAGTAATGAATTGAATGAACAATTTGAAACTACTAAAACCGATCAGATTGATATGCTGCAGCGCAGTATGAACTATTTTAAAACCCATGACCAATTTGAACTAAATGAGTTCAATAAAGAAGTACTACATCATCCGGAAGTGATCGATTGTTTTGCTCAATATAAACAGCAATACGAAGTAGCTAAACAAGTAAATATCGAAGACAATTTTGATATTAATTTACATGCTGTTCAAAAACAGCAACGTTTTTTTAAAAGTATTTTAAAGCTCGATAAAAATTTTCATGTGTACATACATGGCCGCAAAGACTTGATAGAAAAGGGTTACGACGAACTAACGGGCAAACATTATTATAAATTATTTTTCGACGAAGAAAAATAATTACAAAGCATCTAGTTCTCTTTGATAATCGTATTGAAGGTCTTCGTGCAATGTTGCTAATGCAGTTTTTATTTTTCTGATTTGCTGTTGAAATAAATTATTGAGTGCAGTACTTTTTTTATAAGGAATTCCGTGTGCATCCAATGTTGTTACAAAATGAAGTAAAATGGCTACTTCTGCCTGTTTCGATCCTGTATATCGAATATGTTTATTGGCTATTCGTAAAATCTTTCTAATTGTTTTTTTGGCAAAATATAAATTGGTGCTTGTTTCTAATTCTGAAAAAGCCTCATTGATGGCTATTTTTACTTCTTCGATATATCCTTCTTCGTTATGTGCTTCAAATAATAAATAAGTAAGCAGTTCTTTGTTTTCTTTTTTGAATTTGGAGAGCCTTAAACATAGGTCTACCAGCAATTTATCGGGGCTTGCCAGTAATTCTTGTTTGATTTCATGTACCGTTGCAGTTTTCATATCAGCAAGTTAGGCTTTCATTTAAAAAATGTGTACTTTGTATACCGTCTAAAATAAATAAAACGAATATGACTAGCCGCCGATCTTTTTTACAGAAAACTGCTTTAGCTGCAGCAGCAGCTGCATTGTCTCCAGCCTTTTTACAAGCAGCAGCTAAGAAAAAATACCTAATAGGAATTCAATTGTATTCTGTTAGAGCAGATATGAAAGCTGACCCACTGAGTACCTTAAAGGCATTGGCCGAAATGGGTTATGAGCATGTAGAACATGCCAATTATGTGGATCGAAAATTCTATGGATTTACTCCTAAAGAATTTAAGAAGATATTAAAAGACCTCGGACTTAGCATGCCTAGCGGCCATACAGTAATGGGCCCAAGTCATTGGGATGCTGCGAAAAAAGACTTTTCTGATAGTTGGAAATATACCGTAGAAGATGCTGCTATACTTGGTCAGGAGTTTGTAATAAGCCCTTGGTTGGATGAAAGTCTGAGAAAAACCAAAGACAATATGTTGCGCTATATGGAAGTGTTTAATAAATCAGGAGAGCTCTGTAAAAAATCAGGTATGCGTTTCGGTTACCATAACCACAATTTTGAATTTACTCAAATGATGGGAACCGAAACAGTCTATGAAATCATCTTAAAAAATACAGATCCGAATTTGGTAACACAGCAATTGGATTTTGGCAATTTGTATGAAACAAAAGCAGACGCAATGGCCATCATCAAAAACAATCCAGGAAGATTTGTTTCCTTGCATGTGAAAGATGAAATTATTAATTCAAAAGGATCTGCATGGGAAAGTACTGTTCTTGGAAAAGGAGAGCAATCAGTAAAAGAATTGGTAGCCGAAGGATTAAAAACAGGAGGAACCAAACATTTAATTATTGAACAAGAAGCATATCAAGGAATTGCACCTTTAGAATGTGTTAAACAAGATTTAGCGGTGATGAAGGGTTGGGGGTATTAATCCCTATTTCGATTTGCAAATTCTCAACTCATTAATAATTTCATTTTATGAAAGTAATTTTATTTTTAGCATTGTTACCACTAGGATTATTTGCACAATCATTTAGTGCCAATGAAATTACTCGTTGGGAAGCTCAAACCAAACAAGTAACCATTATCAGAGATATATATGGAGTACCACACATTTATGGTAAAACAGATGCAGATGCTGTATTTGGTTTAATGTATACACAATGCGAAGAAAACTTTGAAAGACTAGAACGTAACTATCTCGAAATGCTAGGAAGAAGAGCCGAGATGGAAGGAGAGAAAGTATTGTACAACGATTTATTGATGCGCTTAATTGCCGATAGCAATGATGCGAAAAAAGATTTTCAGAAAAGCCCCAGTTGGTTAAAAAAATTATTAATAGCTCATGCAGATGGGATCAATTATTATTTGTACAAACATCCTGAAGTACATCCTATGGTCTTGAAAAGATTTGAACCTTGGTTTCATTTGATGTACACAGATGGTTCGGTTTCCGCTACAAGTACTGGTGGAGCATCCGTTGAAGAGATCAAACAATTTTATCAAAACCCAATTGCCAATACAACGGCATCAAATACTACAGCTTCTATTTCCATCAATAAAGATATTGAAGATAGAGGCTCTAATGGATTTGCGATAGCACCTTCTAAAAGCGCTTCAAAAAATGCAATGCTCTATATTAATCCGCATGTGCCTTTTTATTTTAGAAATGAAGCGCAAATGGTAAGCGAAGAAGGGTTGAATGCATATGGTGCATCTACCTGGGGCCAACTTTTTATTTACCAAGGATTCAACGAACACTGCGGATGGATGCACACTTCGGGTTATACCGATGTGGCTGATTTATACGAAGAGAAAGTTACTCCAACTAAAAACGGATGGTTCTATGAATATGAAAACAAACAAAGGGCTGTAAAAGCAAAAAGAATTACCATTCAATATAAAAAAGATGGCCAATTACTCTCTAAAACTTTTACAGGGTATTATACCCATCACGGTCCTATTGTAGCTAAAAGAAATGGCAGATGGTTGAGCTTAAAAGAATACAATAGATCATTGCGTGCCCTAGTTCAATCATGGACCACTACTAAAGCAAAAAACCTCGAGGAATATACAAAATCTATGGAAGGGCTTTCTAACACAACCAATAATACGGTGTATGCCGACGATAAAGGCAATATTGCTTATTGGCATGGCAATTTTATTCCAAAGAGAGATACTTCTTATAATTGGCAATTACCTGTTGACGGAAGTATATCAGCAACCGAATGGAAAGGAATTCATTCTTTATCACAAACTGTTCATGTAATCAATCCTGCAACTGGTTGGATTCAGAATTGCAATGCAACACCTTTTACTAGTTCAGGAGAAAGCAGTCCGGATAAATCTGTGTATCCAAAATACATGGCGCCAGATGGGCAGAACGCTCGTGGTTTAAACGCTATCAGATTATTGAAGGACAAACAAAATATTAGTTTGGATGGACTCATCGAAATTGGATACAACCGCTACTTAACTGCTTTTGATATTTTATTGCCATCATTATTCAAGGCCTATGATTTATTGGAAGAAACAGATTCTAATAAAGTAAAATTAAAAAAGCCAATAGAAATTTTAAAAGCATGGAATAAGATATCAGATACTGCTTCGGTTGCTACAACTTTGGGAGTTGATTGGGCAGCAAAAATGAATACGCTATTGCCACCTGCCGCTACAAGAGAAGAAGGGACAGAAATTATAGGCAGATTAAATAAAGTAGCTGCTAGCGACAGTAAACAACAATTACAATTATTGAGTGGTGTTATAGACAACTTAAATAAGATCTACGGATTTTGGGAAGTACCATGGGGAACCATCAATCGCTATCAACGATTAACCGGAAAATTTGACGAGGAATACAATGATACCAAGAGAAGTTTAGCAGTTGCTTTAACAAGTTCTAAATTCGGATCACTTCCTGCATTTGAAAGTAGAAGTTTTAACGGAACCAAGGGCAGGTATGGTTTCTCTGGTAATAGTTTTATTGCAGCAGTTGAATTTGGTCCTCGAGTAAAAGCAAAGAGCATTGTTACAGGTGGACAGAGCAATAATCCTGCATCCAATCATTTCACCGAACAGGCGCCAGGATTTATCAATGGAAATTTTAAAGAAATATTTTTCTACAAAGAAGACGTACTAAAAAATAAAGAAAAAATATATCGACCGGGTGAATAGTTATGCAATGCTATAACTCATTCCACCATCTTTTTCATCTTTTAGTTGAACGCCTAAAGCCGCTAGTTCATTTCTGATTTTATCGGAGGTAACAAAATCCTTTCTGCTTTTGGCTTCTTTGCGAATGTTGATCAACAATTGAATAACACCTTCGAGTTTATCATTGTTATCAGCTTTGCTATTTTGCAATCCCAAAATATCTACAATAAATGCATGTAGTTGTTTTTTTAATAATGCCACAGTTTCCTTGCTTAAAGCGGTTGTAGTAATATGTTTATCCTTTATTGAATTAATTACAGGTACCAATTCAAACATGCTGGCAATTACTTTAGCCGTGTTTAAATCGTCGTTCATAAATTCATCAAATTCTACAATGAGCTTGTTTACTTTTTCATTGAGTGCAAGGTCAATAGCATTTCCTTCCGAGCCCAAATCTTTTTGTTGCATCAACCATTCAAAAGCATCCATTAACCTACGCAATGCTTTTTCGCTTGCTTGTAAAGCATCATTGCCAAAATCGAGTGTACTCCTGTATTGCGATTGTAGTATAAAGAATCGAACAGTGGATGGAGCATATGCTTGTTCTAAAATAGGATGCGTTCCAGTAAATAGTTCACTGAGTTTAATAACGTTATTATAACTCTTGCCCATTTTTTTACCATTGATGGTGATCATGTTATTGTGTAACCAATAACGAGCAGGCATTTTATGATTGCATACAGTGCTTTGTGCTATTTCACATTCATGGTGTGGAAATTGTAGATCCATTCCGCCACCGTGTATATCAAACTCATCGCCTAAATACTTCGTGCTCATTGCAGAACACTCAATATGCCATCCCGGGAAACCTTCTCCCCATGGGCTTTGCCAACGCATGATGTGTTCGGCAGGGGCTTTTTTCCAAAGCGCAAAATCATTTTTGTTTTGTTTCTCGGCTTGGTTGTCTAGCTCACGCGTGCTTTCTATTTGGTCTTCAACTATTCTTCCACTTAAAATTCCATAAGGTTGGCCTTTTGCAGAAAAATCAATATTGTATTTTTCTACATTAAAATAAACCGATCCATTGGCTTCATAAGCATATCCATCTTCAATGATTTTTTTGATCATTTCAATTTGCTCCACAATATGACCTGTTGCAGTAGGCTCAATGCTTGGTGGTAAATTATTGAATTGAGTCATTGCCCAATGGTAAAGATTGGTATATTTCTGCACCAATTCCATGGGTTCCAATTTTTCCAAAATCGCTTTTGTACTGATCTTATCTTCTGCGGCTCTGCCTTCTTCTTCAAAATGTCCGGCATCGGTAATATTTCTAACGTATCTAACTTTATATCCTAAATGCATAAGATACCTATACAAAACATCAAAAGTGATGAATGGGCGTGCATGCCCCAAATGACTTTCTCCACTTACGGTAGGTCCGCAAACATACATACCAACATATGGCGGATTGATGGGCTGAAATACTTCTTTTTGCCTTGTAAGCGAATTATATACTTTAAGTGACATGTACGCGAAAGTATTTTATTTTTTTAAACGAATATCAGCAAGCAACATAATATGGTCACTTAATGCTTCATCTACCATATCAAACTGCTTAATTTCAAATTGATTGCCTGCTAAAATATAATCTATTCTTAAAGTGGGAGCCAATGAAATAAAGGTTCTTCCTATGCCAAAATCTTTTTTTAAAAACGCATCCTGCATGTCTCCTCGAATGTTAAAATAGGTATAAGAATTAGGAACATCATTGAAATCGCCGCAAATGACTGTTGGATATGGGCTTTCTTTTAATATTTTTTGAACTAAATCAGCTTGTAACCCTCTTTTTTGATAGGCTCTTTTCATTTTGCTCATTAAATTTTTAGTTGCAGCCAAAGCTTCTTCTTTAGTTTCTTTTATTTTTTCAATATCATCATAATCGCCTTTCTTGAATTTGAAAGATTGTAAATGAGTAGTAAAAATTCTTATCGTATCAGGCCCTTTTACAATATCAACATAAATTAAACTCTCCGCTAACGGGAAACTAATTTTTCCAGTGTCAGCAACTGGGTATTTGGAAAAAATGACGCAACCTGATTGATAATCGCCAGAATTTCCTACATAATCTTTAGAGAAATAATAATAAGGATGCGATTGCTTGAATAGATCAATATTGTTCTCTAAGCGAGCTGTATTAAATTCTTGCAAGCAAATAATATCAGGAGATCGTTGTAAGATTGACGCGGCCACTTCAATCCTATTTCTTTTTTTGGCCTCGCTATTTTTAGATAGACCATTGAAACTTTGAATATTCCAATCAACCATACGAAAACTATTTTCTGGTTTTCTTTTACTAAAACCCGAATCTCCACTCCAAGCAAAAACAACAGGAATTTGTTTCCATCCAATACATAAAGCAATCAAAGAAATGAGCGACCATTTTGGTCGGCTGATCAACCAAAATAAAATAAACAGGATCAATACCAATATCAAATAAGGTGTTATCAACGAAAAGAAACCATGTATCCAAAAACTAGCAGGGTTAATATAGGGCGATAATGCTCCAATCAAAAAAATCATTGCCAATACGATATTGATTGAAATGATGATTGATTTAGTAGTTCTTCTTAACCAGCCCTTAGCCATGGTTAAAAATACCAAAAAATTAGGAAATTATTTTATTCATCATCATTACTGGCTCTTTGAAGAAATGCTTTTTCTTCATCAGTTAAAAAAGAATAGCCGTGTAGATTGATCTTGTCTAGAATTTCATCTAATCGCTGTTGTGTAATGTGGGCAATTTTTTCGTATGGCTTTCTATTATTTCTGTAGAAATGTTTTTCAGCATGCTTTTTTTGTTGATGCTTTTTTTCTGGACTGAATAAATCGTCTAGCCAATGTACCAGTTGAATCATCCAAGCACCCCAATCAGATCCTTTATTTAATGCTTTTACGAAGAAGAAACCCATTGCTCCACCAGCTAAATGAGCGGCAGCAATTCCTCCATTGCCACTTGCCAATGATGCAAAATCGATTGCTACAAAAATCAATGTGAGCACCCACAAAGGAATACCACCATTAATTAAGGGTAAAATTCGATAGTCAGGTGCTAAAGTTGTTGTTGCTACTGCTACAGCCATTACTGCTGCACCTCCGCCTAATAAAGGAGCAGTGGATGCAATATTTCTTTCCATGGCAGGAAATAGGTTGTTCATTAACAGAAAAGCCAATGCGCCAACAAATCCTCCGTATAGATAGATCGGAATTAATTTATTATTACCTGCTAGATCTTGTAATACATAACCGAAGGCCCATAACCACATACAAGTAGACAATAAATGCCAGATACTGTAATGGGTAAACATATGGGTGAGAATGGTCCAAGGCTTTGCCAATAAAGTTGCAGGAATGGCAGGCATGGTAAACCAATCGAGTATTTGTTTATAGAAAAATTCGATAGGAATATCTGAAAGAAAATAAACGATTTTAACAAAATTGATCAATACAAATATCAGTGTATTGATGGCAAACAACATCACCAACGCATTGTTGTCTTGACCCAATAATATCTTTTTTGTTGATTTGTAAGATTGAGTTGACATACTAATACAACGTTTTTTTCTTGGTTTTGTTCCAAGTAAGTACAATGATTAACCCAACAATGGCTCCTCCTACATGGGCCCAACGAGCCACGTTGTCTCCAGCTGTATTTCTCACAGCAAAAATCAACTCATAAGCAAAGTATAAAAGTCCAATCCATTTGGCTTTAACGGGAATTAAGAAATATACATAGATATAAGTGTTAGGAAACAAGTAAACAAATGCTGCTAACACCCCAAAAACCGCACCACTTGCTCCAATAGTAGCTGTATTGATATTGCGTTCGTAATAGCTTTTTAGCAATTCAAACATCTGAGCACTAGAAGCTGTATCATCTGGGTTCATTTTTAAATTATCAATTACGGCTTGATGCTCTGTAAACAGAATATTGTATTTGTCAATAAACCGGATCATGGCATTATTAAATGCAGCACCTCCGGAATCTTGCATTCGAACAATAGCTTCAAAACTATTGGTCAATGGAATAAATTCATAACTCAAAAACAATAAGTGAATGAGGGCAGCACCTAGGCCACAAATCAAATAGAACGTCAAAAAGCGTTTGGGCCCCCACAAATTTTCTAGAATTGATCCGAACATCCATAAGGCAAACATGTTTCCTAAAATATGTCCAAAATCTCCATGTAAGAACATATGGGTAACCAATTGCCAAGGCCTGAACAATGAACTTTGCCAACCATGTAGTGCAAACAAAGCTTCGAAATCAAAAAATCCATTTGGCCCAGACAAAGTATTTTGAGCCAAAAAAAATAGTCCGTTGATGATCAACAGATTTTTTACAACTGCAGGTAAAATTTCGAATCTACTCGGTCTGAACTGTGTCATCGTATTAAATTAATTTCAATTGTACAACATTTTCTATATGCAATGTATGTGGAAACATATCTACTGGTTGAATTTTTGTTACCTGATATTTTTCGCTTAATAATCCAAGGTCTCTCGCTTGTGTTGCCGGATTGCAGCTTACATAAACAACTGTAGGCGCAGCTATTTCTAGTAATTTTTTGATTAGCTTTTCGTGCATGCCAGCCCTTGGTGGATCTGTAATGACCACATCTGCTTTTCCATGTTTTTCAAAAAACGCATCATCACAAATATCAATTACATCTCCTGCAAAAAATTCAGCATGGTTTACATTGTTAATGGCTGCATTTTCTTTTGCATCCTCTATTGCATCGGCTACCATTTCTACTCCAATCAATTTTTTTGCCAACTTGCTCACAAATAATCCAATACTTCCTGTACCACAATATAAATCATAAACAAGTTGGCTGCCGTTTAGTTCTGCAAAATCACGGGTTACCGCATACAATTTTTCAGCTTGCTTGGTATTGGTTTGAAAAAAAGATTTTGGACTGATCTTAAATTGCAAGTCTTCTAACTGCTCCATAATAAACCCTTTACCAAAATAGGTAATTGGGTTTTGGTCTTGAAGGCTATCGTTTTTCTTGCTATTGATGGTATATAATAGAGTGGTTATCTGCGGAAACTCTTTCAATAATAAATCGAGCAGATCAATACGATTGGCTTCATCTTCATAGGCAATTACCACATTCACCATTAATTCGCCAATAGTACTGTTTCGAATCAATAAATTCCTGATCCAGCCTTCGTGTTTTTTAATATCATAAAAAGGAAGGTCACGCTCAACCACAAAAGCTGCAATTCTTTTTCGAATAAAGTTGGTTGGCTCGGATTGTAAAAAACAAGTATCGATCTCAACTACTTTATCAAAAAATCCGCGAACATGAAAACCTGCTGCACCGGGTTGGTTTTCGAAAGAAGCACCTGCAGCTTTCATCCGACGAAATTCTTCTGTAGGAATATATTTTCTGGTAGCAAATGTATATTCCATCTTATTGCGGTACTGTTCTGTAAAATCGGCGCCAATAATGGGTTTAATAGGAGGTAGGGCTACTTTTGCTATACGGGTAAGATTATCGGTTACTTGCTTTTGTTTATAAAACAATTGTTTTTTATAAGGCAGCATTTGCCATTGGCAACCACCGCAAACACCAAAATGTTCACAAAAAGGGGTGACCCTATCGGCAGATAGCTCATGGATATGAATGGTATGCCCTTCGGCCCAGTCTGCCTTGTTTTTAGACAATTGAACGTCTACTATATCTCCAGGAACTGCCCCTTCAATAAATACCACTTTACCGTCTACCCTTGCCAAAGATTTTCCCTCGGCGGCATAGTCTTGTACTAGAATCTTTTCTAATACTACTGTTTTTCGTTGCTTTCTCACTGGTGCAAAGGTAAGCCCGAATATTTACTTATTTTTATGGTCAATTTAAGTCTATGCGTTTTTTATTGATCCTATGCTGTTTTTTATTGATTGCTGGTACAACATCGGCCCAAAAACCGACTGTTCCTGCTGTAAAATCGGCTACGCCAGCTGCCAAAACTGCAACAACTGCTTCCAAACCCGCTACTATTAAAGGTCATCTGATTCCAATCACATTGACCCCCTTAAAAAATTGTACCGTTTACCTGGGTAGCCATTTTGGGAAAAGTATGACTTTGGTTGATTCTTGTAAGTTGAACGAGAAAAGCATGGGCGTGTTTAAAGGAGACAAAAAGCTTACAGGAGGAATCTATTTTGTAGTATCTCCTAATTATACCATTCAATTCGAATTGCTCATGGATGAAGGGCAGCAGTTTAGTATTAGTGCAGACACTGCTCAAAAAGAAAAATTCATCATTACTGGTTCTTTTGACAATGATATTTTTAAACAATATTCTCAGTATTCAACCGAAAAGGGAAAAGAAAGACAACAATTAGAATCGGAGTATAGAGCAAAAATGAGTAATCCGGCAGATTCGTTGCGATTACGAAATGCCATTCTTCAATTAGACAATGATGTGGATGCATATAGAAACAATATTGCAAAAAAATATCCCAAGTCTTTATTGACCATGTTGTTCAATACCATGAAAAGACCTGCTGTACCTGCAATACCAATGGTTAAAGGAAAACCCGACTCTTTGTATCCTTATCGTTATGTAAAAGATCATTATTGGGATGATGTAAGCTTCAATGATGATCGTGTATTACGCACGCCATTTTTTGAACCCAAGCTGGATGATTATTTTAAATATTATGTTTCACCCGAACCCGATTCGATCATTGCAGAAGTAAAATACATGTTGTTGTCTGCAAGAACAGGGAAAGAAATTTATCCTTATTTGCTCACCAAGTTTACCAACAAATACATTAACCCCGAATACATGGGGCAGGATAAAGTATTTGTATATATTTTCGAAAATTTTTATGCCAAAGGTGATACCAGTATTTTAAACTCCGCTTCACGCAAAACCATTACAGAAAGGGCATACAGCTTAATGGCCAATCAGCTTGGATTAGCTGCACCGGCTTTAAATCTCACCGATTCAACAGGTAAAAATATTTCCTTGTATTCAGTTGTTGCGCCATTTACTATGGTAGCATTTTATGATCCCAATTGCGGGCATTGCAAAGAAGAAATACCTCGTTTAGATTCTATGTATACAGCAAAATGGAAAGCAAAAGGCGTTGCTATATACTCAGTAAATATTTATGAAAATGAAGTACCCGCCTGGAAAAAATTCATAGCAGAAAAAAATCTTTCTAAAACTTGGGTGCATGTTTTTCAAACCAAAGAAGCCAAGCAAGCCGAAGAAAAAGCAGGAGTTCCTAACTATAGACAACTCTATGATATTTCTAAAACACCTACTATCTATTTGTTAGATAAAGACAAAAGAATTGTAGCTAAACAATTATCATTAGAACAGTTCGATAAAATCATGGAGGCTAAACAATAGCATTCACCACATTCCAAATTACTTTCGGTTTTCCTAAAGTGTAGTAGTGTAAAACAGGTACACCAAAAGCTTTCAGCTCTTTACTTTGTTGTATCAACCATTCAGTGCCTACTTGCTCACAAT
>JANOZT010000137.1:0-27490 GCA_031429515.1 Sphingobacteriia bacterium
TCTTCCTATTGTCCTACTACTGCTGATGGATGGATCAGATATACATTGGATCCCGGATTTAGTTTGGGTGCTGGTTCAACCCTCGATACATTCAGGGCCACTATTTCTCAATTCTCTTACACTTATCAGGGCAAGACTTATTTTAAATATCAAACCACTCCTACTTTAGATACTTTATCGGTTACTGGGAGAAATAATTCAGGAGAGTATTGGAGTTTAGGAACACCTGAATACGATTATTTGTATTTATACGATACTGTAGCCAATAATGCTGAATTCATTTATTTGAAAGACAATGTTATACCAGGAACGCCTAGCGCAACCTGGTGGACCACTGTTGTGAGAGCAGGAACAATTCAAGGTGGAATAATGTATTTAGGAAATGCTAGATTAAAAATTACTGTAACCGATATTAATCAAACAGGCAGTTATTTAGGCACAACACTTACAGATATTATCAAGGTAAAAAGAGAAATGTTGTTTACACCAGATGGTTCTAGTGGAGTAGAACAAACCCTTTTAGTAGCCGATGTTTTTTATGCAAAAGGAATAGGCATGATCGAGCAGAGATTATATAGCCCCAATACGCCTACCAATATAATTCAAAGAATAGTTATTAAAGGTTACAAAGGTTTGTAGAATTAGGAAAGATGAATTAAGAAAGAAGAATTATGAAAGATGAAAGATTTTGTCTACAACTTTTTTAAACTTCAAAAAACTGAACTATGAATAAACTAAAAAACCTTTCAGTTTATATTTTGTTGACATTTACCTTCGTATGTTGTAAAAAGGAAAACTATGATAATTTTACAGGAAGGTTTATTGGAACATTCACTGTAAAGTATACTAACAACACAACATTTACTGGGAGCACGATTGTTGATTTTTTAGACAAGGGAGAATATAATTGTACTGGTAACACAAATTTTATTCCTGCTGGCGGTTCTGGAACATTTACCAAGACTTATAATAAAATAGCTTTTAAAGACATCAACTTATGGACTGCAAACTTTGATGGGAATCTAATATTAAATGGGGAGTACGACTATTCTTTTGATGGTAAGAATTTAAAAATATCTACTTTTAAAAATAATGCAGGACAATATGAATATAATTTAATCAAACAATGAAACTTTGCTATTATAAATATTTTTTATAAAGCAGCAGCCATCAGTAGAATCAAAGATTATTCAAGCAGAACACAGCTTCGGACGAAAGAGGAACTATTTCAATAGTTCGCACGGCTTTAAGCCGGTATGCTTTTTAAAAGCAGCTGAAAAATGAGAGATGGATGAATACCCTAGAAGGGCTGAAACATCAGTAACACTTAGACTTTTCTCATACAACAAATACTTTGCGTGCTCCATTCTTTGTTGCTGATAAAAATCAAAAATCGTTGTTCCGAAAACTTCTTTAAACCCTTTTTTCAAGTAGCATTCGTTCATGGCTACTTTTCTACTAAGTTCTTTAATGGTAATAGGGTCACCTATATGTTGTAATAAAATTTCTCTTGCTTGGTAAATTCTTTCTTTGCCACTATCGTCTGCTAAAAACTTACATACAAATCCTTCTTCTTTTTCTTCTATCAAACATTCCAAACTATGCAATAACAATTCGTGCACTTTAGAGTTGATAAAAATATTTTCCAAAGAACCGGAATAAGAATGATTCAGTACAGCGTCTAATATATTTCTTTTCTTGATGGAAACTGGAAATAATTTGGTAAAAGCATTGGGATGTTTAAATGCAAGCACTTCATCTTTATGATTACTCAATTTTACATTGTGCACAAACTGGTGCAAGAAAGTAGCTGTAAAATGGAAAGTAAATACATCAATGGTTTGTTGTTTTCCACCACAATTCAAAGTAGGCAAATGAGCACATTGAGAACAGCTTTTTTCAGGACAATATTTATTACCTGTGGTGCAATATCTTAATTCTAAAAAATTCTCTTTGGGCTTTTTTTCATTGTAATGATATACCAACATACCCGTGTCTTCAGACACCCATGCAGGATGAGCAAAATAGCGCCGAATGCTGTACTGAATGGAGCCTGGGATATGTTGTTCCTTTTGGTACAATAGATCCAAATTAGGGTCAATTCCAGTCCTTTGCGATAGCTTTAATATGTCCATTACTTGGTTCATCCGTGTCAAAATTAATGTATAAACATCTATTTTGCAAAAAAACCCCCTATTTGTACTGTTAAAATGGGGAAAACTAGGCCATTTTTAACGCTAATTTTGGCTTATTTATAAGTACATTTGCCCACTTGCAAATTTTAACTAAAACGCAAGACCCACAAGACTTTTATGAGCGAAGAACTAGACAGACAACACGAAGCGGAAAACAAGAATTACGGAGCAGATAGTATACAGGTTTTAGAAGGCCTGGAAGCAGTTAGAAAAAGACCTGCCATGTATATTGGAGATGTTGGCGTAAAGGGCCTCCACCATCTAGTATATGAAGTGGTAGACAACTCTATTGATGAAGCGCTTGCAGGATGGTGTAAAAACATCTTTGTTACCATTCACGAAGACAATTCTATCAGTGTTCAAGATGATGGAAGAGGTATTCCAACAGCCATGCATAGCAAGGAGAAAAGATCTGCCTTGGAAGTTGTAATGACCGTGTTGCATGCAGGAGGAAAATTTGATAAGAATACCTACAAGGTATCTGGAGGATTACATGGAGTGGGTGTAAGTTGTGTGAATGCTTTGAGCACCAAATTATTGGTAACTGTTCAGCGTGAAGGAAAAATATTTGAGCAAGAATACCATATTGGTATTCCGCAATATGCAGTTCGTGAAATTGGTGTAAGTGATATCACTGGCACCAAAGTACATTTCTGGCCCGACCTAACTATTTTTCAAGAATCTGTTTACAAAAGAGAGATTTTAGAAGGCAGGTTGAGGGAATTGGCCTACCTGAATAGAAAAATAAATATTGAAATTACTGATCTTAGAGAAAAAGACGAACAAGGCGCTCCTTATACAAAAAACTTTTACAGCGAAGGGGGAATTGTTGAGTTTGTTCAGATGTTGGATAAGAATGGTAACAGAACCCCATTGATTCCAGAACCATTGTATGTAGACGGACATGACGAAGCTTCCAATGTTGCAGTAGAAGTGGCTTTAACCTATAATGATGATTTTAAGGAACATATCTTTTCTTACGTTAATAATATCAATACTATTGAGGGTGGAACCCATGTAACAGGTTTCCGTCAAGCACTTACCAGGGTTTTTAAAACCTATGGTGATAAGCAAGGATTATTCGAAAGAGCCAAAGTAGTAATTGAAGGAGATGATTTTAGAGAAGGATTGAGTGCAATCATTTCTGTGAAAGTTCCAGAACCTCAATTTGAAGGACAAACAAAAACCAAATTAGGCAATAGTGAAGTAAGTGGTATTGTTCAAACTACTGTTGCTCGTGCATTAGAAGCGTTCTTAGAAGAGAATCCTCGTGAAGCCAAGAATGTTATCTCCAAAATTATTTTAGCCGCCCAAGCCCGTGTTGCTGCAAAAAAAGCAAGAGACATGGTTCAAAGAAAAACCGTTTTAAGTGGTGGCGGTTTGCCAGGTAAGTTGGCAGATTGTAGCGAAAGAGATCCTGCAAAATGTGAATTGTATTTGGTCGAAGGAGATTCGGCAGGTGGAACAGCCAAACAAGGCCGCGATAGAAGTTACCAGGCTATTTTACCATTAAGAGGTAAAATTCTGAATGTAGAAAAAGCCATGGAACATAAAATTTATGAGAATGAGGAAATTCGCAATATGTACACTGCTTTAGGTGTAACCATTGGAACTCCAGAAGATCCGAAAGCTTTGAATACTACCAAATTGCGTTACCATAAGCTCATTATCATGACCGATGCCGATGTGGATGGTTCGCATATTGCCACATTGATACTTACTTTCATTTTCCGATATATGAAAGAATTGGTGGAGCAAGGCGGTGTGTATATAGCACAGCCCCCACTTTATTTGGTAAAAAGAGGAAAAGAACAAGAATATGCCTATAGCGATGAGCAACGCAAAGGGTTGGTGGAGAAATTGGGTGCAGGTAAAGAAGACAGCGTTACAATTCAACGATATAAGGGTTTGGGAGAGATGAATGCTGATCAATTATGGGAAACTACCATGGATCCATCAAGAAGAACCTTAAAAAGAGTAACCATTGAAAGCGCAGCAGAAGCCGATCGTATTTTCAGCATGCTAATGGGAGATGATGTTGCTCCTAGAAGGGAATTTATTGAAAGTCATGCTAAATATGCCAGAATTGATGTCTAAGCGTATTTTACCAAAAAAACCTTAACTTGTGTATACTAACCAAAGTTCCCTTTTTAAAAACAATTAAATTCTACAACCATGGACACTTCAAAAATGATTAAAGCATATTGCCTCAAAACAAAGGAAAAAAATGTTCCTATGCAAGATGCAGTTGTTACTAAAACTGCTAAAGGCGGTTACATGGCCGGCGGTCATGATGGAAAAGGCAATAAAATGGCTGCTATTATGAGCGAAGCAAAAGCTTTACAAGCAATTGCTGATGGTGTTGCTAAAAAAGGATTCTAAGAATACCTAAATACTTTTAAAAGAACCGTTCAGTGAATAACTGAGCGGTTTTTTTTCGCCATTAATATTGAAATTTATTGCTGTTCGCCAACTACTTCTTTGTGCATGAGTGTAAGAAAGCGTTGCATTGCTTCCATACCTTTCATTTGATCTACCACTAACAAAAACATTTTTCCTGCTTGTTTTAATCGGGCTTTATTGGTACCTGTTTGCAAATAGGCCAATAATTTTTTAAACAGATTCGATTCAAAATAAGGAGAATCCGGACGATTGATAAAATAGCAACGTAGCGTATTATCTTTTAAGGTCATTTTTTCAAAGCCCATTTTTACAGCCAACCATCTACAACGAACAGTCGTAAATAGATCGTCAACAGATGAAGGCATCGGACCAAAACGGTCCACCATTTCCTGATGAAATTGCATGAGTGCTTCTTCGTTTTCACAATCATCTAATCGAGTATATAGAGACAATCTTTCGGCGATACTTTCTACATAAATATCAGGTATCAAAATTTCTAGATCGGTATCGATAGTGCAATCACTAACAAAATCATCTTGCTTACTAATTTCTTCTTTAAACAATTCTTTGAAAGAGGTACGCTTCAATTCTCTAATGGCTTCTTCCAAAATCTTCTGGTACATTTCAAAACCAATCTCTGCCATAAATCCACTCTGCTCTCCACCCAACATATTACCCGCTCCTCGAATATCGAGGTCACGCATAGCAATTTGAAAACCACTACCCAAGTCACTGAATTGTTCTAGTGTTTGTAATCTTTTGCGAGAATCAGTGGGCAATGTACTCATTGGTGGTCCCAATAAATAACAAAATGCTTTTCGATTACTTCTTCCAACTCTACCACGTAATTGGTGCAAATCACTCAACCCAAATTGATGGGCATTATTAATGATGATGGTATTTACATTGGGAATATCTACACCGCTTTCTACAATATTGGTACAAACCAATACATCATATTTTTTATCGATAAAATCGAGAATTCTTTCTTCTAATTCATGCCCCTCTAATTGTCCATGCGCAAAACCAATACTTAAATCGGGGCATAAACCTTGAATCATTGCACACATTTCAGGCAGACCATGTACTCTGTTATGAATAAAAAATACCTGTCCTCCCCTTTCTGTTTCATAATAAATAGCATCACGTATAAAATCATCATTGAAAACATGAACTTCTGTTTGAATGGGTTGACGATTCGGCGGAGGCGTATTCATAATACTCAGGTCTCTAGCTCCCATCAAACTAAATTGCAGTGTTCTTGGAATAGGCGTAGCAGTGAGTGTTAAACAGTCAACATTGCTTTTCAATGTTTTGAGTTTTTCTTTATGTCCTACTCCAAATTTTTGTTCCTCATCAATGATCATTACCCCTAGGTCTTTAAAATGTACTTCCTTTCCAAGTAACCCATGAGTGCCAATGATGATGTCTATTTTTCCTGATTTTACTTTTTCTAAAGTTTCCTTTTTTTCCTTAGCCGACTTAAATCGATTGATATAATCTACAGTAACAGGAAAGTCTTTTAATCGATCCTGAAATGTTTTAAAATGTTGAAAGGCTAAAATAGTGGTTGGCACCAATACTGCTGCTTGCTTTCCGTCAACAACAGATTTAAATGCAGCTCTAATGGCAATTTCTGTTTTACCGAATCCAACATCACCACAAACCAAACGGTCCATGGGTGCTTCGCTCTCCATATCTTTTTTTACATCGGCAGTTGCCTTGCTTTGATCGGGCGTATCCTCATAAATAAAAGAAGCTTCCAATTCCGTTTGCATATACGTATCCGGAGCATGCGCAAACCCATGCTGGGCCTTTCTTTGCGCATATAGCTTGATCAAGTCAAAAGCAATTTCTTTTACTTTTATTTTTGTTTTTTCTTTCAGCCTCACCCAAACATCTGACCCTAATTTATTTACTTTAGGAACAGTTCCTTCCTTACCAGTGAACTTGGCTATTTTATGGAGCGAATTAATATTCACATATAAAATATCGCTGTCTTTGTAAATGATTCTAACTGCTTCCTGGATCTTTCCATTCACTTCTAATTTCTGTAACCCTGAATATGTTCCTACGCCATGATCAATATGCGTAACAAAATCGCCTGGTTGTAAATCACGTAAGGTTTTTAGTGTAAGGGCTTTGCTTTTATTATATGCCTGCTTTACTTTGTATTTATGGTATCGTTGAAATATTTGGTGATCGGTATAACAAATAACTTTCAATGAATGATCGATGAATCCTTCATGAATACTTGTGCCTACAGGAATGAACTGTATCTCTGTATTAAGGTCGGTGAAAATACTGTTTAATCTTTCTAATTGTTTGATCTGTTCGGCAAACAAGTATATGCTGTAACCCGCTGCCTCTTGGGTTTTCAGGTCCTTGATCAATAGATCGAATTGTCGGTTAAAAGAGGGTTGTGCCTTGGTATTGAATTCAATTTCGTAATTAGCAAAAAAAGGTTTGTACCCAAATTCAACCAACACTTTTTCGCTAATGATCGATTTTAAATCGGCCCCTTTTATAAAATCTGCCCATTGAATATCTTTCAAAACATGGGTTTCTTCATCTTCCTTATTCAACTGAAAATGACCTTCGTTTTGTAGTGCTAAAAAACCTTCTAGGTCTTCTTCTTGTACCCTGATCTTTTCTTCAACTACATCCCAATCTTTGATCCAGCAAATAGTATTTGCTGGTAAAAACTCCAACAAAGAAATTTTTGCTCCTGCTCCTGAACCAAATGTGGCGGGCAGTTGATCTACATTCGGAATGATATTTACTTGTAATAATTTCCTTTCGCTCAACTGTGTTTCCGGATCGAAAATGCGAATACTGTCTACTTCGTTTCCAAATAATTCTACCCGATAAGGTTTTTCATTTCCGTAAGAATAAATATCAAGTATCCCACCTCTTAAGGCAAACTGCCCAGGCTCATACACAAAATCGGTTCGATCAAAACCATACATCACAAACAAGTCCATTAAACTTTCTGGATTAATGGTATCATTGGTTTTTATGCTAATGATATTGCTACTGATCGTATCAGGCTGTATTACTTTTTCGAAAATAGCTTCGGGATAAGTGATGATGATTTTCTTATTGCCACCTCTTGCTAATTTGGTGAGCGCTTCTGTTCTCAACATTAAATGAGAACTATTGAGTAGCCTGAAATTTTTTCTGTTTTTGAAGGAAGAAGGAAAATAAAATAGGTCCAACGCACTCGATAAATTCTCGATGGTATTGTGAAAATAAGCAGCTTCTTCTGCATCATTCAATACGATCAAATGATTGAGGTTTTGAGCATCTGGATGACCAAAAACAGCAGTCACTAAAAATTCCGGGCTACTCCCTACTATATTTTTAAGAAAGATTTTTTGCGTATCGGCATAAGAAAGCCTTTCCACCAGCTGTTTTACCAGGGGTGATGCTTGGTATTGTTCCAGTAACCGATCCAAATTCATATATCTGCCAAATCCCTAATTAATCTAAATTGATTTTTCTTTAAGGAGCGCAAAGATAAGACTAATAACTCGCGTTATTATTTACCATAATCTTTATTTCAGCTACTTTATTGGCTTCCACACTAATCAATGAAATATTATTCCGAATATCGAAATTATTGGCAAAAAACAATTTATCCACTTGTACAAAAACAGAATAACTGCCAATTGGCAAATCAGCAATAAAAGTCCCTGTACTATCCGTTTTTACCGTGCTAATTAATTTTGTATTGATCCTATTATACAATGGACCTTGATTTACCTGTATTACCTGATTGATATTGGTAGGTTCATAGAAAAAAACAGTGGTTGGGTAAGGATTACCCATGTTCTTTTTTTGCCCTGAATTATTGGGTGAGGGCATTTGATTGCCAATAACTTGTAGAACCACACCCCGAATACCTTGTTTAACAATTGTTGCTGATTCTGGGGTTTCTTCCACTTTTTTTTGCTGTTTAGATGTTTTACAAGCAAAAGCTACCATGGAAATACAAAAAACTAAAAAAAGAATTGGTCTCATACTACAAATTAAAGGACTAAAGTATCTAATTTAGAGCAGTTTATAGTGATATAGCTATAAAGATGCAAAAAAAGCACGATTTCACATGATGAGAAAAATTATTCTATCGGTTTTGACAATTGTTTTTGGGGCAACCATTGGATTGGCACAAGTAAACAATAATGATAAAGCGCTCAAGCTTATTTCACTAAAATTAAAGCTGGAGCAGGAGTTGAATTATGCCAAAGCATTATCAATGGCGAAGTCTAAAAACTGGTCTTTGAAAATTGTGTATCCTGATGGTGGGATTTCCAAATTAGTAGGAGTTGACGACTTTGGTTTTCCGATTTATATTCAAACAACCAACAATACCATTGCAGCTGCAACAACTCGTGCCAATCAATTATGGCCTGGTGGTAGCTCTGGATTGAATTTATCTGGAAGTTCTCCTTCAATGGCTAATAAATTGGGTATTTGGGAAGCGGAAGATCAAAGCCCATTGGCAACCCATGTTGAACTAACAGGAAGAATAGTTCAAAAAGATGGACCAACTAGTGCAGGGGCTGGCGATCATGCTACCCATGTAGCAGGAACCATGATTGCAACTGGTATTAATCCGATTGCAAAAGGTATGGCCTTCCAAATTCCTAATTTGATCTCCTATGATACAAAAAATAATTTATCGGAATTTTTTGTAGAAACAGGATTATTACTTTCCAACCACTCTTATAACGTTACAGGAGGATGGAGAAGAAATACAGACCAAGCTAATAGATGGGAATTTTTAGGAAGACCTAATGAAAATGAAGATTTTACTTTTGGAAATTATAGTTCTATAACACAAACAGTAGATTCATTGGCCTTTAATGTTCCCAACCATTTATTGGTATTCAGTGCTGGTAATCCAAGAACATCAAATGGTCCTGCAGTGGGTGAACCTTATTTTAGAGCCAACGCTTCTGGGGTAATGGCCGCCGCAGGCAATAGACCTGGAGGAATTAGCAGCAATGATACCTATGATGTTATTACACATTTCGCTTTAGCTAAAAATATATTGACTGTTGGCGCAGTGAATGGTTTGCCTGCTGGTTATTCTAAACCTCAGGATGTCGTTGTGGCTAGTTTTAGTGGATGGGGGCCAACTGATGATGGAAGGATTAAACCTGATTTAGTAGCAAATGGAGTTAGTGTTACATCTACTACAAGTAGTAGCAATACATCATATGGTGCATTAAGTGGAACATCAATGGCTGCTCCAAATGCCACGGGATCTTTGTTATTGATTCAGGAATATTATAATAAACTTAAGCCAGGAACTTTTTTACGTTCATCTACGCTAAAGGGATTGGCCATTCATACAACTGATGAGGCTGGATCTAGTGCAGGACCTGATTATCAATTTGGTTGGGGATTATTGAATGTTGAAAGAGCAGCTTCTGTATTAACCAATGCGATACCTACAAACAATGCAACCACTAGTGCAGATTTGGTTTTTGAAAATACCCTAAACAATGGACAAACTTTTACAAGAACCGTTGTTGCAAGTGGTAGGGTTCCCTTAAAAGCTACCATATGCTGGACTGATCCTAGAGGTTCAGTGAATAATAATTCAGCTACCAATTTAAATGACAGAACCAAAAAATTAGTAAATGATTTAGATATTAGAATAACCAGAAGTACTCAAACTATTTTGCCTTGGACATTGAATGTAGAAAACCCTGCTGCACCAGCACAAAAAGGTGATAATTCAACAGACAATGTTGAAAGAATTGATGCTGACAGTACTATTCCAGGACAGACATATACCATTACTGTTAGTCATAAAGGAACTCTGGATAGAGGATTACAACAGTATGCATTAATAGTAAGTGGTGTTGGTGGTACAGCCTACTGTGCATCTACTTCAAATCCTGGAGGTGGTGCATATATTGATAGCGTATCATTCTCTAATATCCGTTTTAAAAATTCAGCAAGTTGCAAGACCTATTCGAATAATACCAATATAGTTGGAGATATTCAACCATCACAAACATTGCCCATAACTGTAAGAGTTGCCACTTGCGATGCAACCACACAATCTAGAATGGTAAAAATATTCATAGATTATAATAATAATGGTGTATTTGATGCAAGTGAATTAGTAACAACAAGTCCGGTTTTAAATAGCACTGCTCAGAATTTTACCACTAATATAACTACCCCTTCTACCCTAACAATTGGTGCAATTACTTTAATGAGAATTATTGTACAAGAAACATTAACAGCAACTGATATCACTGCTTGTAATAATTTTGCGAAAGGAGAAACACAAGATTATCGTTTACAAGTAGTAAGCCCAAACAATGATTTGTCATTGAACAATATCGTTTCTCCACAATCAGGATCTTGTTCTAATCCTGCACAATTTATTACGGTGAATATTGCCAATAATGGATCGGTTTCTCAATCTAATATTCCATTAACAGTAACTGTTGCAAATGGAGCAACCACTATAGCAACTATTAACACAACCTATTCAGGAACTATTGCGAGTTTATCCAATATTGATTATACATTTCAAACTCCTTTTAATGCTTTGGCAGGTGTAACCTATACCATTACTGCAAGGGTATCATTAACAGGAGATCAGTTTCCGAGTAATAATCAATTTGTAGCAACCGCTGCATATGCTTCAAACCCTTCAGTTCCAACAGGAGATGGTGTGATCTGTAATACCAGTGCCATTTTGAGGGCATTAAGTCCGAGTGCATCAACCAATTATTATTGGTACCCAACCAATACATCCAATATACCTTTTGCAACAGGTACAAATATTTCTACCACCAGTATACCAACAGATAGAACCTATTATTTACAGAAAGAAGCTAGAGCCTCCATTGGAGCAGTTTCTAAATTGACATTCCCTAATGGAGGATACAATTCATTTGCAGGTAATTTTATGAATTTTAATGCAAGTGTACCTTTATCCATAGAAACAGTTAGATTGTATATTGGCAACCCTGGCAGAGTTCGATTTACTTTAGCAAGAAATATTACTGCTTCAGGAACTTCTGGCGCATTTACTTATACTCAAGTTGGCGTAAAAACAATTGATGTTACCAATTCAAGACCAGTTGCCGATCCTGCTGCAGTTACCGAAAATCTTGCTACAGATTCTGGTGCAGTTTATCGATTGGATTTAAGTATTCCATCTTCTGGAGATTATGGCATTATAGTTGAGTGTTTAGACGGGGCAACTATTTTTAGAAACAATACGATAACCGGAACGCCTTATCCTTTTGGAGTAAATAATATCATGAATTTTACAGGAAATAGTGTATCACTACAAACTGGTGGAAACCAAAATCAGTTCTGGTATTTCTTTTATGATACAAGGGTTTCTACTGCTGGTTGCGTAAGTGACAGAATACCAATTATTGCAGCAGCAAATTCAACCGCTACAGTTTCTCAAATTGCGGATTCATTGGTATCAAATATAAAAACAGGAACCTTCCAATGGGTCTTTAATGATACCGCTACAGTTATTGGGGCTTTTGGACCATCTATCAAACCAACCAGATCGGGCAATTATAAAGTATTGGTAACAGATGCTTTAGGCTGTTCGAGAGTTTCAGCCAATGTGAATTATACAGTAACTGCACTCAATACAGTTTCACCCCAAGAAATAAAACTCACCGTATCGCCAAATCCGAACAATGGAGTATTCCAATTGTCTTTTGAAGTTGCCAACAGAAGTGATCTATCCATTGAGATATTGAACGCTTCAGGCCAGAGAGTGTATTCAAATACACAATCTGGATTTATAGGTAGATATAACAAAACAATTAGTCTTCAAAACTTGAGCTCTGAGTTTTATTTATTAAAAATTCAACACGATAAAAAAACCTATTTACAGAAAATTATCATACAACGATAAGTAAATTTCACAATGCAATCGATGCCATAGTTATAAAATAACTATGGCATCTTTTTTTATGGCAATATTCATTACATTGCAATAAATAAATGATATGGCACAGGAATGGCAAAAAGGAATTGTTACTAAAATTGTGGACGAAACCCATAGCACTAAAAGATATTGGATACAGATGCCGGAAATGGACAAATTTGATTTTGCTCCAGGACAATTTATAACGCTCGACCTTCCCATTCATGAACAAAAAAATAAAAGATGGAGAAGTTATTCCATTGCTTCAGCTCCAGATGGCACCAATACAATTGAATTGGTCATTGTATTGAATGAATTTGGTTTAGGAACTCCCTATTTATTCAAAGAAGTATCTGTAGGTTCTGAATTAACATTGAGAGGACCACAAGGTAAATTCACCATGCCAGAAAATTTAGATAAAGACCTTTATTTGATTTGCACTGGAACTGGCATTGCTCCATTCCGTGCAATGGCTCATTATATTCATAATACAAAACTTGCACATCAACAAGTACATATTATTTTCGGTTGCAGAAAATTTGAAGATGGATTATACATCAACGAATTGAAAGCGTTAGAAAAAGAATTAGCTGGATTTCATTTTCATCCATGTTATTCCAGAGAAGAAACTATTTCCGAAGGCCAGCACAAGGGTTATGTACACGATGTATATGAGCAATTGTTGAACGCTTCTAAATCTGCAGATGGCTCTATGCCAGAAGCTTATTTTTACCTTTGCGGATGGAAGAATATGATCGATAGCGCCAAAGAGAAAATAGTTTCTTTGGGCTACGATAAAAAAGCCATTCACTTAGAGTTATACGGATAGAAGTTCATTTAACTTACCGCATTCAACACCAACTGCTTCACTTCACTCAATGCAATTCTCTCTTGTTTCATCGAATCGCGATAGCGAATGGTAACCATATTGTCTTCCTTGGTTTGATGGTCGATGGTTACGCAAAATGGCGTACCGATTGCATCCTGGCGTCTATAGCGTTTGCCAATAGCATCTTTCTCTTCATAAAAGCATTTGAAAGACCCTTTGCAATCATCCATTAATTGACGTGCAATTTCTGGCAAACCATCTTTTTTAACCAATGGAAGTATGGCTAATTTATTAGGAGCAATTTTAGCAGGAATTCTTAATACCGTTCTACTATCAGTTGTTCCATCTTCTTTGGTAATGGTTTCTTCTTCATACCCATTGCACAAGATCAATAAGAACATTCTATCTAAACCAATAGAAGTTTCTACAACATAAGGAATATAGTTGCCAAATGGTTTTCCAGTTGTTTCATCTATATCATTATCGAAATACTGTTGTTTCTTTTTGCTGAATTCTTGATGGCTTTTTAAATCGAAATCGGTACGGCTATGAATACCTTCTAATTCTTTAAAACCAAAAGGAAATTCATATTCAATATCTAATGCTGCATCGGCATAATGCGCTAATTTAACATGGTTGTGAAAACGGAATTTATCCGCAGGCAATCCAAAACTCATATGCCATTTCATTCGTTCTTCTTTCCAGAAATTATACCATTCCATTTGAGTGCCAGGCCTTACAAAAAATTGCATTTCCATTTGTTCAAATTCGCGCATGCGAAAAATAAATTGGCGTGCAACAATTTCATTCCTGAATGCTTTACCCGTTTGGGCAATACCAAAAGGAATTTTCATTCTTGCGGTCTTTTGCACATTCAAGAAATTTACGAAAATTCCTTGCGCTGTTTCTGGTCTTAAATAAATAGTATCTGATTCTTCAGCAACCGAACCCAGTTGAGTAGAGAACATCAAATTAAATTGACGGATCTCTGTCCAATTATCGGTTCTACTCACAGAACAAACAATTTTATTGTCGGTGAGTAATTGTTTCAAGCCTACAAAATCATCTGTTGCCAATAATGCATCCATTTCAGAAAGCAACAAATCCGCAGCATTTGAATCACCAGCTTCTCTTAATTGATCGGCTTTTGCTTCTATCAAATGATCTACCCTATATCTTTTTTGGCTGTCTTTGTTATCGATCATTGGATCGCTGAAATTATCCACGTGTCCGCTCGCTTTCCAAGTAGTTGGATGCATGAAAATAGCGGCATCAATACCCACAATATTATCATGTAGTTGAGTCATGCTCTTCCACCAATAATCGCGGATATTCTTTTTTAATTCCGATCCGTTGGGGCCATAATCGTAAACAGCACTTAAGCCGTCATAGATTTCACTGCTTGGAAATACAAAGCCATATTCTTTGGCATGCGATATAATTGCTTGAAAGGTATTTTCGGTAGTATTGCTCATAGAGGCGCAAAAATAGGTGATTACCAGTTTATCTAATAAAATGGGTATTGTTGATTAATAAAATTATCTTAGTTATACAGATTTCAACTGAATTGTATGAAAAAAATATGGCTTTTATTGCTGCTGCTGCCCAATTTGGCATCTTCTCAGCAAACCAATATTCAAACTACAGAATACCCAAACGACTACCTTAGTCCTGAATTCCATGCAGGAAGAAGGGCCGCATTTAAAGAAAAAATGCCTGCTAAATCAGTTGGAATTTTTTTTGCTAGTCAGGTAAGGTTAAGAAACAATGATGTAGACTATCAATATGCCCAAAGCAAAAACTTTTATTATTTCACTGGTTTAGAGGAACCCAATTCTTTGTTACTACTCTTTAAAGAACCTACCACCATCATGGGCAAAACGGGTACCGAATTTATTTTTGTGCAGAACAGAGACCCGCAACGTGAAATGTGGAATGGTAAAATATTAGGGGTGGAAGGTGTAACCAGCCGTTACCGATTCGGTAATGTATTTTTAAATAATCAATTTAATGCTACTACGTTTAATATTAATGAATACGATTCTGTTTTAACCGCATTCAGAACCGAAGATGTTTTTCAAACCTATCCAAGAAGTAGAGATGAGTTAGGTAGAATGGCTGGGATTGTAGATAGCTTGATCAAACAAAATAAAAAACCCATTGCATCCAGAACCACTGCTCAAATTTTAATTGCATTAAGAGGTATAAAACAACCCGAAGAAATTGCCCTTCTCGAAAAAGCAACCGCAATTAGCGTTGAGGGTCATAATGAAGTAATGAAAGCGGTTAGGCCAGGTATGACCGAATACCAAGCACAAGCCATTATGGAATATGCTTTCAAGAAAAATGGTTCGGAATACCCTGGATACCCCAGCATAAATGGAGCTGCAGAAAATGCCTGTGTATTGCACTATGTTACCAATCTTAAACTCATGAAAAACGGAGACTTATTATTGAGTGATTGTGCAGCAGAATACCATGGATACACTGCTGATGTAACCCGAACAGTGCCAGTAAATGGTAAATTTTCTGCAGAACAAAAAATTATTTTCGAATTAGTTTTAGCAGCTCAAGATTCAGCCATTGCCGTATGCAAACCAGGAATGCCTTTTAGTGGTTCAGATGCAACTGCAAGAAGAGTAATTAATCGAGGGCTAATTGAATTAGGTATTGCAGCCAATGATACCGAAGCTAGAAGGTATTTTCCGCATGGAACTTCTCATCATTTAGGTTTGGATGTGCATGATTTAGGTACTCGTAACGGCCTATTAGAACCTGGTATGTTTTTAACTGTTGAGCCGGGTATTTATATTCCACCAGGAAGTAAATGTGATTCAAAGTGGTGGAGTATTGGTGTTAGAATTGAAGATGATATTTTAATTACCAAAGAGGGCAATCGCAATCTATCTGCAGGAGCTCCAAGAACTGTTGTTGAAATTGAAAAATTAGCAAAAGCCAAAACAATATTTAATTAAATTTATACTCAATTACAATTTGGTGTTATTCTTGTGTCGGTCTTTGTCGCGTAATGTTTTCTTTTCAATGTTTTTTTGCAAAGCTTCCGTAAGATCAACCCCGGTTTGATTGGCCAAGCAAATCAATACCCAGAGCACATCTGCCATTTCATCGGCCAGATCATGTTCTTTATCGGATGCTTTAAAGGATTGTTCGCCATATTGTCTAACCATAATACGGCTCAACTCCCCTACTTCTTCCATCAAAATTCCCAAATTGGTCAGCTCATTAAAATAACGAACCCCAATGGTCTTGATCCATTGATCTACTTTTTCCTGCGCTTCAGCAATGGTCAATGCGTTCTGTTCACTCATAATTCATCATTTATTATACATAACTAATATCTACAATCTTATCTCTTAATTCTTAATTCATATCTCTTAATGCATAATTCTTATCTCTTAACTCTTAATTAATCACTCCTTATTCTTACTATCGATAATTATCGTAACAGGTCCATCATTAATTAAACTCACCTGCATTTCTGCCCCGAAAATTCCTGTTTGAATGGGTTTTGATAAATCGGCGTTTAGTTGTTGAATGAGTTGTTCGTACAATGGGATGGCAATGGCTGGTTTCGAGGCCTTTATATACGAAGGCCGATTGCCCTTCTGAGTGCTCGCATGCAAAGTGAATTGACTAATTAATAGAATACCACCATCGATATCTTTTACAGAACAATTCATCACATCATTTTGGTCATTGAAAATACGCAGATTCACTATTTTATTGGATAACCATTGTATATCTTCTTTAGCATCTGCATCTTCAATACCTACTAATACCAACAATCCTTGGTGAATGGCGCCATTGATTTTTCCTTCGATGCTTACTGAGGCGGATGATACACGTTGAATTACTAGTCTCATTAATATAGAATTTTATCCGAAATTTGATGCTATGAAGATAGATATTAGCAAGGAAATTCAATTTCAAACGGCTAGAAGTGGTGGAAAAGGAGGCCAAAACGTAAATAAAGTAGAAACTATGGTAGAGGGGAGATGGCTTGTTGCCAATTCTTTGCTTTTCTCAGAAGAACAGAAAACGATCATTTCCAAAAAATTGGCCAATAGAATTACAGGGGAAGGATTTCTATTGGTAAAATCACAGGAAGAAAGATCTCAATTGGGCAATAAAGCCATTGTTATCGAAAAAATGAATCAATTAGTAACAAGATCTTTAGAAAAACAAAGACCTCGTAAAGCAACCAAACCAACTAGAGCATCTAAAGAAAAAAGAATAGAATCTAAAAAGAAGCAGGGCGACAATAAAATTTTTAGAAAAAAAATTGATACCCGTAACCTATAGCAAAACAGTATTTTTACTGAATAACAATTGCTTCAGCGCATAAACAAGTAGAAATTATAAAAAAAGAGCATTGAGCGAAATAAAAAAATTAGCAAGTCAAACCATCTGGTACGGAATTCCTTCAATTACAAGAAGGTTTCTTGGTTATTTGATGAATCTTTCCCTGCCCTTGTTTTTTGCCCAACCATCCAGTACCGCGGATCTTACACAGATTTATGCGATTATTCCATTTTTAAACGTATTGTTTACCTATGGATTAGAAACTGCTTATTTCCGATTCAGCAAAGAAGAAGACCAAAAAAAACTATACAGTACTTTATCATTATCGCTATTAGGTTCAACCATTATATTCACAGGCATTATTTTTCTATTTAGCCCACAATTAATTAGTTGGGCAAAAGTGGAGAGTCATCCGGAATATATTCATTGGATGATCGCAATTATTTTTTTTGATACCATTAGTACTTTGGCGTTTGCAAGATTGCGCTTAGAAAATAAACCTCGAAAATATGCAGCAGTTTCACTTTCCAGCGTTTTAGTAAGTTTATTAACTGTTCTTTTCTTTTTAGGGATTATTCCAAAATATGTGATCAATCACCCCGAAAGTGGGTTAACTATTTTTACAAAAAATGATATTGGAATTGGATATTATATACTTGGCAATTTAGCAGGGAGTATACTCACATTCGTTTTATTGTGGAAAGAATTCAAACAGATTTCGTTTCAATTTAATACCACTCTTTGGAATAAAGCAATGAGTTATAGCTATCCATTGATTATTGTGGGTATGGGCGGAATGGTGAATGATATGTTGAGCAGATTAATATACCAACATGTAGTGGATTTACCACCTGAAGCAGCTAAACACGAATTGGGCATTTTTGCAAATATTTATCGTATTGCAGTGTTGATCACTATATTGATTCAAGCTTTTAGAATGGCTGCAGAGCCCTTCTTCTTTAAACAAAGTGGGCAAGAAAATGCACAAAAAGTTTATGCAAGAGTGATGAAGTTTTTTGTGATCGCTTGTTGCTATATGTTTTTATTCATCAGCTTATTTATTGAAATATTTGCCTGGTTTTTCAATGCCATTCATAAACCGCTTTGGATTGAAGGATTGTACATTGTACCACTACTTGCGTTGGGCAATATTTTTTTAGGCATATATTATAATTTAAGTATCTGGTATAAATTAACAGATAAAAACAGAATGGGTGCATATATTACCATAGCTGGTGCGCTTATTACGATTGGTTTAAATATTGTACTGATACCAAAACTGCATTATTTAGGAGCTGCGATAGCTACTTTTACTTGCTATTTTTTCATGATGATCGTAAGTTATTTGATGGGGCAAAAATTTTACCCTGTACCCTATGCAACCAAAAAAATAATTGCATACTTAGTAACTATCTGTTTATTTTATGCGGTTCATAAATCGATCTTGTATTTTGTTCCGCACTTATGGGTAGGAATTATTTTAGGACTGATCTTTATAGGATTATTTTCTTGGTTGATTGTTTGGGCAGAGAAAAAAGAATTTCAACGTATTCCACTATTTAAAAAATTCATTCCTCAATAACCTAATAACTCAATAGTTATTATTCTTAATTTTAAACTCATAATTCTTAATTCATATCTCTTAATTCTTAATAATGGCCGAAGATTTATCAATTATAAAAGGAAGCAAAAAAGAACAATACCAAGCACTCATTCCGCAGATCAAAGGCTTAATAAATGGCGAGCCCGATCTAATTGCTAATCTAGCCAATATTGCTGCAGCTTTAAAAGAGCAGTTTGGTTGGTTTTGGGTTGGATTTTATTTGGTTAAAAATGATCAATTGGTTTTAGGACCATTTCAAGGCCCTGTGGCTTGTACAAGAATTGCCATGGGAAGAGGTGTATGCGGAACAAGCTGGGCTACAGCCAAAACTTTGATCGTTCCCGATGTAGAGAAATTCCCAGGTCATATTGCTTGCAGCAGTCTTTCAAAATCAGAAATCGTAATTCCGCTTTTTCATAATGAACAAGTTGTTGGTGTACTCGATGTAGATAGCAGCGAATTAGATAGTTTCGATGAAAATGATCAACAATACTTAGAGCAAATTGTACAATTGATTCAATGGGATTGAATTGTACTTTAAATGAATAATACTGGGATGGGTTATTTCTATATAAGGCTTATAGATAATGCAAAAGCGAACCTTTGAGAAATGCAGCAATAAGTACCCCTTAAAATATAAGTAATGAATTTCTCAGCAGAGAGCGTTGCAATATCTATAAGCATATAAAAATAGGGGCGAGTTATTTCATTGCAGCCGAATGAAAAAATGGTAGGCATTTAGCAGTAGAGCGAATTTGGTATACACATAACAGGATATTCATTTAACGATTCTAAAATCCCCTCAAAAATCCATTTGAAAAAAATTCAGTAGCTTTGCAGCATTCATATAGGCTCTCGGTTAGGCTGGAATCTACTTCAGTGACAAGGTACTCCCCAAAAAGTTAGGTTATATAGCATCTGAAAATCAGGTGTACATCATTAAATACATATTGTGTTATTCAAAGAATTACAACTCATCGAGCCCATATTAAAGGCGCTCGAAACAGAAGGGTATACTGTACCCACCCCCATTCAACAACAAGCAATTCCTTTGGCTTTAGAAGGCAGAGATCTATTGGGTTGTGCCCAAACAGGAACTGGTAAAACTGCAGCTTTTGCAATACCTATCTTACAATTGGTATATCAAGCCATTCAAAATGGCAATCGTTCTAAAACCATCAAAGCGTTGGTATTAACTCCTACAAGAGAATTAGCCATACAGATCGATGAAAGTTTTGCTGCTTATGGCAGATACCTTTATTTAAAACACCAAGTTATTTTTGGTGGTGTATCTCAAGTACCTCAAGTAAACGCATTAAGAAATGGTGTTGACATTTTAGTTGCTACACCAGGAAGACTATTAGATTTGATGCAACAAGGATATATCCGTTTACACGAAATCGATTTCTTTGTATTGGATGAAGCAGATCGTATGTTAGACATGGGATTTATCAACGACGTTAAAAAGATCGTTGCAAAATTACCAGCAAAAAAACAAACACTATTTTTCTCGGCAACCATGCCAATGGAAATTGAAAAATTATCTTCAACGCTTTTACATAATCCTGCAAAAGTAGAAGTAACTCCCGTGTCTTCTACCGTTGAAAAAATTGAACAAGCAGTTTATTATGTTGAGAAAGACCAGAAAAAACATTTACTAATTCATTTACTGAAAGACAAAGCCATACAAACGGCATTAGTATTCACCAGAACAAAACATGGTGCAGATAAAGTGGTGAAAGAATTGTCGAGAGTAGGCATTTCTGCTGAAGCCATCCATGGCAATAAATCTCAAAATGCACGTCAACGAGCCTTGAGTAATTTCAAAGCAGGTACAACAAGAATTTTAGTAGCAACAGATATAGCGGCTAGAGGTATTGATGTAGATCAATTATCGCATGTATTCAATTTTGAATTACCCAATGTTCCAGAAACTTACGTACATAGAATTGGCAGAACAGGCAGAGCCGGAGCAAGTGGAATGGCAGTTTCATTTTGCGATGCAGAAGAAAGAGCCTACTTAAATGATATTCAAAAACTGATAAAAATTACGCTTCCTGTTGTAAAAGAACATGAATTTGTATCTTCTATTCCTATGAATGCAGCTGCTGTTAAAGTACAACAATCAAAACCTACACCAAGGGGAAGATTTACCAATCAAAGGAGCAGTTATAACAGAAGTTCTGCCAAGCGTTAATCGATTTGAGTAATTTTTGGTAACTTTATTTTGCAAGCCACAACTATTTATCCCAGTCATTGCATTATATGAGTGAAGAAATAAATCAACAAGATAGTATCGTTCATTTATTGAAACTCAATGAATCACTGGATTCGCAGAATGCAGCTTTGCAAAAAAGCAATCTTGCATTAGAAAAAAAAATTGCACAACTAAAAGAATTTGCAGGCATTATTACACACGATGTAAGAGGTCCCGCGCATAATATCTATAAAATGATGGAAATGCATGCGGCCACAACTGATCCTGAAATCAAGCAGGCAGCTTTGGATTATTTAAAAAAATTAAGTACTGATTTAAATAAAAACCTGAATGAACTCATTCAGGTTTTACAAATTCATTTAGAAAAAGATATTCCTGCTTCAACTTGTAGTTTCCAAGAAGTGACTGATAGTGTATGCATTCAGTTACAGGATTTGATTCAAGAAAAAAATGCTCAATTGCATATTCAATTTGAAGTATCAACCATATTCTATCCTAGGATCTTTTTACAAAGTATTGTATATAATTTATTGAGCAATAGTTTAAAATATTCCAGGCCAGGAGTTGAGACTAAAATCAACATCACTTCTTATGCTGAAGGACCTCAAGTATTTCTTTCAGTAAAAGACAATGGTTTAGGGATTGATTTAAAACGGTTTGGCAAACAATTATTCAAGTTCCAAAAGAGCTTTCATAGCGGTTTTGAAAGTAAAGGGATTGGATTATACCTGATCAAAAACCAGATTGAAGACCAGGGTGGAACTATTTCAGCAACCAGTGAACCTGATAAAGGAACCATTTTTACCGTACAATTTTAGTAAAAAACCCTATTTTTGCTGCCCAAATGCGGATGTGGCGAAATTGGCAGACGCACTAGACTTAGGATCTAGCGCCGCGAGGCATGTAGGTTCGACCCCTATCATCCGCACATAACCGCTCTTTTAGAGCGGTTTTTTTGTATGAAACCCCTACCTTTGCTGCCCGAAAATTAAGTTTTAAATAATTGTTATGGCAACGATCACCAGAGAAAACATTGGCTTGTTAAACGATAAGCTTACCGTTACACTATCCAAAGAAGACTATTTTAATGGGTTTGAACAAAACCTAAAAAAACATGCTAAAACCGCTAATATTCCTGGTTTTAGAAAAGGAATGGTGCCAGCAGGATTGGTTAAAAAAATGTATGGTCAGAGTGTTTTTACCGATGAAGTACTTAAAACGGTTGAATCGCAGCTCAATCAATATATGAACAAGGAAGCCATTGAAGTATTTGGTCAACCGCTTCCTATGGATAATGATGCTAGAGCTTTAGACATGAATAATCCTTCTGATTATGTTTTTGCTTTTGAAATTGGATTAAAGCCCAATTTCGATATAGACTTGAAAGGCATTAAAGTAAAACGATACTTAATAGATGTTACCGAAAAAATGATTGATGAAGAATTGGGTCGTTTACAGACTCGTTTCGGTAAAATGACAGAACCTGAAATGGTAGACAAAGAGGAGAATGTGTTGAATGTAACATTTACCGAAGCTGATGAAAATGGCAATATCATTGAGAATGGTGTACAAAAAGACAATTCTGTATTGGTAAAATATTTCGCTGAAGGGTTTAGAAAAAACCTCATTGGAAAGAAAAACAATGATACTGTTCATTTGCAAATTGATGCTGCATTTGAAGACAAAGAAGCAGAAACCATTCTAGCAGACCTAGGTTTAACCAAAGAAGATGGCAACCGTTATTTTAATATGCTGATTACAAAAGTTGGTTTTGTAGAAAAAGCTGAATTAAATGAGGAGTTCTTCTTAGCTGCATATCCGAATAGCGACAGTATTAAATCTGAATCGGATGTTAGAAATGAAATAAAAGCGGAAATAGCCAAATATTACGAGCAATCAACCCGTAATCAAACACACGATCAAATTTATCATCACTTATTAGACAATGTGAAAATGGAGTTTCCTGAAAACTTCTTAAAGCGTTGGTTACAAACAGGAGGCGAAAAACCAAAAACTGCTGAAGAAGCTGCTAATGAATATCCAACGTTTGTAAATCAATTGAAGTGGACATTGATCAGCACCAAACTCAGTCAAGACAATAAAATTGAAGTGTTACCTGAAGATATTCGCAATTTTGCTAAAATGCAATTGTTCAGTTATATGGGCGGGCAATTAGGCGCTTTGGGTGACAACCAGCAATGGGTGGACGACTATGCAAACAGAATGATGCAAGACAAACGTTTTGTTGAAGACAGTTATCACAGAATTAATGCAGAAAAATTATTCGGTGCATTAGAGGTAAATGTAAGTGCTACTGACACGCCTATCTCAATGGAAGATTTTACTAAAATGGTGGAGAATCATCACCATTAATTAATCCATGTTTTTCTAAAGAACGTTGAATCAATCCAACTAGCTGTGATCCGATTTTTTTGCTCAACAACCATTTGGCTGCTATACGCAAAATAAATCCCCAAAAGCCAGTTAGCGGAAAGGCATAAAGCAATAAAGCTTCTACCCTTTTTTTGATTGCTGGTTCAAATTTTTTCACCATGGCTTGATCAACGCTTGGCCAATGGTTACCAGAAGAAAAAATAGGCATTGGATAGTAGCCCTTGTCGATACTAGAAAAAATAGGAATAATTTGGTATGCATCTTCATGAAAAGATTTGAAAGCAGACTTATCAATGCCTTTATATCCCTCACTAAAAATAGGATGTGTTGCTAATTCTTTAGCTGGAATAGTAAAATGATTTCTTAAAAACATTTCGCAATTATACCTACCTAAATAAAAATCATGAATGCGAAATTCTTTATTCATAAAACCACTGAAGCCATCAAAAGCACCGCAAGCAATAGCCGCACTGCCTTCTATTTTATTGCCTTTTTGTTCTCCGTTGGTTATTGGTCTAGTTGGAGCGATTAAAAACTGACCAGCTTTATCGGAATCCATTGCATTTATCAATGGAGCAGGCTTTGCACGCATCTGTTGCGTCATTGCATTTAATGTATAGCCAATAGTTGAAAATAACTGTTGATTAATTTTAAATGCAGCAGGTAATTCGCTTGGAAATGGATCGATCATTAAAACAGCACTTTTAAATTGATCAAAAGCATTTTGTACTTTTTCATCGTACTGCTGTGTAAGCTCATTTAATAACTCACGTACTTTATCGAATGGTTCGTTATTGATTAATCCACCGTCTACATTTTGTGTTGTATAAACTCTGTCATTGGACTGATTGCTTTTTATTTTAGTTTGATTCAACCAAGGGTTATCGATTATAGAAGCCAATGGTCTTTGAAGCACTCGAGATTTAAGGCCGATGGGAAATGCACCAGTTGCCATAGCGGCATCTTTGGCTATTGAATTGTTTATTCCATTTTTAAAGTTCAATGGCAACCATCCATCATTTTGATAATTAGCTGCGTTTAAATTAAAACAGGCATAATCGTTATGAACAGCCATATTGTAATTTTTCTGCATCACTTCGCTGTTAAAAGCAATATTGTATTTCAAGCCTTCCAAATTGGTCAATGTGGTAAATACTTTTAATTGTTCCCCAAAATAAGGGGGTGTTGGAAGCCATTCTTTTTCATTGGACGAAATAGCCCTTTTAGCAATTTCATCTACAAATTGAGCATTCAACAATGCATCCACACGTTTATTTTGCTCTAAATCTTTTTGATTGAGCATGTGGCTGAACATTTCTTCGCCCAATAAATCAACCCAACTATGGTAAAATTTATTTTCAGGATGCGTGTTGAGTAAATTAATTGATTGATCAAAACGAATCGGGTTTTTTGGATAATTGACAGATGCAGCTGTTACCATTCCTGTCATGCCTCCAGCTGATGCACCACCAATTACAGAAATCACCACTTTATGAGATGGAGTATTGCTGCTGCCCCGTCTTTTTTCCCATTCTTCTAAAGCTTCTATTAAATAATCCATTACTCCTGCAGTATAAGCACCTGCTGATACCGCGCCTGCCATACAAAGGCCAATATGAAAGTTTTTATCGTTCATAAGCTCAGTTTATGTGTAACGAACTTAATAAAAAGCATGTAGGAAATACACCGTGTTTTGACGGTATTTTAGGGGTTGACATTTCAAAAGCCAAAATCAAGGATTTTTTATGCCCTTTTGGCGGAAATCAAGGCTTTGCACAAAATTTGAATAAGTAATTGCCAGTGAAATGCCAAAACACTTATCTTCAAAGCGAAAAATGATACTATGAATATTGGAAAAGAATTTGACAAATACGCTGTAAAGCACCAAGGAATCAGCAGCGCGGTTTTACACAATTACAAAGCTTTCGGACAGCCTACTAATTTAACTCCATACATTATTGAGGAACGCCCTATGAATGTTGCCAGTATGGACGTTTTTAGCAGATTGATGATGGACCGAATTATTTTTTTAGGTGAAGGCATCAACGATTATGTAGCCAATATTGTAACTGCTCAATTATTGTTTTTAGAAAGCACCGATAGAGGAAGAGATATTCAAATGTACATCAATAGCCCTGGTGGAAGTGTATATGCCGGACTAGGCATTTATGATACCATGCAGTTTATTGGCCCTGATGTTGCTACTATTTGTACGGGTATTGCGGCAAGCATGGGACAGATCTTATTATGTGCTGGTGTAGAAGGAAAAAGAACTGCTCTCAGACATAGTCGTATCATGATGCATCAGCCTAGTGGTGGAATTGGTGGACAAGCAACAGATATTGAAATTACCGCTCGTGAAATTAAAAAATTAAAGCACGAGTTGTATGCCATCACTGCTAATCATACTGGCAAAACAGTTGATACCATTGCAAAAGACAGTGATCGTGATTTTTGGATGACAGCGGCCGAAGCCAAAGACTATGGCTTAGTAGATGAGGTTTTATTAACCAATCCAAGAAAAGAAAAGAAAACTATGTAATTGTTTTTTGAAAAATCAATTACATACAAGTAGAAATTATTATAACGCTAAAAAATAAATAATGTTAGAATCTAAATACATCATCAACCCTTACCTCTCTAATGACGAAGACGAACATGAAGAGAAAGAAGCCAAACCCGAACCAATGGGAAGCTTCATGACCAAGAAAATGGAGAAAATGTTCTTCGAAAAAAGAACCGTTTATTTATGGGGAGTAGTAGATGATAAATCTGCAAGAGATATAGTAAGTAAGTTATTGGTATTAGATGCCGATAAACCAGGTGAAGATATAAAATTATTTATTAATAGCCCAGGTGGTGTTGTAACCAGTGGCATGGTCATGTATGATACCATGAAAATGATCACAAGTCCGGTGAGCACCGTTTGTATGGGATTGGCTGCAAGTATGGGGTCTATTCTTTTGAGTGCTGGAACCAAAGGAAAAAGAATGATCTATCCTCATGGAGAAGTAATGATACATCAACCTAGTTTAGGCGGATATTTTCAAGCTACCAGTGCCGATATAGAAATTCAGGCCAATCAAATCAAGAAAACCAAAGAATTGGGTGCTACTATTTTGGCAGCTAACTGCGGTAAAACATTTGATCAGATAATGGCAGATTTTGATCGAGATTACTGGATGGATGCTAAAGAAGCTGTTGAATATGGTATTGTAGATGGCATTCTCAACCAGATTTAGCCCTTAAACAAGCGGTTTTACCTAATTCTAGCATAAAATTACTAACTACTAAGGCGAACTGTAGTATTTTTGCGTCCATATGGCTAAAACATCCATTTTACATTGTTCTTTCTGCGGTAGAAGCCGTGATGAAGTGAAGATTTTGATCGCTGGTCAGGAAGGGCATATCTGTGAAAACTGCGTAGATCATGCACAAGAAATTATTGAACAGGAACTCAATACTAAAAAGGATGGTTCAGGTAATAATAGCTCCAATTTCAAACTCAATATCAGAAAACCTTCTGAAATTAAATTATTTCTGGATGAATACGTGATTGGGCAAGACGATGCTAAAAAGATTTTAAGTGTAGCAG
>JANOZT010000138.1:0-49631 GCA_031429515.1 Sphingobacteriia bacterium
CTTCGGTTTTTTTATTGTAAGTATAAATTAATTATTTAACTGCACTATTTGTTTGTATCGTCTTTTTCCTTTTCCCGGAAATATCCGTAAAGACTCGATCAATATAAATAGCAGTACCAAGGCTATAAAAGAAGCCATCATAATTTTGTTTAAAGTCACTGTCCAATATTACAGTGCGCATACCAACGATGGCATTCAAACCAAAATAAGTTAAGAAATGCCAACCCTTTTTATCAGGAATAATTAAGTTAAAAGATAGGCCCATTCCAATTGGTACGAACGGCTCTTTTATGGTAGAAGTATTATTACTAGTGGTAATATTTCTTCCGACGTATACTTTATTACTATTGGTAGAATCAATAGTGGCAGATCCATAACCCAATTCCATGAGCAAACTCATTTCCCAACGCCTTCTTCTGATTAGATAGGGCTCAAAATACATAGTACCGAAATAGATGGTTTGACTTACCTGGCTAACACTGGTTACAGTTCTGGTTACATTGCCGGTTCTTAATCGTACACTATCTCTTTTAGAATCGAAATTGGCTTTAAATGTATAACCACCAATTCCTACTTTGTATCGATCGTTAACCAATAGACCAATTCTGTATCCCCAAATATTTACGTCTTTATTGTTGGTTCCAATAAAAGAAAAACGTTGATCAAAATCTCCTGTAGGTTTAATAGATGGTTTTTGATTCTTCAATGAATCAAAATAAGCAACACCCGTTACGTATGGCTTTTTTTGTTTTTGTGCATAACTGAATACAAAGCAAAAAAACAAAAACGATATGATGATTATTCTTTTAGACATATTGGTAAATACAAAAACAGCTTTTTTATTATTAATCATTAATCTTAGATGCTTTTTGTATCAGTTCTTTTACGATGTTCATTTTAAGGTCAATACCCTCTTTGATGGCTATAGATGATGGTGGAATAAACATATCTGGCATTATTCCATTTCCCTTTGGCCTATTTTTATCCATCACCAACCGATACATAGGTAGCCCAACTCTTAAACCGCTATTAGGTAAAACAATAGAAGGAATATGCATAGCAGAATTGCCATAATATCCACCACCTGTTTCTTCTCCTATAACACTCACATTTTCTTGCCCTTTTAATGTAGCTATAAACATAGTGGCTGCTGAAAAACTAGCACCCCCTTGAATTAGGTAAACCTTTCCACCGAAATGATTTTTTTCGGTTGGAGCATAAAAATGGGTTTCATATCTGCGATAATGAATTTTTCCATCTTCCATTTTGGTTCCCCCAATATTCATTGCTAGCCAATAAATTGCCGAAGGATGAATATAGCGGCCATATTCAAACTTTCTACTTTGAGCCACAACAGTATCACCTATTTTAAAAGAACGATTGATTAAATATTGAGTTAGCCTTGTACTATTTTCCACTTTACCACCCCCATTGCTTCTTAAATCGATTACTAAGTTTTTTATCTCCAACTCATTCATCAAACGAAAACTGCGTCTAAAAAATTGCTTCAAAGACCCCCTACTAAAAGTATTCAAGCGCATTATTGCAGTACTATTTGCAGTATCAATTGATAAAGATCTTCGAGATAACTGCGTTAATTGACGCTTGCTCATTTTTTTTGGTTGCGCCATAACTGCTTGATTAGCAATTAAGGAATCTGGTTTTGGGCTAATTGTACTATTGATATTCTGGTTATTTGATCGTTTTGGTGCTTGAATAGATACAAAACTTTTAACCTGCGTTGTCTGCATTAATTCCGAACCATCATAATAGGTAATGTTATAAACAGAATCTCTGCCTATCACCGTATTGTACCAGTAAGGGAATGAATTACTCAACACCTGGTTTTTATGGTTGATAGAATTTCCATCGGTGGAAATGGTTTTAAAAATAGAATCTCTTATTTGTTGAATGCCCAATCCATTGATTTGAGTAATAATGGTTCCTCTTTTTAAAACAGTATCTTTTCTAAATGCATTTCCCAAAACAGCCATAGTATCTCCCCATACTTTTAATTGCAGCGGAAATTGAGGCAATTGGTTTTTTGATAATTCCTTGGATAATTTTTTAGATACCCTTACAGTAGTATGTCCACATTTAATAGCGGTTACCCAGGCACTTAATTTATTTCTAAAATGCAGTTCGGTCAATGAATCATTGAGAGAACTATAAACATCATTGAATAACTGATCCAAACTGTCTTTAGAAGTATACCAATTTAAACTCGGATGATTGGCTTCCAGGATTTTTTTTAGTAAATCCATGTCAGAGCGCATTTGCCGAGGTGCCATTTTTTTGGTCAACAAATCTTGCTGCTGCGCTTGAGCTAAAAAAGAGATACTCAATAACAATAAAAAAAACAATCCCCTTTTTTTCATTCCTCTTAATGTTACATCTTATTGTTTAGTCTTATTGATTAAACGCATTCCAACCCTGAGCAGTTATATTAAATATATTTCCTCCCTTAGTATGTAATTTGGATCCTTCCTCTATATCGGTGGTATAGCCGATTACACTGATCTCTTCGTTCAATACGATCTTATCATGATCTTCTTGTTTCAATGTAAAGATCAATTCATAATCTTCACCACCATTCAATGCACAGACTGTTGGATCAAGTCCAAATTTATAAGCAGCATGTCTGCTGTCTTCGTGTATAGGTAATTTTTCTTCGTATATCACACAGCCCAAATTAGACTGCTTGCATAAATGCAATACTTCGCTGCTGATACCGTCGCTTACATCCATCATAGATGTAGGAACAATTTGATTGGCAGCAAAAAATTCGATGATATCTTTTCTGGCTTCTGGTTTTAATAACCTTCCTACTACATAAGTTTCATTTTCTAAATCTGGTTGAATGGACGGGTTCTCAATATAAATTTTCTTTTCTCTTTCCATTAAAGTCAACCCTAAAAATGCGCCGCCTAAATCGCCACTAACACAAATCAAATCTCCTTTTTGTGCGGTACTTCTTTTTACAAAATGATCGGGAGCAACCTCACCTATGGCGGTTACCGAAATAATTAATCCTTTAGGTGAAGTGGTAGTATCTCCTCCAATTAAATCAACCCCATATTTTTCACAAGCAAAATAAATGCCTTCATACAATTCGCTCAAAGCCTCTACACTAAAGCGATTGCTAATACCAATGCTTATGGTAATTTGAGTAGGTATGGCATTCATTGCATAGATATCGCTGAGGTTTACTACAACCGCCTTATACCCCAAATGTTTCAATGGCATGTACATTAAATCAAAATGTACACCTTCTATTAAAAGGTCGGTACTGATCACCGTTTGTTTTCCAAAATGATCAATAACGGCACCATCATCACCAATACCCAATACCGATGAAGCGTTTTGAATTTCATTATTTTTTGTTAGATGATCGATCAATCCGAATTCACCCAGTGTTGCTATTTCTGTTCTTTCTTCCATAATTTTAAAAATTTGAACCATTTACAATTCCCAATAATTCATCATGAATTTTTCCATTGGTTGCTATTAAATGAGGTTGATAAGGAGAATAATAATCTCCATTAAAATCGGTTACTTTTCCTCCAGCTTCTTCTACCATTAAAAATCCTGCAGCACTATCCCATGCCTGTAAATTATGTTCATAAAATCCATCGAACCTACCAGCAGCTACCCAACATAAATCTATGGCCGCACTTCCTAGTCTTCTTACAGGAACCCCTTTTCTAATTAATTTTTCAAATACCTGTATAGGTCCATTAGGTGCGTCTAAATAGGTGTATGGGAATCCGGTAACCAAGCAACTTTTAATGACTTCGGTTTTTTTGCTTACTTTAATTTTTTCATTATTCAGGGTTGCGCCAAACCCTTTTTGTGCAAAATAAAATTCATTCATAATGGGGTTATAAACAGCACCCATGATCATTTTGCCATCTTGTTCTAATCCGATACTAACGCAACAAATGGGTATACCATTCGCAAAGTTTACAGTTCCATCAATCGGGTCGATGATCCATTTATAAGTAGAGTCCTGAACAATTTCTCCGCTCTCTTCACTCAAAATATAATGATCGGGGTAATCGGCTTGAATCACCTGCATGATGGCTTTTTCGGCAGCATGATCTGCCTCCGTTACCAAATTGTTGATTCCCTCTTTATTGCTAATTACAAAACTGCCGTTGAAAAAACGTTTAAGTTCAGATGCGCCAGCTTCTGTTGCTTTTAATAAAGTATTTTTTAACATGCTGCAAAAGTAACCCTACTTGATTTGAAATACACATTTTTAGATAGGTTTCCGCATCTTTGAGGAAATTAGGATTATTTGGAACTATCGGTTATCATAGTAAATTACAAAGTATATCATTATTTAATCCCTTGCATTCATTCGGTGCAAGCTGCTTTGAATGGGATTGATGGAGAAATTATTGTGGTAGACAATGAATCTAATTCGGTTGAATCAACGCATATTTTGGGGATGTTTCCTTCCGTCAAATTTGTTGCCAATTCGGAGAACAAAGGCTTTTCCAAAGCCAATAACCAGGCCCTTTCCTTTGCTAAAGGCGATGTTGTATTGTTTCTTAATCCAGATACCCTTTTACCAGTTCATGCTTTGAAGCGTTCTTTGGATTATTTAAAAGAGCACCATTTTGTTGGGGCTTTGGGCGTTCAAATGATTAATAAAGAAGGCCGGTTTTTGCAAGAGAGCAAAAGAGCATTTCCCATTCCATTGTCCGCTTTTTTTAAGCTGAGTGGAATTGCAGGCCTTTTTCCTCAATCTGGTTTTTTCAACCAATATGCCTTGGGAAATTTAAACAAGGATCAGGCACATCGAGTAGCTATTCTTGCCGGTGCTTATTTAATGGCAAGAACCCAATTGGTAAAATCGGTTGGTGCATTTGATGAACAGTTTTTTATGTATGGAGAAGATATAGACCTAAGTAAAAAAATGACAGACGCAGGATATGAAAATCATTACTTAGGAAATATCGTGATTCAACATTTTAAAGGGGCAAGTACCAATAAAAACAGTGGCAGTTACCTATACCATTTTTATCATTCCATGCATTTGTTCGTTAATAAATATTACTCCGGAAACAGCCATTGGCTGATCAGAAAGCTGTTACACGCAGCAATTTATGGCTCAAAAATGCTAGCAATGTTAAAAAATCACTGATTCAAAAGCATTCAGGCCTAGTATTTAGGATAGTATGCTTATATATAGGGCATTTGTTTTAGTTTCGTAGCAGATAAACTGTATCTGATAACGATGTCCATCATTGATTTAAAATTACCTAATTCAATTCTTAAAGCTTTGCGCTTGCCTCAAAATAACCTGAGAAGTGACCAGTTAAAAGTGTTGAAGAAATTATTAAAGAAAGCACGGTTTACTTCATTCGGGCAGCAATATCGTTTTGATGATATTTTAGTGAGCAAACATCCTGGTAAAAGATTTCAGGAACTGGTACCTACTTTTAATTACAATACCATTTACGATCAATGGTGGCATAAAACCATTGAAGGGCAATCCGACATCTGTTGGCCAGGAAAAATTAAATACTATGCATTGAGTAGTGGCACGAGTGAATCTGCCAGTAAATACATTCCTATCACCAACGATTTATTAAAGGGAAATAAGATTGTAATGATCAAGCAACTCTTGAGTTTGCGATCTTATGAAAATTTCCCTTTTACTTCATTGAGCAGAGGATGGCTAACTTTAGGCGGTAGTACCGAATTACAAGAAGGCGCAGGTTATTATGCAGGAGACTTAAGTGGTATTACGGTAAAGAAAGCGCCATTTTGGTTTCAGCCATTTTATAAGCCAGGTAAAAAAACAGCCAAACAAAAAGATTGGAATAAGAAAATCAAAGAAATTGTGGAAAATGCCCCTCAGTGGGATATTGGTTGTTTAGTGGGAGTTCCAGCGTGGATTCAATTGTGTTTAGAGCAGATTATAGAAAGATACCAACTCAGTGATATTCACGAGATATGGCCCAACCTCGCTTTTTTTGTTCATGGTGGAGTAAGCTTCGAACCTTATAAAAAAGGCTTTGAAAAATTATTGGGTAAGCCCATCACTTATATTGAAACCTATTTAGCAAGCGAAGGGTTTATTGCTTACCAAGATCGGCAGTATGCACAAGGCATGCGTTTGGTTACCAATGAACATATTTTTTTAGAGTTTGTTCCTTTTGATGATGTCAATTTTACGTCGGATGGAGAAATGATTGCAAAGCCAGAAGCCTTGATGTTGCATGAAGTAGAAGAAGGAAGGGATTATGCATTGTTGATCAGCACTGTTGCTGGAACATGGCGTTATTTAATTGGAGACACAATTCGTTTTGTAGATAAAGAGCGTTCAGAGATCATCATTACAGGAAGAACCAAACATTTCCTGAGTTTGGTAGGAGAGCATTTGAGTGTAGATAATATGAACAAAGCCATTCAAATGGCAGGAGCACATTTCAATATTTGTATTCCTGAATTTACCGTAGCAGGAATACCTATCGGTAATTTTTTCGGGCATCAATGGTATGTGGCATGTGATGATGCAGTAGATGCTGTTGCATTGGGAAAATACATTGACGAATGTTTGAATGAATTGAATGATGATTATGCGGTTGAAAGAAAAAGTGCGTTAAAAGAAGTTCGATTAGAAGTATTGAGTGAAAAACATTTTATGGATTTTATGCGTTCTAAAGGAAAAGTGGGCGGACAACATAAATTTCCCCGTGTATTAAAAGGAACCATGTTGGCCGATTGGCAACATTTTTTAGCAAACCCAGTTAAGAAACAAGCCGAGCGATCTCGCGCATAAATTTTTTTTGATTGATAACAGCAGCCATATTAAAAGGATTGGTTTTAGGATTACTGCTCAGTATTTCAGTGGGCCCAATCATATTTGCTATCATCAAACAAAGCGTGAATAACGGACATAAAGCGGGTTATTCATTTGTAGCAGGTGTTTCGGCAAGTGATATTACATTAGTGCTGGTTTGTAATTTTTTTACCACCCTATTTACATCAGCATTAAACCATAGTAAGGAAATTGCATTAACGGGAAGTGTATTTTTAGTAATTGTAGGTATTTATACTTTGTTCTTTAAAAAAGTAGTGACCGACCAAGACAATAATTTAATAGAGAAGAAATTTAGAAAAAGAGATTTTGCAGGTGTTTTTTTGTCGGGTTATTTCATGAATATTTTAAACCCTGGTGTTTTGTTATTTTGGTTTGCCTGGACTGCAGCAATAGTGGGCGATGCAGCTAGTACGCCTAATCCCGTGAATTATAAGTTCACCGTTTTTATTACTTGTTTGCTATTTGTACTATTGACTGATATTGCCAAAGTAGCGGTTGCCGGAAAACTCCGTTCAAAATTGACGCCTCGAAATTTGCGTTATATCAATAAGCTTTCAGGTATTATTTTAATTGGCTTTGGAATTGTGCTTGCATGGGGTGTGCTCAATTATGGTGATGCGATAAAGCCGCATTAAATTTTCTTTGTATCTTCCATTCATGGCAGGAAGTAACAAAATTTTTTTTCAAAGAACTATACGATTCATTGGTAAGTTATTCCTGATCTTGTTTATCAGCTCTACAGTGTATCTATTTATTTGTAAATGGTTGATGCCGCCCATTACCATTACTCAAATTAGCAATGCATTTGGCTATGGTTTGAAAAGAGATTATGTTGGTTGGGATGAAATCAATCAATCAGTTAAATTAGCAGCCATCGCCAGTGAAGATCAATCCTACCCCGACCATAGCGGCTTCGATTGGGATGCTATTGAGAAAAGTCTTAAGCCAAAAAAGAAAAATAAAAAATCCAAAATACCATTGGGTGGAGGTGCCAGTACCATTACGCAACAAACGGCAAAGAATGTATTTCTTTGGCAGGGAGGATATATTACTAAGTACATTCGTAAAGTACCAGAACTATATTTTACAGTAATGATCGAATTGATATGGGGTAAGAAAAGAATTTTAGAAGTGTATTTGAATACTATCGAAATGGGGCCTGGAATATTTGGCATTGAAGCAGCAGCCCAAAACTATTTTCATAAATCAGCCAAAAAATTGAGCCGTGCAGAAGCGGCAATGATCATAGCCTGTTTACCCAATCCCAAAAAGTTTTCGGTTCAACCCATGAGCAGAAGGGTTTCTTGGAGGTACCCGCAAATAGTACAACAAATGCGCAATATTGAAGATGATGAAGACTTGCAAGCAATTATTCGTTAGATATGAGCAACAAAAACTTAGTCTACCTGAGGTAAGTTTTCTATATCATTTAAATCTTTGTTTCTTCCAGCAGCTTTTTTGGCTTCTATAAGATGATTTAAATGAATCACTTTTATTGTTATTCCATCAATTTCTTCCCAAGTTGCTTTATTGTAAGTAGATTCAAAATCCAACCCTTTAACTGCTGTCATTATTTCTATTGCATAAGGTGGTTTGCCAAACGCAAATACATCAAATGCTATTGAAAAAAATTTATCTTTTGGAATAGCATCTGTAGGTATACCGAAATTATGTATTGCTTCTAAAAAGCATTCATAATTTGTTTCGGACTTTTCTATCCATACATCCATATCTCCAGTAGATCTACTATATCCTCTAACAACTACAGCATATCCACCTACAAGAATATATCTCACTCCATATTTATTTAAAGCTGTAATGAAATCCTGAAAATCGTCGTTAAGCAAATTCATAAATCCCTTTTTTTCATCTTTATATATGTACGATCAACTTTTTGCTTCAAAAAATTTGGCTCTTGAAATGCAACACTAATCATAGTAGCAGCAGCTTTTAGTCTTTCTTGAATAGTACTTGAGTGCCAAAAGGAACGGTCAATATTACCATCCTTCTCCATATTTCGTATTTCAATAATACTAGTATCTACAAATTTTCTTGGCATAATCAAATATACATAACTAAGAAGAGAAATCAATTAACGCATTAATTGTTTCAATTGCCTGAGCCAGCCGCTCTTCATAATTTCCACTAATGATGGTCCAAGGAACTGATTGATTGATGAGTAAGTCTTTGTAAATATTGAATAATTCAATTCTTGGTTTTTCGTCGGGGTATTCGCGCAGTTCATCTTTAACCCATGGCAGATCAATATTGCAGAGTAAATAATGATCATATTTTCTTTTTACAATTTGATCGAGAATAAAAAAATCGCATTCCCCAAAAACATATTCACTCCATACTTTCATTACATACATATCGGTGTCTACAAAAAGCAAGGGTGGCTCTTTTATGGTTGCTGAAATTTCATCTTCCAAAGCCAACTGGCCCTTTGCAATAGCTACTAAATCTGTTGCGTTATAATCCATTCTATTGGTTAACAAATAATCTCTGGCAAACTCGCTGCACCATTCGGTTTTGTAATGATCGGCCAATAAAGTACAGAGGGTACTTTTTCCCGTAGACTCTGGTCCGATGATCACGATCTTTTTAATGGGTTGCATGTTTTGCTTTTTGTTGCCAGCTGATCAATCCTGCAATGGCTAAGATCAAGAGCACTAAAAACTGTACACTGGTAAATACATATCCTTTGATAAAATATAACGGTATAGAAGCAATATTTGTTGCTATCCACCAGATCCAACTCTCTACTTTTTTTCTGGCCATCAACCACATTCCTGTATAAGCAGTTGCACTAGCAAATGCATCAGCCCAAGGAATAGCTTCGGGTGCAAAAGATTGCTTTAACCAACTGAGTGCACCAAAAATCAACACATAAAAACCCCCAAAGAATATTAATTGTTGCATCCACTCTTTACGATTACTAAAACTGATATGTAAAGCCGCTTCAATTTTATTGCTGTCTTTTTTAGACCACAAAATCCATCCATAAATACTCATGATGGTATAATATAAATTCACGCTGGCTTCTCCCAATAAATTTCCTTTAACACTCAAATAGATATAAAACACAGTATTCACCAATCCCACTGGATATACCAATATATTTTCCTTTCTGCTAAACCAAACAGATGCAATACCTGCTAGCACAGCTATGAATTCAATCGGACCAGTTGCTTTAAGCCCTTGAACAAATGCATCAAAAACGGTAGATAATTCCATCTTTAAATTGCCAGCTGGCAATCGGTTTTTTTTGTTGAAGAATATATGCAAGATCAATCAAATCATTGTTCTCTCCATAAAAAAACCAAATCAAATAAAAATGTTGGTTGATTTTAAATTGAGCTATTTCTTTTGGAATGTCTTTATGCGGCAATGCTACTGTATTAATTCCCGTTAAATAATACAATGCATCATTTGCGTTCGCAAAAACGGGAGGCTGGTATTTCGACAAATCTTTTTTGATAAATGCAACCATGGGAGACTTTGTCCATTGATCTTCGCTATAGCCGGGAATGCCTGCAAAACCTACTCCCTCCCAAGTATCTCTGTTCAATTTGTATTGATGGAATAGCACATAACCATACAACCCTAAAAAAATCAATACTATAAAAATTCGCACTGCTTTTATTTTTCCCCGCATCAAGTGATTAACAAAAAAAGCCAATAACAAAATAATCGGAATAAATATCGGCGACATTAACCTACTGCTCAATGTTTCAAAACGAGAAATAGATGCCGTGATCAACATGAAAAAAGCATACACCAAAAAGAACAAAGCAATAATGGTTGAATAGCGATGATAATATTGGGCTTGTATGCAATGATAGACAACCAAACTAAATGCCATTAGCAAGAATAAAATCAATACCACTACTTCAAGATGTTGTTGCGCCTCAGGAATAGGAAACCAATAACTAATTACTGCGCCAATATCTTGCAGATTATCCCCAAAACCTCTCTGCGCTTTTTCACGTACTCCTGTGTAAGTGCCCGATACCATTGTGTTTCGAGCCAAGTTGATTATTGCCAATGAAGCACCAACAAAGCCCATTAATAATCCATGCAGCAATTTTTGTATGAATTTCAATTGAGGATTGAATAATATTAAAACACCTCCCGTAAGTACAAATACAATTCCTACATAACGTACCGAAAAACCTATCGCTGCGAAACATGCCAACAAAAACAAACTAGAAATAGATGATTGATGTAGATATTTTTTTGCAGCCAATACAAAAAACAAACTCATCAAAATAAATAAAGTTTCGGACCAGAGCATAGTGTACACTTCTAATAATGCTGGGCTGCATGCCAATAAAAGCAATATCAAAAACCTTAAAAAACCATTTTTTTTAATCGAGGCCCTCAATATAGATGAGCAACAAAAAATGATGGCTGAAAAAATCAATGCGTTAACAGTAGGCAAACTGTTGGTGATAGCAATCGGACTTAAGCATTTGATCAATGCTAAAAAAACAGGATAACCCAAGGGAAACAATACAAAGGGTTCATTGTTAAAATCAGTAAAAGAAAAACGTTCTACTATATGATTGGCAACACTTAGGTATTGCACAGAATCCGGTGAAATTCCAATGCCACTATGCTGTGTAAACAAAGAAATAAGTACAAATACCAAGGAAGATGCAATCAATGCATCCCAATAATGAGTGACTATTTTATGAATGTTGTTTTTCATTCAGCGCTATTGCTTGCTCAATCGATGCTTGATGATGAGCTGCATGATATGCTGTAAAATAAAGCATTTCGCGCAAAGTTAATTTGCCGAGTAGGGGATGTGGTAAAATGTTTTTATCCAAAGACTCTTCCGAACGTAGATTGATCTTTTTACAAAGCGCTTTTACCAATTGATTCAACCGGTTGATCAATTTGGTCTTATTTTCAAAAGGAATAAAAGGAGGTTCAAATTTTGCAGGCGCTTTTCCTCCAGCGGCCAATTTTGATTTGTATTTTGCTACTAATTCTTCATACGTTTTAGAAGGCCTATTGGCTTTACCAAATAAAAGAGTAGGTATGAAATTAGGTAAGCCCATGGCCATGTTTACAGGAGCAACACTTTTGATCATATGATCTAATTGCTTTCCTGCAGACCATTTGCCTTCAGCCGCCAATAAAAAAGCATGTTCATCCAAACCTTCAATACAATTGATCAGGTTTTGATAAGCATGCTCTATTGAATTAATAATCGCTTCTTTATTCATGATAGCTTATTCAGCTTCTGCAACTACTTCTTTTACTTCTGGAATCATACGCTTCATCATTCCTTCAATTCCAGCTTTTAAAGTGATCATAGAAGATGGGCATCCACTACAACTGCCCTGCAACATCAGGTTTACAATGCCGTCGTTGTAACTTTTAAACTGTATAGCGCCACCATCCATTTCAACAGCTGGCTTTACATAGTTCTCCAATAATTCCTTCACTCTTTTTACAATATCATCGTCATCGGCATTAACGGTATTGGTAGCTTCTTGCTTTACTTTAGCAACTTCTTCGTCATTTACCACAACACCGCCATTTTCGAGGTACTCTTTTAAAAAGGTTTTGATGGTAGGTATTACATCCTGCCAGTCTTCGGTATCGATGGTTTTGGTAAGTGTAATAAAATTGCTAGCAATGAACACGCTTTTGATAAAAGGGAAACTGAATAATTCTTTTGCCAAAGGTGAGGGTGTAGCTAATGTTTCATCCGCAAAATCAATGCTTTTGCCTGGATACAACAATTTATTGGCCACAAATTTCATGGTTTCCGGATTGGGTGTCATTTCGGTATAAATACTAATTACCGGGTTGCCTGTTTGAATCATATCTGTCAATTTTATCTATGCTAAGGTAAAGCACAAAAATAAAACAATTCCAGCGAGGCAATAGTTCGTTCAAGCCGAAACAGCTAAATCGGGCTTTATTTTTACGGATATCGACAATTCACTCAATAAATAGGCTGTTTTTGCGTTCTAATTCATACTGATTTACACGTTCAACCCATGCGTCAGCTATTATTAACCATATTTCTCTTAGGTCTTTTGACTGCTGGGTTTTCTCAGGGAGCTGGCTTTGCATTAGGCATTAACCTTTGTGGGGGAGAAATGGGTGAAAATAACATTCCTGGAACACTCAACAACCATTATGCCTATCCTACAGAAGAAGAGGTAGATTATTTCTATAAAAAAGGGTTTAAACTGGTAACCATTCCATTCCGATGGGAACGTATTCAAAAAGACTTAGGAGGAGATTTGGATTACCAAGAAATTGGAGAAATTAAAAAAGTAGTGGGATGGTGTTCCAACAAAGGCATGCAAGTGATCATTAGCATGCATAATTCGGGCAGGTACAAAAAATACGGAATTGATTATTTAATTGGAACTTATTCGGTAAGCAGGGCAGATTATGCAGATGTATGGAATAGATTGGTGAATGCATTTTCGGGGTATCAAAATATTTATGGCTATGAAATTATGACCGAGCCACATGAAATGCAGGGGTTTGATTGGTTTACTACAGCGCAACAAGCCATCAATTCTATCAGAGAGGCCGATAAAAGAACCAATATCATTATTGCTGGAGAAAATTATGCAGCAGCGGAAAGTTGGAAAGAATACAGCGATAATTTAAAAAACTTAAAGGACCCTTCAGACAAAATCATTTACAACGCACATTGTTTTTTTGATCTGGACTTTACAGGTAAATATCTCTACTCTTACGAACAAAGCAAGGTAGAGGACAGTACTGGAATCAAAAGAGTCATGCCATTTGTAAATTGGTTAAAAGACAATAATAAAAAAGGAATGGTTGGTGCTTTTGGTGTACCAGATACCGATCCACGTTGGTTAAAGTTGATGGAGAATTTTATTCGTTACCTCAACAACAATAATATTGCTGCTAATTATTGGGCTTCCGGAAAAAGATGGAGTGGCAATCCTTTGTCGGTATATCCATTGGCACAAACCGATCGACCACAGATGAGTGTATTGCAACAATTTATTGCTGGAGTAGCTTATGAAGAAAAGTCGATAGTTTCAGCTTCAAATTCATCTTCAACCGAATCAATTAATAGCAACTCAACTCAAAATAACACACCGGTCATTGAAAGGACACCTGTACCAACATTACCGCCACCGCCTCCGGAAAGTTTTTTATTTTTACCTGGTACCGTTTTGTTACCACAACCTAATGGTGGATTGTATAAACCCACGTTAAAGCAAATGCCAACAGAAAGTGGTGTAAGGGTTGCGAAGTATAAAAATTAATTTAAAGCACAATTCTCAACTTAGCATAGTTGAGCATTATTTTTTTCTCCCCGTTTTTTTCAAATTGAATAGTAGCAACCGGATTATGAGCCGAACCTTCTATACTGGTTACATTACCAAATCCAAATTTTTGGTGTTCTACTTTCTGCCCTGCTTCTAAATTAGATGTATCACTTGCAATAAAATCAGCAGATGGAATATGTGTGGCCACTTTAGACGTTGGAGGTATAATCGGTAAATATTCAGGTTTAGAAGTTGCTGGTTTTTTATTAGGAGCTGGTCCGTATTTTTTTTCTGCTTGTGCGGTGTCTCTGTAATTAAAACCTCTTTGCATTCTTTCATAGGCACCTCCCCAATCGGTACTTGAATTATTTCTTGCTCCACCACCAGCATAAGATTTATCTACATTGTCTTCCGGCATTTCTTCTATAAATCTACTCGGTTCGTTTTGTACCAATTGACCAAAACGATACCTCGAATTAGAATAGGTCAACCAAAGTCTTTGTTTAGCTCTGGTAATGGCAACATAAAATAACCTTCGCTCTTCTTCTAGTTCTTCTCTGGTATTAATACTCATTGCGTTGGGAAAAAGGGTTTCTTCTACTCCACCAATAAATACACAACCAAATTCTAAGCCCTTTGCGGCATGAATGGTCATTAGTTTTACTACATCGTTATTTTCTTTATCATCGTCTGCATCGGTTAATAAAGTGATCTGTTGTAAATAAGAACCCAATGTTTTATCTCCCAGTTCTCCATCATCGTTGCTAGGGCTCTCTGTCCATTCTTTAATAGAGTTGAGCAACTCTTGAATATTTTCATAACGAGCTAAACCTTCTGTGGTTTTATCGTTGAATAATTCTTTCACCAAATTGGTATGCTTGCCCACTTGTACTGCTACATCATAGGCATTCTTATCGGTAAGCATGCTTTGGAAATAACGAATCATCGTTACAAAATTTTGCAACGCTTCTAATGTACCTGCTTTAAAACCAAACTCTGCGGCCCTGCTCACCACATCAAACATGGAAATATTATGTTCATTGGCAAAAATCACACATTTCTCCATGGTGGTTTTTCCAATGCCTCTTACAGGATAATTAATAATTCTTTTGAGTGCTTCTTCATCTTGGGTATTTACAATCACGCGTAAATAACCCAATATGTCTTTGATCTCTTTTCTTTGATAAAAACTTGTTCCACCATAAATGCGATAAGGGATACCCATTTTGCGCAAGCTTTCTTCAAAGGATCTACTCTGTGCATTGGTACGATATAAAATAGCAAAGTCTTTATTAAAAAAATGATTGCGTAGTTTTTGTTCTTGAATAGTATCGGCTACAAATTTCCCCTCTTCATTGTCGGTCATGGTTCTTACCAAAGATATTTTTTCACCTGCCGCATTATCGGTCCATAAATTTTTTGGAATTTGTCCTTTATTGTTTTTTATAATTTCATTGGCTACATTAATGATCTGGCTGCTGCTTCGGTAATTCTGTTCGAGCTTCACCACTTTTACATCGTCATAGTCTTTCTGAAATTGTAAAATATTTTCGATGGTTGCTCCGCGAAAGCTATATATACTTTGAGCATCATCACCAACCACACAAATATTTTCGTGAACAGCTGCTAAGAGTTTAGTGATTTGATATTGAACCGCATTGGTATCTTGGTACTCATCAATTAAAATATACTTAAACTTATGTTGGTATTTATGGAGCGCATCTGGAAAGTTTTTCAGCAACTCATACATTTTTAATAATAGATCATCAAAATCAAAAGCCCCATTTTTAAAACAACGATTGGCATAAGCAGCGTACACTTTTGAAATGGCTGGTCGATTGGCTCGCATATCTTCCTGCTGAATATAATAATCATTGGCATATTCTGCTGGCCCTACCAATGCATTTTTCGCGGAAGAAATTCTATTACCTACGATATTTGGCTTGTAATGCTTGTCGTCTAGATTTAATTCGTTGATCACGGTTTTTAAAACCGATCTACTGTCGTCGGTATCATAAATGGTAAAATTGCTCGGATAACCTAAGCGTGTTGCTTCGGCTCGTAAAATTCTAGCAAAAACACTGTGAAAAGTTCCTATGTATAAATTTCTTGCTTCTGAATTGCCGAGAATTTTTTCAATACGCTCTTTCATTTCAGCAGCGGCCTTATTGGTAAAAGTGAGCGCTAAAATATTAAAGGCATCTACTTTTTCGGCAGACATTAAATGAGCGATACGAGTGGTCAATACTTTTGTTTTTCCACTTCCTGCTCCTGCCACAATCATGATCGGACCCTTCACATGTTTTACCGCTTCTGTTTGGGGTTCATTCAATCCTTTCAAATACTCCTGCATACAAATTCACTTTCAGGTTGCAAGATAAGCGCTTGTTGGTAGGAATCATGAACCGTGAATAAATAAGGGTTAAATAACGGCACCTTAATAGTATCTGGCTTCAGATAGTTGATGGCACAAAAAAAGCGGGACCAATCAGTCCCGCTTTTAAAATAATATGAATGCTTTATTTCTTAGTTTCCAATAACTTAAAGAACTGATCTAGTTGTGGTAAAATAACAATTCTTGTTCTGCGATTAGCAGCGCGACCTTCATTGGTAGTATTGTCGGCAATAGGTACATATTGACCTCTACCCGCAGCAGTCATTCTTTTTGGATTTAATCCATAAGAGTCTTGTAATATTCTCACAATAGTAGTAGCTCTTTTAACACTCAAATCCCAGTTGTCTACAATCGGACCAGTTCCACGAATAGCTAATGAATCGGTATGACCTTCTACCATGAATTCAATATCTGGTTGTGCATTTAACACTTTGGCTACTTTTCCTAATATTTCTTTAGCACGATCGGTTACATCGTATGCACCACTCTTAAATAACAATTTATCGGAGATATCTACATAAACCACTCCTTTGTCTACTTTAATATTGATGTCTTTATCGTCTAAATTGCCAATCGCGCCTTTTAGATTCATCACCAATGCCATATTCAAAGAATCCTTACGAGCAATAGAGCCCCTTAAATCTTGAATATAAATATCTTTCGCTCCAATATTGTCTAAAGACTTTCTGATACTTTCCGCCTGAGAACCAGTAACTACAGATAAATCTTTTAATTGATTCAATACTGTATTGTTATTCTGTTTTAAATAATCCAATTGATTGTTTAATGTAGCAATCTGCGACTCTAAACCAGCTTTTTGTGCTGCTGATTGTGCAGATCCTTTTTCTTTATCTGCATTACACTTATTTAATTCATCTTGTAAAGCCCTGTATTTTGCCTGCATGTCGGCATAAGCGCCTTTCAGTTCTGTGTAATTGGCTTGTGCTTGTTTTAATTCTTTAGGACTAGCACAAGAAAACAAAGTAATTGATGCAATTGCTGCAAAAAAGTAAAATTTCATATTCATAATTTCAGCGGTTTGAATAAACTTGTATATGGAACGATTTTTAAACTATAAAATTGTCCAATTGGAACTATTTTAACAAAACTAGTACCAATTAATTATCCAAAATGGTAAGAAATTTATAGAATGGCTACCGACTGTTGCATATTGTACCATCCATTATAATGTTGTTGAAATAAATCATCCACCACTTTTCGCTTTATTTTCAAAGTAGGTGTCAAAATTCCATTTTCTAGGGTCCACTCATCTTTTAAAACAATGATTTTTGCAACCTGCTCATGGTGTTCTAGCTGATCATTCATTTTTGTAAGAAAACCGGAAAGCTGCTCAACAATAGTTGGTTTTTCTTCTTTGGTAGCTTTTTCGGAAAGGGTACATAGCAATAATGGAGCAGGCATTCCAGATCCTACAACACAGGCTTGCGAAACAAAAGGATGAGCCAATACTTTAGATTCTATATTGGATGGAATAACATATTTCCCCTTGCTGGTTTTGAATTGATCTTTAATTCTACCAGTGATGGTTAAATATCCTTCAGCGTCTATGGATCCTTCATCACCAGTTTTTAACCAATCGCCTTCAAACATTTCGGCAGTTAATTGCGGTTCTTTATAATAACCCAACATAGTAGCATCGCTTTTAACCAACACTTCATTGATGGCACTTAGTTTTACTTCAACACCAGGATAGCTTTGACCTACAGTACCAAATTTAGGCGCATGTTTTCTGTTTACATGCGATAATGCGGAATTTTCTGTCATTCCATAAGCTTCTTGAATAGTGATTCCCAGTTTTGAAAACCAAACTAGTACCGCTTTATTAATTGGGGAAGCTCCGGTATAAAAATATTTGCATTTAGCAAAGCCCATTTTTTTCTTTATGGCTGATTTAATGATTCCAGAAACAATGGGTATACCCAATAATCGACTCAATTTTTGTTGAGGCATTTTCTTTAAAATTTCTTCCTGCATTTTTTCCCAAATGCGCGGCACTGCTAAAAAAACAGTAGGTTGAGTATATTGTAGGTTCGCAGAAAAACTATCCATCGACTCTACGAAGTATACAGAGCTTCCAGTAAATACAGTACCACATTCAACCAACATCCTTTCTGCGACGTGACAAAGTGGGAGATAAGAGAAGAATTTTTCATTGTTGAATGGAGGATTACTTTCTAAAAAAGATTCCACTGCAAATGACATAGCATGAAAACTATGCATCACTCCTTTTGGTTGCCCGGTTGTACCTGATGTATATACTATACATGCAAGATCCTTTGCATTGATAGAGGGAGTTCCTGTTAATGGGGTATTCGATTGAACTAAATCATTCCAATTCAAACATCCTTCATTAAAATAAAAAGGAAAACTAATCTGAATTAAATTTTCTGGAATGCCCTTTCTGATTTCTTCGGGCTTATCTAACTTCCCAATAAAAATAATTTTTGCTTCGCTGTGCTTAATAATTTCTTTTACCGCATCTGCTGTAATATTTGGATACAAGGGAACAGAAACCATTCCAGACATGGCAATAGCAATATCACACATTATCCAATGCGCACAATTCTTACTTAATATGGCTACTTTATCGCCTTTTTGTAAGCCCGTACTTTGTAAGTAACTCGCTATACTTCTTATTTCTTTTCCTGCTTCTGCCCAAGTAAAATTTTGGTACTGCTTTTTTACTGGCTCTGCCAAGAAGAGTTGATTGGGCTTTTCTTTTTCGTATTGACAGAATTTATCTACGATACACGGGTATTGATTACTCATAAATATTAATTAAGCGGGTTCAATTAAATGGCGTAAGCCTTGTTCTGGATTCTTGCCTTTTATAGTGGAATAAAAACGAAGTATATGTTGAATATCTGATTCCATATCATTGGTTGGGTAAAATGGTTCAGAAAAAGAGATCTCCTTTTTTCCAAAGTCAAATCCTGTCAAAATGATGGGAACATGTGCTTTTTGGGCAATATGATAAAAACCTGTTTTCAACCGGTCTACTTTTTTCCTGGTTCCTTCTGGAGAAAGGGCCAAAATAAACTGTTCATGATCATTAAATAATTCAACTACTTGGTCCACCATATTGTTCTTATTCGTTCTATCAACCGGAAAGCCGCCCATTTTTCTAAAAAAGAATCCGAAAGGGCCTTTAAAAAGAGAGTCTTTACCTAAAAACTTAAAATGATACAATTGGAGTTTACTCCGAATAGCTAGTCCTACCACAAAATCCCAACTGCTAGTATGAGGAGCCATTACTATAACTGCTTTTTGAATATGATGGGGGAATTTCCCCACTACTTTCCATCCTTGAAGACGCAGAAATAGGTTCCAGCATATACGCATAGCAATCGATTGAGCAAGTTCAAGATAATAAAAAACGGTAAAAACTGATGTTTTTGATGAAGTTTTGCTCCTAATAATGAGCAATTTTCTAATTCGAATGAGCGTTTATATTAAAATTCAATCAAAATGAGCGCTTTTAGAAGTTTTGTAGGTTCAGAATTAATGTCGCTTCGGCAGCATATATCTGCCTTAAGAAGTATGATTCCGGGTAATATCAAATTAAAACCCAGTGAACGTAGAAGTATGTTTAAGTTGAATACCAAGAAAACGGAATTTGTACAAAAAGCCGTGGAATTCATGAGAAGAAGCCCTAATACTGTTCCATCCTACGTGGATGTAAGTGTTTGCAATAATTATTTACACTTATATGATCAATATTCGGAATTGCTATTTGAGGTAGAAGAAATTAGGAGCAAATTAGAAGACGCCAAATTATTAATTGGCAATGAAGTATTACAACAATCAAGGGCTTATTTCCAAAACGCCAAAACCGCTGCAAATGCTGGTATTGGGGAATTTATTACTATCTATAATGAATTGCATCCGCACTATGCAGTTGGTCGCAATAGTAAAAAAACCGAAATGGAACTAGCATAAATTTGCCATAGTATTGAATGCAATCGAATAATTATTATAAAACACTCCCATTGAACCCAGCACAAAAAATTATCATTATCACTGCACCTTCAGGTGCAGGTAAAACTTCAATTACTCGATATTTATTGAATAAATATCCACTCCTGTCTTTTTCTATTTCAGCTGCTACCCGAAACCCCAGAGCTGGTGAAGAAGATGGAGTTCAATATCATTTTATGTCGGAGCAAGATTTCAAAAATAAAATTGATGCCGATGCTTTTGTAGAATGGGAGATGGTATACGAAGGCAATTATTACGGCACATTAAAAACCGAACTAGAACGAATTTGGCAATTAGGCAAAACGCCTGTTTTGGATATTGATGTAAAAGGGGCTATTCATATTCAACAACAATTTGGCAAAAACTGCTTGTCTATTTTTATTGAACCACCTTCGGTGGAAGAGCTCAAGAAAAGATTAGAAAGCAGGGGATCGGAAACTGCGGAAAGTTTGGCTACCCGCGTCAACAAAGCCAGCTACGAAATTTCTTTCAGCCATCAATTTAATAAAACCATCATTAATAAAGATTTGGAAATTGCTTGTGCAGAAACGGAGCAACTCATCAAAGAATTTTTAGGCTGGTGATTCGAATGGCTTATTTTTATCCAACTTTTTTACTTTAAATACAATCAATGAAAAAATTATTGGTATCAACTTTATGCATTCTGCTATTTTGTATTACTCAAGCACAAAACAGTAATGGCGTTCTTAAAACAGATGCCATCAAAAATATTGATAGCAAATACGAGACCTATAAAAATATTGCATTACAAATTTGGGGCTTTGCAGAGGTTGGGTACAAAGAAGTAAAGAGTACGCAATTATTACAAGAGACTTTAAAGAGCAATGGATTTACCATTGAATCTGGCGTAGCAGAAATGCCCACCGCTTTTGTTGCTAGTTATGGGAGTGGAAAGCCAGTGATTGCTATTTTAGCTGAATACGATGCATTGCCTGGGTTATCACAAGCAGCGAATACAGAAAAAAAATCCATTGATGGAATAGATGCGGGCCATGGTTGCGGGCATCATTTATTTGGAACAGCATCTGTTGCTGCAGGTATAGAAATAAAAAAATTAATTGAAGCAAAAAAATTAACTGGTACAGTTAGGGTATACGGTTGCCCTGCAGAAGAAGGGGGAAGCGGTAAAGTTTATATGGTAAGAGCGGGATTATTTAAAGATGTGGATGTTGCGGTGCATTGGCATCCGGGAAACTCAAACAATGTTACCATGACCAGTGCATTGGCCAATACATCTGCCAAATTTCGGTTTTATGGTTTATCGTCACATGCATCAATGGCACCTGAAAATGGCAGGTCTGCTTTAGATGGAGTAGAAGCGATGGACAATATGGTGAATATGATGCGCGAACATGTTCCGCAAGAAACCAGGATTCATTATGTAATTACCAAGGGCGGTAAGGCCCCCAATGTAGTACCCGATTTTGCAGAAGTATTTTATTATGTGCGTCATCCTAAAAAAGATTTGGTGTCAAGTATTTTTCAACGTTTAACAAAAGCTGCGAATGGTGCGGCAATGGGTACTGAGACCAAAGTTGAGTATGAAATTATTGGTGGAACACATGATTTATTGATCAACAAAACATTGGCAGAAGCCATGCAAAAAAATTTAGATCAAGTGGGTGGAGTAAAATACAATGCAGCTGAAATAGCATTTGGAAAAAAAATTCAATCTTCTTTTACATTTAAAGCACCAGCAATAGAAGAAGCAGCAAGTATAGTTCCATTACAAGGATTTATTGACGCAAGTGGAGGTTCTACAGATGTTGGCGATGTAAGCTATGCAATTCCTACGGTTGGTTTAGAAGCTGCTACCTGGGTTCCTGGTACGCCAGCACATAGTTGGCAAGCAGTAGCCTGCGGTGGAACCGAAATAGGCACCAAGGGAATGATGGTTGCTGCTAAAACAATGGCATTAACCGCAATTGATCTATTTACCAATCCTGTATTGATTGCAAAATCAAAAGAAGAATTTATTAAATCGGTAGGTGATTATAAATACAAAGCATTGTTGGGCGATAGAAAACCTGCGCTCAATTATAGAGACTAAATAAAAACGCCCCGTTCTTCGGGGCGTTTTTATTTTACTGTTGGTTGATGCGCCGCTAAGCTTCATTTTCCCATCGCTCTGGGCGCATTTGAGGGAACAACAATACATCTTGAATGGATACTTGATTGGTCATCATCATACACAAACGATCAATTCCAATACCAATACCAGATGTAGGCGGCATTCCATATTCTAATGCTCTCAAAAAATCATAGTCAATAAACATAGCTTCATCATCTCCACGCTCCATCAATTTCACTTGCTCTTCAAAACGTTCGCGTTGATCGATCGGATCATTTAACTCAGTGTAGGCGTTTGCTAATTCTTTTCCGTTCACCATCAACTCAAAACGTTCTACCAATCCTGGTTTGCTGCGATGTTTTTTAGTAAGTGGGCTCATTTCAACCGGGTAGTCAATAATAAAAGTTGGTTGAACATAAGTATGTTCACTGGTTGCGCCGAAAATTTCATCTATCAATTTTCCTTTTCCAATCGTTGGCGGAACATCTATCTTGAGTTGTTTACAAACATCCCTTAAACCAGCTTCATCCATCACACTAACATCAATACCCGTATTTTCTTTTATTGCATCATGAATACTGATGCGTTTAAAAGGGGCCTTAAAATTGATGGTCTTATTTCCTAGAACCACATCAGAGGTTCCATGTAATTTGATGGCGATCTTTTCGATCAATTGCTCGGTGATCTCCATCATCCAGATATAATCTTTATAAGCAGTGTACCATTCTAGCACAGTAAACTCTGGGTTATGGGTTCGGTCCATTCCTTCATTGCGGAAATTTCTGCTGAATTCATATACCCAATCGAATCCGCCAACAATTAAGCGCTTTAAATAAAGCTCATTGGCTATTCTAAGGTAGAAGGGAACATCTAAAGCATTGTGGTGTGTAGTAAATGGTCTTGCAGCAGCACCCCCAGGGATGGACTGTAAAACAGGGGTATCTACTTCCAATGCACCTTGGCTATTGAGGAATTCTCTTATGGTATTAATAATGGTAGACCGTTTTACAAATACATCTTTTACCTCAGGATTTACAATTAAGTCGGCATATCGTTGGCGATACCTGAATTCGGGGTCGGTAACCGCATCGAATGTATTGCCCTCCTCATCTCTTTTTACTACCGGAAGTGGCTTAAGCGATTTTGTTAATAGGGTAATGGTTTGTGCATGAATGGAAGTTTCACCTGTTTTGGTTACGAAAGCGTATCCAGTACAGCCAATAATATCTCCTAAATCCAAACCATGTTTTACAACATCATCAAAAAAAGATTTGTCTTCCGTTGGGCAGATATCATCTCTTTTTACATACAGTTGAATAATTCCTTTACTGTCTTGAATTTTAATAAAGAAAACTTTTCCCTTATCATTAATACTCATAACTCTTCCTGCAACACATAAATTGGTTAGCTGATCTTTTGTTTCTTCGGTGTATCTATTTTTGATTTCTACTGAATAAATATTCACCGGATAAAGTGGTGCAGGAAATGGATCAATTCCAGCAGCTTGTAACTTGGCAAGCTTCTCTCTTCGGATTAATTCTTGCTCTGAAAAATGTACTTGACTCATAATAATTTCGAGTTTGTGATCTACAAAAACAAAAGTCTCGCAGAAGCGAGACTTTGTATATGGATGGGTTAGTAAGTACTGGGAAACAAGTTTCCCTACACAATATTAAAAAGACTTTTAACCAATGCAAAAATTTTTTTAAACAATTTTATTAACATTTTGGTTGCTGATGTGAATTTAGGACAAAATAAAGGACTGTTTTTTCATCCATTATAACAGGTGATTGTAACAAAAATTCGTAAATAAATTTTTTTATAATCCGCTGTAATGCTTATGATTAAATGATTACAGAAGATTATTTATTTTTAATAAGATGAATGATTCAAATTAGGAATACTTTTTTTGAGCAAGAAAAACGGTATTTTTTTTTGACTTTGTCTTCGTTTTTTCAAGAAAAAAAAATTTCAAGAAACTTTGTATTACTACCTTTAAATCAGCTAAAAACGACTCAAATGAAGTTTCCCTCTCCCGTTTCGGTACAATGGATCGCCAACTTGATACAAGCAGAAGTTGTAGGAAATACCGATTCAATGATACTTGGCATCAATGAAATTCATAAAGTGGAGTCGGGGGATTTGGTATTTGTTGATCATCCTAAATATTATGATGCATGTTTAAAAAGCGATGCAGATTTTATAATCATCAACACAAAGGAAGTAACTATTCCTGAAGGAAAAACAATCTTCATATTAAAAGATCCATTTGATGCTTATTTAAAAATTGTACAACATTTTCGTCCTTTTTCTGCAGCTCAACAATCAATTAGTGATGATGTAATTATTGGAGAGGGCAGTGTAATTATGCCCAATGTTTTTATTGGCAAGAAAGTGGTCATTGGAAAAAATTGCATCATTCATCCAAATGTTACGATATTAGATTATACCATTATAGGAGATCATGTAATAATACAATCTGGAACTGTTTTAGGGGGAGATGCATTTTATTATAATACCAAAAAGAACAGAGATATCTGGTATAAAAAAATGCTGAGTTGTGGCAATGTAGTGATTGAAGATTTTGTTGAAATTGGAACAGGGTGTATGATCGACAGAGGTGTTACCGCAGAAACTAGAATTGGAAAAGGCACCAAAATGGACAATATGGTGCATATTGGACACGATGTGAGCGTTGGAAAAAACTGCCTTTTTGCTGCCCAGGTTGGGATAGCCGGTGGTACTATTATTGAAGATGGGGTTACTTTATGGGGACAGGTAGGGGTTGGTAAAACCCTCACCATTGGAGCTAATGCAATCGTATTAGGCAAAAGTGGAGTCCCCTCCTCTTTAGCAGGTGGAAAAACCTATTTTGGTTATCCGGCATTAGAAGCTGCTGAAAAAAGAAGGGAACTCGTATGGATCAAACGCATACCATTACTATGGAAAAAAGTAATGGAATCTTAATCATTCTTTCAAATTGGCATAATTAGGGATATATCCATCTTTTTGTAAAATGCTCAACAGGTCTTTTTCGATAGAAACAACCGGGTATTCTATAAACCTCCCCATTTCTTTCTTCTTTTCATATACGATCAAGGTAGGTACCCGCCTGATATTTAAACCCGTTTCTTCTCCTTGCGGACTTTTTTTATACATATCAGCACCATTACCAACGGCTATAATAGATAAATGGGCAGTATCCATTCCAGCTGCCAACAAAATTTTAATGATTCTAGGAACCTCCTGTTTACTATCACCACACCAGGTTCCCATGAATAAATCCATTTTCTTTTTTTTGAGTAGTGGCTTTATCTGTTCGATGGTAGCACTATCTATGGTATAATTATCAAAATTGGGATTGAACCAATTGGCAAAAGGTTCATTTTTGTAAGCCGAAATGGAACAATGACCCAACAACATGGGCTGCCCATTTTCAGTAATGATTTGTTGATCGAGAATGGGTGTTTTAATTTGTGCAATAAGGTTTGTATTACTTACTGTAAGTATATATACAGCAGCAATTATGAATATTTTTTTCATAAAATAAATTAAAGGTTGAAAATAAAAAGAGGGTAAATAACCTTTAACAAGATGGGGGATGAAAGATAGTTGTAACTCTTTCTGGCGGTATTTTTCCTAAATAAAATCCATTGTGTTCAATCTTGTATTCAACTATTTTTTGAGCTAAATTGAATGCTGACGATACAGTATATTTCCAATCGGTACGCTGCGCAATTTTTTGTTGTTGATTCGTTTCATCAGCCGACATAGGAACCTGATCTAGTCCAATTATTTTGATACAATCACATAATAAAGGCTCGTTGTTAGATAGTACCTGAATGGAACAATCTGCATATGCCATCATTTTTGCAACAGATGGAGCATACAATGAAAAAGCGAATAATATGGTGAAGAAATGTTTCAAATAGAGAAAATAAATTAAGGTAAGTTATACTTTAATTTTAATTCTTCGCAGATTCTTTCTATGGATTTTTCTAAATCGGTATACTTAAAATCCGGAAAATATTGCATCAATTTAGTGTTATTAAATCGAACACATGCCTGTGCTGTTTTCGCAGTTTCTTTTGTAAGTAATGGATCTTTTCCAGTAAATTTTGATTTAAGGGCTTCGAGTCGCCAAACAATATTGGCTAAAAAAGGAGTTACTTTTTTATGGGCAACTTTCTTGTGAAAATATTTAGCCATCATTGCAAAAACATCTTTGTAAAATGCATTAGATCCACTAATAATAAATCGTTCTCCAGAAACAGACGATTGCATAATGGTAATCATTGAATTTACTACATCTTGAACATCTACAAAGCCACTCATTCCACTGGTGTACCAAGGAAATTCATCGTATGCCGATTTAAAAATGGCAGAAGAACCGCTATTCCAATCTCCAGCACCTAAAATGATTACCGGGTTTACAACAGCAACGGATAAGCCTTCACCCATACCTCGCCAAACTTCCAATTCGGCCATGTATTTTGTTTTCCCATATTCGCTATTACTGGTTTCGGGTGTCCAGTTCATTGATTCGTCAATTGGCTTGTCTACTCTAATTCTTCCGAGTGCGGCAACTGAACTTACAAATAATAATTTTTGAACACCAGTATTGATACAAGCATTAACTACATTGGCAGTACCCTCAATATTGGTTTTATGTAAACTAGATTTTTTAGATGGATTGAAAGAAACAATAGCTGCGCAATGATACACTTGTTGTACATCTTGCATAGCATCTTCTAATGAAAGAATATCGAGAATATCGCCCTTTACCCAATTTACTTTCTTGTCATAATCATTGGAAGGAATTTCTTTTCGGTAAATGGCACGAATATTTTCTCCGTTGAGAACGAGTTGTTGAATCAATTTTGATCCTACTAGTCCGGTTGCTCCTGTAACTAAAATCATTGTTCGCATTTATTACATATTCCACTAACCACTAAATTGGTTTGAACAGATGTAAATCCCTTGGGTAATTTAACCTTAGGAATTGAAACATGGTCTAAGCAATAAGTATTATTGCATTCATCGCAAATAAAATGCACATGATCATCATGATGATGTCCTTCTATACAATCGTCTTTACACAATGCATATAATATGGAATTATCGGCAGTAGGTATGGTGTGAATAATTCCTTTCTCTACAAAAGTTTGCAATGTTCTGTAAATGGTAACACGATCAAATTCAGTACTGCTTTTTTGTTCAATATCTGCGTGTGCCAATGCGCTACCAGATTCAAGAAAAAACGACAATATTTTCTTTCTAGAATCTGTAATACTTAATTGGTGTTTTTTTAAAGTATTGGTGATCTTATTTTGCATACCTATTCTAGTTAAGGATTGTTACTAAAAATTCCATTAACAAAATTACCACTCGAAGATTTTTCTATTAATAATGTACTAATGTCTTTTTTCAATTTTTCGATTTCATCTTTTTTTAATCCATCATAGATCTGTGAACGAATTCTTCCATCTTTATCTACCAATGCAAAAAACTGAGTATGTATAAATTGGTCCTCAATTTTTTCGAAACTATTTTTAGGATCGTCTAATAAATAGGCGTTTCTGGCCATTTGGTATAAACTGTCTTTTCTTCCAGTCACAAAAATCCAAATATTGGTATTCACTTTTAATGAGTCTGCATATTTTTTTAATAATGGAACAGAATCAGTTTCGGGATTACAGGTATGAGAAAGAATTAGAAAATTGGGTTCGTTCTTAAATGTTTCATAAATGCCCCTCATATTGGTATTCATTTTTGGGCAAATGCCTTTGCAGGTAGTAAAAAAATATTCAACAACGGTTACTTTACCCAACAAATCTTTATCAGTTACAGGCAAACCATTTTGGTTGGTAAATCTAAATGGTTTTACATAACTGATTACGGCCAATTTTTTCTTCCACATATCATTGTCGCGAAATAGAAAAAAATAAAACGCCAATACTAAAACAGTAAAAAACCCTATATATCCTAAAAGCTTCTTGCTCATATGCCTATTTGAAGTGCAAAGGTACAAGCGAATCTACAATTATTTTGCAACATGGTTGCACTGTTGTATTTTTACAGTCTGATGAGTACAAAAATCAATTGGGATGCTTTTGGTATTACCGCTTCTGTTGCGTGTGCTATTCATTGTGCTATTTTACCCTTGTTTTTGAGTAGTCTGCCTTTGTTTGGAGTTAATATTATTGAAAACCTCCGATTTGAGTATTTTATGATTGGTGTAGCTTTTTTTGTGGGAGTGTATGCATTATACCATGGTTTCAAAAAACACCACCATAGCTGGTTGCCATTATTATTATTCAGTACAGGAATTGTGTTGCTTATTGCAAAAGTAAGTTTTCATCCTTGGCGTTATCTGCTATTAGTCCCTTCAGTGTTATTTATTATTACTGCGCATGTATTAAATTTTCGGATGTGCCGAAAACATAATCACGCTCATTCAGATGATTGCAATCATTGATTACTAGACAAATTAAAACCACCCCCTCTTTCTAAAGATAACAACCATGATGATTGGGGTCAAAATCATCAGCGTTGCAGCAATATAAAAACCGTATTCATTGTGTATATAGGGTAGTTTATCAAAATTCATTCCAAAGATTCCACCAATAACAGTAGCAGGAGCGAGTAAGCAGGTCACTATGGCCATCACTTTCATCACTTCGTTTAATTTTAGATTTACATTACTTAGGTATAAATCTTGTAGGTTGATCATCATGTCTCTATAACTTTCTGCTAATTCATTTGCTTGGATAATATGATCATAAACGTCTTTAAAATATTTAGTGGTGTTATCTTCAATTAAATCGCTGTCTGTTCTTAAAAAGCCATTTACTAGATCTCTTACTGGGCTTACATTTCGCTTCAGTACTATCAATTCTTTTCTGAGCGCATTGATTTCTGCCAAAGATCTTTTATTACTACTTCTAATGATACGATCTTCTAAAAATTCTATGCGTTCTCCAATTTTTTCCATTACCAAGAAATAATTATCTACAATCATATCTAATAAAGCGTAACATAAATAATCTGCACCGCTAGACCTTAGTTTACTATTTGCAGCACGCAATTTTTCCCTGATTGGATTGAATACATCTCTGTGTGCATCATCCTGAATAGATAATACAAAATTCTTGCCTAGTACAATACTAATTTGTTCTGTTTCAACTGTACCCATGGATTCGTTGAAATAGAGCATATTGAGTAAGCAAAATAATACCGGTTCCATTTCGTCCATTTTTGGACGTTGATCAATGCTTAAAATATCTTCCAATATTAAATAGTGTACATTAAAATAAGTACACAATAGCTCAATGTCTTTTTTGCGAATACCACCTATGTTTATCCAGCTAATATTATTATTGTCTCTGTAAGGAAAACTAGATTCTATTTGATCAAATATAGTTTCTTCTAAATGAGAAGGGTTGTAATCGAAAACATCTACATGAATTTGTTCTGCCTCTGTTCGGCAAGTGGGAATGGTCGGATTTATTTGAAAAATATCTCTTGTTCTTTTAGTGTCGAACAACGATAAAACATTAAAATATTTCAGGTAATTGGTGCCAGCCATAGTCTGAAGATAGAAAATTTGTGAATTCAAATCAATTGTAAATAAGTTTGTACATGCCTTTATTAGCAAAGCCTTCAATTCAACCTCCTTTTTGGCAATTCAATGGCCATATACAAAGCATTTATCCTAGTCTATTTCGTAAAGTGGAATTTGAATATGCTCGCAGAGAAAGGCTAGAATTACCCGATGGCGATTTTGTTGATTTGGATTGGTCTGCTTCTCAAAAAAAGTCTAATCGATTGGCAATTATAACCCATGGCTTGGAAGGAGATTCAACCAGGCATTATGTTAAAGGGGTGGCTAAGCTTTTTTCATCCAATGGATATGATGCGCTGGGATGGAATTGCAGAAGCTGTAGTGGAGAAATCAACCGATTGCCGCGTTTTTATCATCATGGCGATGCCAATGATCTGCGTTTTGTGATAGAACAGGCCATTAATTTCTATGGTTATGATGAAATTGTTTTAATTGGTTTTAGCATGGGTGGAAGCTTAACTTTTAGGGCAATTGCAGAAGATCCGCTACAAGTGCCTGTGCAAATTAAAGCGGCTATTGGTTTTTCTGTTCCCTGTAGTTTAAAGGGAAGTGTAGATGCGCTCAGTACCAAACAAAATGCGGTTTACCGAAAAAGATTTTTAAGAAAATTAGGTATTAAAATAAAAATTAAAGCAGCACTATTTCCTGATCTCATTAATGCGGAAGGATACGATATTATTGATGACTTTATCAACTTCGATAATCGTTATACAGCTCCATTACATGGCTATGAAAATGCATTGGACTTCTACGAAAAAGCGAGCGTTGGTCCTTTTCTGAAAAATATTGTTGTCCCATCTTTAATTGTGCAAGCTGCTAACGATCCATTTTTATTGCCTAATTGCATGCCGATTGATGTAGCTCAAAACAATCCAAATCTTTTTTTAGAAATGCCAGACCAAGGCGGGCATTGCGGTTTTATGATGAAGGGCAACGAATATACCTGGGCCGAAAAAAGAGCATTGGCATTTGCTCAAGAATTTATTTCAATTTAATTTTTAATTGGATTTGCTCGAGGGGTCTTTAATTATTTGCATTATTAATACATATAAAATCCAATGTTTTGTTTGATTAGAAATCATAATTGGAAATTTTAAGTTGACTATTCTTTAAGCAAATTACTAAAAATAACAATTTGGCGTATGTTCATACGCCAATCAATTTGCCCAAACAGTTGACCTTGTAATGATGAATGACAAGGCTTCCATTTTGTTGAAATTGGCTTCTCATATTACTGAATTGAGAAATGCAAAAAAATTGACCATTCATGGACTAGCTCAAGCAGCAGGTATCGAATACGCTTTGATGCAACGAATTGAAAAAGGAAAAGTGAATTTACAGTTCACAACCTTAGTAAAAATTTCCAAAGGGTTGGATATGCATTTTGATGATATGATGAATGGGCTAAGATTTTCTGAATAAATCTTGTTGATTCAACGCTCAATTAATCGCTAACTCACTTAAACTTTTTGAAATACCGTGAAAACACCTGTTTTTATAGGTAGATATACTTGTATTATTGACATAAAATAACTACATATTGCTAATAATACTAATAATAAACTGACCATTAAATTCAATTTCCTTTGACTGCTCAAAAATCCATTAGGGTGCTCATTGCCGATGACCAACAAGTATTTCGTATGGGTTTATCGGCGCTCCTAAAAGAAATGAAGGGAATTGAATTATTAGATGAAGCTTCCAATGGTGCTATATTAATTGAAAAAGCTTTAGCGCTCCATCCAGATGTAATTATTACTGATATTAAAATGCCTGTATTAGATGGCATATCTGCAACAAAAGAATTAAATAAACAAATTCCCAATAGCAAAGTAATTGCCTTAAGTGCTTATGTAAAAGACGATTTGATTTTACATATGTTGGAGTCTGGAGCAATTGGTTATTTAGTAAAAACAGCAGATGCTTGTGAAATAAAAGAAGCCATCGAAACGGTCAATCAACATAAGCCTTATTTCTGCAAAGAAATTACACAAAGGCTTACCGAAATTGTTGCTAGAAATTATAAGTTACCTGAAAAATCTTCAGCCACATTTACTGAAAGAGAATTAGATATCATTCGTTTGATCTGCAAAGAATTTACTAGTAAAGAAATTGCCAATCAACTACACTTGAGTAAAAGAACGGTTGAAGGCCATCGCACTAGAATTCTAGAAAAAATGAATGTAAAAAGTATTGCAGGGTTAATTACCTATGCGTTCGATGCGGGTATTTATAAAAAATAATGTACTTTACTTTTTTATAAAAATTAATTCCTTGCAAAAGCGTCAAAATTATATCACCTGGGATGAATACTTCATGGGCATAGCTTTATTAAGTGGATGTCGATCAAAAGATCCTAATACACAAGTAGGTGCTTGCATTGTAAATGATCAACAAAAAATAGTTGGAACTGGTTATAATGGCCTACCCATCGGATGCAGCGACGATGAATTTCCTTGGAGTAAAACCGGAGAATTTCTAGAAACCAAATATCCCTATGTTTGCCATGCCGAATTGAATGCGATTTTAAATAATATTGGCATCAATTTAAAAAACTGCATTATTTATACTGCTTTGTTTCCTTGTAATGAATGTACCAAAGCTATTATTCAATCAGGTATTTCAGAAGTGGTTTACTTGTCGGATAAATATGAAGGAACCGATGCTTCAAAAGCATCTAAACTCATGCTAGACACATCAGGTGTACAGTATAGAAAAGTAAAATTGACTATCGAAAGTTTAACATTATCTTTCAAACAAGAAGATGTTTAACAGGTTATGTATAATATTAACAGACCATTTTACCGATTGCTTTAACAAAAATTTTTTAAATGCCGATTAAGGGCAATCTTTGCAATCTCAATTTTTAACTATTTAGTCAATATGATCATTGTATTTTTTCTAGTATCGCATTGGTATCTTTCTCTTTTTGGTCAAACATTTTACTTACATCGGTATTCAGCCCATAAAATGTTTACCATGAATAAGTTTTGGGAAAAATTCTGGTATATGTATACTTGGATTACTCAAGGAACCTCTTATTTAAATGCAAGGGCATATGCAATACTTCATCGAATGCATCATGCTTATAGTGATACAGAGAAGGATCCGCATACACCGCATTTCTTCAAAGAGGTTTTTACCATGATGATGCATACCAGAAAAATATACAATGGTGTATTAAAAGGAACGGTTGAAATTGAAAAGAAATTTGATAAAAACTTTCCAGTATATCCTAAAATTGATAAGATAGCAGATAGCATAATCACCCGATTAGCTTTTGCTGGAGGCTATATTGTTTTTTATGCGTTTTTTGCAACACAATGGTGGATGTATTTATTATTACCTATCCATTTTTTAATTGGACCTGTTCAAGGTGCAGTGGTAAACTGGGCCGGGCATAAGTATGGGTATAGAAATTTTCCAGAAGAAAAAGACCAATCTAAAAATACTTTAATTTTCGATTTCTTAATGTTAGGTGAGTTGTTCCAAAACAATCATCATCATGCTGGAGCTCGTCCTAATTTTGCAGCAAAATGGTATGAGTTCGATCCTGTTTATCCGTTTATTAGACTATTTAATAAAATTGGAATAATCAAATTGGTTCCTATTGCTTCGAGCAATAAATAATTGATCTATTTAGCCAGTTGTTTTAATAATCTTTTTTTGAATCGATGAAAGTCAACAGTAATAGTGTGTCTTGGAGTATTGATTTGTTTAAAATCAGGATTGGCTAATTCTTCTTTAATTAATTGTTTGATAGTAGATGGTCGCTTCCATTTACCAGCTAATTCTCGCGCCATAATTTTACTTTGTAATTCAGACCCTGGCCAGATACATCCCAAAGGTTGAAATAGTCCAATAAAATATAGATTATTTATTTCAGGGTGCATCATTTTTAACCAAAGTGGTACATCTCCTTCTGAATAATCGATGAATGATTTTTCGAAAAATGGATGTGTAATAATGTATCCGGTGCAGGCTACAATGATATCATATTCTCCTTTAGTTCCATCAGTAAAAACCACCTCCTTGCCATTTAATTCCGCAATATCGGTGCGAGGTTTTATTTTACCATGCCTGATGGTAAAAAATAAATCTTCATTTATAGTTGGATGATGCGAGCCTAATGGCCCTTCGGGTTTTGGAAGACCGTATTCGGTATTTCCCCCATTTCTTACATACAAACTTAAAGCAGAAATAGATTGCCAGATACGGCGAGGCAACCAATGTAATTTAGTACTGAATACATCTGCAGGTTTGCCCATCATAAATTTGGGCACTATCCAATAACCCCTTCGCCAACTCATATCAACAGATTGGGCTACCCTGCTGCTTTCTACAGCAACATCACATGCAGAATTTCCACCTCCAATCACGAGGACTCGTTTATCGGCAAATCTGGAAAATTTTTTTACTTCATGAGAATGAATAAACTCTCCCGAAAAATTCCCTTTGTATTGAGGCATACGAGGCAACCAATGATGACCATTACAAACTACTAGTGCATCGTAAATATGTATTGTTGTAGTTCCATTTTGCTCAATAGTTACTTGCCATTTATTATTGGATTGAAGGGAGCAGTTTTTTACAAGGGTATTGAATTGAATGTGCTTATATAAATTAAAATGAGTAGCATAGTTTTGAAAATAAGCAGCTAAATTTTTGTGAGAAGGATAATCGGGGTAACTAGTTGGCATCGGAAAGTCGGCATATTCGCTCAATGTTCTTGAAGAAATGATATGGGTAGTTTCAAACACTGAACTATGCCCGATTTTTTCTGTAAAAACCCAGTTTCCACCCACTTCGGTTCCTAAATCATATACCACTAATTCCATACCCTCATCTAATAAATTTTTTGCAGCGGTAATACCAGAAGGACCTGCACCTATAACACAAATTCTTTGAGACATTCAATTATTTTAAAGCATTAATAATTTAAAAATGAGACCAATCAGCGTTTAAACAAAAAGCATAATCAACGTTAATACAACACCTGCTAAAGTAAAATACAATCCTTTTTTAAATATGGTAGTATTTGGAAGAAACATCCAGAATGAAGAGATCACAAAAAATAATAAAGAACATCCAAAAAAGATATTTAAATAATACAATGGATCTTTGGTATCTGCTTTATGTAAATTGGTGAGTTTCTTTAAAACAGTTGGAAGTTCTTTTGTTGTGTAATTTACTTCCCCATTCATTTTATTATAAGTGCCTTGTTTGAAAGTAATTGCTTGATCTGTTTCACTTATTGCTTTTAGTTCTTTGATCTTGATCTCTTTTCCTATTTGTTCTACTGTTAGATTTGGGGAAAGCGATTTTTGATTTTGTATGGAAATTTTAAATGTATTTTCATCCCTAAAAATTAGAACAATTCCGCTCAATGAATAGATGGCCATTATGCCTGCTAAAAAAAATCCCAAATAGCGATGGTAAATTCTCATTTTTTGATTTGTAGTGCTCATGCTTTTTATTTGCAAAGTACATTTTTTAACCAATCAAGGTATTCGAAACTTTTTTAATTGTTTCTATTAATGATAATTTTCGAATACCGAAAACAAGAAAACCATCAACTTTCCTCTTTTTTAATTAAATTGAACTTAAAATCTTATTATGAAAATCAACTTTAAATATATAACGGTATTCATAGCTAGCCTATTGGTATTATGCATTGCTTATTTTATTGAAAATAAGCCTTTACCTCCTAAAGGAGAATATTTTTGGTCACATTTAATTAGAGATAGTTTAACACTATACGTAAGAATAGTTTTTGCTTTATTTGGCTTTTTAGCTTGTTATTATTTACAACTTATACCTTGGAAAACAGCTTTCACTGTTTTTGCAATCTTTCCTATTGTTTCATTCGTTGAGGGTACTATTTATAGAGGAAGTCATAATTTAATTCCATTTGAATTGGTTACATTCTTTTTATGGAGTTTGCCAACTGTTGCGGCTGGGTATCTTGGGGAATGGCTACAGAAAAAAGAGCCGAATCAAATATAGGCTAGATACGATTTTAATGACCTTTCCTGCATTATTTAAAGCTGGTTTTTTTCAAAAAAAGCAAGAGCTCCGTTTTTTTGTTGATCTGTTAAATCGATCTGCTTGTATTTTCTATCCAGCTCATTATTCATGATAACTGTTTTTCTAACTCTATTGAAATCTTTTTCAGGTATTGCTGCAACAGTGATTGATTCTTTTAGTTTCCAAGCTTCTGCTTCAATTAACATATCAGCTTGACGACCATTCACCACCAATTTGTCCATTATTAGTTTTCTAAATTTTTTCTTGTAGGCAATCACAAACTGCTCCTTAGTTAATGTATCATAAGCGTGATTTACATTTAAAGTGGTGATTAGGCAACCTTTGGCATAACTATTTGCTTTTAGTTGATTGCCTAATTCTTTAATCAACCCGCCAGACAAGGATAAACCTCCTAATTTTTTTAAAGCCGCTTCATCAATTTCACTAGCAGTAGCAAAAGTATCGTTGGTATTGGTTTCTATTTTTAGTTTCTGAATGGATGCCCAATATTGAATATTACCAATTTTATCAGCTGTTTCCGGGGAGATATTGAATTGCTGCATCAAAGCTGGTTTCTGGCAATATCCAAATAATTCTCTTTGTTCCTCTGCATTCCAATTAACACTATTTACCTGAGAACTTGATAATAGCGACAATGTCATTGAGAGAATAAAAAGGATAACAAAGGAATGAATTTGGACTTTCTGCTTTTTCATGTATTAAAATTAAAGTATTTAGCAAATCGAATAATTGCTAACAATTGTTGAATCAATTGCAATATAATGTTAGACACAAAAACCATCATATTATTTTTATAAACTAACACATATTAGTAATATAACGCAGTTGTCTAAAAATTGTTAAAAATAGTTAAGCTAGCTAATCTCATTGTATATTTGAATACTTGATGAAAAAAATTATATCTCTATTTATTGTTTTTTTGGCATACTTCCATCCATCAATAAGCAATGCGAAGGAGGTAAACACTACTATTTTCTCTATTTCTAATCAAGAACAAACGACCCCAATCTTCAATCAATCAACATCACAAACTGATTTTATAGGTACCGATTTGTTAGAATTGACAGAAGATGATATCAGTCATTTTGAAAAAAAATTTGTTGCTACTTTAAAAACAGCTTTTAATAGAGATGATTATTCTTTGGATTTTTCTGAAGCTGTTTTAGCTTCAAGAATAAAGTTGGCCGATATTTTCATTTATCCTTATTCATCTATCCAATCATTTATTGGCGTTTATAGAATATAATTGTCTATTTATCTGAATTGGCATTCTCCAATCAGTTCCTGATTAAAATTATTTATTTAGAAATAAGATGTAGCACATTCAACTACATTATTTCAAAAAATATTGATCATTTCTAGGTCAACTAAGTAAATATCATAAAACGATTACTGTTTTGTAGTAATCAATTCTAGCTAAAAAAATAATGTATGTATAAGTTTCTTGTAGTAATTAGTCTATTTGTTTTTATAGGATCTACGTCTTGTAAATCTAAAAAAGAAGAAAAAAAGGAAATGGGTAAATTACCAGTCACTACTCCAATTCTATTGGATACTTCTTTTACCAAAGAATACATTGCCGAAATTCAATCCATTCAAAATATTGAAGTTAGGGCAAAGGTTAAAGGATATTTAGAATCCATCAAAATAGATGAAGGTCAATTGGTAAATGCTGGTCAGATATTATTTACTATTCGTTCAAGAGATTACGATGCAGATCTAGCAAAAGCCCAGGCAAAAGTTAGAACAACTGAATTGGAAATGCAAAACGTCAAGATTTTGGCAGATAAAAAAATTGTTTCTCAAACAGAATTAGCCTTAGCCATTGCAAAGTTGAACGAGGCAAAAGCAGATGTGGGTGTTTCTGAAGCAAACCTTTCTTTCACGAAGATCTATGCTCCATTTGGAGGAACTGTTGATCGGCTTAGAACTAAAGTGGGTAGTTTAATTGACGAAGGCACAATGCTTACATCATTGTCAAATAATAAAGAAGTATATGCTTATTTCAATGTTTCTGAATTAGAGTATCTAGATTATAAAAGCCGATTAAAAAATGACAAAGCAAATACGGTAACCTTATTACTGGCCAATAATCAACCTCATAAATACAAAGGAGTTATTCAAACGATTGAAGGAGATTTTGATAAGAACACAGGAAGTATTGCATTTAGAGCAAAATTTCCTAACCCTGATCTATTGTTGAAACATGGTGAAACAGGTAAAGTACAATTAACAGTTGATTTAAAGAATGCTTTGATCATTCCACAAAAAGCAACTTTTGATTTACAAGATAAAACCTATGTTTTTGTAGTAGATGAAAACAATATCCTCAGAACCAGGAATGTGATTATCAAACAAAGATTATCCAATCTATATGTAATAGAATCCGGGCTTTCTGTGAATGATAAAATTTTATTGGAAGGAATCCAAACTGTTAAGGAAGATGAAAAAATCGATCCTGCATTAATTCCTGCAAAACAAGTAATGGATCAATTACAATTAATCAAACAATAGAAATTCAAATTATACAAAGTAATTATTATGTTTTCAAGATTCATACATAGACCGGTTCTTTCTATTGTCATTTCATTGATCATTATTTTCCTGGGAGTATTGGCAATGGTTAAACTACCTATAACCCAGTTTCCATCCGTTTCTCCACCTAAAGTAAATATTTCAGCAGAATACCCAGGAGCCAATGGAGAGCTCATGATAAAATCTGTTGTTATTCCTTTAGAAAGAGCAATTAACGGAGTACCTGGAATGAAATACATTGCCTCTGATGCGGGAAATGATGGTACTGCAACAATTCAGGTTGTTTTTAATTTAGGTACTGATCCGAATATCGCTTCGGTCAATATTCAAAACAGGGTTGCTGCCGTAATTAATAAATTACCACCAATTGTTGTTAGAGAGGGTGTTAAGATCACTAGAGAAGAATCCAATATGCTCATGTACATTAATTTGTATAGTGACGATCCTACATTGGATGAAAAGTTTTTATTTAACTATGCCGATATCAACTTGCTCTCAGAATTAAAAAGAGTAGATGGCGTAGGTTTTGCCGATATTTTAGGAAACAGAGAGTACTCTATGAGAATCTGGCTAAAGCCAGATAGAATGTTAGCATATAAAATAGCAGCAGATGAAGTACTAAAAGCATTGGATGAGCAAAGTTTAGAAGCATCACCAGGAAGAACAGGTGAAGCTTCCGGAAAAAAATCACAGGCATTCGAATATATATTAAAGTACCCTGGAAGATTTACTACCAAAGAAGGATATGAGAATATCATTTTAAGGTCTAGTTCGGATGGACAAATATTGCGCATTAAAGATGTTGCAGATGTAGAGTTTGGAAGCACTTATTATGACTTGTATTCTAAATTAAATGGAAGACCATCTGCAGCAATTGTTATTAAACAATCTTATGGAAGTAATGCAAGTGAAGTAATTAAAAATCTCAAAGCAAAATTAGAAGAGATCAAAAAATCTTCATTCCCTAAAGGAATGAATTATTCATTGGGTTATGACGTATCTAAATTTTTAGATGCATCAATTGAAAAAGTGATCCACACATTAGTGGAAGCATTTATATTGGTTGCATTGGTTGTATTTATTTTTTTAGGAGACTGGCGTTCTACATTAATTCCTGTAATTGCTGTTCCAATTTCTTTGGTGGGTACATTTTTCTTTATGCAACTCTTTGGAATCACCATTAATTTAATTACCCTTTTTGCATTGGTATTGGCAATCGGAATTGTGGTGGATGATGCGATAGTTGTTGTAGAAGCGGTGCATGTTAAAATGGAAGTCAATCATTTAAATCCAAAAGCCGCCACAGTTTTAGCCATGAAAGAAATCAGTGGAGCAATTATCGCTATTACATTGGTTATGGCAGCTGTATTTATTCCTGTTTCATTTATGTCTGGTCCGGTTGGTATATTTTATAGACAGTTTTCTGTAACAATGGCAACAGCGATTATTCTATCTGGTATAGTAGCACTAACATTTACACCAGCGCTTTGTGCTATGATGTTAAAAAACACACATGGTAAAGCGAAAAAGAAAACCATTTTGAATCGTTTCTTGGCCTCATTCAATAATGGATTTGATCGTATGCAGGGAAAATATAAAAGCTTAGTTGGCTTAATTGTCAATAGACGAATACTCACATTTGCGGTATTAATTATTTTTTGTGTAGGTACCTGGCAATTGAGTTCCAATGTTCCTTCAGGATTTATTCCTAATGAAGATCAGGGTGTTTTTTATGCGATCATACTTACTCCTCCAGGATCCACATTAGAAAGAACCGATGCTATTGCAGCGCAAGTGCAAAAAGTAGCAGCGGGAATTGAAGACATCAAATCGGTTTCTTCTATGGCTGGGTATGAAATTTTATCAGAAGGTACCGGAGCTAATTCTGGAACCTGTTTGATTAATTTAAAAACCTGGGATGAAAGAAAACATTCCATGCAAGAAGTGATGGATGAGTTGGAAGAAAAAACAAAAGATATCAAAGGAGCTACTATAGAATTTTTTCCACCACCAGCTGTACCTGGCTATGGAGCAGCCGGAGGATTTGAATTGAGGCTATTGGATAAAACCGGCAGCAATGATTTTAAAAAAATGGAAACAGTTAGTAAGGATTTTGTTCGCGAATTGAATAAAAGACCCGAACTCAGCTCTGTATTTACTTTTTATAGTGCCAGCTTTCCTCAATACATGTTGAATATTGACAATGATAAAGCGCAACAAAAAGGAGTTACGATAGATAATGCAATGAGCACTTTGTCTACATTGATCGGGAGTAACTATGAAACCAGCTTTATCATGTACGATCGTCAATATAAAGTGATGGTTCAAGCCTTACCACAATACAGGGCATTACCACAAGATGTGTTGAAATTGTATGTGAAGAATGATAAGGATGAAATGGTTCCATTTTCTACATTCATGACCATGCAAAGGGTATATGGACTTTCAGAGATCACTCGACACAACATGTACAATGCATCGGAAATTAGTGGAGGTCCTGCTGCGGGATATAGTAGTGGTACAGCTATTGCAGCTGTGAAAGAAGTGGCCGAACAAAAGCTACCTAGAGGTTTTGGTATAGATTGGGCAGGTATTTCGGCAGATGAAGTAGGAAGGGGGAATCAAGCGATTTATATATTTATCATTTCATTGGTGTTTGTTTATTTGGTTTTGTCTGCACAGTATGAAAGCTTTATGCTTCCTCTTCCTATTATACTTTCTTTACCTACGGGAATTTTTGGAGCTTTCTTTTTATTGAAAATGCTTGGGCTAGAAAATAATATCTACGCTCAAATTGCGATGGTAATGTTGATTGGTATATTAGGAAAGAACGCGGTATTAATTGTAGAGTTTGCTGTGCAAAGACATAGAGCAGGAAAAACTCCTTTTCAGGCTGCAGTTGATGGTGCCGCAGCTCGTCTTCGACCTATCTTAATGACTTCATTTGCTTTTATAGCTGGATTGATTCCTTTGGTATTTGCATCAGGACCAGGCGCAATTGGAAATAGAACCATTGGTGCCGCGGCAGCAGGTGGTATGATATTCGGAACTTTATTTGGGGTATTAATAGTTCCGGGTTTGTATTATGTATTTGCAAAAATTTCAGAAAAGCATATACTAATTGAAAATGAAAATGAAAACCCATTAACTGAAGAAATTTAAAGTATAACTATGGTAAAGAGAATTAATTATATCACCATTCTTTTAATAAGTATTTTTTATTGGAGTTGTAAAATTCCAACATCAACTCAAGTAGCGCCTTTGCAAACAATGCCTGGTGTATTTTCTAATTCAAGTGACAGTTCAAATTCGGCTGATTTAAATTGGAAAGTATATTTTCATGATCCGTATTTAGTTGCATTAATTGATACTGCACTTAAAAATAATTTGGATGTATTAACTACGTTGCAGGATATTGAAATAGCACAAAATAAAGTACGATTTAGAAATGGAATGTTGTATCCTTCAGTTGTAGCAGGCGCAGGACTTTCAGTAGAAAAAGTTGGCTTATATACCTCTCAAGGAGCTGGAGATGCTTCAGCAGAAATTACACCAGGAAAATTAGTTCCAGAACATCTCACCAATCTAGGACTAGGATTATCAGCAAGTTGGGAAGTAGATATTTGGGGTAAGTTGCGCAATTCAAAAAAAGCTGCTTTCACTAAATATCTTTCAAGCATAGAAGGAAAACATTTTGTAATCACCAACTTGGTTGCAGAAATAGCCAACTCTTATTATGAATTGCTTGCTCTAGATAATAATTTAGATATTATCAGAGAAACAATTGGCTTACTTCAGAATCAATTAGAAGTAGTGAAAGTTCAAAAAGAAGCTTCTGTTGTTACAGAATTAGCTGTGAAGCAATTCGAAGCACAATTGTACAATTCTCAACACTATGAATTTGAAACACAACAAGCTATTGTAGAAACGGAAAATAAAATAAATTTCCTATTAAGTAGGTATCCTCAGAAAATCACTAGGGATAAAGCAACATTAACAGCGCAAGTTCCGAATGAAATAAAAGCAGGCATACCGTCTCAATTATTAAAGAACCGACCAGATATAAAACAAGCAGAGCTTGAGTTGTTGGCTGCTAAATGCGATTTAAAAACGGCAGAGTTAGAATTTTATCCTTCATTGAACATTACCAGCACATTAGGAGTTCAGGCGTTTAAGCCAAGTTATTTATTAACGCTTCCAGAATCTTTGGCTTATTCGCTGGCTGCAGGCTTAGTAGGCCCATTGATTAATCGAAATGGAATTGTTGCGGAATTTAAAACAGCCAACGCTGTTCAAATTCAGGCAATGTATAGTTATCAGAAAACAATTTTGAATGGATTTGTTGAAGTTACCAATGAACTTTCGAATATCAGTAATTTGGAAACAATGTATTTGTTGAAATCCAAAGAAGCGACTGTTCTTAGAAACGCAATTGATATTTCTAATGAATTATTTAAATATGCAAGAGCCAACTATTTAGAAGTATTAACTACACAACGCGATGCATTATCAACCAAACTAGAATTGGTAGAAACCAGAAAGCGCCAGTCAATTGCGGTAACAAGTATATACAGAGCCTTGGGGGGAGGGTGGAGATAAATACTACTTATTTTTCAATTGGTTTAATCAATTCAAAATAGGTAACAACAAACTTATCACCTACAACAGACCCCTGTACTTTTGCTTTTCTAACTGCATTGCAAAATCCATCCTTATCATGTGCATCTCCATGATCATCAATATCTGTTCCGGTTACAAAATAAGTTTTTCCCTCTTGCTTTACCGCAAGTATACATCCACTTCCTTTCATTTTAAACATACAAGTACCACAAGCAGTTTCTAATTCTACAACTGGTTTGGATTTATCCAATACTAATTTTTTCTTACTATTATCTTGGGAAAAGCCACTTATATAAAAAATGGAACAGATTAAAATTAAAAGAAATGATTTCATATAGTTGTTTTATAACTTCACTGAATATTAATTACATAAAAGTACACTAATTTGAAAAAGATTGTTGTTGATTCAAAAATTATTGCTCCGATAGGTAAAGTTTGGCAATATTGGACTTTACCTGAACATGTAATGAATTGGAATTTCGCTAGTGCCGATTGGCATTGCCCTAGTGCAACAAACAATATAGTTGTTGGCGGCGAATTCCATTATTTAATGGCAGCAAAAGATGGATCTTTTAGTTTTGATTTTTGGGGCACTTACCAAAATCTCGAATTTGAAAAAAGTATTGATATCATCTTAGGAGATGGAAGAAATATGTCTGTCTATTTTGAAGCAATTCCAGAAGGAACTATTGTAACCGAAACCTTTGAACCAGAAACCGAAAATTCTCCTGAGCTCCAAAAAGCAGGATGGCAATCCATTTTAGATAGTTTTAATAAATATGTAGGGATGAATAACCATTGAGTGAATCAATCCATAAAAATGCAATTACCTTCTATGCATAGTTTAAGATTGATACTTGTGTATTCTTGATTTGGATATTTGAATCCAATATTGCGTCCCATAATTTATAACGAATTTGAAGTGCTTTCTTTGCCATATCGCATGCTTCATTCCATTTATTTTCGTCATCCCCGCATAATTCTTCAACCATATTTATTGCAAGATGACTATGGTGATCTCCATCTACTTCTATGTGCCGTTCTATATAATACTTAAAAGTGGCTACCTTCTCAGGATATTCGCTGCATAATTCTTCCAGCAATTTAAGAAACATGGAAGGAATCAGATCCTCTCTACCAAATGTAAATACAGCTGCTTTAACATGTGCTGGGGCATTTAATGCAATACGAAATGTAAAATCTAAAAATGATTTTATATTTTCTGGGATATCTGTGTTTTCTATTGATTGAAATATTGCATCTCCTTGAGCTACATTCATTAGAAAAGAGTCCAGCAGACTTTTATCTGCTCCCATTTGTTTCATGGCTTTTAAATACAGTTCAAAATGGCTCATTCTAGTGCCATTTTCATCTACATCAGACTCCTCGCCTAAAACAATTTCATTAATGAGGTACCTTGTTTGGGCTGAACCAACTGGCATCCAAGGCAGAGATACAGACGTTAATGATATTTGTAAAGATTTGAGCAAACTCATAAAGTCCCATACCGCAAATACATGAATTTGTGAAAAATTCCGAAGACCTTCCAGATCTTTTATTGCAGAGTAAACTGGATGTGATAATAAACGATTTCGTTCTTCTTCTATTTCCTTCTTTAGTTGTAAAATTTTTGGGCTCATTACTGCTTAAAACAGTTTACTTTCTAAATTGTTTACCAGTAATTTAGTTAGAGGACTTCGGTAAAAAATGCTTGTCAAATTTATTAGAACAAAAATTAATTTTAGTCAGTTAAGATTTTTTTGATTTCTTTCTTTTCTTCAGAAGTTATTTCATTCCAACTCTTATCTTGTAAACCCATTTCTATAGAGTAGAATATATTAAGATGAGGAGCAACACCCGCCTTAACCAATTCCTTTTTAATTTTTTTATATTCTGATGCCATTAGGTCTTCTCTTGAATTTATTCCAATCAAATTCAATATTTTGACCATATATGGACCGAAGTTTTTTATTTCATTGAGGTCATTCATAAAAAAAGGTTACACTTTGAAAGTATAACCTTTTTACCATTTAAGCTCCTCTTACTGAAGAAAAATGCAACTACAATCAGTTGATTGAGTATGTAACTATCAGGAAATTATAGGGTTGAGCTTTTTGTAAAGTTTTAAAAGAATATATAATTGGTATTAAATTCAAAAAACCAGTTTCTTTAATTTAAAAAATTAATTCCTCCACAAGGAACCATAACAGAATCTGTACCAGCTGTAATTTTGTAAAATAGTTTTTTATCTTTTAATATAAATTCTGCCCTAACCGGCCATTTAGTTTTATTAATAAAAATGGGAATATAAAATAAATACTCATTTTTAGGCAAAACCCTACATTTAAGACTCTTTAATTGATTTGATTCAATGTTTAGCAGAGATGGTATATCAGTTAATCCGTAGTCGAAATCTTGTACTTTGTCAAATGTCATTTTAGTTTTAGTAAATGCCACTTTAAAGTGAGATTTGTCAGAATTGAAGAAATTTAGTTTCGGGAATTTAATTTGCAATTCTAAAGGCGAGTCAGATTCATTACGTATGCTTGCCCAAAAAATAAAATAATTATATTCTTTCCCATTATGGTGGACAAGGCCACCTCCCTTGGGTAAACTATTTGTAAATATTGTAGATCTTTTGGTCGAGGAGGTATAAATAACTTTAGTATTTACCCAATCTCGTTTTGGACTTGGCTGCCGATTAGAATTTAAGTATAATTTCCCACTTGAATTCAGATATAACAGAAATAGAATGAATGTCAAAAGTACTCTCATAGTTATTGGGAACAAAGCTTGTAAGCTTATCCATAAAACATAAAAAAGGTTACACTTTAAAAGTATAACCTTTTTATCATTTTTCGCTCCCCTAACAGACAGAAACTGCAACCTTTCTTCCCTTGTTGAATACATAACTATCAGAAAATTAATAAGTAATCTTCCTGTAAAATTGAGGGAAGCTTGAATGAGGAGAAAAATGGTTCAATTAAACATACTTCCAAGTGATTGAAATAAAGCTATTTCCAGTAATAGTGTAAATACCATAAACCTTAACCCCATCTTTCCAAAGAGTCAACTCTAATATACCATTTTAGTCTAGTCCCTATTTACCATTTCGTTTTGACCCCCATTTCTATAGAATGGTTTTTCTAGTATAAATATTGTAAATCCAATATGTGCGTTAAGAATTAAAGGGGGTTAAATATAGATTTTATTAGGGGTGAAGTAGGATTTATATACTTTTCTTTTTCCCTATTATTTGCTGCATTTTCAGGTATATAGAAAATCTTGAAACTTTATCCTAACTATTACATCTTCCCCCTTTTCATTATCAAAGTATCCATCTTCTTTTATCTCAGTTTGAGAATCGTAAGTAACATAAGGATCAAAACCCTCCTCTCCTAGATCCTTTGGTATAAATTCTTTTTTTATAGCTTCTATTCCGTATCCTATATATAAATAGTCAAAAAAAGCTAATGGATTTTCCAAAGAAGAAGAACGTAAATTCATCCTTAAAATTAAGAAATATATACATTTGAATAAATCGGATAGAATATCACAATAAAGTAAACGTCAAAATGAATTATGCAAATTTTGTGCAAATAAAAAAGCAGCTATCAACTTTCGTTTATAACTGCTTGATTATTAAGCTCCCCCTTCTGGACTTGAACCAGAGACCCTCTGATTAACAGTCAGAAAAGTATTGATTTCAACCAGTTGCATATTATTGCATATCGTTGCATAACTAATTGTAAATCAATGTTGTGTAAAAATATATTTTTCTAAACTTTGCAAGCAGATTCATTTAGTAGGTATATTTGTGGTGCAAATCGTGGTGCAAATTAGAACTTAAAACATCAGACAAAATGGACAAACATAGACCAACTGCTACATTCTTTTTAGATAAAAGAAGGGTTACTTCCGATTCAAAATTCCCCTTAAAACTTACCATTTACCAACGTCCAAATAAAAAGAGGTTTAGCACTGGAATCTCACTGTCTATTGAAGAGTGGAATAAATTAAATGCTTTAAACTTGAAAGATGAGGGGTTAAAGAAGGTAAAACTTCAAATGAATGCAATACTAGTAAACGCAAATAAGATACTTGAAAAATTGAATCCATTTTCATTTGATGCCTTCGAAAGCAATTTTTTCAATAAGAAAATTGTTTCTACAGATCAATCCATAGAATTGGCTTTTGATAATTATATTAATGAATTAAATACCCAAGGTCGGATTGGTACAAAGACATCTTATAAGACCACAATAAATTCACTTTTACAGTTTCAGTCTAAACTTACTTTTCGGGATATAACACCTGAATTCTTGACGAAGTATGAAGGATTTATGAGTAAGCAGGGTAAGTCGCCTTCAACTGTTGGAATTTATTTAAGGCAGCTGCGTGCAATTTTTAATAGGGCAATTGCTGCTGGATTAGTAAAACAAGAACAATACCCATTTAAGAAATTCGAAATTCCATCGTCAAGGAACATTAAAAAAGCATTGAATGATGACCAACTTGAAATTCTTTTAAAACACGATCCCAAAACTGCATCCCAAGCAAAAGCATATGATTTCTGGATTTTGAGTTATTTGTGTAATGGTATGAACATGACTGATATCCTTCATTTGAAGAAGGAGAATGTAGAAAAAACATTTTTATACTTTAATAGACAAAAAACAATCAGGACTAAAAAACGAGATCTTCGCCCAATTAAAGTACCACTTCACCAAAAGGCATTAGAAATCATTAATCGATGGAAGTGTACTAATAAGAACAACTTCTATCTGTTTCCTATTCTTGAAACTAACCTTTCTCCTACAACAATTAAAAACAGGACGCAGAAATTTATCAAGCAGGTAAATGAAGGAATGGAAGAAATAAGGAAGGATTTAGGCATTGATACTAAAATTGGGACTTATGTAGCTAGACATTCCTTTGCAACTAGGTTAATGCGTAAAGGAGCTTCAACCCAATATATAAAAGATAGTTTAGGGCACTCTTCGGTTGCTGTTACTGATAGTTATTTGGGTGATTTTGGTGACTTAGTTAAAAATGAATTTTCAGCAATGCTTACTGATTTTTCCTAATAAAGAAAGAATTTATTGTTTTACTCATTCTAAATATTACCATCTAGTAAATATTAAAAAATTATTATTCTATCAATTTATTTATTCTGTTGCATTCTGTTGCATTTAGCTTCATAATTAATGACTATCTTTTTTTTTACTTGATTTATTGAAAAACATTATTAATTTTACATCGAATTAAAAATACGGTAACAAAAATGGGCTTACCACCCAAGTATGAAGGTTCAGAAAGTAGTATACAGGATAGTATAAAGTATTCAGTATACCTGATATCATGTAAGTATTGAAATGTTAGCAGAAATTTGCAGTTACCAATAAGGGTAACCGAGTTCTTGATCTTACCGAGTTCTTAATGCGGATAACAAATTTATTTTTTACAAATAAATGGGAACCGAACGAAATTCCTCCTCCATTTCTCAGAAACAATTTTATTAACCCCAACCAGATAAGAAAAACTGGAAGGATGATGTAGTCAATTTAGCTTTTTGCTGTTTTGATTCATCGCAAAATAAATGTTATGGGAAAAGAGATATCCCCTCGCCAAAATGAGGTTGGCGATAATAATATTAAATTTATTAATTATAATGACAGTAACATGTGTTACTTGTCGATGGAAGATGCTGCTAGGTTTCTACTAGTTAGTAAGTCTAAAATTCAGAAAATGTCTGCAAGCAGGATTATTCCTGTTTATAAACCTTCAGGCGGTAAGGTTTATTTTAAAAGACAAGATTTAATTGATTACATCGATTCTGGTAAACAAATGTCAATCAATGAAATATGTGATGAGGCTCTATCGAAGATGCGTTCGATGAGAAAAGTAGAAAAAAGTCAAGGAATTATTTTAAAAATTAAACAAAGTGTATGAGAGAGAGAGATGAAAAGGAGTTAAGTGAAACTCCAGTTATACCAATAGAGGTATACGAAAGGTTACCTAATTTACTAAGTGAATGTGTAGGCAATTTTGATAATCCTAGAGAAAAAGATGTGGTTTTATTGAGTGCTATAGGAGTCCTAAGTGGATGTTTTTCAAATGTAAAAGGAAAATATAGTAAAGATTTAGTTGCCCCCAATTTATTTGTTTTTATAGTTGCACCCCCAGCTTCAGGT